>NZ_SPUM01000051.1 GCF_004614195.1 Massilia horti | reverse complement strand
AAAGTTGGAACTGGTGTCCAACTTTTCTGGGTCAGTTCACTGCGCGGGGACGACGAGACTCTAATCGACTTGTCCCTGGCCCGCCTTGTGGAACCAGGCCGGGTTGTTCTGGTCCTTGTCGTGTTCCATATCGGCCGGAGACTGGTTGGCCCCGGTCTGGGGCATGCCCAGCCCGGTCTCGTAGGCCCCCGCCTGTTCGCTGCGGGTGTCCAGGGCGCCGCGTGAATGGGACATCAGCGCCGGGTCGTCCCGTTCCGACCGGGGCGGATGGCAGTCGGTTTCATCGGGCAGGTGTCCGGCCTGCCGGTGCAGAGCGTCCGTCGGCAGCGCGGTTTCGCCGGCAATTCCGGCATCGTTGCGGGTCAGGCCACTGCCGCCGCTGCCGCCCGTTTCCGCCATGGTCTCGTGGGTGAGCGTCGCGCCCGCTTCTCCGCTGGTCGGGCCGCCGATGCCGAGCGTCGCCTCGTCGTGGCCGCCCGGTCGGCCGCTACCCGATCCTGAGTGTTTGCCGTTCATTTCGCCCCCTTTCGCTTGATGCCGGTCCATTATGCGCCGGATTGGCGAACCTCGGCGTCGGCCAGGAAATCACTTGATCACGGTTGCGCCTGAAGCGACCGAGAGCGCTTCCCGCAGCGGGTCTGCCTGCTGGTTCCATACCTTGCCGGCGAGGATGTCGCGTACCGTGGCCGGCCGGTCGTAGTAATCCTGCGTCAGACGCTGGTTGAAATGGACGTCGTCCAGCGCCACCGACACGATGTTGCCAAACAAGCCCTTGGCGGTGGCCCACGCGATCACGTCGCCGGCGCCGACCGTACCTTGGGCCATCGCGCTCCAGTTGAAAACCGTCAGTCCGGCGTCCGCACTCAGCGTGAACTTGTTCTTGTGCTTAAATCCCGCAATTGCCTTGTCATTCATGAGCAGCAGGACCATGGACCCGCCCTCGGCGCCGGCCTGGCCGCCAACGCTGAGCGTGCCGATGCTGAAGAAGGCGGGGTAGCTCCAGGCGCCGCTCTTGCGCCGCAGCGACAGCACCCCGGCGCCGCCGCTGGCGCCGATGCCCAGTGCCGCCCGCCCGTATGCCGGGACGATGAACACGCCCCTGGCCTGGGAAAAGAGGGTGCCCATCCCCGGTTCCTGCGCCGCCATGCGCACCACGTCGACCGCGTCGTTGACATGACTGGCGGCCGCAGACTGGGCCCGCTCCCCGGCGCCGCGCGTTGCGGCCGGCGGCTCCTCGTTCTCCGCGCATGCCCAACCGCTTGCTGCCAGCAATAGAAGGCAATGAAGCATCCATGCGACCACTCGCGGACGTTGCAGACCCATTTGACGGCCCCCCAATGGCGACGTGGCGGCCGCTTGCCGCACCAACCAAAACAGTACGGACTCGGTAGCGCAGCTGTTTGATTTCCGTCAGCCGCGCGCCTGTCGTCGCTGGGATGGTAAATTTGCAGGCAATGCCGCCGGGGGGGAAAGCGAAAATGTGGTATCGCGCCGCTGCCGACCTGGTGCTTGTCGTGCACCTGGCCTACATCCTGTTCGTCGTGTTCGGCGGTTTTGCCGTGGCCCGCTGGCGCTGGCTTGTGTGGCTGCACCTGCCGGCCGCGGCCTGGGGATTTGCGATCGAGATCGGCGATTTGCGCTGTCCGCTGACCTATCTCGAAAACCTCCTGCGCGTGCGGGCCGGACAGACCGGCTATACGGGCGGCTTCCTCGAGCACTACCTGCTGTGGGTGATCTACCCGATCGGGCTCACCCGCTGGTTCCAGCTCTTCCTTGGTACGGCCGTGGTTCTCATCAACATTGCCGTCTATACCTGGATTTGGCGTCATCCGCGCGGCCGGCCCGCACAGGCGCAATAAGCCGGGCACGGCCTTCGCGTGTGCCGGGCGGCTGGGGGAACTGTGAGACCGCGCCGCTGCCTAACCGCTACTTGCGGGCAGGATGCGCGCATCCGGCCAGCACTCGTAGCATATGGACTGACGGAGCCGTGTCATGAATAGTTTTTTCGCTCAATCGTGGTGGGAGATCGCCTTGCGCGGGGTGCTCGCGATCCTGTTCGGTATTCTGGCGGCGGTCGTGCCGGGGCTGACGCTGCTGGGGCTGATCGCCCTGTTCGCCGCTTTCGCCCTGCTGTCCGGTATCTCGGCGGTCGCCGGGGCAGCACGCTATCGGCGCGCCAACGATGACTGGTGGCTGCCTTTGCTGCTCGGCCTGGTTTCGATCGGCGCCGGGATAGTGGCGTTGGTCAATCCCGCTCTTACCGCGTTGGCATTGGTGTTGATCATGGGGGCCAATGCGCTCGTCACCGGCGTGCTCGAAATTATCGCCGCGGTCAGGTTGCGCAAGGTCATCGAGGGCGAATGGATGATGGCCCTCTCCGGCATCGTCTCGATCGTGTTCGGTGCACTGGTGTTCCTGTTCCCCGGCGCGGGTGCACTGGCACTGGTTTGGCTGATCAGCCTGTACGCGATCCTCTCCGGCATCTTGCTGCTCGCCTTGTCGGTGAAGGTGCAGCGGCTGGCGCGGCGCGGCCAACTGCCTCCGGGCGAGCGGCGCGGCATTCCCGACCGGCGCATCTCCCCGGCGCATTAGATCATCAGGCGGCATGGGCGTGAGCCCGTCCTGCCTTTTGACGCCATCATCAAAGAAGAGCGCCCGCCAGGCTGCCGGGCGCTGTCACACCGACGTGACCGCAGGATGTCTCGAATGGGCGCGTTTGTACTGCAGTGTGGCAAACTGTTCGATGGTGTGGCCGACCAGTTGACGGGCCCGGTCGAAATTCTGGTGGAAGGCGATCGTATCGCCGAGATCGGCACTTCGGTACGCCGGCCAGCCGATGCTCAGACAATTGATCTTTCGGAGCGCACCGTCAGTCCCGGGTTCATCGACACGCATGTGCATTTGACGATGGATGCCGCCGATCTGGCCCTGCAGACGCTGCAATCATCCGCAGCCAAGGCGCTCAAGGGGCTGAACATCGCCCGCGACTACATGCGTTACGGCTTCACGACCCTGCGCGACATGGGTTGCGCCGATCCGCAATTTCCGACCGTCGACCTGCGCAACGCGCTCGCGGCCGGCCTGGTCGAGGGGCCGTGGCTGGTGGTGGCCGCGCATATCATCAGTTCGTCTGCCGGCCATGGCGATCTGCGCGGGTTCTACGGGCCCCAGCTGTCGCGCGGCCTGAAACCGAGATGGCCCGCGTAGCGATGGTCCCACCAGCGCATCTCGTTATCGCTGCGGCTGCCGGCCTCAAGGCCGGCCCGCGCACGGCAGTCTGCACGTGCAAGTGTTGTGCCGTCGATCAGAACCTCAAGTCGAGGCGTGCACCGAAGTAGCGCCACGAATCGCGCGCCGGTGTCCAGGTGGTATTGGTGACGTTCACCACCGGGTTAGGCGCCTTGGAGCTCCAGCTGCCGGCGCCCGTCAGGCCGGTTGTCGCATAGTGGCGGTTGAACACGTTATTGACGAAGAAGCTCAATTTCCAAAGGTTCTTGTCGTCTTTCAAGCCAAAGCCAAGGTTGGTGATGCTATAGGCGCCCACGGCCAGGCTCGGGTCCTGGTTCAGGTTGGTGATCACGTCGCTCTGGTAGCGCACATTGCCGCGAACAAAGGCGCCAAAGCCCCGGTTCGCCAGGTGAATGTCGTACTGGGCATCCAGGTTGGCCTTGATCTTGGGCGCATTCGGCATGCGCCCGCCCGACAGGTTCTGTACGTTTTGGTTGCCGTACTGCGGATTCTTCAACTGGCATTCCAGGTTAAAGCCGCCGTTCGGGCTGCCGGTCACGTTGTAGCAGGGGCCGTTCGGGAAATCGGTGATGGTAGCGTCGGTGTAGGCTACGCTCGCATTGACCAGCAGCGCCTGGGTCACCAGGGCGCTCACATCCAGTTCCACGCCCTTGGTCTGCACACCGCCCACGCTGGACAGGCGGGTCACGTAGGTGGTGGTGCCGGGCAGATAGCCGCCCGCATTCTGCTGGTAGTCGCTGAACTTGGTCAGGAAGGCTGCCATGTTCCACGTCAGGCGGTTACGCAGGAAATTACCCTTGAAGCCGAATTCGACGGTCTTCGAGGTTTCCGCCTTCACCGGTTGCTCGGCCGCGGTGGCGGCGCTCAGGCCGCTGGTGATGTCGTAGGCCTTGCCCTTGTAGCCGGTGGCGCCGGTCACGTAGACCATCATGTCCTGGCTCAGGTGGTGCGCCAGGCTCAGCTTGCCAGTAAGCTTGTTTTCACCGTTATCGAGGCTCTCGTAATAGGCGGTCGGCTTGAAGTCGCCCGGCGGCGGCGCACCCAGGGCCATCGTGTATCCGGAGACTTCGCGGTTGTAGCGCAGGCCACCCATCAGGCTCCAGACGGGGGAGAACTGCCAGGTCGCCTGGCCGTAGAGCGCGTAGTTGATGTTGTAGGTCGAGCCGAAGTATTGCGTCGGGGTCGACAGCGCGATGCCGTTGTAGCCGCGAATGAATTGGCGGCCGATTTCATTCTTGCCGTACCACAGGCCGGACACGTAGCGGATCGGACCACTGTCAGGCGAAGTCAGGCGGAACTCCTGCGTGCGCGACTTGACGTCGAAGCTGCCATATTGCGTGTAACCAGCATCCACGCCGGCCGGCTTGCCGTTGGCCAGCGGGTAGTACAGCAGCGTGTGGACATCCACGAAGTCCTGGTCGCGCGAATCGTAGGCCAGGTAGCGGTCGAATGAGGTGATCGAGCTGAGCGTGGCTCCATTGTCCAGGGCATAGGTAAGCTTCAGGCCGGCGCCACGGGTGGTGGAATCCTGTCCCGTCGGCGCGTCGTTGCGCACGGTACGGTTTTCCGGGCCGATGGGGATGCCGTCCAGCAAGGTGGTGGCCGGCAGCTGGGCGATGTTCGACAGCAGCGCTCCCTGCAACGGCGTCAGGCTGGTCAGCACCAGCACGCAGCAATTGCGGTTCGAATGGTTAAAGCGGGGCGAGAAGTCGACGTCCAGGTTGCTGGTCGGGCGCCAGTTCAGCTTGGCCATGAAGGTCTTGTCCGACGACCCGTTGACCTTGCCGCCGGTGGTGAGGTTGGTCACGTTGCCCGGATAGCGGTTTTCGATCGCCGAGATGCGGTAACCAAATTGCTCGGACGTGCGCCCGCTGGACGAGGCGCTCACGCGCCATTCGTGGTCGCTGGTCAGCATCGAGCTGAAGGTGTTGGTGATCGGTCCGGCGATCGGCTTGGTGGTGATGTTGAGGGCGCCCGCGATCGCGCTCTTGCCGAACAGCGTGCTTTGCGGCCCCTTCAGGATTTCGACTCGCTGCAACTCCGGCACTTCGCGAAACGCCTGCACCTGCATGCCCATCGGAATGTCATCGATGATCACAGCCACGTCGGCCTCGACCCCGATGCCGATCGAACTGGTGCCGATACCGCGCATGTTGATGCCGTTGTTGGCTGGCGTGGTGCCGTAGGTGACCGTCAACGCGGGCGACAGGTTGATCACGTCCTCAACGTCGCGCACGTTGTTGCGTTGCAAAAATTGTTCGCCCATCACCGAGATCGCCATCGGTACGTTCTCGAGCTTTTCGACCCGCTTGTTCGCTGTCACAACCACCGTTTCGAGGCCTGGCGTGGCCTCCTGGTCGGACTTCGGCGCCTCCTGTGCAAAGGCGGCGCTGGACAGCGCCAGCATGATCGCGAACGGTAACGGTTTGATGATTGGATGCTGCATGGTACGTCTCCTTGTTGTTGTTTTGAGGCTGAAGTTTTTTATGGGCGGCAGGTGAGGGTCCAACTGATGGTGAGCGGTGACTGATCGAGCGGCTCGGCGTGCAAGGCGCCGGCGGCCATCAAACCAGGACGAAGAAAGCGGGCCATGAGAGAAGGTTAAGGTAATCGTTTAACTAATTCTAAAACAACAATTGAAGAGTGTAAACACCAATTTGCGAGACGATTTCCTGGCGTTGGGCCCAGCGATTAAGGCGCGTTCTACGAGGAAACCACAGCGCCGGAGGGGCGGCCTGTTGAGGACCGAGGAAACCGATTAACAATTCTCTTCTGTACGGCACACCCGATCACTGGCCTCAGCACTAACCGCAGAGTTCCCATTTCCCGATGAGCTTGCGCAAAGGTGCGCTCGGCCGCTGGCGATAACTTATCCATACAGCCTGGCTAACCTTTTCGCATGGAGCGCATATGGACCAAGCCGTGGCATTACACCAAACCAGTTATCCGCAGCATCCTCTGCCGCGCGTGAGCACAAAGCACAATCGGGCCGCTCGCGCCTTCCAGTTGGCTGCATTCACACTGATCTGCTCGATCCTGCTCGGCGGTTGCAATGGATCGGACCAGTCCGGCCGGGCCGCGTCGCCTGATCCTCTCGATGAACAACTCGCAGCGACACTGACACAGCACGGTTTTACTGGTACCGTCGAGCAGCGGCTAGAGGAGCGGCTTGGCAGAAAGCTGGATCCGAAGCTGGTCGACATCGGCCGCTTGCTGTTTTTCGACCAGGTGTCGGGTCTCCACAATGACAACTCCTGTGCCGGCTGCCACTCACCCACAAACGGCTTCGGCGACACACAATCGATCGCGATCGGCATCCAGAGCAATCTGCTTGTCGGCCCGAACCGCCGTGGGCCACGCAACCAGCGGCGCACGCCATCGGTGGTCAACTCTCCGTTCTATCCCAAGCTGATGTGGAACGGTCGCTTTTTCGCGCCGTCCGGCGACCCGTTCGACAATTCGATGGGGTTCAGCTTTCCACAGCCCGAAGGCACGACCAGGTTCCGTCCGAATGACCCGGTGATACGGCACCTGCTGATCGCCCAGGCGCACATGCCGCCGACGGAACTGAACGAAGCCGCTGGATTTACCGGCATCCGGGACGGTATCGATCCGCGCTATTACCAATTTGACGACGGCAAAGGCGAAGTCTGTCCGGCCCTTGATGCGACGGGTTTTCGAAACGACCCGATCAGGGCGCGCGTGGAACAGCGCCTGAACGCCATTCCGGGCTACGTGGAGAAATTTGCCGAGGTGTTCAGCGAGGTGCGCAGCGGGGCGCGGATCGACATCGCCATGTTCGCCCGCGCGATCGCGGAATTCGAATTCAGCCTGAAGGGCGCGAACGCTCCGATCGACCGGTTTGCCCGCGGTGAAACGACCGCGATGACCCAGCAGGAAAAACGCGGCGCTCTGCTGTTCTTCGGCAAGGCCAACTGTGTGGCTTGCCATGCTGTGAGCGGCAACGCGAACGAAATGTTCAGCGATTTCAAAATGCACAATATCGGCGTGCCCCAGATTGCGCCGGTATTCGGCGTCGGCAGCGGCGACACCATTTTCGACGGCCCTGGGGAAGACGAGGATTACGGGCTCGCACAGATTTCCGGCCTGGCCAGCGACCGCTATCAATTCCGCACCTCGCCACTGCGCAACGCGGCGCTGCAGCCGGCGTACTTTCACAACGGGGCGTTCACCTTGCTGGACGACGCGATCGGCCACCACCTCGATGTGCTCGCGTCATTGCACAACTATGACGCCAAGCGAGCCGGTGTCGCGCCGGACCTCGTCATGCGCATGGCGCCCATCGCCTATGTCGCGGCCACCATCGACCCGCTGGTGCGCGATCCGTTGCGCTTAAGTAGGCAAGAGCTGGACGACCTGATCCAGTTCGTCCGCACCGGCTTGCTCGACGAGCGGATGCTGTCATCGCATACCTGCTCGCTGGTGCCGAAGTCGCTCCCGAACGGCGCGCAACTGCTGAAATTCGAAACGTGTCAGTAACGACTATGACGGCCTGGTCGCGGCATTTTTGCTGCGGGGCTGTTCATTCCTGAACCTTGGCGACGGACGCGGTCATGCGGCGCACTGTCAATACCAGATTGGAATAGCTGCTGCGATAGTTGGGGCTGGCGCTGGTGGTCTTGACATCAACCAGCGGCAAGGTCGCCGTCGCCGAAAAATTGTTCTTCGGGTTGAGCGCGAGCTGCACCGAGTGGTTGGTGGTCCGTTCGAACTGCTCGGACTTGCCGGCGCAGGCGCTGGCAATGCATTCCTGCTTCTCGGTATAGTCGATCGCCAGGTCCAGGCTGACCACGTAGCTGCCGCTGGCGAGCCGGGCCGGGCTGTTAGGCAGCTGCGCCAGCGCCAGCCTGAGCTTGCCGGTCTTGGACGCGGCCAGCTCGTACACTCCGACAGCCTTCGCCTTGGGCTTGAATCCGGCCAGCGTTTCGCTCAGCCTGAAAACCTGGAACAAGTTCTTCTGGTAGGGCGCCAGGCGTTGCGCCTCGTCGTCCGCGTCTTTTTTTTGCTGGGCCTGCTGGCGCTTTAATTCGTCGACAACGGGCAGCGGTACGACCGGCTGGGGTTTGACATTGGCCAAGGGCGTAGGTGCAGGCGTCGCCGGGGGAGCAATGTCCGGGTTGCTCACATGCGCCGGCACGCCCCGAGGCGGCGGCGCCTGGTTGGCGCAGGCGGCCACCAGAAGAACGGGCAGGAGAGCGACGGCGCGAAGAATCTGCATCATGACAACCTCGGCTACTGAATGGGAATGGCTTGCTTCCGGCGCTCTTCCTGCTTATTTGCTGAGCCGGAATCCGACGCGCGGATCGCCCTTGGTCCGGTCGCCGAACGTGCGCGCCACCGGCCGCACGTCCGCGCCCATCGAATCGAAGGCGCCGCCTTTCTGTACCTTGTTCTGGCAACTGGCGCTGTCGGCACCGCTGTCCCCGTGGTGAGGTGTCCAGCAATCGGCCACCCACTCGTAGACATTGCCAAGCATGTCGTACAGTCCGCCATACGCCTTGAAACTGCCGACCGGCGCCGTCTGTGGATATTCGCCCAACGTGCCGCATTGGCCGCAGTGGGCGTTGTAGTCGCCTATTCGGTCGCCCCACGGAAAGATCGTCGTGGTCCCGGCGCGCGCCGCATATTCCCATTCCGCCTCGGTTGGCAGGCGGTACGTTTTCCCTGTCTTCTTCGAGAGCCAGGCGATGTAATCCTGGACCGCATTCCAGCTCACCTGGGTGACCGGCATGGTCGGCAACGGACTGGCGACCGTCGGTGCGGCGCACATGCCGTCATCGACGCACAGTTGCCATTGTTCGGCCGTCACTTCGGTGGCAGACATCTCGAAGGCCGCGATCGCCTTCGGCTGGCCGCCGAATTCTTCCGGTGCCGCGTCCCGGTCGCCGGGCTGGGAGCCCATGCGATAGGTGCCCGCCGGTATTTTGACCATCACCGGACACAGCGGTGTGCCGTCGGCACGGTGCAACGGGCAGGGCGGCGCGACCGATGCCGCAGCAGGCCGCGCCGGGGGGGGTATCAGCGCGGAAACGCGTCGGGGCGGTGCTTTATGTGGCCACAGCAACAAAGCGACGAGCGCCGCCACCGCCACGGCGGCGCCGGTACCCAGCATTGCAAGCTTGCGCCGCTCGGCTGCGGCGCCGGTGCCATCGATTTCTGGCGGCGCCTGCGCATCGTCGGAACCCGGGCTTCGTGCCGGAGTCGCCCATTCCTCCACCTCGTTGCCGGCTAGCGATGCCGCCGGCGCAACGGCCACCGTGCTGGGCCGGTGCAGCCGCGTGACAGGTGCATCCTCCAATTGCAGCAGGGCGCGGAAGTCTGCCACGCTCTGCGGACGCTGTTCGGGCCGCACGGCGAGCGCGCGATCGATGGCCTCCAGAAAACTTGGGCTATAGCGGCCCTTGGCGCTCTCGGCCAGCGGTACCAGTTTATCCGCTGCCAGCCGCGACAATGCGGCCTGCGGAACCTTGCCGGCAATGATGAAGTAGATCACCGAGGCCAGCGCGTACAGGTCGGTCCACGGCCCCTGCGTCATGTCCCCCATTTCGCCGTATTGCTCGATTGGCGCGTAACCCGGCTTGAGGATCACCGTCAGCGCCTGCGTCATGTCACCGATCACGCGTCGCGCCGCGCCGAAATCGAGCAGCAACGGAATCTCACGGTCCAGCATCAAGATATTGTCCGGCGCAATGTCCCGGTGAAAGCACTGCTTCTCGTGCAGCACGTGCAGCGCATCCAGGATATGGCCGAGAAAGGTCTTGAGCCAGGCTTCGGAGGACAGCAGGGCATGCTCGTCCTTCAACATTTGCTTGAGCGTGGGCGCCTGGTAATAGGGCATCGCCATGTAGCCGGTACCGTTGGCTTCCCAGAAGCGATAGACCTTGAGCAGGCAGGGATGATCGAAGCTCGCCAGCAACTGC
This sequence comes from Massilia horti, assembly GCF_004614195.1. GTDB lineage: Bacteria > Pseudomonadota > Gammaproteobacteria > Burkholderiales > Burkholderiaceae_D > Telluria > Telluria horti. The sequence continues at coordinate 24,150 of NZ_SPUM01000051.1, read as the reverse complement.
GCTTCTTTGACGAAGCTGCTCAAGCCGACGTTGAAGGTTTCCGCATAATGCGCGGAAAGAATGGTGACCTGGGTTTCGCCGCTGCGTCCGGCAAATGCCGCCGGCATATATTCCTTCAGCGCGACATCGCGTCCGAGGGAACGGTCGTGAGCCAGATAGACGATGCCGAAGCCACCTTGCCCGATGACACGCGTTATCTCGAACTCGCCCAACATGGTTCCCGCCGCCAGGGCGTTGGGGAAGGCGGGGACGGGCGCGATCACGGTGTGGTCGTCGTCATCGGGCGGCAGGTTCATGCTGATCGCAAACCGTTGTGGGGATGTGCTCGCCTTCATTACATCCCAAAGCGCGTTGCGATGTCAATTAAATAATGGTTACGCGCAGAATGATGTGTTCCTATTCTGATGAAGGCTAAGCCTGATGCTGGGGCGGCTCATGCATCCGGCGGCTTTCAACCCAAGTTGTTGCCGGTTGCGACCGCGCCTGCTTTCATGCTCGAGCAAGTGGCGCACGCCGCAGTCGATGCAACGTATTGTGGGACAGCAACACTCGCAGGGCCTCGGATTCGCCGTCAGGCCGTGTCGCCCGCCTTGCGGAGCGCGATTACGGTGCGGCCGCCGCAGTTGCGCAACAGGTCTCGCAATTCGTTGATGACCGGGAACACCTCGTGGTTCCAGTCGGCACCCTGCTTGTCGTGGGCCTCCTGCTCAAGCTCGACGATCCAGCGATCCTCCTTGAAGATTCGTTCCGTGAACCAGACCAGTAGCGGCCATGCAAGGTCCAGTGCCAGCGGGATGCCGGGCCTGCGGATGGAAAGCAGGCCAAACGTGCGGTTGGTGCGCTGCGCCGCATCCAGCGGCACGTAGACGATCCATAGGTCCATCACTAACGTGCCGTCGCCGGACCGGATCTGGAGCGTCTGGTACGGATACTCGGTGCGCACCGTCATCACGTCCTGGTCGTCCTGATCGCCGTTCTTGCTGCTGGCGCCAAACACCAGCGCCTCGCCTACGGGCTGCTTGCCTTTGCGCGCGAACGTGTAGTCCACTTCCAGCCAACCCTCGCCGCGACGGCGGCCCCGCGCTCGCGCACGCATCTGTCCCATCTGGCGCCGGTGCAGGAATTGGTGGTTCATGTCCATCAGGTTTTCGTGCATGAAGGAGTAGTGGCACTTGACCACGCGGCCAAAGCGGCGCGTCTTGTACGCCTTGTTTGCCACCGATGGCAAGGCGGGCAGCGGCCGCGCGTTGGCCAGCGCCACATCGCCGGGGAAGACAAAGATAAGGCCGTGCACTTCCCGGCAGGGATAGGCACGCACGCCGTTGGGCAGACGCTCACGCCCGAGGTATGGCACATTGACGCAGCGGCCAGTGCTGTCATAAGTCCAGCCGTGATAGCCGCAGCGGATGCAGTCGCCTTCCACCACGCCCGCGTGCAGCGGCACCTGCCGGTGTGCGCAACGATCTTCCAGTGCGAATAGCGTACCGGACTCGGTACGCGCCAGCACGATCGGCTCGCCGGCAAAGAGCACTCCGAGGGCTCTGCCACGCCTGACTTCGCTCGACCAAGCCAGCGGATACCAGTGATCTGGGTGGATGGGAACACGGCGCAGGTCACGGACCTGCGCGCTTGCGGACGGATCGATGGAACCGCCATCCAGCCAAGGGACTGCATGCATGCGTGACGCCTCCTTGCGTAAACGGCAGCATCGACTGTCGTCACGAGTTAAAAGCGGCAGCGTTAGCGAACGCGGAAAAGCCCAGTTTACACCAGGTCGGGCGACTCACCGAAATCCCGTACACTCTATAGTGCGTCATCAAATCCACCAAATCCCATTTCAATTTCGCGCAAATGCTCCTAACGTCATCCCGCAACCGGATGTTGCTCTGCTAGCATCTCGCGACACCTGCAAACGGACGACCTGCGCCTGCGATTGCGCGTGGCTGTCGCCGGTACTGCTTGCATCATTCGAAAATGAACTGGAGACAATGACATGACGTTTCACTCCGGCGGCGCCCCGCGCCGTATCCTTGCAGTTGGGCTCGCGACGCTGGTCGGCTGCGCCTACGCGCAAACCCAGGCGCCATCGCCGGCCGAACAGCGCGCGGCCAAGCTGGTATCACAGATGACGCTGGAGGAAAAAGCGGCGCAAATCCAGCACCGCGCGCCCGCTATCCCCCGCCTTGGCATTCCTGCTTATAACTGGTGGAACGAGGGCTTGCACGGCGTCGCGCGCGCTGGCGAAGCGACCGTCTTCCCACAGGCGATCGGCATGGCCGCGAGCTGGAACACGCAACTCATCCGTGACATCGCCGACACCACCGCAACCGAATTTCGCGCCAAGTATCTGGCGCGGCGCCGTCCGGACGGCAGCATCGCCGGCGGCCCGGGGTTGACGGTGTGGTCGCCGAACGTGAACATTTTTCGCGACCCGCGCTGGGGCCGCGGGCAGGAAACCTACGGAGAAGATCCTTTCCTTACAGCGCGCATGGGTGTGGCCTTCATCGGCGGCCTGCAGGGCGACGATCCCGAGCATCCCAAGACTGTCGCCACGGTCAAGCATTTCGCGGTGCATAGCGGACCGGAACCGGCCCGCCATCGCGAGGACGTCCGTCCGTCGCTGCACGATGTCATCGACACCTACCTTCCGGCCTTCCACGCCGCGGTCACGCAAGCCAAATCGCAGGCGGTCATGTGCGCCTACAATGCATTGGATGGAGTCCCGGCCTGTGCCAATCCGCACTACTTGAAGGACATCCTGCGCAAGGACTGGAAATTCGATGGCCACGTCGTCTCGGACTGCGCGGCCATCGCCGACATCCACTTGACCAAGTCGCATGCCTATGTCAGGACGCCGGAAGAGGCGGCGGCCAACGCCATCAAGGCCGGCACCGATCTGTTCTGCTCCTCCGGCGCGAAAGACACCGCCGATCCGGCAACGACGGTCAGGGCCGTAAAGCAGGGCTTGATCTCGGAAAGCGAACTCGACGAAGCAGTGCGGCGGCTGATGGTGGCGCGCGTGCGGCTGGGCCTGCTCGACGCGCCGGGCGAAGGGCCGTACGCGGGCATCACCGCGAAGGATTTCGATACGCCGGAGCACCGAAAATTGTCGACCCAGGCTGCGCGCGAATCGATGGTCCTCCTGAAAAACACCGGCCTGCTGCCTTTCAAGTCGGCGCCAGGCCGCATCGCCGTCATCGGCCCGAATGCCAACAGCGTCGACCCGCTGGTTGGCAACTACAACGGTACGCCGTCCCAGCCGATCACGGTCTACGCCGGAATCAAGGCACGGTTCGCGACATCGCAGGTGAGCTATGTTGAAGGCACGGGCTGGGTCGCGCCGCCGCTGGAGGATATTCCCGACACCACCCTCTGCCAGGACGCCGCCTGCAACGAGCCGGGGCTGAAAGCCGAAGAGTTCAAGGGCATCAAACTGGCGGGCAAGCCGGTTGCAGTGCGTAGCGAGCCGAACGCCAGGGTCGCCTGGGGCACGCCCACCCGCGAGGAGCGCGAAACCTCCATCCGCTGGACCGGCTACATCCGGCCGAGCGAGAGCGGCATCTACCGATTCCGCTATTCCGGCGAAAATGGCTATCGCATCTACGTCGACGGCAAACTGGTCGCCGACGTGTGGGACATCGCCTGGCCGACCTCGGACACCGACATCGAGCTCACTGCCAACCAGGCATACACGATCCGCGTCGAAGCCATGCAGAATGGCACGCGCGGCGACCATCGACTGCAATGGAGCCGCCCAAGCGCCAGCGACGACGTCGCGCTCAAGGCCGCGAAACAGGCCGACGTGGTCGTATTCGTCGGCGGACTGACGGCGCGTTTCGAAGGCGAGGCGATGAGCGTCAAGGCGCCGGGTTTCGCCGGCGGCGACCGGGGCACGATGGACCTGCCGGCACCGCAGCAAAAACTGCTCGAGCGCCTGCACGCGACCGGCAAACCGGTAGTCCTGGTGCTGATGAACGGCAGTGCGATGAGCGTGAACTGGGCAGAGGCCAACCTGCCGGCCATTGTCGAAGCCTGGTATCCGGGCGGCGAGGGCGGCCAGGCGGTGGCGGAACTGCTGGCGGGCGACTTCAGCCCCGCGGGGCGCCTGCCGGTCACCTTCTACAAGTCGGTCGATCAGTTGCCGCCGTTCGGCGACTACAGCATGAAGGGACGCACCTATCGCTACTTTAGCGGCGAGCCGCTGTACCCGTTCGGCTACGGCTTGAGCTATACCTCCTTCGCCTATGGCCGGCCGGCGGTCAGCAAGAACGCGGTGAAGGCTGGCGATGCAGTCGACGTATCGGTCGACGTGCGCAATAGCGGCAGCCGCGATGGCGACGAGGTCGTTCAGCTTTATGTGTCGCGTAAGGCCGGCGGCGCACCGATCCGGTCGCTCAGGGGCTTCCAGCGCATTCACCTGAAGGCTGGCGAAACGCGCAAGGTGAGCTTTAAGGTCGATGCGCAGGATATGAGCATCATCGACGCCAAGGGAACGCGCGTGGTGCCGTCCGGTGCGGTGGATCTGTGGATTGGTGGCGGCCAGCCGGCCGGCACCAAGCCAGCTGCAGGGGCGGCAGTCCGGGTGAACATCAAAGGGCAGGCAGTGTTGAAGCCGTTCTAAAGCGCGCCGCAAACCTCAATCATTACAAGTGGAGATGCAAATGCCGACACGCCGGGATGCGATCAAATCCGTAGGAATCAGTTCACTGTTGCTGGGCGCGCGAAGTGCGAGCGCTGCCGAAAGCGCGGCGCCCAAGCCAGTGACCTGGTCCCCCGGGATCGAAGGCCAGCGCAAGGCCGACATCGGCGACGGCCGGTTCCTCAACCCGATCCTCGCCGGCGACCATCCCGACCCGACGATCCTGAAGGATGGCGCCGACTACTACATGACCTTCTCCAGCTTCAATGCCTATCCGGGGCTGGTGATCTGGCATTCGCAGGATCTTGTGAACTGGCGGCCGATCACGGCGGCGCTGACCAGGAACATCGGTTCGGTTTGGGCGCCCGACCTGTGCAAGCAAAAGGGCCGCTACTACCTCTACATCCCGACCAAGAAAACCGTCGCGCCAGGGTCGAAGACGACGTCATGGGTGATCTGGGCCGACGACATTCGCGGTCCATGGTCCGATCCAATCGACCTGAACCTGCCGCGCCACATCGACCCCGGCCATGCGGTCGGCGAGGACGGGTCACGCTGGTTGTTCCTCTCCGGCGGCGACCGTGTCCGCCTGTCGGACGACGGCCTGGCCACAGTGGGCGAGCCACAGCACGTGTACGACGCATGGCGCTACCCTGAGGGCTGGGAGGTCGAAAGCTTTTCGCCGGAAGGCCCGAAGGTGGTGAAACACGGCGAGTACTTCTATCTGATCCTGGCAGTCGGCGGCACCGCTGGCCCGCCGACCGGGCACATGGTCATCGCCGCCCGCTCGCGCTCCATCAACGGCCCATGGGAGAACCATCCACGCAACCCGCTCGTGCGCACGACGCGCGCCGAGGAAAAATGGTGGTCGCGCGGCCACGCGTCGCTGGTCGAAGGGCCAGGCGGCGACTGGTGGGGCGTATACCACGGCTACGAGAACGGGTTCTGGACACTTGGCCGCCAGACGCTGCTGGCGCCCGTGACCTGGACGGCGGACGGCTGGCTCGAATTTGGCGGAGGCGACCTGTCCCAGCCGATCAGCAAGCCGCGCGGCGGCAAGGCCGGCGTGCACGGAATGGCGCTGTCCGACGATTTTTCAACGGACAAATACGGCTTGCAGTGGCAGTTCTTCAATCCCTCGCCAGGGGAGCTGGACCGCATCTTGCGCAAGGACCGGGTGCTGCACCTGAAGGCGAGCGGCACGACGCCTTCGGACTCGTCGCCGCTTCTGTTCGTGGCGCCGGACCAGGACTACGAGATCACATGCGAAATCGAGATCGATCCGCAGAGCCGGGGCGGTCTGCTGCTCTTTTATGACGACCGGCTCTACTGCGGGGTTGGCGTGAATGCGGACCGCTTCACCACTTACCAGTACGGTAAAGAGCATGGCGGCGCGCCGAACCTGCATGGCAGCCGGGTGTTCGTGCGGCTGCGTAATCGCCAGCACATCGTCAGCATCCATACCTCGACTGACGGGAAGGCATGGAGCCGCTACCCGCGCGGGATGGAGGTGTCCGGCTACCATCACAATGTGCGCGGCGGCTTCCTGGCGTTGAAGCCCGGCCTGTTTGCGGCAGGCAAGGGCGAGGTCAGGTTCCGCAATTTCAGGTACCAGGCCTTTGGCTGAGTAACGTACGCTTCGCAGTACCCTGGCCTGCGGCGTTCGCCAGGGCGTAGGGTGCGCACCAGTGCGCACGCGGTACGGTTGAATATCGTTGGCGCCGGTATGCACACGTACCGCGTGCGCAGCAAAGCTGCACACCCTACGGTCCCAAGGAACGCAGTCGGGCACGCTACCGCTTATTTGCACTGACATCGCCATAAAAAAAGACGACGAGTCGTCTCCGAGTCGTCGTCTGGATGATGCGCCACCTGCCCCGACAGCGAGGCCGGCCAGGTGGCGTGGTTGCCTTACAGGGTGCGCAGGTTCACACCGATCATGACGCGGCGACCGGCGTAGCCATAGTCCAGCAGGTTGGGCGTGCCATCCGAGAACCCTGCGAACTGTGCCTGGCTGGTCGAAGTGGTCGCGTTACCCAGGTTGCGTCCCTCCACGAAAACCTCGATGCCTGGCTTGACCTTATACGAGATCTTGCCGTCGATGAAGCGGGTCGAGTCCTTGAAGTTCGGCGAACCCGGATTGTACGGGAACCTGATCATGCCGCTGGTAACCCCATTGGCTGCATAGTCGTAGTTGTCGATCGAGCCGCAACCCGCGATGCAGTTGAAGTAGGATGCCACCGCCTGCATTGCCACGCGGGCCGACAGCTTGCCGTCGTCGTACCACAGCGCCCAGTTGTACGAGTACTTCGATTCGCGCGCCGGCGGCAGCGGGGTGCCGGTCAGCAGGTCAACCACGTTTTCGCTCGTGGTGGCCGAACGCAGCTTGGTGTAGTTCGCGTCAAAGCCCGTATAGCGCAGGAACCAGGGCAGGAAGGTGAACGCGGTCTTGGTGCCAAACTCGACGCCCTTGCGGGTGGTCGTGGCGCCGTTCTGCCACAGCGAGTAGTTGAAATCGACGTCCGACAGTGCCACGCCGGTGACCGGATCGACCAGGCCCGAACCACCGGCGAGCGGCAGCTTGGACACGCCACGGCTGACCGCCGCGCCGATCCTGCCTTCCTGCTGGAAGCCGGCGATGGAGAACATCGTATCCTTGTTCGGATAGAACTCGAAGCTCAGGTTCTGGTTGACGTTCATCTGGGCCTGCAATGCCGGGTTGCCGATGGTGCCGCTGCAGGTTTGCGAAGCGGCCGGGTCCTTGTCGACCAGGGTGGCGTCGTATGTGCAGGTGCCGGACGGCATCAGGTAGTTGATCGGCGGACGGGCGACGGTCTTGGCGCGGTTGTAGCGCGCCACCAGCTTGTCCGGCACCAGCCACATCGCCAGGTTGTAGATCGGCATGAAGTCGTGGCTGGTGTCATTGATCGACACGGCTTGCGAGACCGAGCTCGTGACCGTACCACCAGGCGCGGTCGGCAGGGCAGGATTGTATTGGCCCGGGATCGGGGTGATCGAGGTTAGGGTCATCATGCCGGTGCCGCGCACGCGGGTCTTCACGTAGCGATAGCCCATGTTGCCCTCGAGCTCCCAGCCGAACGGCAGCGAGAGGCTGGTGAACGGAATGTGGTCCAGGCCGAAGTCGCCCATGACGTAGAACGCCTGGGTGCGCTCCGTGAGGTGCGTTTGGGGCTGGTCGTAAACCTTACCGTCGCTCGCAGTGCACTTCTTGACGCAGTCGAAGTTAGTGTGCGGGGTATTGACCAGCTCGAAGACCTTGTCGACGTCGATCCCCACCCAGTTATTCAGCAGGCCGGCCGGGCGGCCGTTTGCGCCCGAGAAGAACTGGGTTGGCGTCACGTTACCCTTGAGGGATTGCTGGACCATGTCATTCCACTGCTGCACGGTCAGGGTCGTATTGCCATCGAGGCCACGGCGCGGGTCAGCGCCGGGCAGGAAGCCGAACTGGCAGGCATTGCCGCCGGGGCCGAGCGAGCCCGGGGTGTCCTGGCAGCCGTTGAAGGTGCTGCGGATGACCACCGAAGGCAGCACGACCGCAGGGATGTAGTCGGGCGCGCCGAAGGTGCCGATCGCAGCCTTTACGGTGAAGCCGCCATTGTTGCCGCTGTTCGGGTCCCAGCTGTCCTTGATGTTGTCGCGCAGGTTGAAACCGGCCTTGAAGCGCTTGAAGAACGGGATCGAATCCGGCACCGCATAGGTCAGGTCGAGCTTGGCCGTGCGTTCTTCGCTCTCCATGATCCGCGGATTGTAGTAGGTGCTTGGCTGCTGCGTCAGCAGCGGCTGCTGGGCGGCCGTATAAGCCGGCATCGCGCGGGTGTTGGTCGCGCTGAGCTTGACTGCGCTGCTTGCCACGCCGGGGAACAAGGTTCCGTACTGGGCCGGGTTGCCCTGGTCGAAGCTGCTGCCGGCCGGGAAGCTGTAGCCCCACAGGCCGTTCGGCAGCACGGACAGGGTCGTCTCGCCGTAATAGTTGTTGAAGCTGACGCGCTTCTGTGCGCGCTCGAAGTCCGACTTGGCGTCGCCGACGAAGAATTCGGTGGTCAGGCGGCCGTTCTTGTAGGTGCCGCCAAGCTGCAGGTATTTCGCTGTCGTCTTCGCATACTCGTGCAGTTGGTCGGTCGTTGCCGCGGCATCGGTGATCGTGAACTTCGTGAGGTGGTGGTTGGCGTCGTAGACGATGGAACCCGGGATGATGTTCGCCACCGAACTCGACAGGTAGGTGTTGCTCGCCTGGCTTGGGGTGTTGTACGCATAGTAGCCGGAACCCGGTGCCGGGATGCGTGTTCCTGCCTTCGTGTCATCGATGAAGGCCGGGCCGTTATAGGTCGGGCTGAACACGCTGCTGGGGTTGACTTTCACACCGCCCAGGTTGTACGTCATCTGGTGCATGTCGTCGTAGCGGCGGTTGAAGCTGCCCTTGGCATACACGGTCAGGTTTTTGTTGACCTTGAAGTCGGTACGCAGGTCCAGGTTCTGGCGCTTGTCGAACTCGCGCTTCACAAAATAGCGCAGGTTGGACGGCGTGTAGTCGTTCCACTGGTTCAGGCAGCTGAACAGCTCGTTATTGCGCTGGGACTGGGCCGCCCCGCGCGCTGCCGAGGTGATCAGGTTGGTCTGGGCCGTCGTCAGCTGCGGGAACGCAGTGTAGCAGTCCGCCTTGGTCTTGGCCGCGGCCGATTTGGTCAGCACCTCGTACGGCGAGGCCGAGCTGAAGAAGCCGCCGGCGGTGAGCGGCGACTGCAGCATCGGCGACCTGGTGGTCACGTCATCCGTCATGGTGCCCGGCTGGTAGGTGAAGGTCTTTTCGGGCGAGTTGTCGAAGTCGAGCAGGCGGTAATAGCCCGAGCGGGCGGCGTTGGCCACTTGGACCGAATGGGCCTCGTTGGCCAGGACCTGGTGCGATGCGTTGAGCACCACGCCCAGGCGCCCGTCGAGGAATTTGTCCGCCAGGACCAGGTTCGCGTTCGGCTGCCAGCTCTTGTTGAGCGAGCTTTGCGATTCGGCGATCCGCAGCGATGCGAAGGGCTTCTTGAAGTCCAGGCCGGTGCGGGTCTTGATGACGATGCCGCCGCCCAGCGAGCCCTCGGTCATGTCCGCGGTCGAGCCCTTGACCACGTCCACGCTCTTGATCAGGTCCGCCGACAGCTGGCGGAACTCGGAGCCGCGGCCGTTGCCGCCGCCGGACATGTCGGTGCCGCCGGCGGACTGCACGCCCTGGCCGTCGATCTCGACGCGGGTAAGGTCAGGGCCGTTGCCGCGCACGGCCACGCTGACGCCTTCACCGAAGTCGCCGCGATCGAGCGCCACGCCGGACATGCGCGAGATCGCCTCGCCGATGTTCCGGTCAGGGAGCGAGCCGACGTCTTCCGCGACGATCGAATCGATTGCGGTGGCGGCATTCTTCTTGCGGTCGATACTCGACTGCTGGGAGGCGCGGGTGCCGACGATCTCCACTTTCGCGACCGGGCTCTCGTCCGCCGTGGCCGCAGCAGCCGGGGCGCTTGCCTGGTTCTCCTGTGCGATTGCCATGTTCCCGGCAACCAGCGAAGCGACGGCGAGCGATACCGCAAAGCTCAAACGATTACGGCGTATTTCATAAGCGGCCGTTTGTTTCATCTTCTATCTCCAAGGTTCGTCAAAGGTTTTACTTCTTGTGCTGCCCCGCGTGGTTTGCGTTTGCAGCAGGATGGCGCGCGTATGGCGGGCAACGGCCCGTTAACATTCGAAGGTGCTTGCGCGGGGCCGAACACGTCGCGTCCGTCTTCGCGGATTGCGCGGCTTATGTCCGTCGTGTTGTCTGTCTGCTCGGTCTACCTGTCGGAATGCAAGTGGCATTACTTGACGGAAAAATACTATCAGATCGAATACGCCAGGGAACGGCCGTTGGCGCTTCTGTTAAGAATCGATATGGGCGGTGGTGAATTTCATAATCGATCGGGAAAAGGGGGAGTGGCCGGAGCCACCCCATGTGAACGACAAAGCGCCGTTTGCGTGTCAATCGCTCACTTCGCGGCGTCAAGGGCAGGCATCCAGCCCTTTCCGTTATCGAATCCGGCGAATACCCGGGCGCGGCTGGCAAAGCGGGCGGCCTGCTCGGCACCCAGTACCTGGCCATTCACGCGGGCCGACAGGTCAAGCGGCTTGCCGTTCATGTCCATGCTGTTCAATTCGTACCAGCCGATCCCGTCGCGCGGCCTGCCGTTCCAGCCTTTTGGCGAGATGTGCTCGTCCATGCGGCAGTTGATATAGCTGACGTTGTCCCACGCGGAGCCGGGTCGGGCGAGGAAGCTCGAGCCGCGCGGCACGTCGTTGCCGGCCGGGCCCGGGCCATGCGTGATGCGGCTGTTGAGGAATACGAAGCCCGGATCGTCGCGGCTAAGGGTGCGCGCCTGCACGATGTAGCCGCCCTTGGCGGGGTCGGTGCTGTCGCCGAGCGAACGGATTTCGCTTTCTTCGAACAGCGCGGCATGGTTGTAGCCCCAGATGAAATCGACGTTGCCGGCGATGAGGCTGTGGTAGAACCAGGACCAGCCGCGTACGAGGATGGTGTCCTGTTCGCTGATGAAGTTGCTGTTGGTGGCGACGAAGCGGCCATCGCTGTTGAAGTACAGCGTTTCTGCCTGCCCGCCGGTGGGCTTGCTGCGCCATCCGGTGCTGACGATGCTGATGTTATCCAGCCATACCATGTCAGCATCCTCGATCAGGAACACCGAGCGTCCGCCGCCGCTGCCCGGCGCCGATTCGCCCTGGCCACCGCCGGCGCCCGGGTTCAGGCCATTGCCGTTTTCGACGGTGATGACCGCACCGTCGCGGCTTTCGCCGCGCAGCGTGACGTTGTCCTTGCCACGCAGGTAGAGCAGGTCGCCGTAGCTGCCATTGGCGACTCGGATCGTGACAGCATCCTTACGGGGCACGTTGCGCATCACATGGTTAAGCGCGCCCTGCACCGTGCGGAAGTCCGCGGCGCTGGTGCCGCCGACAGTGATGTCACGGCCGGCGGGCATGTGCGCTCGCGTGCGAAAAGTCCAGCCGGCGCGCTTGCCGATGCCGCTGAACGGCGTGCCGCCGATCGTCGCGCCGGCGAACAGGTTGGCGTCGACCATCACGTAGTACTCGGTGTCGTACGCAAGACGCGCGTCGTGCGGGCGGATCGTGACCGTGGCACCCGATACTTCGATCGGGTTGTACCGCACCACGCGCTTGAAGCCGTCGGGCGTGGTGCCGATCTGGTTGACTTCGTTCCCGGCGCGGATTACGTCGACGAGAGCATTGTCCGACGCGCGGTGGATGCGAATCGAGCCGCTGGCGCCAAGATTCGGCTGGCTGTCAAAGCGCAGTTGCAGCGGGGTGTCGACCTGTACGTCCCGGGCCCGGACGGCGGGCTGCGTCCTGTCTTGCAGCGCATAAGCCTGGCCGGAGACGGCAAACGCCGGCCCGACGCTGGCGCCAATCGAGACCGCGACGTTGTTGTCCTCCACGCTCGATACGGTGATGGTGGCGTTCCCGGGCGCGCGCGGCGTCACCACCAGCATATCGCCGTCCATTGCGACGCCAACCACGGATGGAGCGCTCGACGCGGCGGCGAATCTGGCTATCCCGCCGCCACCCTTCGTCATCGCCCGGACCTGGTAGCGCTGCGCACCGTCGCCGGCCTGCAGACTCAGGCGGTTGTTCATGTTCGCCAGGCCGATGCGGCCCGGCGCTGCCTTGGCGTCGCCGATGCGCAGGTCGTCGAGCTCGAAGTTTGCGCCGATTGCGATCGCGCCGATACGGCCCGGTGGCAGCGAGGATTCGTCGGTGCCGACAATACGGTTACCGTTCAGGTAGAGCGTCAGCGCGTTCCCGACGACGTCAAGCCGCAGCGTATAGAAGCTTTCCAGGGCATCGATATCGGCGCTGGTACGCTTGAGACGTTTGAGTTGGCCATCCTGCATCCGCACGATGTCCAGGCCCAGTTGCCGGTTGCCCGGGGCGACGTTCAGCCCAAAGCCAAGCCAGTTGCGCTCATCAAGGTAGCGTGCGATGAGGTAGCCCTGTTGTTCCGTCGCGGCGTTGCCGGCAGCAGGACGCATGCGGGCCTCGACGTAGTAAGTGTCCTTGGGGACGGCAGTGGCATCCTGCAGCAGGACAGGGCGGCCGTCGCCCGGCAGCAGCAGGACATGATTATTCGTGCCGCTCTGGGCTTGCAGGACCGGGGTGCCATGCTCGGCGGACCAGCGCGACGGGCCGTGTTCGAAGTCCTCGCACCAGATGGCGTTGCCGGGACAAGTTGCGGCAGTGGCGGCCGAGGCGTAAAGCGACAATGCAGTGCCCAACAGGGCCAGGATCTTTTTCGGTTTCATTCCGTTTTCGATATAGCACGCTAAGCATGGATTCCCGCCTTCGCGGGAACGACGGTCGATTCAGTCCTTGCGATGCGAATAATGCGTTATCGGGCGGTGACGCGGAAGTAATCGACATTTAGGCTCGATGGCCGCGTCCCAGGCTGCTCGCCAACCGAAAACAGTCCCATCTGCGCGCCGACCCAGCGGCCTTTGCTGATCTTCAGAGGCTGGCCGGCCGGCGTGAAGTGGACGTTGTCGGTGCTGTACGAGAAGCTGGCGTTTGCACCCTCAGCCATGTTCATGCGCAGGTACAGCGAGGAGGGCGCCTGTGGCAGCACTACGGTGCTCGCCTCCGTGCAGCGAACCTTCGCCGGAGTGCAGGTGGTGTAGACGAGCTGCGTCGCGCCGCCGCTCTTGCGCAGGCCGAGCCAGGCGTACTGCATCGCATTGATGATCAGGCCTGCGCGGTCGCCTTCGTTGGCGTCATTCAGCTGCACGTGCGTGTTCACCACGAACACGGGTGCGGGCAGCTTTTGCGACAGGATCGACGGCGCCGCGCGCACGTAGCCGTTCGCCTCCGGCACGACTTGCGTACGCAGGCGCAGCATGCCGGGGCGTTCGGTCAGCGAGAACCAGCGCGGGTCGCTGTTGGCATTCCACTGCCACTGCAGTCCGAGCGTCCGGCCGTCGAATTCATCGCTGGTCGCCGGAACCTTGGCAGGGAAGCCGGCCACCGGCTTCTTGTACGTTAGCACCGGTTGGCCGATACCGGACGTGGGTCCGTCCTCGCCAATGACTGGCCAGCCGTCCACCCAGCGCATCGGCTGAAGGTGCACCACGCGGCCGTAAGCGCCCTTGTCCTGGAAGTGGATGAACCAGTCGCTCCCGTCCTGCGCGCGGACCCACGCGCCCTGGTGCGGCCCGTTGATTGGCGTCTTGCCCTTGTCCATGACGGTGCGCACCTCGTATGGTCCTTCGACGCTGCGCGAGCGGAAGACCGCCTGCCAGCCGTCCTCGACGCCCCCGGCCGGCGCGAAGACGTAGTACCAGCCGTTGGCCTTGTAGAATTTCGGCCCCTCGAGCGTGCGGTAGTTGGCGATCTTGTTGCCATCGATGACGGTCTTGCCTTCGCTGTCGAGCAGGCGGCTCGCGTCCGGCGCCATGCGGCGCAGCGTGAGCAGGTTGTTGATGCCGGCGCGGCTCTTGGCCCAGCCGTGCAGCAGGTACGCCTTGCCGTCGTCATCCCACAGCGGGGTCGGGTCGATGATGCCTTTGCCGGGCAGGAGCAGGTGCGGCTCGCTCCATGGACCCTCGAATTTTTCGGCGGTGACGACATAAACGCCGAAGTCCGGGTCAGGCGAGAAGATCCAGAATTTGCCGTCGTGGTAGCGCAGGCACGGCGCCCAGACGCCATCGCCGTGGCGCGCTCTTGCGAAGTGCTCGAGCGGCACCTGCCTGGGCAGGGCGTGGCCCACCAACTCCCAGTTGACCATGTCCTTCGACTCCAAAAGCGGCAGGCCAGGCGCACTGTTGAAGCTTGATGAGGTCATGTAATAAGTGTCGCCAACGCGGATCGCATCCGGGTCGGAATAATCAGCGTGCAGGACCGGGTTCTTATAGCGGCCGTCACCGAGATCGGCGACCCAGGGCTCGTTGCCATTGGCTTTTGCCCCGGGCGACGCGGCGTGGCCGGAGGCCATAATCAGGGGCAGCAGAAGGGCGCCCGCGATGCGGTGCAGGTCAAATTGTTTATTTTTCATCGTATATTCGTTTGTCGTAGTCGGCGCGCCAGCCCTCGCAGGCCCGGGCGCATTGGATAAAATTGGCCTGCCCTTGCCGTTAAAGTTGCCGCTCAGGACGCGGGCGGCGCTTGGGGAGCTTCCGGGAACGGCGCGAAACGCTTGCTGCAGTCGAGCGGCTGCGAATCCGGCGAATTGAGCTGGCCCTTCAGGCGGGCGAATTCAATTTTTACTTTCGGATCGCCATCCACGACCACGTCCTTGAGCGTGAGCTGCAGCGGGTGCTGGTCGTTATAGCCCTGCCGGATGTGAACGAGGCGTTGGCGCCGCGTGGCGTGAGGTGCACGGCGTGTCCCGCCGCGCAACTGTCGATGGCGGCCTGGATGCGTTTGGTGTCATTTTGGCCGGCAACGGGCGCTTCGGCAGCAAGAGTCGCGCACCCGGGCGGCACAACGGGTTCCTGCACATTACGAGTATCTTGCGCATGGACGGCCCCGCACAGTGCGCTGGTGGCGATGGCCAGCAGGCCAGGGAGCAGGGAGTTGCGACGCGAAGCGCCGCGTGGTTGCGTAATCAATTGCGATCTCCAATTATCGTTATTTTCATGCGGGACGCGCAGCGCCTGCGAAAGTCTCGCACTCGCCGTGGGGCGGCGGGCTCATTGGCTGGTTATGGTGCTTTAGAGCCGAAGAGATGCTAGCAGATAGCATTTTGCAAGCGATGAGGCCGCAAGAAATCGATATGGAGCTTGGTGGAATTCATAATTGGTGGGAGCGATTAAAAAATCCCGAAGCGATCCCTTCACATCGAAATGTCAAGAATCGCTACGGTGGATGGCGGATTTCGTAATTGCAGACCCTGGCGCCGGCTTGCAAAATTGCACGTGGGGATGCTGGTGAGCCGTACCCCACAATGCCGCTGGTTGGGGAAGACACATGTTGATGAAAAAGACGCATCGCATTGCGCTGCTGTTCAACGCAAACAAGATATTTGACCGGGAAGTGATCGCGGGCATCGCTGCCTATCTTTCGAGCAGGCGCAGCCAGTGGGATTTGTTCCTGGAAGAGGATTTCCGGTTGCGTCTGCCGGGCATCGACCGCTGGCAGGGCGACGGCATCATCGCCGATTTCGACGACCCGGCAGTGGCGGCGGCGCTGGCCTCGAGCTCGATCCCGCTGGTGGCGGTCGGCGGCTCGTACGAGAACCCGAACGACTATCCGGTCGGCGTGCCCTACGTGGCCACCGACAATTTCAAGCTGATCCAGCTCGCCTACGAACACCTGATCGATGCGGGGTTGGGAAACTTCGCGCTTTTCAGCCTGCCCGAAGCACAAGCCAACCGCTGGGCGCAGGAGCGCGAAAAGGCCTTCTGCGCGCTCATGCGGCGCGATCGGCTGGAACCGGAGGTGTTCCGCGGCCAGAGCACGCATGCGCCATCGTGGGACGAGGCGGTGCAGCAGCTGATCGCCTGGTTGCACAGCCTGCCCAAGCCGGTGGGCATTATTGCCGTCACAGATGCCCGCGCACGCCAGCTATTGCAGGCTTGCACCATCGCCGACATCGCGGTACCCGAACAAGTGGCGCTGATCGGCATCGATAACGATCCCCTCGCGCGAATGTTGACCCGGATCCCGATGAGCTCCGTGATCCAGGGCGCGACCGAAATGGGCCGCACCGCGGCGCACTTGCTGGACCAGATGCTGCACGGGGTAAGGCTGCCCGATTCCAGGATCCTGGTGCCGCCCGCGGGCATCAACGTACTGGCGTCGAGCCGGCACCAGCCGGCCCGGCATCCGCACGTCATGCGGGCGCGCCATTTCATCCGCCAGTATGCCTGCCAGGGCATCAAGACCGACCAGGTGGCCGAGTACGTTGGCATCTCGCGCTCTTCGCTTGAAGGCTATTTCAGGCAGGAGCTCGGTTGCAGTGTCCATGACGAGATCCTGCGCATGCGGCTTGAGGCGGCAACCGCGATCCTGGAGAGCGGCGAATGCAACCTGGCCGACGTGGCGCGCCGCTGCGGCTTCACCTCCAGCCAATACCTGCATTCCGTGTTCAAGCGCGAACTCGGGTGTTCGCCGCGCACTTACCAAAAGCGCGCGCTGGGGCTCCGGCAGGACCATGAGTCAGAAGTGGCAGAAGGATAATGGCGTTCTTGATGACCGCGAATTACTCATACGCTGATGACGCTTCCGGCCCGGGCCGCCTGTTTACGTTGCGCAACGACCGCGACATGGCGGTCACCATCAGCGAGCGCGGCGCGGCGCTGATGTCGTGGTGGGCGCCGGACCGGTACGGGCGCCTGGCCGATGTTGTCCTGGGCGATCCGGATTGCGTGCCCGAGCACGGTCACGTGGCCGACCTCGCCAGCGAGCGCTTCAGTACCCTGCGTCGCATGGCACCTGCCGCGTGGCGTGGCTTCATGGACGGGCGTTGCGTGTCGCTGCGGCAAATGGCCACGCACGGTGCGGCGGACGGATTCACCGTCGAGGTGCATTACCGCCTCGACGACGAGGGGCGCCTGAGCATTGATCACGTCGTGAGCGCGCCGGAAGAGTCGACCCTCGAGCTCGGTTCGACCCCGCGCTTCAATCTCAATGGAGGGCGTGGCGACGTTGGCGACCATATGCTCCAGATCGATGCCGACTACTACCTGAAGATCGACCGCGCCGGCCTCCCGCTTGGATTGGCGCCGGTGGGCGGGACCGCGTTCGACTTTCGAAAGCCGGCCGCGATCGGTCCCCGGCTGGGCTGGCCGGACGTCCAGATCGGGCTGGCTGGTGGATTTGACCATTGCTACCGATTGGGGGAGCATGCGGACCGTGGCCCGGGTTTACTGCGCGCGGTGGCGCAGGTCTACGACCCGCGCTCGGGAAGGCGCCTGCAGGTTGCGACGACCGAGGTGGGTCTGTGCCTTTGCATCGGTAGTACGGCTGAGAGTGCGCAAGGCACTGGCTTTCGGCTCCAGCCTTGCTCACACCCGGAGCAATTGGGTGTCGGCCAGGCAGCGGCCGTGATCCTGGGCCCGCGCCGGGTATTTCGACGGACGACGGTTTACCAGTTGTCGCTGCAGCCTTAGCTTGCATGCTTGGGGCGCGTCCAGTAGGTGTGCCGCTGCGCTGAGCACGCGGATTGCGAGTAGCGTTAGCGGTGCAGCCAACAGGCCCCGGAGAGGTGGTACGAGTCATTATCGCATCAGCCACATAACCTGGGATCGCCGCCTTGGTTCCTGGCCGGGGCAGGCACCTGCTGCCGCCTGATCACAACGCCATGTGCGACGTGTGCGAGCGCGTGTGAGGGGGCAAGGGACTGACCGGACAGACCTTTTTTCGTCACGTTGATCAACACGCATCCGCTCCGACGCTGACTGTTGCACCACATGTGTCAGCTCATGGGCGATTAACCGCCGCCCCTCGTACGTCCCTGGCGCGAATCGGCTCGCACCGAACACGATGTTGTGTCCTACCGTATACGCATGGGCGTTCACGTCCCGCGCCGATTGCTCAGCGGCTGGGGCCAGAATGAACTCGCACCTGTGAAAAGTCGTGGCCGAAGCGCTGTTTCATGTCCTGCCGTAGCGCCGGCTCGAGCGGCCTGCCGAAACTGCCAAGCACGCGCTCTACGCTAATTGGCGCAGCAGCATCCACATTCTCGGCCGCCTGGTCGGTAAAGCGCTGGATGTGCGGTGGTGTGCGGCCCACCGAAGAACCTGTCGACACTGCCATCACCTGCTCCGCAACTCGATCGGCTTCCAGCTCCAACGGGTCATTACTTGAGCCAACGCTTAGCTTTTTCTGCAATACCGGTTCGTCCAGTTTTTTCTTTTGCTCACCGGGCAATTTGATCTTGAACTCCTCATCAAGCAGCGATGGCGTTTGGACTCCGAAAGACGACTTGGGCATGGCCAGTTGCAAACCACTCTTCGACTGGGGTGTTGCCAGCCACGGGTACTTTTTGATGGTCGCATCAATATCCGGACCACCGGGGTACTTCATCGCGGCTTTTCTGATCGCTTCCTGTTCTGCTTTCTGCTGCAAGTCTTCCGGCGAACCTGGCTTGTAGGTCATGCTTGCCTGGAATTTGGCATTTTCAGCGGCCAACCTGGCGGTTTCCGCATGGAATTTATCCGCCTCGCTCAGAGGCTTCTTGTCAGCACTACGCTTCGGCGCCTGCTCAGCAAAATTGAACGTGATCATGGTCTCGGTTGGTTTATCTACCGGACCTTTGTAAGTCAGCCGGACACTGAGACCGGGGGCCAATCTATCCAACGGTATTGCGGGGATCTGCGCGGGGAGCTCTTTATGCGTGGCGGCCATTGCTGCGAGTGCACCGGTTGCCGCCGCGCCAGTGACAATTTTTCCCGGCCAGGTTGCAATAAAATCTTTGCCGAGATCGGTCGCTCCCTTGACCAGAGCATCCTGCTTTATCTTCTCCTGAAGTTCCTTGCCCAGAGGGGTTTGCAAGAAAGTCTCACCCAATTTGGCAAGGCCTTCCTGGTACTTCTCCTCATTGCTTTTCTCTTTGGGCGCGTCTTCACGCTGCAATCGCCCAGGAGCTACGGATGAAACCGCTGTTGTTCCACTGTCGATACCCTGCTCGGCCACCAATCCTGCCGGAGCCGGCTCAGTCATTTCCATGACTTTTTCGGCTACCTCATCCGCTTCGCGCTCGGCGGCATCGCCTGGGGAACTGACGATCGGTTTAAAAAAGATCGGGACTGCCGCCTTCAATGCTTCGGTGAATTCCCGTGTCCCTTCGACCGCGGCCGTAATGCCGCCAGCGCCTGCTGGACAAGCGCTTCCGACGCAGAGCGGTACTGCGCCTTTTATGCCGGTCAACGTCAAGATGACCGGAAAGACGGCGTTATCGAGCGTCTTGATGCAGCCACTAGACACCGCATCCGTGGGGTTTCCGCCATGGAGGTAGAACCCGTCACGATGAACAGTACCGCCCGAAGGGATCGGAACCACGGCGCCGCCTTCGATCTTGATACGCTTTGGCCCCCAACAGTCTTGCGGTGTATAGCACTTCTGGCCAGGCTCAGCGGGCGTGGGGCACGGCACATTGCAGTAGTGCGCGCCAGTGCAGGGCTCGGGATCTGTACATGTGATCTCCTGGTATCCCGAACTAATGCCAGCCACGCTACAGACGCCAGCCTGGGGCGTTGCGGCTGTCGCACGTTTCGTGCCGGGATGGATGACGTACTTGCCCGCGGGGATCGGCCCCGCTGACGGCTCCCACGGCTGACGGCCTGGGTGCCCCGACACCGCAGCGGCGGTGTAGACGAGTTGACCTGCCCTGAAGACAACCAGGCTCCCGCGTTGCCCACCGCTGTAGGTGACCAAGTCGTCCTTGTGACGTTGCAGTAGCGAGACGCGTGAGCCTTGCTGGACGACGTGCACCAGTTCGTGCGCAAGCAGGCGCTTGCCCGCCGCCGTGGCTGGAGCGTATTCCCCCGCACCAAACACAATATCGCTCCCGAGGGTATATGCGCGAGCCTGTACCGAGCGGGCAGCATCTGCCGCTTCAGGGCCGGTATGGACGCGCACGCGGCTAAAGTCGTGTCCTAAGCGCGGTTCGAAGTAGGAACGAAGCTCCTTTGGCAGTAGTGCGCCGTCGCGGGCAGCCGCGCGTACGGCCGCGCTGGTGTCGATGCCCGGTTCGGCGGCGGCTGAAGGTGCCTCGTTGGTCTGGAGCCGAATGTGAGCTCGATCGGCCGGCCAGGCGCTGGCAGATTTAACCGGCTGCGTTGCCTTTTGATTCTCTGCGAAAGTACGCATGGTAAGCCTCCAGCCGCTCAGAGCAACGAGAAAAGTGATTCATGCGCACAGGAATGGATGCTCAAGTCGCCCCGTACCTTCGAATCCGATGAGACAAGCAAACGCGACTCCCGCGGACACTCCAGGTGGGGACTGCGCTTGAAATTGTAGAACATCTCTGCCTAGCCCGGCATCGTTGCTCCGGCGGTACAGATAGTTTTGATAGTTTACGCGTAGTAACGGTTTGTTAGTATCGAGACAACAAATCAGTTCCCAGCATTCCCCGGCGATCTTCCCCATGTCACATCCGGTAAGCACCCGGGCCGGCTATTTATGCCGCAATTCGGTTAAAGCACACACTTTAAGGAGGGCGCCATGCCTTCGACACTGAACTACCCCGGCGTGTACATCGAGGAGATCCCGAGCGGGGTGCGCACGATCACCAGCGTGGCCACGTCGATCACGGCCTTCTTGGGAAGGGCCTTGCGCGGCCCGACCGACGAGCCGATCGTGATCAACAGCTATGCCGACTTCGAGCGCATCTTTGGCGGCTTGTGGGTCGATAGCACCCTCGGCTTTGCAGTACGCGATTTCTATTTGAACGGCGGCAGCCAGGCGATTGTCGTGCGCCTGTTCCACCCGTCCAAGGCGGACGCCACTCCGGCACCGGGGCCGGCCAAGACGCCTCTGTCCGTGGGTAACTTCAAATTCGAAGCCGCCTACCCGGGAACCTGGGGCGCCAACTTGCGCTTCACGATCGATGGCCAGGTTCCGGATCAAGTCGCGGCGCAGATGGGAGTCGAGAAGAGCGGCTTGTTCAACCTGACCGTGCGTGAATTGGACGCCAACGGAATTCCGGTGCAGATCGAGCAGTTCCGTAACCTGACCGTCGTCCCCAGTGCGCGCCAGCTCCACAAGGTCCTGCTTGCGGAATCGCGGCTCTTGCGCTGGCAGGGCACCTGGCCGCCGGCTACACTGCCCGACGTAAGCGCTATCCACACCGCGGAATCCGACCTGGCGGCGGCAAAGAAGGATCTGGCCGACGAACAAGCCAAACCAAGTCCTGACGCCACCAAGCTCAAGGACTTGCAGAAGAAGGTGAACGACAAGGCGGCTGCCGTGGCGCTGATTGCCACGGACAATATTTCCCGGGCCGAGCAGGCACTCGCCGACGCCTTGGCTGCAACGACGCCCGATCCCGCCGATATCAAGACCAAGAGCGATGCGTTGAAGGCCGCCAAAAACACCTCGAATGGCGATGCACTCGACGTAAGCGACTTTATCGGCCCCGGCAAGCAGAACGATAAGAAGGGCTTGTACGCGCTGCGCAAGGCCGATCTGTTCAATATCATGTGCCTGCCTCCGTATCTGGCAGATGGCAACGTCGATACGGCCCTGGTCGGTGAAGCCGCCAGCTACTGCGAAATGCGGCGGGCGATGCTGCTGGTCGATCCGCCTGCCAACTGGACGGACAAGGATGCCGCCAAGGCGGGCCTGCCGGCTATCGGCACCAACAGCAAGAACGCGGCCCTGTTCTTTCCGCGCCTGAAGCAGCCCAATCCCTTGCACGACAACCAGCCGGAAGATTTCGTGCCATGCGGCGCGGTGGCCGGGATCTTTTCTCGTACCGATACCACCCGCGGGGTCTGGAAGGCGCCGGCGGGCCTGGATGCGTCACTGGTCGGCGTCCCCCAACTGGCCGTGCCGCTGACCGACGCCGAGAACGGCGAGCTCAATCCGCTCGGCATCAACTGCCTGCGGGCGCTGCCGGCGGCAGGGCGCGTGGTGTGGGGAGCGCGCACGCTGCAGGGCGACGATCGGCTCGCATCGGAATGGAAATACATTCCGGTACGCCGTACTGCGCTGTTCATCGAGGAGAGCCTGTATCGCGGCACCCAGTGGGTGGTATTCGAACCGAACGATGAACCGCTGTGGGCGCAAATTCGCCTGAACCTGGGCGCGTTCATGCAGAACATGTTCCGCCAGGGGGCGTTCCAGGGCAAGACGCCGCAGGAAGCGTATTTCGTCAAGTGCGACAAGGAAACCACGACCCAGACCGACATCAACCTGGGCATCGTCAACATCGTGGTCGGCTTTGCGCCCTTGAAACCAGCCGAATTCGTGGTGATCAAGCTCCAGCAAATCGCCGGCCAGATCCAGACCTAAGGAGACGACGTCATGGCCCAGTTCAGCGTCAACGTGCAACGGTTCGATCCGTACAAGAACTTCAAGTTTCGCGTCAAGTGGGATGGCCGCTACGTCGCCGGCGTCAGCAAGGTGGGCGGGCTGAAACGCACGACCGAGGTCGTCAAGCACCGCGAAGGCGGCGATCCGTCGTCCAGCCGCAAGTCGCCGGGGCGCACGGAATACGACGCCATCACAATCGAACGTGGCGTGACGCACGACCTGGAATTTGAAAACTGGGCGAGCAAGGTGTGGAACTTCCATGCCGGGCTGGGGGCGGAGAGTTCGCTGCAGGATTTTCGCAAGGACATCATCATCGAGGTCTACAACGAGGCAGGGCAGCTGGCGCTGGCGTACAAGCTGTTTCGCTGCTGGGTCTCGGAATACCAGGCCATGCCCGACCTCGATGCCAACGCGAATGCGGTCGCGATCCAGCACATCAAGCTGGAAAACGAGGGATGGGAGCGCGACCGCGAAGTGGCCGAACCGACCGAGCCGGCTCTTGGCGCGGGCTAGGCACGATGCAGACGCCGACGGCCAACGACCTGTTGCTGGCGTGGGAAACAGCCCTTGAATGCTCGCCGCCGCGGCGCGCGCTCGCCTTGCTGGCCACTGCCACCGCGCCCGCGGCGCACGCGCGCATGGCGGCGCTGCCGATCGGCGTGCGCGATGAGCGCCTGATGCGCGTGCGGCAGCTGCTGTTCGGTGACACCGTCGCCGCGCTCGCGCAATGTCCCGCATGCGGCGAGCGGCTGGACATCGGCTTCAGCATCGACAGCTTGTGCACGCCCGCGGGTGCTCCGGACGACGAACCGGCGTCCTACCGGCTGCAGGTGGGTGGCTTCGACATCGGCTATCGCGTGCCGACCAGTGCCGACCTGCTCGAGCTGCCGGCGGGAGACGCGGCCGCGCAGCAGGCCGCGTTGTTGCGCCGCTGCGTGAACGAGGTACTGCACGACGGTGCCGCGGCGGCGGCCGGTGCATTGCCGGATCCGGTGGTGAGCGCGCTCGTGGATGCCATGGCGCTGGCCGATCCACATGCCACCGTCGAGCTGCCGCTGGACTGCCCCGGCTGCGGCCACGGCTGGCGCAGCCTGTTCGACATCGCCTCCTTCCTGTGGCGCGAAGTCGACGCCTGGGCGCGACGTACGCTGCACGACGTGCACACGCTGGCATGCGCCTATGGGTGGAGCGAAGAGCAGATCCTCGCGCTGACCAGCCGGCGCCGTGCCATTTACCTGGATATGGTCCGGCTATGAGCGACCTGATCGCATCGCTGGTGGCACGCGTGAGCGGCGACGTCCCCGCCCTTGAGCCGCGCCTGCCGTCGCGCTTCGAGCCGGATACCCGTAGCGATGCGGCCGTTGCGGACGAACCCATGCCCGGCATGGAAATGTCGCGCGCCGATCCGCGGGAGGCGGCGGCTGCGGCGCCGTTCGTGTCGACTGCCGGGCAGGCACCGGCGCAAGCAGGCGTCGCCGCGC
>NZ_SPUM01000050.1 GCF_004614195.1 Massilia horti | reverse complement strand
CATAAGACCCCAGAAAAGTTGGAACTGGTGTCCAACTTTTCTGGGTCAGTTCACTCCGCGGGGACGACGATATTGGGGCTAATTGCCACCTCCCACACTTGACAGTGCCATAGCCAATAATTTCCGTGTTCGTTGAACGCGTGGGCGGGAGGACCCGCCCACCCTACGCTCCAGCGCAAATTTTTAGAGGGCAAAATCTAGCACGGTCGTGCTTTTCTCGCCCATAATGGCCCGCAGCCGATCCGATCAATCACTGCCTGAGGGCCTTCATGACGCTACCCGCCGTGCTGCAACAACTGACCCTTCCCGTCATCGCCTCGCCGATGTTCATCGCGAGCGGTCCGGCGCTGGTGGCGGCGCAGTGCAAGGCCGGCATCGTCGGGTCGTTCCCGGCGCTGAACGCGCGTCCCGCCGAGCTGCTCGACACGTGGCTGACAAGCCTGCAGCGCGAGCTCTCCGAGTACCGCGAGGCCAATCCGGATGCGGCCGTGGGGCCGATCGCGGTGAACCAGATCGTGCACCAGTCGAATGACCGCCTCGAACACGACGTGGCGGTATGCGTGAAGCACCGGGTCCCGATCATCATTTCGTCCCTGCGCGCACCGCCGCGAGAGATGCTCGACGCGGTGCACGCGTACGGGGGCATCGTACTGCACGATGTGATCTCGATCCGCCACGCCGAGAAGGCGTTGGAGGCCGGCGTGGACGGGCTGATCCTGGTTGCGGCTGGCGCTGGCGGCCACGCTGGGGCGCTGTCGCCGTTCGCGCTGGTGGGCGAGGTACGGCGCTTCTTCAAGGGCCTGCTCGCGCTGTCGGGCTCAATCGCGACCGGCGACGCGATCCTCGCCGCGCAGGCGATGGGCGCGGACTTCGCCTACATCGGCTCGCGCTGGCTGGCCTCGCGCGAGTCGAACGTCAGCGATGCGTACCGGCAGGCGATCCTCGAATCGTCGGCGGCCGACATCATCTACACCAACCTGTTCACGGGGGTGCACGGGAACTACCTGCGCAGTTCGATCGTCAATGCCGGGCTCGATCCGGACGCGCTGCCGCAATCGGACAAGAGCAAGATGAGTTTCGGCTCGGGCAGCGCGAAGGCCTGGCGCGACATCTGGGGCGCGGGGCAGGGCGTGGGCCTGATGGACGACGTGCCGACGGTGGCGGAGCTGGTGGAGCGCCTGAAGGCCGAGTACCGGGCGGCGCAGCGGCGGCTCTGCGCTGCCTGACCTTGGCCCGTACCAGTGCGCAGGACGTCGTAGGGTGCGCACCTGTGCGCACGCGGTACGTGTGCGTACCAGCGCCAACAGCTTTCAACCGTACCGCGTGCGCACAGGTGCGCACCCTACGAACTGCCGCAACACGGGTTTTTACTCCGCCGCGCTCAGATCCTCCGCCGCGATCGACCACAGCCCCGGCAAATTGCGCCAGTACCCGTACACGTCCATCCCGAACCCGACCACGAATTCGTTCGGCAGCGTCAGGCCCACGATGTCGGCCTGCACCGGCTTGGTCTTCCCGAGCTCCTTGTCGGCAAATACGACGAGGAGGACTTCGGCCGCCCCCATGTCGAGCAGGCGCTGCTTGACATGGGCCAGCGTCTCGCCTTCGTCGAGAATATCGTCAACGACGACGATGGTGCGTCCGGCCACGGTCTGGCGCGGGATCACCTTCCACACCACCTCGCCGCCGCGGTCGTCGTCGCCGTAGCGGGTGACGTGGATGTAGTCGAATTCGAGCGGAAAGGACAGCTGTGTCAGCAGCTGGCCGGTGAACACGACGGCGCCCCCCATCACGCCGAGCACCAGCGGGAAGGGCGCGTCCGGTTCGTTGAAGCGCTGGTTCAGCACGGCGGCGACATTGCTTACGGCGGCCTGGACCTGGTCCGGGCTCACGATCTGCTGCGCATTCGCGAGCAGGGCGTTAGCGCGGGCGATGTGAAAATCTTGCATGGTCATCAATTTCGGAAAAGAAAAACGCACAGATTATGCGGCATTCTGGAGGACGAGCGGGTTTCTGGTTCAGGCATCGGCAGCGGCCAGAATCTCGCCCTGCAACTTTTTTGTCAGCTTGCCGAACACCAGCTCCCACGAACGCTTGAGCAGCTCGGCCGCCTCAATCTCGCCGAGCGGCGCATCGGCACTCACCCGCACCCATTTGGCGCGCGCCAGGTAAGGCGACGGCACGAAGCCGGGACGATCGGTCAGTTCCAGAAAGCGGTGATCGTCGACCTTGAAACTGATGCCCTCGGCCGGCACTGCGTTGCCGGTCACCGCGAACATCTTGCCACCCACTGAAAACACCAGATCGGCACCCCACTTGATGTCCTCGGTACTGCCAGGAAAGCTGCGGCACAGCTTCTTCGCGGCTTCGATGTCCATGTCGTCTCCGTTCAGGTGATGGGGATATGAGCGGTGCATCAGCGGATAGCAGGCAGGCGCGTCGGTATCATACAACTTTGACATTGGCGCCGTCATGCCGCAGCCATGTGCCTCCTCCCACCCGCCGCTGTGTTGATGTTCTTCCACAGGAGGGGCAGCGGCGCTCAAGATAACGAGTATGATAGAAGTTTGCACAAGTGTTCCGATATCTTTTTGACTAATTCAGTAGCCATGCCGATCACCGACCCGAACAAGGCTCGCGCCGCCCGTCTGGAGCAACTGCGCGCCGCAATGGTGCGCCACGGCATCGACGCCTTCATCGTGCCGTCGAGCGACCCGCACCTGTCCGAATACCTGCCCGGCCGTTGGAAGGGCCGCGAGTGGATGTCGGCCTTTACCGGTTCGGTCGGCACCTTCATCGCGACCAAGGATTTCGCTGGCGTGTGGACCGACGGCCGCTATTGGACCCAGGCCGAGCAGGAGCTGGCCGGCAGCGACATTTCGCTGATGAAGATTCCGTCCGGCGCGAGCCTGCAGCACATCGACTGGCTGGCGGCGAACATGGCCAGCGGGGAGAACGTGGCGGTGGACGCGCGCGTGCTCGGCTTGGCCGTCGCGCGCCAACTGGCCGATGCGTTGTCAAGCCACGGCGTCAAGCTGCGCACCGACATCGACCTGCTGGACGAGGTGTGGGAGGACCGTCCGGCGCTGCCGCAGGACCCGCTGTTCGAGCACAGCGAGCCGTACGCCACGATGCCGCGCGCCGCCAAGCTGGCCGAGACGCGCGCCGCGATGGACAAGCTGGGCGCCGATCGCCATTTCATCTCCACCCTCGACGACATCGCGTATCTGTTCAACCTGCGCGGATCGGACGTCAGCTTTAATCCGGTGTTCGTGGCGCACGCGCTGGTCGAGCCGGAACACGCGACCCTGTTTGTCGCCGACGGCAAGGTGTCGCCCGAACTGCGCGAACGCCTGCTCGAGGATAACGTGCGCGTCGCGCGCTACGAGGACGCGGCCGCGGCACTGGCCGCGCTGCCGGCCGGTAGCACTCTGCTGGTCGACCCGCGCCGCATCACGTCCGGCATGCGTGCCGCCGTCGCCAATGACGTGCGCGTGGTCGAGGCGGTCAATCCGACCACCTACGCCAAGTCGCGCAAGTCGGAAGCGGAAGTTCGCCACGTGCGCGCGACGATGGAGCAGGACGGCGCGGCGCTGTGCGAGTTCTTCGCCTGGCTCGAGTCCGTGCTGGCCGACCCGCAGCGCGCACCGCTCACCGAAGTGGCGATCGACGAGCACATCACGGCTGCGCGTGCGCGCCGGCCGGGCTTTGTCAGCCCCAGCTTTGCCACGATTGCCGGCTTTAATTCGAACGGCGCCATCATGCACTACCGCGCGCAGCCGGCATCCTGCGCCGTGATCGAAGGCGACGGCTTGCTGCTGATCGACTCCGGCGGCCAGTACGTCGGCGGCACCACCGACATCACGCGTGTGGTCCCGGTCGGTACGCCCAGCGCCGCGCAAAAGCGCGATTTCACCCTGGTGCTCAAGGGCCTGATCGCGCTTTCCTCCGCACGCTTCCCGCGCGGTACGCGTTCGCCGATGTTGGATGCGATCGCGCGCGCGCCGATCTGGGCTGCCGGTATCGACTATGGCCATGGCACCGGCCACGGCGTCGGCTACTTCCTCAACGTGCACGAGGGGCCGCAGTCGATCTCGCCCAGCACGCCGCCCGATCCGCATACCGCCATGGAGCCGGGCATGATCACCTCGATTGAACCGGGCATCTACCGGCCGGGCCACTGGGGCATCCGCATCGAGAACCTGGTATGCAATCGCGTGGAGCAGAGCACCGAATTCGGCGAATACCTCGGCTTCGAAACGCTGACGCTGTGCCCGATCGACACCCGCTGCATCGACCTGTCGCTGCTGCGTGGCGACGAGGCCGCGTGGCTCAACGGCTATCACGAGACCGTGCGCGCACGCTTGAATTCGCACGTGTCGGGGGCGGCGCGCGACTGGCTCGAACAGCGCACGAGGGCGATCTGATGGCAGGCGCACGCTCCACCCGCGCCAGCGCCGCCGTCGAGCGCCTGAAAAAGCGCAGCGGGAACAACGGCTATTCGATGGCGCGCACCGGCGACGGCCTGTTCTTCCTGGCCGAGCGCCCCGGCGCGCCGCCGCTGTGCCCCGCGCTCGAACTGGACGAATTCGTCGCGTTTGTCGACGGCCTCGGACCCCAGGTCGAAAAACGGGTCGGCAAGCACGACCTGGCGTTCGAAAAACAGCTGAAGAAAAAGCCTTGAGCCTTTGGCGCGCTGCGCCGGAAAGCTGCATATGTCCTGGTTCGATGTGTTGGCCGCGTATTGGTCGAAAACCGAATTGGCCACCAATGGCCTGATCCTGCTGAACATCATCGGCGCGCTGCTGCTCGGCCTCATGGTCGGCTACGAGCGCTCGTATCACGGCCGCGCAGCCGGAATGCGCACTTACGGCCTGGTGTGCATGGCATCGGCCGCGCTCACCATCATCGCCGGCTATCCGAACTTCTGGTTCGGCGGGCACGGCGATTCGCTGCTGACGACCGACCCGACCCGCGTGATCCAGGGAGTGGTGACGGGTATCGGCTTCCTCGGCGCGGGGGTCATCATGCGCGAGGGCTTCAACATCAGCGGCCTGACCACGGCGGCCTCGATCTGGACCTCGTCGGTGATCGGGATCCTGGTCGGCGTCGGCTTTTACCTGGCGGGGATTGCGCTGGCGTTCATCGCGGCGATGATCATGATCTACCTGAACCGGGTCGAGGCGATACTGCCGTCGCGCCACGCGCTGGCGGTCTCCATGCGCTTCGTGCCCGGCTACAGGCCGCGCGAGGAGGTGCTGCGCCGGATCGCGCTTGAACGCGGCTATGAGATCGCGGGCGGCTCGCTCACCATCGGCTTCAAGGACGGCGTGCAGGAATGGCGCTTCGTCGCGCTGGCGCTTTCCAAGCACAGTGGCGCGCCGCTGTCGGAACTGGCCGACGAGCTGTCGAAATTTGAAGGCATCGAGGGCTTTTTGCTCTCGCATGCACGCAACTGATAACAACAACAATCGGGATGACAAGAGATGAAGGCACAGGAGGTATTGGATTTCTGGTTCCTGCACCAGGATGATGAAGGACACGGCAAGGAGCGCAAGGAATGGTTCCGCAAGGACGGGCATTTCGATGACACGGTCCGCGAGCGGTTCGGCCCCGTGATCGCGCAGGCGGTCGCAGGCGGCCTGCGTGACTGGGATGCCGAGGGCCCGGCGGGAACGCTGGCGCGGATCATCGTGCTCGACCAGCTCACGCGCAACGCGTGGCGCGGCACGCCAGGCGCCTTCGCCGGCGACGCGCTGGCGCTGGCCGCCGCGCGCGGCTTGGTTGAAAGCGGCGCCGACCGCAGCTTGGCCCCGGTCCAGCGCTGCTTCGCCTACATGCCTTTCGAGCACGCGGAGGACGCGCGTGCGCAGGAGCAGTCGGTCGAACTGTTCACGGCTCTGGCGCGCGAGCATGAGGGCTTCGAAAGCTCGCTCGATTACGCGCACCGCCACCGTGGCGTGATCGCGCGCTTCGGCCGTTTCCCGCACCGTAATGCCATCCTGGGGCGGGCCTCGACGCCGGACGAACTCGAGTACCTGAAACAGCCCGGCTCCGGATTCTGACGTGGCGCCTACCCTGAATATCGTCGGCGCCGGCCATGTCGGCCGGGTGCTGGGCCGGCTGTTCGCGCAAAGCGGGGTGTTCGAAGTGCAGGACGTGCTGACCCGTTCAAGCGCCAGCGCGCAGGACGCGGTGCGCTTCATCGGCGCCGGCCGCGCGGTCGCGGCACCACGCGAGCTGCGAGCGGCCCAGGTGTGGATGCTGGCGGTCGGCGACGACCAGATCGCGCCGGTCTGCGCCGCGTTGGCGCAGCAAGGCCTGTTCGGGCAGGCAGTGGTGTTCCACTGCAGCGGCGCCAAGGCGGCGAGCGAGCTGCAGGCGGCCGAGAGGAAAGGGGCGCGCACCGCCAGCGTGCACCCGGTGAGGAGTTTTGCCGATCCCGATGCGGTGGCCGCGGCCTTTGGCGGCACCTGGTGCGGAATCGAGGGCGAGCCGGACGCGCTGGCGCTCTTGACGCGCGCGTTCGAGGCGATCGGCGCGCGGCTGGTGCCGATCGACGCGCCCGCCAAGACTGTCTACCACGCCGCCTCCGTGTTCGCCTCCAACTACCTGGTCACGGTGCTTGACGCCGCGCTGCGCGCCTACCAGGCGGCCGGCGTGCCGGAGCAGGTGGCGCGCGAGCTGGCGCGGCCGCTCGCCAGTGAAACGCTGGCCAACGTGTTCCGGCTCGGTCCGGAGGCGGCGCTTTCCGGTCCGGTCGCGCGTGGCGACATGGCCACCGTGGCGCGCCAGCAGGCGGCGCTGGCAAGCTGGGACGAGCCGACCGCAGAGCTGTACCAGGCCCTGGTCGCCGCCACGAGCGACCTTGCGCGGCGCAAGCGCGAACGCGGCTAGGGTTATCCATTTTCCGTTAAACCAATGAAGGAGTTTTATGCAATTGACAGGCTGGACGACGCTCGTCGTGCTCGCGGTGTATCTGTGGACCGGCGTGAACGCCGCGCGGGCAAGGGTCAAGTACAAGGTGCCGGCGCCAGCGATGGACGGTCCGCTGGGGTTCCGGAGCGCCATGCGGGTGCAGGCCAATACGCTGGAACAGCTGCCGCTGGTGTTGGCGCCGCTGTACACTTGTGCCTATTTTCTGGGCGACGCCTGGGCGGCGGCGGGCGGACTGCTGTGGTGCCTCGCGCGCGTCCTGTACGCGCGGGGCTACTATCGCGACCCCGCCAAACGCGAGGCGGGCTTTGTGCTGGGAATGATTGCCAGCGGATTGTTGATCTTAGGCACAGTCGTCGGTC
Source organism: Massilia horti (assembly GCF_004614195.1). Classification (GTDB taxonomy): domain Bacteria; phylum Pseudomonadota; class Gammaproteobacteria; order Burkholderiales; family Burkholderiaceae_D; genus Telluria; species Telluria horti. The sequence goes on along the minus strand of NZ_SPUM01000050.1, from coordinate 27,589 downwards.
TGCTCTTGCACTAAGGCAAAAAATCTTCTTTAAAGCATCGACAAAGTTCCTCTTAGGCAATAAGCTTAGCCCTAATGAGCATTCAAAAACCTAAGTCCCGCTGCGGTGTTGCCGGAGCGGGGGATGGAGGAACCCACAATGTTATTCTTGAAGAGCACCAGCGTGACCAAGGCGCCTGGCATTTATGAAGTCGACGTCGCGGCCAAACCGCCGGGAAAAACCTTTGGCATCTTCATGGCGACCGACCCCGACAATCCGCCCAACGCGGTGCTGACCGCGCTGGCGGAGCTGGGTTTCCAGAACACCTTCCAGCAGAGCTACACGCACAAGGACAAGGGCAAGGTGCTCGACCTGCATTTCCAGAAGAACGGCACCGACCTGTTCAACGGCTGGAAATCCGAGGAATGCTCGGCCAACCTGGCCGCGATCGACACCTTGTTTGGCAACTTCGGCATCCAGATCACGCCGCGCGTGATGACGCTGGCCGAAGCCTACGCCTGAGCATTCCCTTCCACTTCCATGTGATACAGGGCCCACGGGCACGACGCGAAGCGCTCGGGCAGTGGCTTGGCCGCCATCTCCGGCACCCGGTCGGCGTCGTACACCGCCCATAGCGGCCCCACGCCACCCAGCGGAATCGGCTGGCCGTCGAGGTGGGTGGCCACGATGAAGCGCCGCTCGCGCGCCTGCGCGACCGTCAGCGCGGCCGCATAACCGTCGACCGCGCGCAGCACGAGCTTGGCGGCATCGCCGGGCCGCGCCCCGGCCAGTGCCAGCACGTCCAGCAGCAACGGGCCGTGCAGCGCGTGCGGCTTGCTGTCGTATTCCAGGGTCGGCCGGATCGTCACGGCCGGCAGCGCCGTGATCGCGGCAAAATCCAGCGCCAGGGCCTTGCTGAAGCTGATCTTTTGGTTGTGCATCATGCGGTCCAGCACGGGATCGAGGGCGCCGCGGTTGCTGCGCTTGATGTCGCCGGTGATCGTGAGCAGGGCCGGGCCGCGCATGGTCATGGCGGCGCCGCTGGCGGGCAGGGCAGCGGCGGCCAGGGCAGCACTGCCGAGGAACTGGCGTTTGTTCATGCGAAAATCCCATGGACGGTTTTCGCCATCATACGCCTGATGTTTTCCAAAATGGATTTATTTACCCCCGCCACTATCCTGACGCCCATCCCGATCGAAGATGGCGAGCTGGCGCTGCAGCCCCAGCTCGGGCTGGCGCTGGCCAACGCCGAGATTTTGGCCCGGCTCATTGGTGAGACCGCCTGGCGTGCCGAACAGGTGACGGTGTTCGGCAAGCGCCACCTGCAGCCACGCCTGACTGCCTGGCACGGCGAGGCGCGTTACACCTATTCCGGGCTCACGCTCGAGCCGTTGCCGTTCACGCCGCTGTTGCAGCACATCCGGCAGGCGGCCGAGGCGGCGACCGGGCGGCGTTACAACAGCGTGCTGCTCAATTATTACCGCGACGGGCGCGACAGCATGGGCATGCACAGCGATGACGAGCCGGAACTGGGCCCTGAGCCGGCCATTGCTTCGGTAAGCTTCGGCGCTACGCGGCCGTTCGTGTTGCGGCACAAGCGCAGCGGGCGGACTTTCAAGATCGACCTGACCGATGGCAGCTTGCTGTTCATGAGCGGAAGCTTGCAGCAGAACTGGCAGCACGGCATCAACAAGTCGCAGAGGCCGCTTGGGCCGCGGGTGAACCTGACTTTTCGGTTCATAGTCTAAAAGGTCGTTTCAGGATGAGCGTTCAATCACGCCACCGTTCCGGGGCCTGTTGGCTGAACCGTTAACAGTATTCCCAATCCGCGTGCGCAGCCAAGCTGCACACCCTACGGGATACGCCGCGGGCGGGCAGCACGGTACTTAACCACAGGAGGCCTTATGAGAAAGCTCGTTTTGGCACTCGTTACCAGTGCGGCTGGCATCACCGCAGTCCACGCCCAAACCCGGCCCCAGGATTTCCCGCGTGGCTATCTCGGCCTCGGCGGCGCCGTGGCCGGCACCGCTTACAACATCAAAGGCATCGGCAACGTGAACAAGATCGACAAAACCGTCACGTCGATCAAGGTGTTCGGCGGGTACGAGTTCGATCCGATCTGGGGCGTCGAAGCCGGCTACGACAACTTTTCCCGCACCAATTTCGACTTCACGACAGGCAACTTCCAGGCGGGCACGGGCAATAGCGATGGTTACGGCGTGTATTTCGCCAGCAAGGGACGCTATCCGATCAACGATCAGTGGGAAGCCTACGTCAAACTGGGCGTCGCGTTCAGCCATCGGCGCACCAGCACCAGCGTTGGCTTGAATTTCAAGGAAGACGATACCGGCCCTTATGGCGGCGCCGGACTGCAATGGAGTTTTTACCCGCGCTGGGACTTTATTCTGGAATATGAACGTTTCGGCAAGAATAAGCCGAATGGTGCTCAGGCCGATGTTTTCTCATTCGGCACCCGTTACAGTTTCTGAGCCATTCCGCTATCGTGAATAAGGACCTGCGGGTCCTTTTTTCGTTTATTCCCGCCCGCGAGCAGCTTTTGCCGTTGTAAAAACACCTCGACAATAACAGGAACAACTGGTGCGCCGAACAATCCTGCTACTTCTGCCAAATCGCAGCCATCTCCTCGCAATTTTAGATATGTATATCTGACTGATGAGTCATTTAAGTTACATCTCATTACAGTTCTTACGAAATTAGCACTGTCGTATTGGAAATGGAATGCTATCGTCCCCCTATCGCGATTCGCATTGAATTGCGAACCAGTTGAAAAACATTAAGAAGGGAATGCGTATGAAAAAGCTGATTTTTGCACTGATCGCAGGTGTCGCTGCCATGGGCGCAGCTCAGGCTCAATCCACTACCGCTGGGCGCGGCTATGTCGGCATCGGCGTCGCCACCGCTGACCACTCTTATCCGTCGATCGTGCAGGGCGCGACCGACATCAAGGGCGACGGCTACAAAGCTTCGGCCAAGATCTTCGGCGGTTATGACTTTAACCAGAATTATGGCGTCGAGGCCGGCTACACCGACTTCCGCCGCTCGGACGTGAGCTATTCCCAAGGCGGTATCGCGCACAAGGGCAGCGACAAGGGCTATGGCATGTACGTTGCCGGCAAGGCGATGTTGCCGATTAACGAGCAGCTGTCGGCCTACGGCAAGCTGGGCGTGGCCTACAGCGAACGCGAGCTGAACGAGACCAGTGGCCTCAAAACCAGCAGGCACGACACCGGCGCCTATGCTGGCCTCGGCCTGCAGTACAACCTCACCAAGGAGGTGGCGCTGACTGGTGAGTACGAGCGCTACGGCAAGACCAAGAGCTTCGGCGCCAAGGCTGACGTCTGGACCGTCGGCGCGAAGTATAGCTTCTAAGCACATGCTTGCAGCCGCGCAGCGTGCGCGGCAATGCTGACGACAGGGGGCCCATGTGGCCCCCTTGTTGTTATGGCCGCGGCGGGGCGCTGGGCCGCCACGGCTGGCGCAGGCAAGCTGCGGCAGGCGCGTCGCAGCCTGCCGCGACGAACCGGTGCAGCGAGGACCACGGCCAGTCCACCGCCCGGGTGCACAAGCCATGGCGCACCGGGTCGGTGTGCAGGTAGTCGATCAGGGCGGCATAGGCGCAATCGCTGGTGATGCGAAATTCGCGGTAGTGGCGTTCCCAGATCGCCTTGTCGCCGGAATCCGACACGCCGGCCTTGTGCAAGGCCTTCGAAAACGCGATCTTGACCGCGCGCCAGCGGCTTGAGCAGTCATGATCGCCGGGCGGCAAGGTCCAGATCGCATGCGCGTGATCGGGCAGCACCACCCAGGCATCGATATGGAAGGGTTTGCGGATGCGCGCCTGGCGTAGGGCTTCGCCAAAGGCTGAGATATGGTCGGTTAGCAAGGTACTGCCGCGGTCCAGCAGCCGCACCGTGAAAAAGGACGTCCCGCCGGGGACGCGGTTGTCGCGGTAGTCTGTCATGGGCTCCGTGTGCCGGACGCCGGCTGGGTGCCGGGCGAATGGCGCAAAGGGGAGGCGATCAAGCAGCCTCATCAGCCAGCGATTCTACACACCCAAGGCATGTGGCCACGTTTCATTTCCGCGTGTAAAAACATGGCGCCCAGGAGCCGCGATCGGCGCGCCTCAAGAGTTGCATAGAGGCTTACCGGAGGCGTGCGCACCTGTGCGCACGCGGTACGTTTGAATGCCGTTGGCTCCAATATGCACACGTGCAGTGCGCACGCTGTACGGTTGGATGTCGTTGGCGCCCGTATGCACACGTACCGCGTGCGCACGGGTGCGCACCCTACGAAACCCACAAAAAAAACGCGGCCATCGGCCGCGCTTTTGCTCCTACTGCCCGGCTTAGCCGTGCAGCGGCTTGTAGCGGATGCGCTTCGGCTTGGCGCCTTCCTCGCCGAGACGCGCCTTCTTGTCGGCTTCGTATTCCTGGTAGTTGCCGTTGAAGAAGGTCACCTGCGAGTTGCCTTCGAACGCGAGGATGTGGGTGGCGATCCGGTCCAGGAACCAGCGGTCGTGCGAGATCACCATCACGCTGCCGGCAAATTCGAGCAGCGCATCTTCCAGCGCGCGCAGGGTTTCCACGTCCAGGTCGTTCGACGGTTCGTCCAGCAGCAGCACGTTGCCGCCCTTGAGCAGGGTCTTGGCCAGGTGCAGGCGGCCGCGTTCGCCGCCCGACAGGTTGCCCACCAGCTTTTGCTGGTCCGCGCCCTTGAAGTTGAAGCGGCCCAGGTAGGCGCGCGACGGCATGTCGAAACGGCCCACGGTCAGGGAATCGGCGCCGCCGGTCACGTCCTCGAACACGGTCTTGTTGGCCGACAGGTCGTCGCGCGACTGGTCGACCAGCGAGACCTTCGCGGTCTGGCCGATCGCCACTTCGCCGCTGTCCGGCTGCTCGATGCCGGCGATCATCTTGAACAGGGTCGACTTGCCGGCGCCGTTCGGGCCGATGATGCCGACGATCGCGCCCGGCGGCACGGTGAACGACAGGTTGTCGATCAGCAGGCGGTCGCCGAAGGCCTTCGATACGTTCTTGAACTCGATCACGTCATTGCCGAGGCGCTCGGCGACCGGGATGAAGATCTCCTGCGTCTCGTTGCGCTTCTGGTATTCGTACTCGGACAGTTCGTTGAAACGCGCGAGCCTGGCCTTGGACTTGGCCTGGCGTGCCTTCGGGTTCTGGCGCGCCCACTCGAGCTCTTTGGCCAGCGCCTTCTGGCGCGCCGACTCGTGCGCTTCTTCCTGCTTGAGGCGGTTTTCCTTCTGCTCCAGCCACGAGCTGTAGTTGCCCTTCCACGGGATGCCGTGGCCGCGGTCCAGCTCCAGGATCCACTCGGCGGCGTTGTCTAGGAAGTAGCGGTCGTGCGTGATGCCGACCACGGTGCCGGGAAAGCGCGTCAGGAACTGTTCCAGCCACTCGACCGATTCGGCGTCCAGGTGGTTGGTCGGCTCGTCCAGCAGCAGCATGTCCGGTTTGGACAGCAGCAGCTTGCACAGCGCCACGCGGCGCTTCTCGCCGCCGGACAGCACGCCGACCTTCGCATCCCACGGCGGCAGGCGCAGCGCGTCGGCGGCCATCTCCAGCTGCAGGTTCAGGTTGCCGCCGTCAGCGGCGGCGATGATCGATTCCAGCCGCTCCTGCTCCTTGGCCAGCGCATCGAAGTCGGCATCCGGCTCGGCGTAGGCGGCGTACACCGCTTCCAGCTTGGCTTGCGCCTCGAACGCTTCGCCCAGGCCCGATTCGACTTCCTGGCGCACGGTTTTTTCCGGATCGAGCTGCGGTTCCTGCGGCAGGTAGCCGATGTTCAGGCCGGGCATCGGGCGCGCTTCGCCCTGGATGTCGGTGTCGATGCCTGCCATGATCTTGAGCAGGGTCGACTTGCCCGAGCCGTTCAGGCCCAGCACGCCGATCTTCGCACCGGGGAAGAACGACAGCGAGATATCCTTCAGGATCTGGCGTTTCGGCGGGACGATCTTGCCCACGCGGTTCATGGTGTAGACGTAATTGGCCATACTTGCTAACTCGTTTGAAATAAGGTCAACAGGATACTGGAAACCGCGACGGACGGGGGCGCCGCACCGCGTTTTCCTGAAAAATCGCAGCAGGATAGGGCGTTTTGGCGCCCTGTCCCGCCAGGTGCCGTCAGCTTGCGCTGTCGGCCGTCGCCGGCGCTTGGGCGCGCTGCAGCAGGCCTTCGCCGGCGAACAGCGCCAGCGCGGCCCAGATCAGCGCGAAGCCGACCAGCCGCTCGGCCGTGAACGCTTCATGGAACAGCCACACGCCGAGCAGGAATTGCATGGTCGGCGACAGGTATTGCAGCAGCCCCAGCACCGACAGCGGGATCCGGCGCGCCCCGGCCGCGAACAGCAGCAGCGGGACCGCCGTGATCGGGCCGGCCGCGACCAGCAGCAGGCGCGTCATGTTCGACGGGGTGTTGAGGAAGGCGTTTTCGCCGTGCAGCGTGAGCCAGCCGACATAGATGGCCGCAATCGGGAACAGCACCATGGTCTCGAACGACAGGCCCTCGAGCGCGCCGAGCGCGGCGGTCTTGCGCAGCAGGGCGTAGCCGCCGAAGGTGGCAGCCAGCGTCAGGGCGATCCACGGCACCGTCCCGGCTTGCCAGGTCAGCCATGCCACGCCCAGCGCCGCCACGCCGATGGCGAACCACTGCACCGGGCGCAGGCGTTCCTTGAGCAGCACGTAGCCGAACATGATGTTGACCAGCGGATTGATGAAGTAGCCCAGCGAGGACTCGATCACGTGGCCGTTGTTGACCGACCAGATGTAGACCAGCCAGTTGGCGCTGAGCAGGAACGCCGATGCGACGAAGCTGGCCAGCACACGCGGCTTGCGTACCAGGTTCAGCCAGCCCCAGTGTCCCCGCACGGTCAGCACGATCAGCAGGAACAGCAGCGACCACAGCATGCGGTGCGCCAGGATCTGCAGCGGCGGCACTTCGCCGATGGCGTGGAAATACAGGGGAAACAGGCCCCACGCCAGAAAGGCCAGGGCCGAGAAAAGTACGCCGGTACGCATGCGGGGCAGTCGGGAAGATTTGCTGGGCCGTCATTATAGTCGGCCCCCGAGCTTGCCGCTTGTCGCGCCGCTACCTTGCCTCTACTTGCCTACTGCGAACAGCACCGCATTGTTGATGGCGTACACAGTGCCGTCGGGGCCGACCGCGGTCGGCGTATACGACTCGCCCAGCCCGCTCGTCAGCTGCACCCGGTCGGTCAGCGTGTTGGTCGTCAGGTCCCAGCGGTACAGCCAGCCGTCCTCGCTGTTGACCATGATCGATTTGGTGAACGGATCGACCGCCGCCGTGTTGATGCACCATTCGAGCACCCCGCCCGGATAGCGCGGGTCGGGCGTCAGGCCCATCACCGTCATCACTTCCTTCATCACCTGCACGCCAGCCGTGATGAAGTCAGCCTGCGCGTCGTTCGGATCGAGCACCGCGACCTTGTTCCTGGAGTCGCCGCTGCCCGCGCGCGCGTAGTTGTTGTACTTGATGGTGAGCAGGTACTGGGAGCTGCCCTTGTAGCTTGGCACCATCGACGCCGGCACGATCGACGGCGTGTCGTCCCAGCCGAACGAGCCGGGCAGCTTGGTTTGCGACAGGTCCGCGTTAAAGTGCAGCAGCCAGCCGCGCGCATTGTGGGTCGCGTAGGTGCTTTCCAGCACGCCGAAATAGACGTCGCCGTCCGGCCCCACCGTCGGCGAGGCGGTGCCGTCGTCGCTGATGTGCGCGTGTTTCCCGGTGCCCGGGTCGATCACAAGAACGCGGCTCTTGACCGCGAGCGTGGCGGCGTCCAGCGCCAACAGGTAGCCCTCCAGGGTGGGATCGCTGACCGCGATGTACAGCGTCTTCTTGTCAGGGGACAGCGCCGGCGCGCTGTTCATCGCCACATGGTCGATCACCGGGTCGGCGGACATGGCGGTGGCCCCGGCCCAGCTGGCCTTGCCGTCGGCGCCGATACGCGCGATGCCGCTGGCCAGGCCCGCCGGGTTGCCCGGCTTGGCGATGAAGCCGAAATAGATGTTGCCGTCCGAGTCCGCGGTGATCGGCGTGTTGATGTAGATGGACGCATCGAAGGCCGCCTTGTTGCCGTTGTAGGCGTCGTCGCCATAGAACACGATGCTCTTGGTGGGCGAGGTGGCCAGGTCGGCGTTGTCGCGGTAAAACAGCTTGCCGCCGGAGCCGGGCATGTAGAGCCGGTTGCCGGTGGTCAGCGTGACGTTGTAGCTCGGCGTCCAGTTATGGGCAGGCATGGCGTAGTCGCTGTCCACGCTCCACAGCAGCGCGCCGTCGGTGCCGGAGCGCGCCTCGACCCGGTACAGCTCCTGGGCCGCGCGCTTGACCGGCACGATCACCGTGTTGGCCGCCGTGATCACCGGCGAGCCGTAATGCACGAACAGGTAGCCGTGGTCGTTGTATTGGGGGGCAGTGTCGACCGCGGTCTTCCACCGGATCCGCGCCAGCGGCTGGGTCGCGACCTGCGTGATCGCGCTGTGCTGCGCGTCGCCGCCGAAGCCCAGCCAGGCGACGCCAAGGATCGACGGACCGGGTGGGACGGTCGGATCGGTCTTCTCGCTCTTGCCGCCGCACGCGGCTATCGCTACCCCGGCTGCAAGTGCGAGCAGGGTTACCCGATGCGTTCGGGCTGTCATCTCGATCAAGTGCATGGGAACTCTCCGTTGGTATTGTTGTGATGCGCTCTCCTACCCGGTCGAGCTTGCGCCGATCCAGACCAGTATTCAAGGATGCCAAAATGGCTGAGCTAAACATATTTGTCGAAAGCGTTCCCCTTGTCGCCACAATCAAACACGCTGTCAGGAGCATCGGCCTGGCCGCGACAATGCTGCTGTCCGCCTGCAACGGCAGGGACGGCCCCACTAAGGCTGAGCACGCCACGCAGGCGGTACCGCAGGTCGCCGCCTTCACTGCGGCCAGCGAAACCATCGACGCCGGCCAGGAAACGGAGCTGCGCTGGGACGTGCGCCACGCGGACAGCGTCACGATCGCGCCGCAGGTCGGAGAGGTGACCGGCAAGGCAAGCGTCCGGGTGCGGCCAGAAACCACCACCGCCTACGTGCTCACGGCGCGCGGCGCGGCCGGCCGCAGCGCGAGTAGCGCCCTGACCATCAACGTCAACCGGCGCGCCGCACCTGGCGCTCGCTATCCGATCCTGTTCGTGACCCAGGTGCCGGTGATGTCCGACCACGAGGCGCGCCTGTCGGCGTTCGCCAACCACCTGACCGGCATCGACAAGGTGCCGCGCGGGGGCGACCTGATGCTGCGCTATCCGGACGGCATGCTGCGCAACCTGACGCGCGAGGCCGGCTTCGGCTGCGCCGGCGAGCAGGGCGCGCAGGCGATCGCGGTGCGCGAACCGTCGGTCCACTGGAGCGGCGACAAAGCCGTATTCAGCATGCTGGTCGGCGCCGCCACGGACAAGGGCGAGCCGGTGCGCGCGTTCTGGCAGATGTACGAGGTCTCCGGGCTGGCCCGCGGCGAGCGCGCGCGCATCACGCGCGTGGCCGGCCAGCCGCTTGACGCCAACAACCTCTCGCCCCTGTATGCCGCGGACGGGCGCATCCTGTTCACGTCCGATCGCCCGCGCGCCGGCCTGCCGCACCTGTATCCCCAGCTCGACGAATACGAAGCGACGCCCACCACCACCGGCATCTGGAGCCTGGATCGCACCAGCGGCGCGCTGCGCATCCTGAACCACTCGCCCAGCGGCGCGTTCAGCCCCATCATCGACAGCTACGGCCGCATCGTGTTCACGCGCTGGGACCACCTGCAGCAGGACCAGCTGGCCCAGCGCGACCGCGACGCCCAGGGCAACGGTGTGGCGCTGCCATTCGGCTCGTTCAACTATGCCGGCGAGGCGGCCGGCGCCCCGGCCTTGGCCACGCGCGAAGAAGTGTTCCCCGAGTCGCGCTCCGGCAGCAGCGGCCCTTACGGCCGGGTGAACGCGTACGCCATGAATTTCTTTAACGCCTGGCAGATGAACCAGGACGGCAGCGGCGAAGAAACGCTCAACCACGTGGGCCAGCACGAGCTGGCGTTCGGGTTCCTGATGCCCAGCTTTGCCGGCGATCCGGCGCTGTCCAACCGCACGGTCGACGCGTGGCACGCGAACCGGCTGGCGCTGCGGCGCGAAAGCGGCCTGTTCCAGCTGCGCGAAGACCCGCTGCAGGGCGGGCGCTACTTCGGCACCTATGCGCGCGACCAGGAAACCTTCGCCAGCGGCCAGCTGGTGGTGCTGTCCGGCTCGCCCGACCTGAACGGCGAACAGATGACGCTGCAGGCGGTGACCGCAGGGGATGCCGGCGATGCCTTCGCGGGCGGGCGCTTTCGCAATCCGCTGCCGTTGTCGGACGGCACGCTGGTGGCCAGCCACAGCACGCTCACCCATTTTCCGGAGCCAGGCAAGCCGCTGCCGGACCTGCGGCTGGTGCGGCTGGAGTTCGACCGCGCGAGCGGGCTATATCGCGCCGGGCCGCGCCTGACCGCCGGCATCAAGAAGTCGCTCAGCTGGTGGACCCCTTCCGGCAAGGTATCCTGGTCGGGCGAGCTGTGGGAGCTCGAAGCGGTCGAGGTACGGCCACGCACCCCTGGCGAGCGCGCCCAGGCCGCTCTGGAGCCGCCCGAGCGCGCCGTGCTGCTGGAAGAGCAGGTCAGCGAGGACGAGCTGCGCGCCTGGCTGCAGCGGCACGATCTGGCCCTGATCGTAACGCGCGACCAAACCAGCCGCGATCGGGCAGACTTGCAGCAGCCGTTCAATTTGCGCGTACCGGGCGGCAAACAGACGCGGTCGGTGCGCGACCCCGGCGCGCGCACCTACGACATCGCCCACTTCCAGTTGCTGGTGGGCGAGCAGGTGCGCGCCTACCCGGGCCGGGCTGGCCGCCGTGTGCTGGCGCAGCCGCTGCGCGGGCAGGCCAATCCGGCGCCGGCCGGGGCCGCACAGGGCAGCGTGACGATCGCGCCCGACGGTTCGACTGCCGCCTTCGTCCCGGCGCGGCGCGCCCTGACCTGGCAGACGCTCGATCCGCGCGGCACGCCTGTGGTGCGCGAGCGCAACTGGATCACGTTTCAGGCCGGCGAGATGCGCGTGTGCGCGTCCTGCCACGGCGTCAATGCCCGCAACCAGGCCGGACTGCCGGGGCCGCAGAACAAGCCGCAGGCTTTGCGCGCGCTCCTGGCATGGTGGAAGACGCTGCCCAAATAGGAGGCAACCCTTGCAATTTGGCTCATCGTGAATTATTGTGCAATGCACCAAAACAATAAGCGTCTGGTGAAACTTTGGCCTCGGAACTCAAGAAATCCAGCGTTGCGGGACTGACCCTGACTGCCGTAGGCGTCGTCTACGGCGACATCGGCACCAGCCCGCTGTATACCCTCAAGACTATCTTCGACCCCACCCACGGGCTGGCGCTCACCGCGGCCAACCTGCTGGGCATCATTTCGCTGATCTTCTGGGGCCTGACGCTGATCGTCTCGCTCAAGTACGTCACCCTGGTCCTGCGCGCCGACAACCGCGGCGAGGGCGGCATCATGGCCCTGATGGCGCTGGCCACCAGCGCGGCCCGCAAGTCGCACTGGCAGTACCCGCTGATGCTGCTCGGCGTGGTGGGCGCGACCATGTTCTACGGCGACAGCGTGATCACGCCGGCGATCACCGTGCTCGGCGCGATCGAGGGCCTGGAGGTCGCCACCCCCGCCTTCACCCGCTACGTGGTGCCGCTGGCGATCGTGGTGCTGACCGCGCTGTATTCCGTGCAGCGCCACGGCACGGCGGGGATCGGACGCTGGTTCGGGCCGGTGATGGTGATCTGGTTCGGCGCGCTGGCGGCCATGGGCGTGATTAACATCATCGAGGCCCCCGGGATCCTGGCCGCGCTCAACCCCGCGCATGCGTTCCAGTTCCTGCTGCACAACCGCTTCATCGCCTTCGTCGCGCTGGGCGCCGTGGTGCTGTCGCTGACCGGCGCCGAAGCGCTGTACGCCGACATGGGGCACTTCGGCAAGCGCCCGATCCGCATTGCCTGGTTCATGGTCGTGTTCCCGGCGCTGGTGCTCAATTACATGGGACAGGGCGCGCTGCTGCTGCAGCATCCGCAAGCGATCTCCAATCCGTTCTTCCAGCAGCTTGGCCCCTGGAGCGTCTACCCGCTGGTGATCCTGTCCACGATCGCCTCGGTGATCGCCTCGCAGTCCACGATCACCGGCACGTTCTCGATGACCAAGCAGGCCATCGCGCTGGGCCTGTTGCCACGCATGCGTGTGCTGCACACCTCGATCAGCGAGATCGGCCAGATCTACCTCCCGGTGGTGAACTGGCTGCAGCTGTGCGTCGTGCTGCTGGCGGTGGTCGGCTTCGGCTCGTCCGACCGCCTGGCCGGCGCCTACGGCATCGCCGTGACCGGAACCATGCTCTCGACCACGATCCTGACCTTCTTCGTGATCCGTTACCGCTGGAACCTGCCGCTGCCGCTGTCGGTGGCCTCGACCACCTTCTTTATCACCATCGACATCGCGCTGTTCTCGGCCAGCACCCTCAAGCTGTTCCATGGCGGCTGGTTCCCGCTGCTGCTGGCCAGCATCCTGTTCACCGTGATGCTGACCTGGCGCAGCGGCCGCGCGCTGGTGTTCGAGAACCTGCAGGAGCATGCGATCCCGCTCGACGACTTCCTGCGTTCGCTGTTCGTGTCGCCGCCCGCCCGGGTGCCCGGCACCGCCGTGTTCCTGCGCGGCGAATCCGACGGCGTGCCGCACGCGCTGCTGCACAACCTCTCGCACAACAAGGTGCTGCACGAGCGGGTCGTGTTCCTGACCGTGCACATCCGCGAGGAGCCGTTCGTGCCGCCCAGCGAGAAGGCCATCGTGATCCCGCTCGGGCACAATTGCTATCAGATTAACGTCTACTACGGCTTCAAGGACGAGCCGGACATCCCGGCCGTGCTGGCCTTGTGCCGCGACGAGGGGCTGGGCTTCGAGATGATGGAAACCTCATTCTTCATTGCGCGCCAGACCGTGATCTCGGTGCCCGGCAAGGGCATGGCGCCGTGGCGCGAGCACCTGTACATCGCCATGTCGCGCAACGCGCGCGGCGCCGCCGATTACTACCGGATTCCGCCCAACCGGGTGATCGAGCTGGGCACCCAGGTTGAGATCTGATACAACCCATTACAAAGTTTAAACAGCTTTTAAGCTTTCTCTGCGGTAAGGTTTGTAGCTTTCGTTGTTATACTTCTGCCACCTTACTGCAAAGAAAGACACGCCATGAAATTGAAGTATCCCTTGATCGCCGCCTTCGTCGCCATGCTGAGCCTGACCGCCTGCGGTGGTGGTGGTGGCAACGACAGCAACGCGAACATGCCCGTCAGCACTGGCGACCCGGCACAACTTACCAAGACCGATATCGTGGTCGGCACCGGTACCGAAGCCACCACCGGCAAGACCGCGACTGTGACTTACACCGGCTGGCTGTACGACACCTCGAAGTCCGACCACAAGGGCGTACAGTTCGAAACCGGCGGCTTTTTCTTCAAGGTCGGCGTGGGCGAAGTGATCCCGGGCTTCGACCAGGGCGTAACCGGCATGAAAGTGGGCGGCAAGCGTAAGGTGGAGATTCCGTCCAGCCTGGCCTACAAAAACACCGGCAACTGGCCGAAGATTCCGCCGAACGCCGGCCTGGTATTCGAGATCGAGCTGACCAAGGTCGAGTAAACCGCATCACCCAAAAAAAACCCGCCTCGTGGCGGGTTTTTTTACGTCTTGTAGCCTTGTTGGCCCGCGCGGCTAACCACGCCCCGCCATCCGCGCCAGGATGTTGTCGCGGTCGATGAACTGGTGTTTGACCACGCCCAGGAGGTGCAGCACGATCAGCACGATCAGCGCATAGGCGGTGAAGCCGTGGATTTGCTCCAGCGGGACGTGCCAGGAACGGAACGCGCCGAACGGGCTCGGAATGCTGACCAGGCTGAACACCGTCAGCGGCCGGCCGGCGCTCCAGATGGAGAGCGGGCCGGTCACCGCCATTACCGCGATCGCCGCCAGCATCAGCACGTGCACGACTTTTGAAAACAGGTGCAGCGCCGGCGCCTGCGGCAGCGCCCGTGGCGAGGTCGCGCGCAGGCGCCACACCACGCGCCACAGCAGGAACAGCGCCCCCACGGTACCGATCGCAACATGCAGGCCGCGCCAGAACTTGCGCGCGTCGCCGCGCGGCAGCTCCCCGAAATACAGGCCAATTCCCAGCAGTGCCAGCACCAGCAAGGCGCCCAGCCAGTGGTTGAAACGGGACACGCTGCCGTAGCGGGTGGAGGTATCGTTGGTCGCCATGATCGCCTTGCTTGAGAATGAGGTTGACGGATTATGGCATGGCGTCACTATCCTTACGTGACGAAATGTTTCGGTTCTCGGCATACCTCGCGGTATCAACTGGCCAGGCTTGTTCACACAGAGATGTTGAACGATGTGGACTGCCGTTCAGCAATCGCCCATAATTTCCGACTCAGGATTCCGGCTGCCCCTTCGCATTTCGTATCACATGGCGCCGGGGAGGTTCATCGTGATTGACAAGTTTTCCAGGTCGCCGACCACACGCGTCGCCGTGCATCCCCGCGCGGCCGCCGGCGGCCTCGGCCAGGCGCCATGCGCCCGCAACTGCGCCGGCGCGTGCTCGCGCGCCAGATTCCCCTTCAACCTACGACAATCGGATGGCGATTCAATAACCTGACCCGTGGTGCCGGGCGCTGTGCGCCGCGCACCGCAGGTGCGGCGGCGGGCAGCATGCACCGATTCTCAAGCGGTCCCAGGTCCTGGGCCGCGGTTTTTCTACCGGATTTTCGGAGACACGAATGGCAAGGCAAGACAGCATGACCCCGCAGCAGCTCCAGCAGCTCACGTCGACACAAAGGATTCTCGCAATCGTCGGCGCCTCGTCGGGTAACCTGGTCGAATGGTTCGACTTCTACATCTACGCGTTTTCCGCACTATATTTCTCGGCGGCGTTCTTCCCCAAGGATAACCCGACGGTCCAGCTGCTCCAAACCGCCGGCATCTTCGCCGCCGGCTTCCTGATGCGCCCGGTCGGCGGCTGGCTGTTCGGCCGCATCGCAGACCGCTGGGGACGCCGCAATTCGATGATGATCTCGGTGCTGATGATGTGCTTCGGCTCGCTGATGATCGCCGTGATGCCGACCCACGCGCAGATCGGCACGCTGGCGCCGGCGCTGCTGCTGCTGGCGCGCCTGTTCCAGGGCCTGTCGGTCGGCGGCGAATACGGCACCAGCGCCACCTACATGAGCGAGGTGGCCGAGCCGGGCCGTCGCGGCTTTTTCGCGTCGTTCCAGTACGTGACCCTGATCGGCGGCCAGCTGGCGGCGGTGCTGGTGATGGTCGTCCTGCAGGCGCTGCTGTCGGAAGCCGAGCTCAAGGCCTGGGGCTGGCGCATCCCGTTCGTGATCGGCGCCGCCTCCGCGCTCATTTCGTTGTACCTGCGCCGTTCGCTGGCCGAAACCACCACCGCGTCCGAGCGCCAGAGCGAAGGCGCGGGCCGCATGTCGACCCTGCTCAAGCATAAGCGCGCCTTCGTCACGGTGCTCGGCTTTACCGCCGGCGGCTCGCTGATCTTCTACGCGTTCACCACCTACATGCAGAAGTACCTGGTCAACACCGCGGGCATGAGCAAGCCGACCGCGAGCGCGGTCATGACCGTCGCGCTGCTGGTCTACATGGCCATGCAGCCGCTGTTCGGCGCGCTGTCCGACCGCATCGGCCGCCGTACCTCGATGCTGTGGTTCGGTGGCCTGGCCACGATCTGCACGGCGCCGATCATGTTCGCGCTAGCCGGGGTCAAGAGCCCGGTGCTGGCCGGCCTGTTGATCATCGCGGCGCTGGCGATCGTCAGCCTGTACACGTCGATCAGCGGCCTGATCAAGGCCGAGATGTTCCCGGTCGAGGTGCGCGCGCTGGGCGTCGGCCTGTCGTACGCGGTCGCCAACGCGATCTTCGGCGGCTCGGCCGAGTACGTGGCGCTGTGGTTCAAGCAGGCCGGCGTGGAGCAGAACTTCTACTGGTACGTGAGCGGGATGTGCGCGCTGGCCTTCGTGGTCGCGTGGAAGATGCCCGATCCGGGCAAGTCGGGACTGCTGAAATAACGCGGTAAATGGATGCAGTCGGGTCATGAGCATTGCCAATTCTCGTGGCGCGGCTCCTCCCACTCCATTGGGCGATGGTCCAATAGAACGGACCCGTGCATCGTCCGTTCTAAGTAGATCGTGCTCTCAACGGAGAAGCGACTGGCAAGTCGGGTTCTCATATAAATCGTTTTCACCATAAAAAGAACGACCTGTCGCCAGGTCGTTCTTGATGGGATTCCCGCGCTATTGCTTAGTTGCGGTAGTTCACGCCGACCATCATCTTGCGACCGGCGTAGCTGTAGTCCAGGATGCTCGGGGTGCCGTCCGCGAACGGCACGTAGGAACCCTGGCTGTTGCTGGTGGTTGCATTGCCCAGGTTGCGGCCCTCGGCGAACACTTCAAAGTTGCGCGAGATCTTGTACGAGATCTTGGCATCGATGTAGCGGGTCGCATCCTTGAAGTTCGGCGAACCCGGGTTATATGCCGGCGGACGGGCGTTGCCGCTGGCGTTCGGGTAGTTGTTGATGTAATTGCTGCTCGAACCGGCGATATTGTTGAAGTAGCTGGCCACGCCCTGCACCGCGACGCGGGCCTGGAAGCGGCCGTCGTCGTACCAGACTGCCCAGTTGTACTGGAACTTCGATTCGCGCAGCGGCGGCATCGGGGTGCCGGACAGCAGGTCCACGATGTTCTGGGTCGAGGTTACCGAGCCCAGCTTCGTGTAGTTGCCGTCGAAGCCGAGGTACTTCAGGCGCCACGGCAGGAAGGTGAACGCGGTCTTGGTCCCGAACTCATAGCCGGTGCGGGTGGTCGGAACGCCATTCTCGTAGGTCGGGAAGGAGAACGGCAGGTCGGTCAGCACCTTGCCGGTGGTCGGGTCGACCAGCGCCAGGCCCAGCGTGCCATTGACGGTCTGCACCAGCGATGCGCCGACGATTCCTTGCTGCTTGAAGTAAGACAGCGAGAACATCGTATCCTTGTTCGGATAGTATTCCGTGCTCCAGTTCTGGTTCAGGTTCTTCTGGGCTTGCAGGGCCGGGTTGCCGACCGTCTTGGTGCAAGTCTGGGTTCCAGCCGCATCGACGCGCTCGTCGTAGCGGCACAGGCCCGAAGGCAGCATGCGCGTAACCGGCGGACGGGCGACGTTGCGGGCGCGGTTGTAGCGCACCACGACCTGGTTCGGCACCACCCACATCGCCGCGTTATAGATCGGCAGGAAGTCGTGCGTGGTGGCGTCCACCGCGGTATTGGTCGACACCGTCACGTCGTTGATGCCGGCCGGCGCGTTCGGGTTGGCCGGGTCGAAGGCCGCCGTGCGGGTGATCGACTGGAACGCCATATTGCCGACGCCGTGCACCTTGGTGCGTACATAGCGGTAGCCGATGTTGCCATCGATCTCCCAGCCGAACGGCAGCGAGCGGCTGGTGAACGGGATGTGGTCGATGGTGTAGTCGCCCATCAGGTAGAGCGCCGCGGAGCGTTCGCTCATCCTGGTCACTGGCTGCGCATACGTCTTGCCGTCGGTGCCCAGGCAGGTGTAGATGCAGTTCATGTTGAAGTTCGGGGCGCCGGTCAAGGCGAACAGTTTTTGTACGTCGATGTTCGGCCAGTTGGTCGCCGCGCCGCCGAACTGGCCCTTCGCGCCGCTGAACAGCGAGGTATTGGTCATGTTGCCCGAGAGCGACTGAGCGATCATGTCCTGGAGCTGCGCCGGCGTTACGGTGACCGTGCCCGACTGCTGGCTGTCGTAACGGTTGCTCGGCACATAGCCATACTGGCACTTGTTGCCGCCCGCGCCCAGCGACCCGGCGGTGTCCTGGCAACCTACCAGGGTGCTGCGGACAAGGGCGGTGTTCACGTAGACGTTCGGGCTCGTATTTTGCTGATAGCCGCCGCCGCCCCAGGAATCGTATCTGGTGTCGCGGAAGTTGATGCCCGACTTGAGGCGGGTCAGGAACGGAAACTCCTTGGGCAATGCAAGCCTAAAGTCTGCCTTGGCGGTGCGTTCCTCCGTGTTGGTCACTTTCGGATCGTATGTCAACTGCGGCTGCGAGTTGGTCAGCAGCGGCTGCTGGGCCTGGCTGTAGGCCGGCACGGCATTGATGAAGGTACCGCCGGCAGAGACGGCGCTCGACTTGTCCGGCTGCGCGAGCGTCACGTAGTTGGCCGCGTTGTACAGGTTGAAGTTCGTGCCCTGCGGGAAGGTGTAGGACCACAAGCCGTTCGGCTGCACGCTCAACGTCGCCGAACCGTAGTTGGCGCTGAACGAAGTGCGGAAGCTTTCGGACGAATAGCGCGAGCGGGCATCGCCGACCAGGAACTCGGCCAACAGCGGACCGTGGCGCCAGGTGCCGCCGGTCTGGAAATAGTTGGTGACGGTCGAGTCGTGCATGTAGATCTGGTCGACGCCGGCGCTGCCGTCGGTGAAGGTGAAGCTGGTGACGTGGTGGCTGGAGTCGACCTTGACGCTCGCCGGGTCCACGTTGGCGACCGTGCCCTGCGTCGGCACTCCGCTCACGTAGCTGGGGTTGCCCGGGTACAGGTAGTAGCCGGTAGCGCCTGGAGCGACGGTGCGCACGCCGTTCGTATCGACGTAGGTCTTGGACACATTGGTGTTCAGGCCGCCCAGGTTCAGGTACGACGTGTTTTTCTCGGTGGCGCGCTTCGAGTAGCTGCCCTTGGCGTACACCGTCAGCTCATTGTTCACCTTGAAGTCGGCGCGCAGGTCGAGGTCCTGGCGTTTGTCGTTTTCGCGGGTGATCCGGTTGCGAATCAGCGACGGGGTGTAGTCGTTCCACTGGTTCAGGCAGGTGATCAGTTCGTTCTGGCGCGCGTTCACCGCCGTGGTGCGGTTGCTCGAGCTGATGTTCTTCAACGAGGCGTCGCCGGTGGTCAGCTGCGGGAAGGCCGCGTAGCAGTCGGCCTTGGTCTTGGCCGCCGCAGACATGGTCAGGATCTCCAGCGGCGAATGGGTCGAATAGCTGCCGGTGCCCGTAGTGTACGGGAAGATGCCGACTGATCCGACCCCGGTGCCGATCGGCGTGGTCGATGCCGGATCGTCCATGTTCAGCGTGCTCGGATTGAACGTGAAGGTCTTTTCCGGCGAATTGTCGAAATCGATCGCGCGGGCGTAGCCTTGCGCCGAGCTGGTCGCGACCTGCATCTGGTGCTGCTCGTTGGCCAGGGTCGACTTGGATGCATTCAGGATCACGCCGAGGCGGTTATCCAGGAATTTGCGGGACAAGATGACGTTGGTGTCAGGCTGCCACTTCTTGTTCAGGTTGTTATTGGTTCCGGCCACACGCACCGAGACGAACGGCTCCTTGAAGTCCAGGCCCGTGCGGGTCTTGATGACGATCCCACCGCCCAGCGACCCCTCGACCATGTCGGCGGTCGAGCCCTTGACCACGTCCACGCTCTTGATCAGGTCTGCCGACAGCTGGCGGAATTCGGTGGCGCGGCCGCTGCTGCCGGTGTTGTTGGCCGACTGCACCGCCTGGCCGTCGATCTCGACGCGGGTCAGGTCCGGGCTGTTGCCGCGCACGGCGACCGTGACGCCCTCGCCGAAGTCGCCGCGGTCCAGCGCGACGCCGGACATGCGCGAAATTGCCTCGCCGATGTTACGGTCGGGCAGGGAGCCGACGTCTTCTGCGACGATCGAGTCGATCGCTGTGGCGGCGTTTTTCTTGCGCTCGATGCCCGACTGCTGCGAGCGGCGCGTGCTCACCACCACCGTGGTCATCTCGCCCGTTTGCGTGGCAGTTTCCGTCGGTTGCTCCGTCGGCTTTTCCTGGGCCCACGCCACATTACCGGCGACGAGTGCAGCCAATGCGAGTGATACGGCATAACTTATCTGCTTAAGCCGGTACTGTCCGGACGTCGTTTGATGCATAACTTTGTCTCCGTAGGGATTCTTATTTTCAAAACTATTGTTGATTCGTCAACGGCGCACTTGCCGCTGCTTGATAATGGCTCGAACTCAGTCTGTTTCGTTTCCCCCTCCTGATCGATGGTGAGATTGCTGCACAATCACCACGTTTCAAACCGGCAGACACCTGTCAAGGAACAAGCTGCGCAAGCAAGAATTGGACGAAATGCCGCGATGACAGTGCATTCGGAACTCTTGCGCTAACGACCAGACGGCGATTGGACTGGACTTGGGCAGGTGGCCGGCAAGAGCTCGCAATTAGTCCTTGGATTCTAGGATGCTAGATGAGCTTGACAAATCTTAACGGAGTTCCGAGGGGTGCGCCTGTCACATCCGATATCGGTCAATTTCTTGATCGGATACGACGACGCCTGCGGCGTTATACCTCGACAGACCGGCCGAACGCGCTCTAAAAGATCAAGTCAGACGACAACGAAAACGGGTGATTTGGACTGGCACTGGCTTTGCGCAGCGCTCAAATTCGTATCGACCATTTATGCAGAAATTCACAGCCCGACCAACATGGGACGCTCAAAAAAGATCTGAGTTGTGTGGCTACGAAGGGAGAATTCTGTCGGTCGACTATAGCTTTAGGTAAGAGCGCTGTGTCAGTGCAAGAGACGAATTGCCGCTTCACTTAGGCAGTCTCGATAGTTCCTGTCGCGGTCCTCGGGGAAAAGAGGTGCCCCGCATTTTTTACATATGTAAAGAACGCGGCGCAGTACTCAGGGAGCGTCGCATAGCGCGCGGCCCCTTCGCGTGAACGACGGTGGATTTGTACAACTGGCGCGTCAACTGCTCCCGCTGCCGCTCGTCCTGCTCAGCGATGGTAACTCGTTGATCTGCAAGAAGTGAGATGGCGCAGTTGGCGGGGATAGAATGTATGACCCTTGGCTTCGATGACTCAGCATGAATATCCGCCTCTCACGCGAGCAGCGGATTACGAACATTCAGCGCAGCATGTCGATATGCAGGATGCCGTCCTCGTCGTACGGCTCTGAAATGGTGCGGAACCCGAAGCTTTGGTAGAAGTTCTCGAGGTAGGCCTGGGCGCCGATCCGGATTCGGTGGCCCGGGTACAGCTGTTCGACATAGCCGACGCCGCGCGCGACCAGCTCGCGCCCAAGGCCAAGGCCGCGCGCCGCCTGCGTCGTCATCACGCGGCCCAGCGACGCCTCATCATACTTGGCGCCCGGCGCCAGCACGCGCAGGTAGGCCGCCAGTTCGCGCCTGCCGTCGGCCATGCGCCAGCCAAGCAGGTGGTGCGCGTTCGCATCCAGCCCGTCGAGGTCCGGATACAGGCAAGCCTGCTCCAGGATGAATACCTGCTGGCGCTGGGCCAGCACTTCGTAGAGTTCAGCCGGGCCCAGGGCCGCGAAGCTGCTGTACAGCCATTCAATCATTGCAAATTCCGGTCAGTGTTCCATCATGCCGCCGTCTCGAAACCTTCGAGCACGTTGACCACGTTCACGCCCACCTCCGCCACCGCGTAGCCGCCCTCGAATACGAACGCGGTCGGCAGCTTCAGGTGCGCGATGCGCTCGCCGATGCGCAAAAAATCGCCGCCCTGCAGCGCAAAGCGCGAGATCGGATCGCCGGCGAAGGTGTCCACGCCTAGTGAGACCACCAGCGCGTCCGGCGCATACGACGCCAACTTGATACAGGCCGTCTCCAGCGCCGCGAACCACTGCGCCACCGTGGCCCCGGCGGGCAGCGGCAGGTTCATGTTGTAGCCCAGCCCCGCGCCTGCGCCAGTTTCGTCGGCATGCCCCAGGTAGAACGGGTATTCGCTCTTCGGGTCGCCGTGGATCGAGATGAACAGCACGTCATTGCGGCCGTAGAAGATACTCTGCGTGCCGTTGCCGTGGTGGTAGTCGATGTCGAGGATCGCGACCCGCCTGGCGCCATCGTCCAGCAGGTGCTGCGCGGCCAGTGCCGCGTTGTTCAGGAAGCAGTAGCCGCCGAAGAAATCGGCGCCGGCATGGTGGCCGGGCGGGCGGGTCAGGGCAAAGCTGGCGCGCTCGCCCAGGCGCAGCGCGTGCGCGGCGTTGACCGCGCAGTCGGCTCCGGTCTTGGCCGCGATCCAGGTGCCGCTGGTGAATGGGGTGCCGCTGTCCATCGAATACAGGCCCAGGCGCGCGCAGAAGTTGTCCGGTTCGATGTCGTCGCGCAGCGTGCGCACCGGCCAGACAGCGGGGAAGGCGTCCTTCTCGGCATTAGCCGGGTCAAGCGCGATCCACTCGCTCCAGGCGCTGCGCAGGAAGTGCAGGTAGCGCGGACTGTGCACACGTTCGAGCGACATCAGCGGCACGCCATGCGGCCTGACGATGCGCCCAAGGCGGCGTCGCTCCAACTCTTTCAGGACCAGGTCGGCCCGCTCAGGCTTTTCGAAACAGGGAACCAGCTGGCCGCGGAAGATTTCGAAGCGGCCGCGGTGCTCGCTGTGGTGTTCGTTGTAAAAGGTGAGCAAGGCGTCCTCGCGGCTAGGTGTTGCCGCACAGTGTACTGCTGTTGTAGGCCGCGACAAAGTCGTCGAACTCGACGTTGTCGCTTTGCTCGATGACCGTCTGCTCGGCCAGCGAGATGCTCGCCATTTCGTTGAACATTGCCTCTTCGGCCGGCATCAAGGGGCTTTCGCGGAAGTAGGCCGCATGCAGCTCGCTCTGGCGCAGGCCGAACTTTGCGCTCGAGCCGAGCTCGCGCACTTCTTCGAGCACGCGCGCCGACGGCGTCTTGTCGGGGTCCTCGATCTTGGCCTTCTGGATCGCGAGGCTCGCCTCGTGCACCGCGCCTTCGTTGTGCTGGTCGTCCAGCAGCCTGGCCAGCGGGCGGATACATTCGATCAGTTCCAGTGCCCATTCGCGCAGCGGCACTTCCTGTTCGCCACGGGTGAGGGTCAGTCCAGGGCGGCGGCCCTCCTTGACGGTGCGGGCGAAATTGCGGGCGTGGACCTGGCCTTCGAGCGGGCTGATGCTCGGGCTCTCCTCCAGCGCGCAGTACAGCAGGAAGGCGTCCAGGAAGCGGCCGGTCTCCAGGCTGATGCCGATCGGCTCGAACGGGTCGATGTCCAGGCAGCGCACCTCGATGTACTGCACCCCGCGGTTGCACAGCGCCTGCACCGGGCGCTCGCCGGTACGGATCACGCGCTTGGGACGAATCGTCGAGTAGTACTCGTTCTCGATCTGCAGAACATTGGTCGAGAGCTGGATCCACTCGCCGTCCTTCTTGGTGCCGATCGTCGCGTACGGCGCGTACGGGCGGTTCACCGCGTCCATCAGGCTGGTGACGTAGCTCTCCAGGCTGTTCTCGTGCGGGCGCAGGCCCGACTGGGCGTCGTTCTGGTAACCCAGGTCGCTCATGCGCAGGCTGGTAGCAAAGGGCAGGTAGAGCGTGTCGTCGGACAGGGCTTCCAGGTTGTGGGCCCGGCCGCGCAGGAAGCTCTTGGAGAGCGTCGGCGAGGCGCCGAACAGGTACATCAGCAGCCAGCTGTGGCGGCGGAAGTTGCGGATGGTCGCGATGTAGGCTTCGGACTGGAAGTCGCGCAGCGGACGGCGCCGCTCTTCCAGGATGCCCTCGTTCACCTGCAGCAGCTGCCACAGCTTGTCGGGCAGCGAGTAGTTGTAGTGGATGCCCGCGATGCATTGCATGGCCTTGCCGTAGCGCAGCGCCAGGCCGCGCCGGTACACGTGCTTGAGCATGCCGATGTTCGACTTGCCGTACCACGCGATCTCGATCTCGTCGTCAGGCGGCAGCTCGCACGGCATCGATTCGCTCCAGATCATTTCGTCGCCCAGCCGGGAATACGCGAAACGGTGGATCGCGTCGAGCTTGTGCAGCGTCAGCGCGATGTCATGCTCGGCCGGGGTGATGAACTCAAGAAGTGCCTCGGCGTAGTCAGTGGTGATCTGCGGGTGAGTCAGGGCCGAGCCCAGTTGTTCCGGGTGCGGGGTCCGGGCAAGGCGGCCTTGTTTATCGATGCGCAAGGTCTCGCGTTCGATGCCGCGCAGGCCCTGACCGAGCAGGGGGCGGTGGGCGTCGTCGTCCAGTAGGGCCAGGCGGCGGGTCAACAGATTCGACACTGGATGTTTCCTTTCTCATACTGCTTAATTCGCTGTGGAGCAGAGAGTAACCGAAAAATGCCAAGCGCGTCGGCGGGCCCCTATTCCTGCCCAGTATCGTTGCCGGGGCCGGGTGGTGGCTGGGCTGGGGGCAGCGCGTCCTGTGCGGCGATCCAGCGCCCGACCTGTTCCTCCAGCAGCGGCAGCGGCAGCGCGCCGTCGCCCAGCACCGCATCGTGGAACCGCCGCTCGTCGAACCGCGGGCCGAGCGCGGCCTGCGCCTTCTCGCGCAGGGCCTGGATGCGCAGCTGTCCGATCTTGTAGCCGAGCGCCTGGCCGGGGTGGGCGATGTAGCGGTCGACCTCGATCTCGTTATCAGGAGGCGGGTTGGCGGTGTTCGCGTTCAGGTAGTCGATCGCCTGCTGGCGCGACCAGCCCAGCGCGTGGATTCCGGTGTCGACCACCAGGCGCGCGGCTCGCAGCAACTGCTCGTTCTGATGACCGAAGGTGGAGAAGGCGTCCTTGTAAAAGCCGATCTGCGGGCCGAGCGTCTCGGCATAGGTGGCCCAGCCTTCGCCGAAGGCCGGGTACCAGGCGAAGCGGCGAAAGCTCGGCAAACCGGCCAGCTCGTGCGCGCGCGCCACCTGCAGGTGGTGGCCCGGCAGCGCCTCGTGCAGGGTCAGGGACTCGATCATCCATATCGGCTGCGCGGAGAGGCGCCATGTGTTGACCACCAGCGCGGCCGGCGTGTCGGCGGTGGCGGCCTCGTAATAGGCCGCGCCCTGGCGCTGTGCGCCGGTCTCCTGCATCGGCTTGACCACGATCTCCTCTTGCGGAAGGGTGGTGGCCAGCGCCGGCAGCTGGGCGCTGGCGCGTTCGATGGTGCGGCGATAGCGGGCCAGCAGCGTTTCCGGATCCTTGTAGAACAGGCGCGGGTCGCTGCGCGCGAACGCCACGAACTGGGCGAAGTCGCCGCGAAAACCGGTGCGCTTGATGGTGGCCTGCATGGCCTCGCGGATGCGCGCGACCTCCTTGCGCCCGAGCGCGTTGATGTCGGCGGCGCTCATGGTGCTGTCGGTAGCCCGCGCGACCAAAAAGCCGTACCAGGCGGCGCCGCCGGGCAGGGCGCTGGCCGCGATCGAGTCGCGCGCCGCGGGCAGGTAATCGGTGCGGATGAAGTCTTCCAGCTTCTGCAGCGCCGGCGCCGCGCTTTTCTCCAGCGCGCTGCGCCCGGCCGCGAGCAGCTCGTCGCGCACCTCCCTGGGGATCGTGCCCGGGATGCGGCGCAGCGGCGCGCCGACGCTGCCGTCAAGCAGGTGTTCGCGCAAATCGCGCAGCATGGCGGGCACCGGCGCCATCAGGACCTTGGGCGCGGTCCAGCCGGTGCGCATCCCTTCGCGCATCTGTTCGATCAGGCCATCCACATGGCGCGGCAGCGCGTTAAGGCGTGCGATGTAGTTGCGGTAGTCGGTTTCGCTCGCGAACGGCATCTGGGCAACCAGCTGCGGCAGGCCGACCTGGATGCCGTCCTGCGCGGTGACCGGCTGCGGATCGTAGGGGTAGATGGCGGTGCCGGCCAGCCTGCGCTCCTTGTCGTGGACGAACAGGTCGTAGGAGACCAGGTCCTGGCCGTCGAGCTGGCCGCGGTCTATCTGGCGGATCGATTCGAGCATCTGCCTGTCGTGGGCGGCGGCATCGCGGCTGGCGGCAAGCGAGGTGTCGGACAGGGTGGCGTCGTACCGATGGTCGCCCACCGCGGTCGCGTATTCCGGCTGGCGCTGCATGCGCCACTGCCAGTCGCTTTCGAACAGCGCGCGCGCCTGCTCGTCCGTGGTGTCCACGGCCCCTGCCGCCAGCGGGGCAAACAGTACGAGGAGGGCGATCAGTCGGCGCATGCGGATGTCAAGAAAAAAAGCAGCGGATTTTAGCAAAACGTCACGAATGCCAGCGCCGGGCTGGGCGGGCGGATCAGCCTACCCGGACCAGCCTGGCGCCGCTCACGCGCTCGATGCCGGCCAGGTCGCGCCAGCTTTGCACCTCGGCGTAGCCTGCGGCAGCCAGCGACGCTCGTACCTGCGCGGCCTGGTCGTAACCGTGTTCGAGCAGCAGCCAGCCTCCTTCCACCAGGTGGCGTCTGGCGCCATTGATGATGATCGAAAGCGCCGACAAGCCGTCCGCATGATCGGTGAGCGCGCCGATCGGTTCGAACCGCAAGTCGCCCTGCGACAGGTGCTCATCCCCGGCGGCGATGTAGGGTGGGTTGGAGGCGACGATTTCGAACTGTTCGTCCGCCAGGGCGGCGAACCAGTCGCTTTGCAGGAAGCGCACGTTCGCGCCATTGGCCAGCGCATTGGCGCGCGCCACCTCCAGCGCCGCCTCGCTCACGTCGAGCGCGGTCACCTGTGCGTCCGCGCGCGTGTGCGCGACCGACACCGCGATGGCCCCGCTGCCGGTGCCCATGTCGAGCAGCCGTCCCTGCGGCGCCAGGCGCTCGATCGCCAGTTCGACGATCAATTCGGTATCCGGGCGCGGGATCAGCACCGCAGGGCTGACCTTGAAGTTAAGGCCGAAGAATTCGCGCTGGCCGACGATGTAGGCGATCGGTTCGCCTTCGATGCGCCGCTGAACGAGCGCCGCGAGGCGGCCAGCTTCGTCGGATGTGAGCGCTCGCTCCGACTGCGTGATCAGGGCCACGCGCGATAATCCAAGCGCCTCCTGCAGCAGGATGCGGTTTTCCAGCGGGTCCAGCGGCAGCGTGGCCTGCAACGCGCCGATGGTGGCGCCGGGTGCGATGTTCATCGGGTGCGGCGCGCCAGCACCCACACCAGCGACAGCGTAAGGATCGTGAACCACACCGCCGACCACTGCGGGATCGACAGGCCGAGCAGGGTGCCCTGCGCGTTCTCGCACAGGCCGTCGGCGCGGAACACCCATGGCATCATGGTCGCGGTCGGGATTTTGTTGAGGGCGGTTTCCATCGGGTCGATCCCGCACGAAAAGCCGGGATGGGCCAGCACGTACAGGTGCTTGCCCACCACGCCCAGTCCGCCCAGCGCGCCGATCAGGGCCAGGCCGGCCGCGGCCCTGATCTTGCCGCTGGCGGCGCCGACCAGGGCGCACACGCCGACCGCGAGGAACAGGTAGCGCTGGATCACGCACAGCGGGCAGGGCAGCATGTCCTGGACGTGCTGGAGGTAGAGGGCCGCGCCGATCAGTGCGAAGCTGACGGCGGCGATGAGGTACAGCAGATTGCGGGAGTTCGGCATGCGTTGGCTTTCGTGATTATGGTTGAACGGTTGGGCCGGCGAGTATTTTCGACGAGCTAACTTAGCACAGTCTTAGAAGTCGTTTCAAAAGGCGTTGGCACCATAGGCGTGGGAGATATACACGTAGGGTGCGCACCTGTGCGCACGCGGTGCAAAGTGTGCGGAAGTTGCCATTGC
>NZ_SPUM01000129.1 GCF_004614195.1 Massilia horti | reverse complement strand
ATCTCGCTCTCCTTGGACAAGGCGAACTCATGACAACCGATTTTAGGACGGGACAACCGCAAAGAAAAAGCCCGCATCACGCGGGCTTTTTCGTTTTCGTTTGGCTGAGGATCAGAAGGCAGCGATCCCGGTTTGCGCCCGGCCCAAGATCAGCGCGTGGATGTCGTGCGTGCCTTCGTAGGTGTTGACCACCTCCAGGTTGACCATGTGGCGAATCACCCCGAATTCGTCGGAGATACCGTTACCGCCCAGCATGTCGCGTGCGGTGCGCGCGATGTCGAGCGACTTGCCGCAGGAGTTGCGCTTCATGAGCGACGTGATCTCGACCGCCGCCGTGCCCTCGTCCTTCATCCGGCCCAGGCGCAGGCAGCCCTGCAGGCCCAGCGTGATTTCGGTCTGCATGTCGGCCAGTTTCTTCTGTACCAGCTGGTTGGCGGCCAGCGGCTTGCCGAACTGCGTGCGGTCGATCGTGTACTGGCGCGCCGTGTGCCAGCATGCCTCGGCCGCGCCCAGCGCGCCCCACGCGATCCCGTAGCGCGCCGAGTTCAGGCAGGTGAACGGACCCTTCAGGCCGCGCACCTCCGGGAAGGCGTTCTCTTCCGGGCAGAACACGTTGTCCATCACGATCTCGCCGGTCACGGAGGCGCGCAGGCCGAATTTGCCGTGAATCGCGGGCGCACTTAAGCCCGGCATTCCTTTTTCCAGGATAAAGCCGCGGATCGCGCCTTCGTCGTCCTTGGCCCAGACCACGAACACGTCCGCCACCGGCGAATTCGTGATCCACATTTTGTTGCCGGTGAGCGCGTAGCCGCCATCGACCTTGCGCGCCCGGGTCTGCATCGATGCCGGATCGGACCCGTGGTTCGGCTCGGTCAGGCCGAAGCAGCCGATCCACTCGCCGCGCGCCAGCTTGGGCAGGTATTTCTGGCATTGCGCCTCGGTGCCGAACTCGTAAATCGGCACCATCACCAGCGACGACTGTACGCTCATCATCGAGCGGTAACCCGAATCGACCCGCTCGACTTCGCGCGCGATCAGGCCGTAGCTGACGTAGTTCAGGCCCGGCCCGCCGTACTGCTCGGGGATCGTCGGACCCAGCAGGCCGAGTTCGCCCATTTCGCGGAAGATCGAGGTATCCATCCGTTCGTGGCGGAACGCCTCGAGGATGCGCGGCTGCAGCTTGTCCTGGCAATAGGCGGCGGCCGCGTCGCGCACCATGCGCTCGTCCTCGGTCAGCTGCTCGTTCAGCAGCAGCGGATCATCCCAGTGAAATTGCGCCTTGCGCGCGGCGGGTCGGTTCATGGCTCATCCTGTCTCAATGCGTTCTGGTTGAAAAGGAACGGGCAATGTGCATCCATTGGCCCGCACCGGGTCGAGCCATTATAGAAAGCTGGCATGGCCGCATCTTTTGAAACTGCGACAGCCATTTTCATTTTTGATCGGGCAACTTGAGCCCGGACAGCTTATCCCCTGTCGGTGCTGCCGAATTGACTTCTGTGAAACATCAGGGCGGCCTGCGGGTGCGCATCGCAGTCCTCGACCTCGCCCACGAAAATCACGTGGTCGCCCTCCGGATAGCGGCTGCGGTTGTGGCACTCGAACCAGGCCGCCACACCCTTGAGGATCGGCTGGCCGGTGCGCGACAGTTCGTATTCGATCCCGCAGAACGGGTTGCTGGTCTTGCGTGAGAAACGCTTGGCCAGCTCCTCCTGCCCGGCGGACAGGACATTAATGACGTAATGCGAGTTGCCGGAAAAAATGGGCAGACTGTTGGCGGCGTTACCCAGGCTCCACAGCACGAGCGGCGGCTCAAGCGAGACCGAATTGAAAGAACTGGCCGTCAGGCCGCGGAAGCTGCCGTCGGCCAAGCGCGTGGTGATCACGGTCACACCGGTGGCGAATTGTGACAGCGCCTGGCGGAAATGCGCGGAGTCGAATCCGCGCCCGGTAGCGCGGGGGGAGCTTGTGTTCATTGTTGCCTTGGATAGTTGCCGCCATTATGCCACTGAGGAACCAGGACGGGTTGGCACGGCTGTTTTTGCGAATGCATAAACGTCCACTTTGCGTTACAGTGATTGGGGTGAAATTTAACTGTCGAGGTGGGACATGACCGAACAAGCAGCGACCGAAGTGGCCATCCTCGGCGGCGGATGCTTCTGGTGCCTGGAGGCGGTGTACCTCGAGGTACGCGGCATCCTGCGCGTCGAGTCAGGCTACATGGGTGGGCACACGCCCAACCCGACCTATGAACAGGTATGCGCTGGCGACACCGGCCACGCCGAAGTCGTGCGGCTACACTTCGACCCCAAGCTGATCAGCTATCGCGACATCCTCGAGATTTTCTTCACGATCCACGACCCGACCACGGTAAATCGGCAAGGCAACGACGTCGGGGAGCAATACCGCTCGGTGATCTTCTTCACGTCTCCTGAGCAGGAAGTGACCGCGCGCAAGGTGATGGCCGAGATGGCGCATGTGTGGGACGGGCCGATCGTCACCCAGCTGCTGCCGGCACAGGCCTGGCACAAGGCCGAGGACTACCACCAGGATTATTTCCGTCAGCATCCGCTGCAGGGGTACTGCGCATTCGTGGTGGCGCCCAAGGTGGCCAAATTCAGGAAGGTGTTCGCGAGCCGGCTCAAGACGCCGGAGCTGCGGTAGCCAGATCCTGCGGCTCTCGCGCTGGCGTAGGGTGCGCACCTGTGCGCACGCGGTACGGCTGCGTAGTGTTGGCTGCGCCGCGAGCTACAGTCGTTGACCGCGGCGGCAGGGCGCCCCTGCGCCGCTGGACGCCGCTCACCCTACGATCTGCCGGAGCCGTAGCCGTAGCACATCGTAGGGGGCGCGCGGCCGGCGAGGACCTGTGCGCACGCGGTTCGCGAAGGCAGCGTAAAGAAGCGGCAGCCGCAAGTCAGTATGCAGGGCGCACGGCCCGCGCGGTGTGCCCAGACGCCAACGGTCCGCACACGTACCGCGTGCGCACAGGTGCGCACCCTACGCCTGATGACCGCACTGCGAATCTGTTCAGTTGTTTCAGTTGTACATGTACCGCCGCGACCAGGGAATCTGCGACGGCTCCTCGCCGGCTTTGCCGCACACGATCTGGTACAGGCTGATCCAGTCGTGCGCGAACGCGTACGCGCAGCCCGCCAGGTACACGTGCCAGATCCGAAATCGCTTGGGATCGGTCAGCGTCTTGATCCGCTCGGCATTGCTCTCGAAGTTCTCGGTCCAGGTCGCGCATGTCTTCGCGTAGTGCCTGCGCAGATTTTCGACATCGCGCACTTCCAGCCCGCCTTCTTGCATCGTCCGGATCACGGTCGACAGGTGCGCCAGCTCGCCGTGCGGGAACACGTACTTGTCGATGAATTCGCCGCCGCCGTACGGCGTCGAGCGGTTGTCGACATCGGTCGTGGTGATGCCGTGGTTCATCGCCACGCCGCCCGGCGCCAGCAGCTTGTTCACGTGCCTGAAATACTCCGGCAGATGCTGCACGCCCACGTGCTCGAACATGCCCACGCTGGTGATGCGGTCGAACTGGCCTTCGACGTCGCGGTAGTCTTGCAGCCGGATCTCGATCCGGTCCTGCAGCCCGGCCTGTCTGACCCGCTCGCGCGCGAGCTGCACCTGGTTTTCCGACAGCGTCACGCCCACGCAACGGGCGCCAAACCGGCTCGCCGCGCGCATCACCAGCGCACCCCAGCCGCAGCCGATGTCCAGCAGGGTCTGCCCCGGCTGCACGCCGATCTTGGTCAGGATGTGGTCGATCTTTTTCAGCTGGGCCGCGGCCAGGTCCTCAGTGCCGCCTTCAAAGTAGGCGCACGAGTAGACCATGCCCGAGTCGAGCCAGGCGCCGTAGAACTCGTTGGAGACGTCGTAATGGTAGCGGATCGCGGCGGCGTCCTTTTTGCGGGTATGGGGCGACACCAGTTGCAGCGAACGCGACAGGCGCCCCTGGGTCTTGCCGATGCCGGAGGCGGCCAGCGCGTTGCCGATGTTGATCATGTCGACCGCGCGCCCGGTCACTTCGATCGCGCCTTCGACATAGGCCTTGCCCAGGTTGTACAGCGAGGGCGAGACCAGGTAGCGCAGTGACGACGGGCCCGGCACCTTGACCGTCACCCGTGGCGGCTCGTCCGACAGGTCGAACTGCTGCCCGTTCCACAGGATGATGCGCAAGGGTAGCGACAGCTTGTCGCGGATGCCTGTGCTCCAGGCGGAAAGCCTCATTTCAGTAAACACGCACACCTCCGGCATTTGACGGCAAGGCGGCCTGCGCCCTGCCTGCTTACGGTTGCAAACGTTGCCGCGTCCAGCTGCCGTCTTCCTGCCGCAGGTACACGATGCGGTCATGGAAGCGCGAACGGCGGCCCTGCCAAAACTCGAAACGGTCCGGCACCAGCCGGAACCCGCCCCAGTTTTCCGGACGCGGCGGCTCCTCGCCATACTGCTTGGTCACCACCTCGTAGTTGTGTTCTAGAACAGCGCGGCTCTCGATCGGCGCACTCTGGTTCGAGGCAATCGCCGACAGCCGGCTTTTCAGAGGGCGGCTGTTGAAGTACTTGTCGCTCTCTTCAACGGATGTACGCTCGACCCTGCCTTCGATCCGCACCTGCCGTTCAAGTTCGCTCCAGAAGAATAACAAAGCTGCATATGGGTTGTCGCCCAATTGTCGGGATTTCTGGCTGTCATAGTTCGTGTACCAGGTCAGCCCGCGTGCGTCGAACTGCTTGACCAGCACGATGCGCGAGCTCGGCCGGCCGTCGGGGCCCACGGTGGCCACGCTCATCGCGTTCGGCTCGTTCACCTCGGCCTTGAGCGCTTCCTCGAACCAGCGCGTGAACTGCTGCATCGGGTCGGCCGCAACGTGTGCCTCGTCGAGCACCGCCTGGCCATAGTCCGTCCGCAGGTGCGCCACCGCCTCGCCGACCGAAGGTGCTGGCGGCTCGATGCCGCGCCGCCGCTGCATCGCACTGCCGAGCTGGGCCATCTGAGCGGGCGAGAACAGGCGCAGCGCCATCGGCGCGATCACGTTTTCCTCGCGCTCCATGTGCGCCGCGTACTGTTGCGAGAAGCGTTGCACAATGCTCGCCGACAGCGCCGTGCCGCTGCCCGATGCGATGGCGGTCAGCTGTTCGTGCAGGTCTTGCCACATCGCGTCCATCTGATGGTGTTCCTGCACGATCAGCGGCACCAGCGCCTGCAAGCTTGCCGCGTCCTCTCCCTGAGCAACCGCGCGCAGCATCGGGAACAGGTCCTGTTCCTCGTCCTCGTGGTGCAAGTGCGCGGCCTTGTCGAAATACTTCAGTACCGCCTGCGCCGCCTTGCGCGCGGATTCGTCCGCCCCGTGCTCCGGCAGGTAGGGCAGCAGCTTTTCCAGCGTCGCCAACTGCTTGCGGATACGCCCGTGGCAATGTTTCAGGACGGCTATCGGTTGGTCGAAGTCCGGTGCGGGCTCGAGGAGAAAGTTGCTCATATGCGTTTTTTAACACAGAAAAAATTCGGTTGACTAAGAGCTATTTTAGTGCAGTCTGGCAGCATCAGTCCGCTAGAATGGGAGGATGAATACCATCAACACTCATAACCTCGTGTCGGTGCTGGACGACGAGGTCGACTTCGCACGCCGCTTCGGTGGTCTGGCTCGCCTGTACGGCGAGCGTGCCTTGGAACGCTTCCGTGCGGCGCACGTTTGCGTGATTGGCGTGGGCGGCGTCGGCTCGTGGGTGGTGGAGGCGCTGGCCAGGAGCGCGGTCGGCCACCTGACCCTGATCGACCTGGACAATGTGGCCGAGTCCAACATCAACCGCCAGATCCAGGCCTTGAGCGCGACCATCGGCATGCCCAAGATCGAGGCGCTGTCGCAGCGCATTGCGCAGATCAATCCGTTTTGCCAGGTGACGCTGGTCGAGGACTTCATCGACGAGAACAACATCGCGCAGATGATCGGCAGCGGCCGTTTCGACTACGTGATCGACGCGATCGACAGCGTCAAGCCCAAGGCCGCGCTGATCGCGTATTGCCGCGATCATGCAATTCCGCTGGTGACGATCGGCGGCGCCGGCGGCCAGCTCGACCCGACCAGGGTCGAGGTGCGCGACCTGGCCCGCACCGAGCAGGAACCGCTGCTCAAGAAAGTGCGCAAGATCCTGCGCGCACGCTACGGCTTTGCCCGCGGCGAAAAGAACAAGTACCACATCGATGCCGTGTTCTCGATGGAGCCGTTGCGCTATCCGGACAGTGGCGACGCCTGCGCGCTTGACGCCAACAGCATCACCGGCCTGAACTGCGCCGGCTTCGGTTCGAGCATGGTGGTGACCGCCACCTTTGGCATGGTCGCGGCCGGTCACGTGCTGCGCCGCATGGCCGAGGCTGCCGATGGCGGGCACGCTCCGGTCCAAGCTGTGCAACAGGAAGAGGCCTTGCTATCATAGGATTTCCAAAATCCTTGATGGAAGAGCCACATGATACGTCGTTCAGTATTCGTCGCCCTGCTGCTCGCGGCAGCAGCGGCCAACGCCCAGGAAACCCCGGCCGCCGCCGACCAGGCCCAGCAGCCGGCGGCTCAGCCGGAAGCCGCCCCGGCCGTTCCTGCGGCGCCCCAGGTTCAGATCATTGACCAGAAGGTCGGCACCGGCAAGGAAGCCACCCTCGGCAGCACCGTGGTCGTCCATTACACCGGCTGGTTCTACAAGCCGATGGCGCGTAACCAGCGCGGCCGCAAATTCGATTCCTCGCTCGACCGTGGCGAGCCGCTCGACTTCCGGCTCGGTGCCGGACAAGTGATCAAGGGCTGGGAGCAGGGCGTGGCCGGCATGAAGGTCGGCGGCAAGCGTACCCTGATCATTCCCAGCGACCTGGCCTATGGCAAGCGCGGCGCGCCGGGAGGCTCGATCCCGCCCGATTCCGACCTGATCTTCGACGTGGAACTGCTCAACGTGAAGTAAAGTCTAATTTTTCTGGAAGAGGGGAGGGGCCCGGCATGAAAATCGCAAACGATGTCACCGAACTGATTGGCAACACCCCGCTCGTGCGGATCCGCAGGCTGACGCAAGGCTGCGTCGCCGACGTGGTCGCCAAGCTGGAGTTCTACAGCCCGGCACACAGCGTCAAGGACCGCATCGGCCTGTCGATGATCGAAGCGGCCGAAAAGGCGGGCAAAATCGGTCCGGACACGATCATCGTCGAACCGACCAGCGGCAACACCGGCATCGCGCTGGCAATGGTCTGCGCCGCACGCGGCTACCGCTGCCGGCTGGTGATGCCCGACACCATGAGCCAGGAGCGCCGCATGCTGCTGCGCGCCTACGGCGCCGAGCTGGTGCTGACCCCCGGCGCGGAAGGCATGATGGGCGCAATCCGTCGCGCCGAGCAGTTCGTTGCGGAAGACTCGCGTTGCTTCATGCCGCAGCAGTTCCAGAACCCTGCCAACCCCGAAATCCACCGCCGCGCCACCGCAGAGGAAATCTGGCGCGACACCGACGGCAAGGTCGACATCCTGGTGGCCGGCATCGGCACCGGCGGCACCATCACCGGCGTGAGCGATGTGATCAAGGGCAGAAAACCTGGCTTCCAGGCGATCGCGGTGGAACCGGACGCCTCGCCGGTGCTGTCGGGCGGGCAGAAGGGCAAGCACGCGATCCAGGGGCTGGGCGCCGGCTTCGTGCCGGATGTGCTCAATACCAGCGCCTACGACGAAGTCATCCGCGTGAAGGACGAGGATGCGTTCGAGACCGCGCGCGCCGCCGCACGCCAGGAAGGGCTGCTGGTCGGGATTTCGTCGGGTGCCGCGCTGTGGGCCGCGGTCCAGGTGGCGCGCCGGCCCGAGAATGCGGGCAAGCTGATCGTCACGATCATCCCCTCGTTCGGCGAGCGCTACCTGAGCACACCGCTGTTCGCCAACCTGGCGGGGTAGCGTCTCCCCATCTGCAGCTGCAGGTCGCCGTAGGGTGCGCACCCTGTGCGCACGCGGTCACCGCATGCTGACTTGCGGCTACAGCTTCCCCCACGCGACGTTCGCGAACCGCGGTGCGCACTGGTGCGCACCCTACGAACGCCCCCGGTACGCCGTACGATTGTTCAATGCGCCGTCGCGTGCAGCGCACACCCGTGATCGGTCGTTCCTTCCTCCACCTGCAGTGTGCAGTGATGGATCGAAAAGTCCTTCCGTAACTGGTCCACGATCTGGTCGATCACCCGGTCGCCCGGATACCCGCCCGGCATCACCAAGTGCGCGGTAAGCGCGGTCTCGGTCGTGCTCATCCCCCAAATATGAAGGTCGTGCACTTCCGACACGCCCGGCCGCCCCGCCAGGAATTGCTGGACCTTAACCGGGTCGACATTGGCCGGCACCGCCGCCATCATCAGTTGCATCGATTCGCGCAGCAGACCCCAGGTGCCCATCACGATGATGATCATGATTACCAGGCTGGCTGCCGGGTCAAGCCATGTCCAGCCGGTGTACATGGTCACCAGGCCCGCCACCACCACCCCCAGCGAGATCGCGGCATCGGCCGCCATGTGCAGGTAGGCGCCGCGTATGTTCAGGTCCTCTTTGCTCCCGGCCATGAACAGCCAGGCAGAAAAGCCGTTGACCAGCACCCCGACCAGGGCCACGATCGACACGGTCGCCCCCGCCACCGGTTGCGGCGTTGAAAAGCGCTGCACCGCTTCAAGCGCGATCGCGCCGCACGCGAACAGCAGCAACAGGGCATTGGCCACCGCGGCCAGGATAGACGAGCTGCGCAGGCCGTAGGTGTAGCGGTGGTTGGGCGTGGTCTTGGCCAGCACCGCCGCGCCCCAGGCCAGCAGCAGGCCAAGCACGTCCGACAGGTTGTGGCCGGCGTCGGCCATCAACGCGGTCGAGTTGGCGAGGAAGCCATACACGAATTCAACCCCGACGAACAGCGTGTTCAGGCCGACCGCCAGCGCGAACGCGCGCCCCTTGTCGGTCGGCGCGTGGTGATGATGGTGGTGATGGCCATGACCGTGATGGTGGTCATGGTCGTGATGATGATGGTGATGGCTCATGCGTCAAGTCCGGTTGCGGGTTCGGCGATGTGTTCGAACATGTCGGCCAACAGGCCGCTGATGTGGGCGTCGGCGGCCGAGTAGAAAACCTGCTTGCCCTGGCGTTCAGCCTTCACGATGCGCGCCGCGCGCAGCAGGCGCAGGTGGTGGCTGACCAGCGAGCTGGACAAATCGAGGGTGGCCGCGATGTCGCTCACCGCAATCGGCTGCGCCAGGCAGGCCAGCACGATGCGCAGGCGCGTCGGGTCGCCCAGCAGGTGGAACAGGTCGGCCAGTTCTTCGACGGCGTGGTCGGTGTCAGTCGGGAAACTCATAATCGATATTTGAAGAGCTGTTCACATGTTAGGTCAAAAGGGGAACGGGGGCAAGGAAAAATTGTTCCGTTCGAATAGAAGCTTGAACAGGACAATAGAGTCATGAATGGGACAAAGATCATCAGTAAAATCGATGAAAATACTGATAAGATCGAGAAATTGCAGATCCTGGCAAAACCGCAGCGCAAGCAGCGGGAGGAGTTGTCGTTAATAAAGCGCAAGATAAAAATAAGTCGGCAACAGGAGGAGGCAAAAAAACCACCACCTCCCGCCGCTCAGAGAGCAGTTTTATGAGAGTCATATGAAGAATAATCTCATTTCGTCCTCAATTCGGCTTGTCGCATTTTTCGGTTCCATATTGCTGGTTGCGTTAATTTCTAACTCCATCAGGGCAGGCTGTGGTGACTTCGTATATATAATAACTGCGGTTTTTATATTGGCTGGAGGCGAGACTATTGCGCGCAAAACCATGGCGGCCGGAGAGTCGATATTGAATTGGCGAGCTCGCAAAATTTTCAAGAGACGGCCTCCAAGTTAGGACTGGCGGCCGACCGATACGCGTATCTTCGGTACGACAGCGACATCGCGGGCCGACTCTTCGCAACAGCTGACCAGTAATCACGGTAATTTTTCGACAATGATGTCGAAGAGCGGTTCTCAACAGAAGGTTGACGCTTTGTGTCAGAAGCTGAAGGATACTCCATGATTAATGCGTGCCAACTAGTCAAGCACTCGCCGGTCGGGGGCGCGATTGTTTCGCTCGTGGGTTGTTTAAGTTTATTTTCTGGGTTCTGAGTGTTGTTCGCTATCTAGCATGACAGAGCGAAGTACGGGGTGGGAAGGCGATATCCCAACACGCAGTCATCAATAAAATACATAGCCGTTTTAAGCAACTTTTCAACGGGGCGCCGGCCTACATGATTGATATGAGCCTAAGAGACGATGCGGGAAAATTATTTGATCACTACGAGAATTTTTTGGGTGAAGTAGAGACTTCGTTCGAAGGAAAAGATAAGACAAAAATCCCTTTTATTGTGTTGGCATATTCCGGTAGGGCAAATGGTGCAAGAAACTGCCTGATCACGTGCGGATTGTCGGCGCATCAACTGGCTGTGCCAGGGGGGAGCCGATCTGCTAGAACGGAGTTGGCCATATTTTCGAACTCAGCTGCGAACAAGGAAATGCTGAATGCGGTTTTAACCGTGGTAGGTCTTCACTTGCTGGAAACCCATGAATCGCCGGGTGTTTATGGAATTCTTCCTGGCTCGGGTCCAGTACTCGCTGGCGGTAATCCATTGTTTGAAAGTTTTTATTTGAGCCCGCCAGTTGGTCTGCCGCGGGAGTTCAGTATCTGCTCGCTAGGCGCGTCCGAGATTGAGATTCTTCAGTTGGTTCCAATCACTGCGGCGGAAGAGCATATGATCAAATGCGGAGGCTGGGCCGCTTTTGAAGAGGCAGTCAGCACACAAGGAATTGATTTATTGGGTTTTGATGAGCGAGAAGAAGTTCTCCTTTAGAAGAGGGGTGAATTACCCATCGACCTGCACCATCCAAACCGACGGGCTGGGCAGTGAAAACGGAAGAGGAAGGACGGAAAACAGCAATGAATGCGCGCGATGTGATCACCTTGATGGCTATTTACGTTGCAATTTACTACTTCAATGCGAGACGTCTGTTATTTTGGATTAGAGAGTTTGATAAGGAGTATTTTCAAAGCTTGGGTTTTGTAGGTGGGGTTGGCATGAGGAATTCCGTTGCAATTGGAAAGATCCTATTTGATAGAAGCCTTCCGAAGCCGGACTACCCGCCCGGATTTAAATTTCGACTGAAATTTACAAGATTCATCCTCTTTTTTTCGCCTGGGGTCGCTGTAGTCATGATTTTTCTTGCGGCCTGAATGCGGGAGCTGAGAGCTCGGTTTTGTGCGTGGGCTGCCTGTAGCCTTGGTTGCTTCCGCGTAATGACCGCCGGCGCAGCAGCAGGAACGCCGCCGGCACCACCAACATTGACAGCAGGGGCGCCGTGATCATGCCGCCGACCATTGGTGCCGCGATGCGCTGCATGACTTCCGAGCCGGTGCCGCTTCCAACCATGACCGGCACGAGACCGGCAATGATGACTGCCACTGTCATTGCCTTCGGGCGCACGCGCAAAACGGCCCCTTCGCGGATCGCGTCGAGCAGGTCGGCTTCGGCATCGCGCCCGGCTGCGACGCGCGCCTCCCAGGCGTGCTTCAGGTACAGCAACATGATGACGCCGAACTCGGCCGCAACGCCGCCCAGCGCGATGAAACCGACGCCCGATGCGACAGAAAGGTTGTGCCCGAGCAGCCATAGCAACCACACGCCGCCCGCGAGCGCAAACGGCAAGGTCGCCATGATGAGAGCGGCTTCGTCGAAGCGCTTGAAGGTGAGATATAGCAGCACAAAAATGATGAGCAAGGTGGTCGGCACCACAATCTTCAGTTTGGCTGTGGCACGCTCCAGGTATTCGAATTGCCCGGACCACGACACCGAATACCCGGCCGGCAACTTCACTTCCTGTGCGACGATCTGCTGCATGTCGTGTACGGCCGAACTGAGGTCGCGCCCGCGGATGTCAACATACACCCAGCCCGACAGCCTCGCGTTCTCGCTCTTGAGCATCGGCGGGCCGTCCACAATACGCAGCGCCGCAACGTCGCCGAGCCGAATTTGCGCACCCCGGCTGGTCAACACCGGCAACGCCCGCAGTTTCTCGACCGAGTCGCGCACCTCGCGCGGATAGCGCACGTTGATCGGGAAGCGTTGCAATCCCTCCACCGTCTCGCCAATGTTGTCGCCGCCGATCCCGGCCGACACAATGCTTTGCACGTCGGCGATATTGAGCCCGTAACGCGCGGCCGCATCGCGGTCAATCTTCACGTCGATGTAGCGGCCGCCGTTCAGGCGCTCCGCCAGGGCAGACGACACACCGGGCACCTTCTTGACCGCGCGCTCGATCTCGCCGGTGATACGGTCGATCTCGCGCAAGTCGGTACCGGCCACCTTGACTCCCACGGGGCTCTTGATGCCAGTGGCCAGCATGTCGATGCGATTCCTGATCGGCGGCACCCAGATGTTCGACAAGCCCGGCACCTTCACCACACGGTCGAGTTCCTCGACCAGCTTGTCGGGCGTCATGCCGGCACGCCACTGGTCGCGCGGCTTGAATTGGATCGTGGTTTCGAACATCTCAAGCGGCGCCGGGTCGGTTGCCGTATCAGCCCGTCCGGCCTTGCCGAACACGCTTTGCACCTCCGGTACGGTTTTGATCAGGCGGTCGGTTTGCTGCAGCAATTCGGTCGCCTTGCCGATGCCGATGCCGGGCAGGGCCGACGGCATGTAGAGCAAGTCGCCTTCGTCAAGCGGCGGCATGAATTCGCTACCCAGGCGCGACAGCGGCCAGATAGTCGCAACGGCGATGACGGCGGCCACCGTGATGACCGCCTTTGGATAGCGCAGCACGCGTTCGAGCAGCGGGCGGTACAGCTTGATTAGCCCGCGATTGAGCGGGTTCGACTGCTCGTCCGGAATACGGCCGCGTATCAGATAGCCCATCAGCACCGGGACCAGCGTCACAGCCAAGCCGGCGGCCGCAGCCATCGCATAGGTCTTGGTAAAGGCCAGCGGCGCGAACAGCTTGCCTTCCTGGGCTTCCAGCGTGAACACCGGCACGAACGACAGCACGATGATCAGGAGCGAGAAGAACAACGCGGGCCCGACCTCGGCCGCAGCATCGCCGATTACCCGCCAATGGTCCTGGCCCGCGAGCTGCTTGCCGGGATGCGCGTGGTTCCACGCCTCGATTTGCTTGTGCGCATTCTCGATCATGACGACCGCCGCGTCGACCATTGCCCCGATGGCAATCGCAATGCCGCCGAGCGACATGATGTTCGCATTCACGCCCTGGTAGTACATGATCACATAGGCCGCCAGGATGCCGAGGGGTAGCGATACGATCGCGACCAGGGCCGAGCGCAGATGGAACAGGAAGATCGCGCACACCAGGGCGACGACAATGAATTCTTCGGCAAGCTTGTGTTCGAGGTTATTCACCGCACGCTTGATCAGGCTGGACCGGTCGTAGGTCGGTACGATCTCGACACCCGGCGGCAGGCCCGCCTTGAGCGTCTCCAGCCTGGCCTTGAGCGCGTCGATCGTCTCCAGCGCATTTTTCCCTTCACGCATGATGATCACGCCGCCGGCCACCTCGCCCTCGCCGTTCAAGTCGGCCACGCCGCGCCGCATCTCCGGGCC
Organism: Massilia horti; assembly: GCF_004614195.1. GTDB lineage: Bacteria > Pseudomonadota > Gammaproteobacteria > Burkholderiales > Burkholderiaceae_D > Telluria > Telluria horti. The sequence goes on along the minus strand of NZ_SPUM01000129.1, from coordinate 22,799 downwards.
GACCTGGATGCGGGCCACGTCCCCGAGCCGGACCGATACGCCGGCTTCCGTGGTCATGAGCGGAATCTTGCGAAAATCGTCCAGCGAATGCAGGTAGCCGGAAGCGCGCACCATGTATTCGGCTTCGCCCAGTTCGAGCACGGAGCCGCCGGTTTCCTGATTCGCGCGCTGCACGGCCTCGATGACCTTCGCATGGGGGATGTTGTAGGCGCGCAGCTTGTCGGGATCGAGCTGGATCTGGTACTGGCGCACCATGCCGCCGACGCTTGCGACCTCCGACACGTTGCGCACGGCTTTCAGTTCATACTTGAGAAACCAGTCCTGCAGCGCGCGCAGCTGCGACAGGTCCATGCGGCCACTGCGGTCGACCAGCGCGTATTCATAGACCCAGCCGACGCCAGTGGCGTCCGGTCCGAGCGACGCCCTGGCCTGCGCCGGCAGGCGCGACTGTACCTGGTTCAGGTATTCCAGAACCCGGGAGCGCGCCCAGTAAGGATCGGTGCCGTCGTCGAACAGGATGTAGACGAAGGAATCGCCGAAGAACGAGTAGCCGCGAACCGTTTTCGCACCAGGCACCGAGAGCATGGTGGTCGTGAGCGGATAGGTGACCTGGTTCTCGACGATCTGCGGCGCCTGGCCGGGGTAGGTCGTTCGGATGATGACTTGGGTGTCTGACAGATCGGGTAGGGCATCGAGCGGCGTTTTCGACAGCGCCCAGAGACCCCAGGCGACGAGCCCGAGCGTAGATAGCAGCACGAGGAAGCGGTTGACGATCGACCAGCGGATCAGTTTGGCGATCATTTTTCACCTTTCGCGCCGGCCTTCTTGTCAGCGCGGGCACCTGTCGTCGGCCTGATCGTCGTGATCTGGTAATCGCCATCTTTTGTCTGGCGGATCTCGAACGTGACCTCGTCGCCGACCGCGATGTTGTTCGGCAAGCCCCCGGGCGGCAGCCTGAAGCCCATCGTCATCGGCCCCCATTTCAACGATGGGATCGGTCCATGGGACAGCGTGATGCTGTCGGCGTCGATTTTTTCGACGCGGCCGGAGCCGTGATGGGTCGGCGCGGCGGCCGGTTGCGTGGTGCTTGCTTGCGGCACCTCACCGATGCGCGCCAGCGTGCCCCTAAGGTTTGCCTCCGAATCGACGAGGAACTGCCCAGAGACGACGACCTTTTGGCCGGCGTCGAGCCCCTTGCGGATTTCAGTCTGGCCATTGGCTTCCAGACCTGTCTCGACCTCGGCCGGAGTGAACTTGCCGCCTTCCCCAGCGATGAAGACGATGGAGCGTTCTCCAGTCTGGACCACGGCCTCGCTGGGCACCAGCAGCACCGGCTTTGAGGCGGCAGGGCGAAGGGTGACGGTGGCGAACATGCCGGGCACAAGGCGGCCGTCCGGATTCGCCAGTTCGATGCGCGCCTTGAGCGTGCGTGTGGTGGGATCGATTTCCGGCAGGATGGCGCCGACCTTGCCCTTGAAGGTCAAGCCGGGCCAGGCCGGCGTGCGTGCCTCGACGGCATTGCCGGGCCGAACCTGCGCGGCGGCAGCTTCCGGGATCTCCGCATTGACCCACACCGTTGACAAGCCGTTGATGCGGTACAGCAGCGTACCGACAGTTACCGTCATGCCTTCGCGCGCGCCCAGCTCAGCCACTACGCCGTCCATGGGCGAGGTAACGGTGATGCGCGGATGGACTTTGCCGGTCGTTTCGACCAGGCGAATCTGATCGTCAGTCATGCCAGCCAGACGCATGCGCTGACGCGCCGCAGGGGCCAATTCACCCGCGTCCGGCATGCCTCGTGCAGCCAGGTAGTCCTCCTGGGCGGCGACCCAGTCCGGCACATACAATTCGGCCAGCGGCTGCCCGCGGCGGACGTGGTCGAGCGGCGCCCGAACCGCCAGTCGCTCGACGTACCCGTTGGCGCGCGCCTGCACCACGGCGACGTCGCGTTCGTTGTAGGCTACGCTGCCGATCGCCTCAAGCCCGGAGGCGAGCGTGCCTTCCTTCACCTCGGCGGTGCGAATGCCGAGGTTTTGTTGCACCTGCGGGCTGATCACAACGTTGCCCTGGTCGCCTGCCTCGTCGGCATAGACCGGCACCAGCTGCATGTCCATGAAGGGCGACTTGCCCGGCTTATCGAATTTGTGGCCGGGAACCATCGGATCGTGCCAGTACAGCACGCGTCGACCGGTGGCCGGATCAATCTTGTCGCCGCTAGTGCCGCCCGTCGGTTGCGCCGCCTTCATGCCATGTTCCATGCCAACCCAGTACAAACCACTGCCTGCGGCCACGAGGATGCCGGCAGCAGTCAGCGTGACGATAAGCTTTTTCGGGTGGATCATTTCGGGTTCCTCGGGACCGCGACGCCCCCGGGCTCAGCGCCGTGGGAGGTCGGAAAGAGAAAGTTCAGTTGCGCCCATAAGCGGGCGGTGTCGGCTTCGAGCTGCAACGCCGCCAGGCGCACATCAAGCTCATTGCGGCGTGCTGCCAGAACATCAACCAGCATCGCCTTGCCGCCGCGATACGCAGCCAGCACGGCTTCGCTGCGCTCCTTGGCCAGCGGGATGAGCTCATGGGTCTGGCGTGTGAGGCGAGCGCGGTTGGTTTGCCACTCTCCGATCAGCGCGCGGGTCTCGGCCACGTGTTCGCGGAGCATCTCATCGCGCTCGGCGCGCCGCTGTTCCGCCAACGCCAGCTTGGCGGCCAGTTCGCGATCTTGCCGGTTCTTCTGGTCCCATTGCAGCGGGACCGAGACGCCCACTGACACCATGTTCGAAAAGGATGGACCGCGCTGCTGGTAAGCAACTTCGACGGTCCAGTCCGCCTTTTTGTTGGCTTGTGCCAGCCTGGCCTCAAGCGCGGCGATTTCTTCCTGCCTGACCATAGCGGCCACTTCAGGATGATGAACGAGCTGCGTATCGAGGGTCGATGGATCAAGCCGAATAGTATCAATCATCGGTTGGCCAGCCAGCGGCCGCGCGGCAGCGTCGCCGACCCAGCGCCCGAGTGCAATCGTCGCGCTTCGCGCCCGGCGCATCGACTCGTCAAGACGGTCATCGAATTGCAGCACCGCTGCCTTAGCAGCCAGCACGTCGGCCTGACTCCCTCGGCCAGAACGGTACGCGGCGTCGGCAGCCTGCTCTTCACCTTGCGCACGCTCCCGCTGCGCGGCGACGATCGATGTCATCGCCTCTGCATAGTAGCGGTCAAGCCAGGCGATGGCGGTGTCGCGCTCGACAGTAGCGATCGCTTTGTCTTTCTCGGCAAGAGTCCTGTCTGCCTCCCGCAGGTAGCGTTCGCTGCGCAAGGAGCGCTTGTCGCTCCTGATAAATTCCTGACTGATGCCAATGCGGCGCATCGTCATGAAATCGGCGGTAAGGCTGCCGCGATCGGGGCCGGTGACCGGAAAATTGTCGACGCCGGCCTTTAATACGGGATCCGGCAGTTGACCCGCAGCGACAGACATTGCACGTGCGGCGTCGATAGCGGCATTCTCAGCCGCGATCTGGCGTGAACGGGCAACGGCAAGCCGTTGGGCTTCCGGCAGCGACAACAGATCAGCGGCTTCGGCGACGAAGCATAGGCACAGCAGCGCCGCTCCTGTGGCCCAGCGTACCAGGAAAAAAACGGCGGCGCGCCGGCTATGGCGCGCGCAGGGAAGAAAAGGCATGACATCTCCACCAAGCGTTAAACGGCGTCGCGCGAGCATGCGCGACGGCGAATCAAGCGTCGGGAAGTGTCAAATACGAAAACAACAATGGCGGATCGCTAATGGCGGCGCCGTGGCGCGTGCGAGGAACGAGTTGTCGAGTGACGCCACTGTCGGCATGACCACGTCAAGGGGAACGACAATATGCGCCTGGCCGATCGGCACAAAAGGCTGTACCTGCGGCACGCTCGGTATGTCGAGCGACTGCTTGCCAACCTTGTCATGAGAGTGGCAGAGGGTGGGTTGTGCCCTGTCCATGCCAGTACAGTCGGCCATATCGGCCATCCCGTTGTCATCTACTACCGTCATTGCCACGGATGCCGGGGCGGTGGTATCTGGACACATGTAGGATGCGAGCGCCAGTTGCGTGAACAGCAGGCTGATCACGGCAATCACGGCGGCAAACAGACGAGTTGTCCTGGACGGTCTCATAAGACAGATTGGTATTCGGCGATCATTGCAGGTCGCTGCTTTACTGTCAAGACGATGCTTTTTCACCGTGTCAATGGTCTGATTGTCATTCAAGACTTGGACGTAACAGTTCAGTGACCGAACCCGCCGAGCAGCCAAAGGAGCTTGTCCAGCATGGGCAAGGTGGATCGCCTCATGCTCAGAGAACAACGGGAGCACATCAATCATAATAATTTATATATAATTTTTAATAATATTGGCTTGGGCTAACTTTATGAAGCGTAGAGATTTTTTGTCTCTGGCAGGTACATTGGCGGCAGTCGGCTTATTCCCCTCCATGGTCGCCCAAGCAGGTAGCAGTATTGCCAACATGTTGCGCCGGCGCGTGCGGACGGGGAATGCCGCGTGGCCGTCGCCACAGGATTGGAATACCTTGCGGGGCGCTGTCGGTGGCCATCTGGTGAAAGTGAAATCTCCGCTTGAACAAGGTGTGCAAAAGGCGGATGCCAGCCTGATCGAGGACTTAAAGAATCCATACTATATTCGTGACCAGGCTGGCCTTACGCAGACGTTAGGATGGGCCGATGCCTGGCGCTGCGAACCAAGTGTCTATGCTGTCGCTTGCGAGAGCACTTCAGATGTCGTGGCTGCCGTCGACTTCGCACGAAAACATCAGCTACGTCTGGTGGTGAAAGGAGGCGGGCACAGTTATCAGGGGACGTCAAACGCGCCCGATTCCCTGTTGATCTGGACACGCAACATGGAAAAGGTAGTTATCCATGACGCCTTCGTCGGCGCCGGCTGCGCAGGAAAGCAGGCGCCCGTGCCAGCCGCGACGATCGATGCCGGTGCGATCTGGATGCATGTTTACGACGCTGTCACCACCAAAGCGGGCCGTTATGTGCAAGGTGGTGGCTGTGCCACTGTTGGCGTAGCAGGCCTGATCCAGAGCGGTGGCTTCGGAAGCCATTCGAAGCGCTATGGACTCGCCGCCGCCAGCCTGATTGAGGCGGAGGTCGTCACCGCGGATGGCAAGGTGCTGATGGTCAACGCTTGCTCGCACCCTGAACTGTTCTGGGCGCTCAAGGGCGGTGGCGGGGGAAGTCTGGGCGTGGTCACGAAAGTGACGTTGCGAACGCACGATCTGCCGAGCACCTTTGGCGTTGCCATCATGCAGATCAAAGCCGCATCGGATGCGAGCTACCGGCGCTTGATCGCGCGGTTTATTTCCTTCTATGCGGAGAGTTTGTTTAATCCGCATTGGGGCGAGCAGGTTATTTTTAAGACCGATAACGCGCTGGCCATCGAGATGTCGTTTCAGGGACTCGACAAGCAACAGGCGAACGCAGTCTGGCAACCCTTTCTGGATTGGTTGGCACAATCGCCCACGGAATATCAGCTAACGGCCGCGCCCATCATCGCGGGTATTCCAGCGCGAATGCTGTGGGACCCGAAAGTGCTCAAGACCATACCCGGCGCCGTCAAGATGGATGGGCGTCCCGGGGCACCTGAAGAAAACATCTTCTGGTCAGGTGGTGAAAAGGAGGCCGGCAAATTCATCTCCGGCTACCAGTCCGCATGGGTGCCGGCATCGTTACTGCAAGCCGATCAACAAGCTCGCCTGGTCGAAGCACTATTCGCGAGCACCCGCCATTGGGAAATGGCGCTTCATTGCAACAAGGGCCTGGCGGGCGCACCTGACGAAGCCCGCCAGGCAGCAAAAGATACGGCGATTAATCCCTTGGTGCTCGACGCTTTTGCGCTGGCGATTTGCGCAGGCGAACAGTTGCGCGTACATGCGGGTATGCCAGGGCACCGGCCTGATCTGGAGCGTGCGCGTGCCGATGCCAACGCAATTAACGATGCGATGGAGGCGTTGATGACAGCCATCCCTCAGCGTGGTTCGTATGTTTCAGAGAGCAACTATTTTGAAAGAAACTGGCAGCAGGCGTTCTGGGGGCAGAATTACCTGCGCTTGCTCGCGGTGAAGCGTAAGTATGATCCCGAGGGGCTATTTTTTGTGCATCATGGTGTGGGAAGTGAGGAATGGAGTTCTGACGGGTTCGTACGCGCCCCTATGTCATAAACAATGCTGCGATTAGTACTTCGGGCAGAGGTTTTGCAGTTTATCGAATAATTACTTGAGGGAAGCACATGCCGCGACTATCTCTCCCGTTTGCCGCCATCACTCTTACACTGGCCCAGATCATGGCCATGCCGCAGGTCAAGGCCGCAGCTTCCGCTCCCGGGATGTTGTCCGACCGCGTTTGCACCGCAGTTGACAAGCCGGTTGACGAAAAAGGTTTCGTTGCCATCGGCGGTATCGAGCAATGGGTGCAGGTGAAGGGCGCCAGCTGCGCCAACCCGGTGATCGTGCTCATACACGGCGGCCCAGGAAATCCCGAGACGCCCTATACCGACAATCTCTACAAGGATTGGCAACGCGATTTCACGCTCGTGCAATGGGACCAGCGTGGGGCCGGCATGACCTACGGTCGTAATCGGCCGGCAGAGGACGAACCGCTGCGCGTCGAGCGCCTTCGTGACGACGGCATCGAGGTAGCGCGCTGGGCGGCCAAACGCTTCGGGCGGCGGCAGGTGATCCTGATGGGAAGTTCCTGGGGTTCGGTGCTGGGCGTGAACATGGTTAAGGCCAGCCCGGAATCCTTCTGCGCCTACATCTCCACCTCGCAGTGGGTGAACCGGCACGGGCAGCGCGGCAGCTACGACGCGGTGCTGGCGCTGGCTCGCGCGGCGGGCGACCAAGACTCCGTTGCCAAGCTGGAGGCCCTCGGTCTGCCGCCGTGGACCAATCCACGCAACCCCGGCATCCTGCGTCGCGTACTGCGCAAGTACGAGGCACTGAGCACGGATCCCGCGCCCAAGTCCTGGTGGACGCCGGCGCCGGAATACACGACAGCCAAATACGAAGCCGACTACACGGACGGCGAGGACTATTCCTGGTTACAGTTCGTCGGCTGGAAAGGAGATGGCATTTCCGCGCATATCGACCTCTATCAACTCGGCCCCGGGTTCGATCTTCCCTTCTATATGATTCAGGGGGAGCAGGACTTGTTGACAATGCCGGACACGACGAAGCGTTATTTCGACAGTATAAGTGCGCCGCGCAAGGCCTACGTGCCGGTCCCCCGCGCCGGACATGATCTGAACCCACCAATGTTGGCAGCGCAATACAAAATTCTGAAGGAAAACGTCGGCATGTGCCGCTGAAGCAAGATGTTAGGATTCGTTGCGCGAGCGTGTACCCTGACGGCCATCACTGGTCGTATTCGAAACTGGCTGCCTTGGATTTCTTCGGTGCACCCACCAGATAGGTCAGCCCCACGAAGGCGATACGGCCCGGCTGCCATCGCTCGTATTGTTGCATCAAGGCCGGTGTGCTCACCGTTCGTCGCTGCCGCTGGCCGTTGAACACATCGGAGACGGTCGCAACGAGCGACAGATCGGTGGTCAGTTGGTGCTTATAGCCCAAATTAACCAGATTCACCGGGCTCACTTCTCCTTGCAGCGTCTGTCGTCTGGCGGCCCTGCTGAATGACAACTGGGCGGTGTCGCCCCTGGTCGGGCGGTAGTCGAGGCTGCCTTTCAAATTCAGACCGGTGGTGGATTTCATGCCGCTCATGCCCAGGCTGGAATCGACAAATTCTGAATAAAACAGGTTGCCGCTCAAGCGCCCGGACAGGGCCGGAATCAGCGCCGCATCCACGTTAAATTCCATACCGCCTGACCGGCTCTTTGGCCAATTAACTTTCGTCGAGAGCAGTACGTCAGGGCTGAGTAATGTCGTCACGTCCGTATCGCCGTTGCGGCTCTGCCGCAGGTAGGCGGTGACGCCATAGTTATTCTTGTCGGTCTCGACCCGGTAGCCGATATCCAGCGCGTCCGTTTCTCGCGGCCTGAGGTTCGGGTTGCCGCTGCGCAGATTGTGGATGTCCTTGCGGTCGACATAGGGATTCAGGTCATCGGGATCGGGGCGCGCGAGCCGTCGGCCGAGGCTCAGCGACAGTGTGGACGCGTCATTCAACATGCGCTCCAGGTTCAGGCTTGGATAGATCCCCGCATAACGCTGAGTGTCCCGCTGTCCGGTTGTCAGCAGAACGCCTTCCGCCACCGTGCGCTCGGTGCGCGTACCGGCAATCACCCCCCATTTGCCGATGGTCTGTTCCCATGAGGCATACAGAGCCTGGACGGTCTGCCGGTAGCGAAACTGGTTGGTGAGGGACGGATCCACGATGATCTGTTCGGTGAGCGAATCCACGTGATCGCCGCCATTCGCGTAGCTGTTGTTATCGCGCTTGACATTGAACCCGAGCTTGAGGACACGCCCCTCCGGCAGTTCGTTGCGGTAGGCCGCGTTAAACGAGTTCGAACTGAAATCGTGCTCGAGGCTCAGCCTGTCCCGGCGCGGCCCCGATGCCGGCAGCGTGGCCGTGTTGAGATAGGCATAGCGTTCGCGTTCCCGGTCCGTGGTTCGCTGCAACAACAAGTCGACGGTTTCCTCCGGACCGCTGAGCTTTTGCTTGAAGCCGAGTCCCGCGCTACCGCTCATGCTCCATTCGCGGCCATCGCTGCGTCGGTCGGACGAACTGGTCAAACTCCCGTCTGGCAGGCTGCTGGTATAGCGCTGGTCCGCGCGGCGCTCACCGCTGCGCTGGCGGAAATTAAGATCGGCGCTGAGTGACTGATCGTCGTTGATACGATAGTCGAGCCCGGCTTTAAGCGATGGAATCACGCGCCGTGTATGTTCCTCCGCCAGGGTGTTGCTGAATGAGGCGGCGCCGCCGCCGGGGGCAAGTAGCGCCACATTTGAGACTTGAATGCGCTCCCGGTCGTCCCTGCGCAGCCCCAAGCCGCCGGACAATTTCACTGTGCCTGTATTGTGGGCGCCACTTGCCCCGGCCACATATCTTCCGCCGTTGCCAGCGCTGGCAAGCAATGTTCCCGAGGTGCCGAGGGTGCGCGCTTTTTTGGTCACGATGTTAATCACGCCAGTGCCGTCGGCACGGTATTCTGCCGGCGGGTTGGTCAATACCTCGACCTTTTCGATGTCGTTGGCGGAGAACTGTTGCAAGCCATTGCCGGCGCCTGCGCCGGACAGCTGTGCGGACGGCCTGCCATCGACCAGGATCACGACCTTGCTGTCCCCGCGCAGGCTGACCTTGCCGTCAGCGTCGACATCCACGGACGGCAGCGTGTTCAATACATCGGCCGCACTGCCCGTGGTGGCGTTCAAGTCCGCCGCCACGTTATAGACTTTTCGGTCGATCAGACTCTGAACAGGCTTCGCCTTGCCAATGATCTTCACTTCTGGAGTTGGGGGAGATGCCGTACTGTCCGCGCCGGTGGATGCGGATTGTGGCGATGACCAGGCTGGTGCGGCGGGAAGCGCCATCATCGTGATCCAGGCAGCTGCCACGGTAATGGCGCGGCGCCGCGGTACTGCCTGATGAACTGGGAATGGGAACGAGCGTAGGAGCTGATGCATCAGAAATATCGATTTTTGTTTTAATGAGAAATGGAGCACAGCGTGGCACTGTCAAGTTACAGAGAAAGACTTAGCTCTACATTAGCTACCTGCAAAACCGTTCGGAGATGGCGACGTTGGAATGAGAACGGCGATCCTCAACCCGGATTGCTTCCCCTCGTCTGTGAAGTCGAGACGGATTTGTGCGCCGATGCGATTGGCAATCGTTTGGACAATAGAAAGGCCCAGACCCGAACCGGTCTGCTCGCTGCCAAGTACTCGGTAGAAGGGATCGAAAACCCGGCTTCGTTCTGCTAATGGAATACCTGGCCCTGTGTCCTGGATGCACAGCACAGCCGATCCCGCGTCCTGGCTGACCGAAAGATCGACCCGGCCGCCGTCCTCGGTATAGCGGATGGCGTTATCGACCAGGTTCTTGACCACGGCGGTCAATTCCAGCTCACTAACCCACACCTTAACGTCTTGCGCTCCCTCGACCCCGATGTCTATGCGCTTGGACTCGGCCAGCGGCATGAGGTCTTCCAGCACACGTCGGTAGATGTTTTGGATCGACACCGGCGCCCCTGGCAATTCGGTCGACGACTGCGCCTTGGCCAAAGTCAGGAGTTGATCCAGCAGGTTCCTGCCCCGCTCGATACCTTGGCGCAGCACCGACAGTCGTTCGCGCGCGGGGCCGGACATGTCCGCTTGCGCCAGCCGTTCCGCTTGCAGTGACAAGGCCGTCAGCGGCGAGCGCAGCTCGTGCGCTGCATCTGCGACAAAACGGCGCTGGGCATGCATTGACTGGGCGACGCGGGCAAGCAGGCGATTGATCGCCACGACAAACGGGCGCACCTCGGTGGGAAGATGGCTGCCTTCGACGGCGTGCAAATCCTGTTCGGTACGCTGGTCGATTTCCTTCGAGAGCGCGGCAATGGGGCGGAACATCTGACGCACAAGGTTGGCAACGATCAGCAGCAGGATCGGCACAAGGACCAGGATGGGCATCGCGGTGCGCAGTGCACTGTGGCGGGCAATCTCATCCCTGAACTCGGATTCTTGAGCGATTGCCACCCGCTCGCCGGCGGCAGTTGTCTTGACCAGCACGCGGAATGATTCGCCGCCGACCTCCAGGGTGTGCAATCCGTCAGTTAACGTTGAAGGCAGGGGTAGCGCGCCCGCGTCTATGCCTGCCGCAGGTCGGTTACCATCGTCCAAACGCTGGATGAACACGCGGGAGTCCTCATGCCTGGCTTTGCGGCGGGTAGCGGCGGCGGGAGGACTCGGCGCCAAGGGCTGCCGATCCAGCAATTGCGCCACTTGACGCAGGACGTCATCTTGCAGCTCATGAGCTTCATCGAAAGCGGAGAGGAACGAAAAAGCACCAGCCACAACCGCAATAAGCAAAATTGCCAAAGACAGGGTGACGGATAACTTGAACTGCACCGACTCGTTCAAGCGCCTTTGGAGACCATCCATCCCACCCCCCTGACATTCTTGATGGCGTCGCTGCCGAGCTTGCGACGCAGTGCATGGATCAGATACTCGACGGCATTGCTTTCGACCTCGTCGCCCCAGCCATAAATGCGATCCTCCAACTCGCTGCGAGAAAGGATGGCGCCAGGCCGCACCAGTAAGGCTTGGAGCAATGCAAATTCACGGTTGGACAATTGCACCGGGGACTGGCCATTGACGGTGGCAACTCGCGTCGCCGGATCGAGCGACAGCAGTCCATTGCTGAGAACTGGAATGGCGTTCCCACCCTTGCGCCGCAGCACGGCACGCATGCGTGCCATCAGCTCCGCCATCTCGAACGGTTTGAGCACATAATCGTCCGCGCCGCCGTCCAGGCCGCGCAGGCGGTCATCCAGTCCGTCGCGCGCGGTGATGATGAGCAAGGGAACCAGATTGTTCTCGGCGCGGATGCTGGTCAGTACGTCCAGCCCGTCCTTGCCGGGCAGGCCCAAGTCCAGCAGCACCAGATCATAGTGCTGGCAAGCCAGTGTCGCGAGGGCACTCTTTCCGTTCTTGATCCAGTCCGCGGCATAGGACGCATCCCGTAATGCGCCCTGGATCGCTTCACCGATCATGTGGTCGTCTTCGACCAGCAATACCCGCATGCCCCCTCCATTCATACTTCGTTGTTCAATGCGCCACCCTGGCTGCACGTTGCCGCAACAGCAGGATAGCGCCCACGATGAACGCAAGCAGCACAGCCGACGCGGAAAAGCGGCTCAGCGCCAGGCCGCCCGCGCTCAAAGGCTTGTCCAGGAAGTCGCCGACCACGGCGCCCAGCGGGCGGGTCAGGATGAACGCAGCCCAGAACAGCAGCGTACGCGACAAACGGGTCCAGTAGTAGGCCGCCGCGACCAGGGTGAGCAGAGCGCCAAACACGGCGGCAGCGCCGACATAGCCCAAACCGGCCGTATCGGCGGTCCAGTCGCCCAACGCCGTCCCCAATGTCTGCGAGAACATGATCGTCATCCAGTAGAACGCCTCTGCTTTGGGTGAGCTGATGGCGCTAACCGACACGGAGCCAAGCGCGCGATGCCAGACAATGAGCGAGCCGAGCAGCAAGGCAAACAGCAAGCTCGAACCGCCAGCGTAACCGATCCCGAGGGAGCGATCCGCAAAATCGGCAAGCGTCGTGCCGACCGTCGTGGTGGCGATGATTGTGGTCCAGTACAGGAAGGGATGAAACCGCTTGGCTCGGATCTGCGCGAGCACGGCAGCAAAGAAGATCGCCGCAAAGATTCCCGTGCCGACCAGATAGCCCAGGTTCATGGACATCGAGACGGCATCGCCCCCGGTTTCGCCGAGCGTGGTGGCGGCAATCTTGATGACCCAAAACGACAGCGTGACCTCGGGTACTTTGCTGATCGGATCAACGGAGCTAGTTGCATGCAAATTCTTCATGGTGTCCTTCTCGACTGGGGTATTCAATTTTCAGGCAGTTTAACCAGGCAGACTTAGCCAGGGCATAGTATCGGCCCATGTCTCTCCCGTAGAACGCAGGGATTTACGCAATGGAGAGGCTAGCGAGGTAGACTTGGCTGGCACTGAGCCAAGCCGGCGCCATTCTGTTCGGGCCGGCAAGGGCTGAAGAGGGGAATCGTCATGCACACCGAGAACCTGTCCAATTGGATGCACGACCACGTTTTCGATACCGGCAACGACGCCGCGGAGCGCAGCACGCGCGTGGTCATGTGGATCACGGCCGTGATGATGGTAATTGAGATCGCAGCAGGCTGGTGGTTCAACTCGATGGCGCTGCTGGCTGACGGTTGGCACATGAGTTCCCATGCTATCGCGATCGGCCTTTCAGCGATGGCCTATACCGCGGCCCGGCGGTATTCCCAAGACCCGCGCTTCGCGTTCGGAACCTGGAAGATCGAGATTCTGGGAGGCTTTGCCAGCGCCATTTTCCTGCTCGGCGTGGCTGTGATGATGCTGGTTGGCTCGCTGGAGCGGATCGTCTCCCCGCAACCCATCCGGTACCAGGAAGCGATTGTAATTGCTGCCCTCGGGCTGGTGGTGAATGTCGTTTGCGCGCTGATTCTCGGCAAGGCACATCATCACGATCATGGCCATTCACACCATCACGGCCATGACCATCATGACGGCCATGGCCACCATCATGATCTCAACCTGAAGTCAGCCTACCTTCACGTCGCCGCCGACGCAGCCACATCCGTCCTTGCGATCGTGGCGCTGTTCGGCGGGTGGATCTACGGCTGGTCGTGGCTGGACCCGCTCATGGGTATCGTCGGGGCCGCGCTGGTTGCAAGCTGGGCGAAAGGGCTCATCGGCGACACGGGCAAGGTGCTGCTCGACCGTGAGATGGATCACCCGGTAGTCGATGAAATTCGGGAGGTCGTGGAAACGGGCATTGACGCAGGTGACACGCGGATCACCGACCTTCACGTCTGGCGCGTTGGCAAGATGGCCTATTCTTGCGCAATGATCGTCGTGACCCACGATGCCGCGCTTACACCGGACGTTGTGCGTCGTCGCCTGTCGGTACACGAGGAGATCGTCCATTCGACCATTGAAGTGCATCACTGTACCGACGTACCAGCAGGGGCGTGTACAACCGGCGCGAACTACAGCGTCTGATTGTCCATCCGCTTGTCCGACGAGACCGCCTGCGGCCGGTCTTCATTCGTTTTTCCGGCTAGCCCCAGCAGCCGTTCGGCACACGCGCGCAGCGCGTCGCGGAGTAGATCGGGACTGCGAATCTCGAATGGGAAGGGCAGGCGCGCGAGCTGGCGTGCGAACCAGTCGAGGTCATCGGACTGGTTGTGCAGCAACGTACCTCCTTCCACCGGCTCGAAGACGCCCGCGCCGTAGAACAGGTGATCCCGCGCGGTCTGCAGGTCGGTTTTCAGCAGCACCTGCACGGCATGCGCGCGCGCAAGCCGTGCCACGGACTCGACGAGGTACCCAAGCGGGTCGAAGTCCGGCGGGCGGGCAAAGCTGCGGTCGACCGGACTGACTTGCACGATGCGGTCGAGCCGGAACGAGCGCAACGCCCCGCGCAGGTGGCACCAGCCGACTGCGTACCAGGAGCCGCCGTGGTATGCGAGGCCGTAGGTATCGAACTCGCGCGCGGTCTCGCTGCCGTTTTCCACCCGATAGCGCAGCGCCACCCTGCGTCGTGCCTGCGCCGCGGCGCTCAGCACTGCCAGCACGCCGTTGTCCGCCGGGCTTGCCGGCTTGCGCATGTCCAGCTGCACCATTTCGTCCACCGCGCGCACGCGCAGCTTGAGCGCAGAGGGCATCATCCTCTCCAGTTTTGCCTGGGCGCTTGTGACCGCAGGGGCGGCCTGGCCCAGGCCGAGACTGCGCGCCGCCAGCAGGCCGACGGCCAGCGCCAGCGCTTCGTCGTCCGTGAACATCATCGGTGGCAGCTTAAAGCCGGGCATGAGGGCGTAGCCGCCATAACGGCCACGCTCGGCTGTTACCGGAATTCCCATGCCCTCCAGTGTGGCGATGTAGCGCCGCACCGTGCGCAGCTCAACGCCGAGCCGGGCGGCGATCTCGGCGCCGCTGATGCGCGCATGTGCCTGCAACAGTTCGAGCACCGCTAGCAGACGGGTAGTGGGCTGGTACATGGACGAAATTATCTGTTCGAAACAGGACTGATTATGTCCTATTTACGTTTTACTCTGCCGTCCATGAAACGATTTTTACCTCTCCTATGCCTCCTGGCGGGCCTCGCCGCCCAGGCGCCAGCTCACTCGGACGACACGATCATGACCCCATCCAGCGACTACAGCGTCATTGAACTGCGCCGCTACATCATCAAGGAAGGCCGGGTCGGCGACTTTGCCCGCTACTTCGAGACCTGGTTTCCCGAAGCGTTCCAGCAGCTTGGGGCGCTCGCACTTGGCCAGTTCACTGAACCGGAGGCACCTAACCGGTTCACCTGGCTGCGGGCTTTTCGCAACATGGATGGCCGTGCCGTTGCCAACTCGGCCTTTTACTATGGACCGGTATGGAAAGAACACCGGAATCAGCTCAACGATCTCATGGTGGACAGCGACGACGTCCTGCTGTTGCGCCCCCTGGACCCAAAGCACGGGGTGCCCGTGTTGCCGGCTGTGGACCCGGTCAGCGAACCGTCGGGGGCGACCGGCGTCGTGGTTGCCCAGCTGTTCCCCGTCGCGCCTGGCGCCATGGAACGGTTCGTGACTGCAGCGGCACCCAATTTCGATCGATATCGGCAAGGCGGCGCGCGCGACGCCGGTCTGCTGGTGACCCTCGATGAACGGAACAACTTTCCCCAGTTGCCGGTTCGTACCGACGGCCCGTTTGTCGTCTGGCTCGGCGTGTTCGACGACATCCGCACCTTTGATGCCATGCGGCCGGTTGTCAAGGAAGCCGCTGCCCGTCTTGTGGCGAGCGGACTGCTGCGCGGCGAGCCTGAGCTGCTCATCCTCAAGCCAACGCCCCGCTCGCGGCTGCGCTGGCTCGCCAGGTAATCGGAGCGCACGATGCATCATTCGGCACAGCTTTGGCTGTATTTCGTGATCGTTTTCGGAGTGATCGCACTGCCCGGATTGGACATGGCCTACGTGATGGCGAGCTCGCTGATCGGAGGGCGCCTGGCGGTTTTTTGCGCAGTGGCGGGCATCATGGCCGGCGGCGTTTGCCACATGGCGATGGGGGCGCTGGGGGTGGCGGTTGTGCTGCGTTTGTGGCCGGCCTTGTTCAACGCAATGTTGTTTGCGGGGGCGATGTATGTTGCCTGGATCGGATGGTCGTTGCTGCGCTCGTCGCCCGCAGCTGGATTAAACTTGCGCACCACTCGTCGTTCGCCTGTGATGACTTTTTTCCAGGCCATGCTCACCAGCCTGATGAACCCGAAAGCCTACCTGTTCATGTTGGCTGTCTTCCCGCAGTTCATCAATCCCGGTAACGGCCCGGTGTGGCTGCAGGCAAGCGCGCTCGCCGTCATCACCGCGGTCACGCAAGCTGGCGTCTACGGCTCGCTGGCGCTGGTTTCAAGCCGTGCTGGCGCTTGGATCGGCGGCAATCCGCAAAAGGCAACGGTTGGTGCGAGGATCGTCGGCACTGTCCTGGTGCTGTCCGCGGTTCTGGTTACCCTGCAAGGCTGGCAAATGCGGCCGTGAGCAAGACGACCAGCCATGGCGGCGTTTTCCAAAACACGAGCAGCAAAAAGGCTGCCGCCGCCAGGCAAAAGTCCGTAGCGCTGGTAATGGCACTGGTCCATACCGGATGATAGAAAGCCGCCAACAAAATGCCTACCACCGCAGCATTGATTCCCAACATGGCGCGCTTGATTCCAGCATAGCGACGCAAGCTCTCCCAAAACGGCAATGTCCCCACGATCAGCAAAAACGCCGGCAAGAAGATGCCAGCAAGCGCAATTGTTGCGCCGGCCCAGCCCGAGGGCGATTGCGTCGACACAGCGCCAAGGTAGGCCGCAAAGGTAAAGAGCGGGCCTGGCACAGCCTGGGCGGCGCCATAGCCGGCGAGAAATGCATCATTGCTGACCCATCCGGCAGGTACGACCTGGGATTGCAACAGTGGCAGCACGACGTGGCCACCGCCAAATACCAGGGAGCCGGCACGATAAAAGCTGTCGAACAGCTTCACGACATAGCTGCTTGTACTGTCCGCCAGAAACGGCAGGCCGAACAAGAGCAGGAAAAATGCTCCTAACAAGCAGGCGCCAGTCACCCGTCTGATGGGAACAGGCAGCGAGGTGTGCGGCAATGCGGCATCGGAGCGGAGAAATGCCCAGCCAATGAGGCCGCTGACGACGATAACGCCAACTTGCCCGAACGCCGATGGAACAAGGCTGGCGATCACCGCTGCGGCAACGGCCAGGGTTGCACGTTGCTTGTCCGGCGCCACTGACTTACCCATGCCCCACAATGCCTGCGCAACCACCGCAACCGCCACCACCTTGAGGCCATGCAGCCATCCGCTGCCGAGCTGATTGCCGAAATGCGAAATGCCTAGCGCGAACAAGACCAGGGCGATGGCGGACGGGAGCGTAAAGCCAAGAAATGCTGCGAGAGCGCCGGGAATGCCGCCGCGTGATAAACCGAGCGCCATCCCGACTTGGCTACTGGCTGGGCCGGGAAGGAACTGGCAAAGGGCGACGAGCTCGGCATAGGCGTGTTCGTCGAGCCAACGACGTCGCGCTACGAATTCGTCGCGGAAGTACCCCAGATGAGCGATCGGTCCGCCAAATGAGGTCAGCCCGAGGCGCAGAAAACATCCAAAGATCCCCAGAATGGATTCTTGTTTGTCGCCAGCGATATCAGACGAAGGGGCATTCATTTCATAATTTTATCGAAATCATCTGCCCTCAATCGATATCGCCAGGCTGCGCGTTGTCCTTCATCCCGGTAATCATGGCGCCGACAAGGTTTTCACGATGCTGCCAGCTGGTTAGCACAACGCCGGACACATGCAATGCGATCAGCAGCACCAGCATCCAGGCAATCGCAACGTGTATCCGCACCGGCCATGCGTAGCCCCAGAATGCATCGGTTGTGGCGACCCATCCTGTCAGCGTGACCAGGGCAATCGACAGAAGCAGGGTGACAACCATCCAGCCGCCCAGCGGGTTATGGCCGAGGTAGCGCGGTGCGCGCCCTGCGCGAACATCGCTCAGGTAGCGCAAGGTCTGCTTTGGCGAACGCACGAACTGCGAAAAGCGGGCATAGCGGGTTCCCGCAAATCCCAGGGCGAACCGCATTGCGACGATCGCGACAACGGCATAACCGAAGTATTCATGCGCCTCGCCAATTTCGCTACTGGTGATCCAGGCTCCGGCAATACCCGCCACCAGCAGCCAGTGCAGGCTGCGGACAGGAAGATCCCAGACCGCGCGCCGCTTATTCTTCGACACGCTCGAACGTGACCGGATTGAAGAACGCTTCCACCCGCTTGCCTTTCGGGTCCTTGGCGTAGACCTCGTAGCAGCTGTCGGTCATTTCCATGCGCCGGATTTGCCAGCCTTCCTTGATCAGCTTTGCCTGCAGTTCCGTGTGCGGCTTCCACTGCTCCTTCGGCAGGGTGGTGCACTTTACGCCGCCATGTGCCCAGGCATTGCTAGTGAGCACGGCGATCACCAGGGGGATCAGTTTTGTCGACAGTCGCATTCAGTTCCTCGCGTTTGATTGAAAGATGTTGGGTGAAAATCAGGTGCTGGCCCGGCGGCGCAGCAGGTTGTGGTAAATCCCGGTCAGCCTGAGCAGCCGTGGATCGCGCGCGTCCAGGGTTGTGCCGAGCGACTGGATGGTCTGGTCCAGGTCGTACAGCATGGCGCGCTCCGTGTCGTCGTTCACCATGCTTTCGATCCAGAAGAATGCCGCCACACGCGCGCCTTGCGTTACCGGGCTCACACGGTGCAGGCTCGACGCCGGGTACAGCACCATGTCGCCGGCATTGAGCTTGACCGCTTGCGCGCCGAAAGCTGTTTCGATCTCCAGTTCGCCGCCTTCATACTCGTCCGGTTCCGCCAGGAACAGGGTCGCGGCCAGGTCGCTGCGCAATCTGTCGCGGGTGCCCGGGATCGGCATCAGCGCGCTGTCCACATGCAGGCCGTAGGCGCCGCCCTCGGTATAACGATTGAACCGGGGCGGATAAATCTTGCGCGGCAAGGCCGCGGAAATGAATTCGGGATGGTTGCCGAGTGTGCGCAGAATATGATTGCCCAGGCTGACCGCTACTTCGCTATCCTCGTCAATCTCCAGGTTGCCCTTCACCTGGCGCGCCAGCGTGCCCGCTGTGCGCGCGCCATCGCGCCACTGGGCGCGGTCCAGATGCTGGCGGAACTGCTGCACTTCGTCCTTGCTGAGTACGTTGTCGATTGTGATGAGCATGAGTGTCCTTTTGGATCAGGCGCGCAGCAGCGCACCGCGGTCAATCTCCGCCGGCGTGGCGCATCCGGCCAGTGCCATGCACACTTCCAGTTCCTCGCGCAGCAACTTGATCATGTGGGCCACCCCGAGTGCGCCAGCGACGCTGAGCGCATACAGTTGCAGGCGCCCTACGAGGACGGCATTGGCGCCAAGGGCCAGCGCCTTGAACACGTCCGTGCCGCTGCGAATACCGCCGTCGAACAGCAGCGGATACTGCGCGCCAACCGTATCGCGGATGGCGGGAAGCACAGCCAGGCTGGCCGGAGCGCCGTCGAGGCTGCGACCGCCGTGATTGGAAACGACAATGCCGGCAACCCCGGCCGCGCGCAGCGCAAGCGCATCGTCAGGATGCAGCACGCCCTTGACCCAGACCGGCAAGGAACTGTTTGCCATCAGCCACTCCAGATCGCGCCAGGTCGGGGCTGCGCGCATCACACCCTGGAAGATTCGGCTGGCTTCCGGCTCGAAGGCAGGGGCGGCGGGGGGCGGCCCATCGCTGGTCAGGTTGGCGGCAACACATTCGGCCGGCATCTGGAAACCGGCACGCAGCGCACGCAGGCTGGCCACCTGGATCGACGCGTCGAGCGTGACCACGATGGCACGGTAACCGGCGGCCTCCGCCCGCGCAAGCAGTTCGAGGGTGGCAACCCGGTCGTGTTGGAAATAGAGCTGGAACCAGCGCTGTGGACCGGCAAGGCGTGCAATGTCTTCCAAGGTGCAGGACGCCAGGGTGCTGGTGACCATGCAGGTCTGCATTGCGTGCGCCGCGCGCGCCGTCTCCAGTTCGCCCGCCGGATGGGCAAGCTTGTGGAAGGCAACGGGCGCCAGCAGGATGGGGTGGGAGAAGGTGTCGGCGCCGACCGCTACTCTAGTATTGCCGGCGCTTACGTCGCGCAGCAGGCGCGGGTACACCGACCATTGCCCAAAGGCGTCAAGGTTGGCAGGCGCCGTCTGGTCCCGGCCGCTGCCGCCAAGGATGTATTCGTAAGTGGGCGCGGCCATGAAGCGCCGCGCCAGTACCTCGTAGTCCTGCGCGCAGCGGATTTCCGAGGGAATGGCGGCGAGGGGGGCAAGCGGAACGGGATTGGCTGGATTCGTCATCAAAGTGCAACGCCGATTGGACACAGGCATTGTACCGTTCCTGCTTGCGCTCCCCAACCGCTCATCAGAGCTCGTAGTTGAGCGCGACCCGCACTGCGCGCGCATCGCCCTTGTACAGGAAAGCGCCGTTACGGTAGACCGCCGTGAAATAGTCCTTGTTCGTTACGTTGAGCACGTTCACGCGCACGTCGAACCGGCGCGAGAAGCGATACGCGGCGAACACGTCGTACACGGCGAACGAGGGCACTGGCTGCGCGCACTCTCCGGTGGTGGTGAACCCGGCCGCAGTGTCGGGCTGGCCGCCGCAGCGTCCGCTTTCGTAGCGGGCGGTCGCGCCGAACGAGATGGCGTCGGTCAACTGGTACTTGCCCTGCACCGAGGCGGAACGCTTGGCGAAGTTGGAGAGCGGCTTGCCGATGTTCGTCGCGGTCGCCGACCCGAGCACCTTCGAATTGAGGAAGGCAATGCCGGACTGGACCGACAGCTTGTCCGTCACGTTGCCGCTCAAGCCAAACTCGATCCCGCGCACCCGGTTCTTGCCCGTGTTGAAGGTGCCGACGGTGTCGTAGTCGGCGCCTTCCATCACGTCGGTTTTCGTGGTTTGGAACAGCGCGGCGGTGGCCAGCAGCTTATCGTTCAACAGGTTCCATTTGGTACCCAGCTCAAGATTGACCGAGGTTTCGGGCTTGGCGCCGGCGATCTGGTTGTTGTACAGGACGGCGCCGCCGTAGCCGCTGCTGGTGCCGGAATCGGCCTCGCCGCCGTTGATGTCCTGCGCCGACGCGGCGCTGCCATAGACGATCAGCTTGGGCGTGACCTTGTAGGTCAGCCCAAAATGTCCATTGACGAGCGTGTCCGTGTAACCGTAGTCGCCGGTGATGACCGAGGTGAGGTTGTTGCGACGGATCAGGTTAAGGTCGAAGTGGTCGGCGCGAATGCCGCCGAAGGCTGTCAGGCGATCGGTCAGGTCGACGGTATCCATGGCGGTCAGCGCCAGCGTCTTGACCTTCCAGTCCTGGTTGTAGCCAAGGCGGGTGCTGGTGCGGCCAGCCAGATTGGTCAGGTCGGCAACCGGGCGGCCGGCGCTGTCGGTAAAGCAGAAGGTATCGTTCGTGCCGGCGCCGGCGGTCTTCTTGCAGTTGAAGGTGCCGTTATTGGTCAGCGCAAACGTACCAGATACCACCTTGTGGTCGGTGAATTCCGCGCCCAGGATTAGTTCGTGCTTCAAGCCCAGCCATTGCCGGTCCATGCGCAGGTTGCTCTGGTGCGCAAAATAATTGATGTCCTGCCAGCCGGTATGGCCGCTGTCAATGTAAGCGGTGGTGTAGGCGGCGCCGGTTGCGCCGTCCCAGCGGGTGCCGCTCATCGCGCCCGTCGTCACATAGGAGTTCGACGATTTTCCATAACGGGTCAGGCTGGTCAGCTTGGTCGCCGGCGCGAGCGTCCAGTTGACGCGCGCGGTGAGGGTGTCGACGTTGGACTTGAGGAAATCGCCGGTTTGCGCATACACAGGCACGTTGGTGGCCGGAACACGGTTGGGCACGGTGCCGACCAGGAAGTAGCCCAGGTCGGGCATGGTGTCTTTGGTGCGCAGGCCATAGTAGTCGAGGGTCACCGACAGGTCCCTGTCGCGTTCCCACAGGCCGGACAGCGCGACGCCCTTGCGCGAACGCTCGGAAGGTAGCCGGCCAGGCACATTCTCGTCAGCGTAGAGCGCGTTGGCGCGCAGCGCAAAGCTCTCGCCAATGCCCTTGTTGATGTCCGTCGATACGCGCCGGTGCTTGTCGCTGCCCACGCTGGCCGAGACACGCTCGAAATCGTGGTCCAGCGTGGCCTGCTTGGTGATGGCATTGATGGCCCCGCCGGCGGTGCCGCGGCCGGCGAAACTTGAATTCGGGCCTTTCGAAATTTCCAGCTGTTCGATGGCGAAGCTTTCGCGGGTGCTCATGCCCGGATCACGCAGGCCGTCGACAAACACGTCGCTGCGCGCTTCCTGGCCGCGGATGATGTAGCGGTCGCCAAACGCGTTGCCGTTTTCGCCGGTGCCCAGGGTGATGCCGGGCTGCGCGCCCACGATTTGTTTCAGGTCGGTCAGGCCGGAGTCATCCAGTGCCGCACGGGTGAGGACCGAGATGGTTTGCGGCGTTTCGGCCAGCGGACGGGTGTGGCGCGAATCCGCCGACTTCTTGGCCTTGTAGGGCGCGCCGACTTCGGCGTTGGGATTGGATTCCTGGCGTTGCCCGTAGATGACCACCTCGGGCAACACCTTGACCTCGTCGCCAGTGTCAGGCGCAGCCAAGTTCTCATCCGCCATGGCGGACAAGGGCAGGAACATCGCACTCGAGATGCCTAACGCAAGCCCGGTCTTCTTCAACGACAGCTGCGTGTCGTTGAAGCTGCGAAGGCTCTTGGGACGGCGTACGTGCGGATGTTTCAAGATCATGCTCCTGGGTTATTGGATAAATGGATGAGCGAATGATATCGAAACCGACTGCGAATGTAAACAAGAATCACTCTCATTTGCATTTATGTTGATCGTTTGCCGGCTCGAATCGTCCGTCGTGGCAGAGTTGCCTGGCGTGCAGGCGTACAAGCGCACACCCAAGCCTCTGCATCACCGCGTCGCCCTCGCGAAGTGAACTGACCCAGAAAAGTTGGACACCAGTTCCAACTTTTCTGGGGTCTTATG
>NZ_SPUM01000069.1 GCF_004614195.1 Massilia horti | reverse complement strand
ATCTCGCTCTCCTTGGACAAGGCGAACTCATGACAACCGATTTTAGGACGGGACACTGTCATAAAAAAAGGCCAGGCATGAAGCCTGGCCTTTTGGTTTACGCTAGCTTAGAAGGTGTAAGCAGCGGAAAAACCAATGGTGCGCAGCTGCGGCGCCGCTCCATCCCAACCGCCACGCCAGTTGATCGGCTGGTCCTCATCGAGGATGTTGTTGACGTACAGGCTCAGCCTGGTGTTCTTGATGCCGGTGTAAGTCAGGTTGTAGTCCAGGGTGTGGCGCGGCTTGACGCGTTGGCAGGCAGCCATGTTCTCATCCGCGACCTTATTCGTCACGCAGTAGGTCGGCGAACCGATGCTGTTGGTGCTGTAGCCGTTGAGATAGTTCAGGGTCATGCCATTATCCCAGGCGCCCTTCTTCCAGGCGGCGCGCGCTTTCACCCGCAGTTTCATACCGAAGTCGTAGGTGCCGGACTGGTCCTTGGTGTACGCGTTGTCCGCTTCGCTGAATGTCTGGTAATTGAGCGTGTAATTACCTTCCAGGCGCAGGCGCAGGACACCCCACTCCTTCAGGTCAAAGCGCGTGGCGGCGTCGAAGTCGAGGCCGGAGAGCTTGGTCTTGCCACTGTTGACGTACGGGTTGTACACCATGCCCATCTTGCCGATGCCACCAAAGTTGATGGTGTTGTTCGGCGCATACTTCTTCACCAGGGCCAGGAATTCGTTGTCGGCGGTAGTGTTGTCCACGCGGATCAGCTGGCCAGCCGGCAGCGACGCTTCGCCTTTCAGGATGTCGGTGACCGAACGGGTGCCGATTTCATCCTTGCGCTTGATGTTGTAGTAGTCCAGCGCGAAGGTCGTGTTCTTCACCGGCTCCCACACTACGCCCGCAGTGAAGGACTGCGAGGTTTCCGGCTTCAGGTTCGGGTTCGAGGCCACGAAGCTTGGCAGCGAGCCGGAGCAATCGGCGTTGCGGTAGGTGTTGGCCAGGGTCTTGTCGGTGGTGGTCGCATTCGGGGCCTTCTGTACCAGATCGTTCAGCTGGTTCGCGATCGGGCAGCGACGCTGATCGTTCAAGCTGTTGGTCACGGAGCTGCGGCCCAGGCCGTTACCCGATTCCACGATGTTCGGCGCACGGAAGCCGCCAGACGCGGTGGCGCGGAGCAGCAGGCTGTCCACGGGCCTGAATTGCAGGCCGAGCTTCGGCGACACGTGCCCTTTGGCATTGTCGGTCTTGTCGGCGCGCAGGGCAGCGCTCAGTTCCAAGCCCTTGACCACCGGGATGTTCGCTTCGGTGAACAGCGCATAATGGTTGACGGTGTCATTGACCTGCAGGCCGAAGACACCCACCAGTTCGCCGTGCAGCACGTTGTCCGAGCTCGACATATCGTAATGTTCGCGGCGGATATCGGCGCCCGCTGCGACGTTCAGCGGGCCAGCCGGCAGCTGGGCCACTTGGCCGGTGATGGTGCCGTCGATGAAGCTGATGCGCGCATTGCCTTTGGTGGTGCGGATCGGGAACATCGATTCCAGCAGTGCCTTATCGTTCTGCTGGCCGAACTTGTAGGTGCCGTTCACGATGGCGTCGGTGTAGCCCTTCTGGCTGACGGCGCGGGTGGCCTTCGAAGCCGACGAGTTCATGATGCCGGCAGCCGATTTCCAGTCGAAGTTGCCGAGCGTGCCGTTCAGGGCCAGCATCACGCGCTGCTGATCGGAATCAGTGCTGTTGAAGTTAAAGCCGTTACCGGTATCCATCAGGCGCGCACGGATTTCGGTCGCGGTGCTGTACGGGTTGTAGGGGTGGCCCACCGGCAGTTTCGGGTACGAGTACGGGCCGACCATCTTGCCGCCTATCACGTCATACCAGATGCTGCTGGAGCTGGTGGTGCCTTGGTTTTGGGTGGCGAACGGCGCCACGATGTAGGCGCTGGTGGCGCCAGCTGCCGTGACTTCGAAGTTGGCGTCGATGGACGAACCGATGCGGAAGTGGGTGTTGCTCGCCACTGCCCAGCGCTTGTTGTTCGTGGTCAGGCCGTCATAGGGCAGCGAATCCCAATTGCACTGCTGCTTGTCCTTGCCGTTTGAAGCGAGATTTTCTGCCGGGCAGCCTTTCGCGGCCTCGGGGGCGCCGTTCACGAAATAGTTGCCGGTGGGCGAGTACAGGTTCGCGGCCGGGGTATCCCAGGTCGAGCGGCCCGGGGACTGGCGGTGCCAGTCCGGATAGTGGTCGCGAATGTCGCCTCGGCTCCAGCCGTCGCGCTTGTAGGCTTCGACGCTGATGTAGGTGTTGAAGCCGTCCTTGTCGATGTCGCCGTAGCCGAACAGGCCGCTGGCATTGCGACTGCGGTAGTCCTTGAAGCCGTCGGCCATCGTGTAGTTGGCCTTGAGCTTGGTGCCCACGAATTCCTTGCGCAGGATGAGGTTGACCACGCCGGCAACGGCGTCGGAGCCGTAGATTGCGGAAGCGCCGTCCTTCAGGATTTCGATGCGCTCGATCGCTTCCGAAGCGATGGCGTCGAGGTTGGTAAAGTTTTCTCGCGCATTGTCGGCCAGGCCGTACTGGGCGATGCGGCGACCGTTGACCAGCACCAGCGTGGATACCTTGCCGAGTTGACGCATGTCGACCCCCGACGCGTTGGTGGCGAAGCTGCCCGAGCTGGCTGTGGCCGAGTTCAGGTCGGTGTAGGTCGCGGCCGAAGAACGCAGGATTTCCAGCGCGGTCGTGGCGCCGGTGCGCTCGATGTCCTCGCGGGTCATCACCTGGACCGAGCCGGCTGCTTCGAGATCGGTGCGCTTGATGCTCGAGCCGGTGATCTCCACGCGCTGGATCTTGCCTTCAATTACAGGCGCTTGCTGTGCGAACGCGGCTTGCGAAAATGCCAGGGCCAGTGCTGCGGCCATCACATTCTTGTTCAGTTTTGTCTTGTGTTGCAAAGCTCTCTCCTCCGTTGATGTTGTAGTTACTTGTATGTACGGCAGACTCAGAGGAGATAGTAATTTAATAAATTGCGCAAAATCAATAGTTTTTTCTCTTGCTAATTTAGTTGTTGCAAATTTGGTTCTTCGAACGGCTGTTTTCGTAGCATGCTGACCACATGATCGACAAAGCAGGTGATCCGTGATGCCAGCGTCGTGTTGCGGTAGTGGACCGCATTGATCGACTGGCGCACGTCAAGTGTCTGCTTCGCAAACAACTGCACCAGCCGCCCACTGTGGCGATCCTGCAACGTCATGAAATCCGACAGGCACACGATCCCCAGGCGCGAATTCGACGAGGACGCGCGCATTGCGCAACAGGCCGTCCACGTTTCATCCGTTGCCGGTAATGCCGAAATGTATTGGCCGGCAAGCTGGCCCGATTGGATGCCGTGGAAGCGGACCAAGCGACAGGCAAACGACGCTCTCAATCGGCTGATCGACAAATATATCCAGGCACGGCTCGCTGTGGCGGCCACCGCATGGCCCAATGATCTGCTCAGCCGATTACTGGCACTGCACCGCGAAGATCCTCAGTCCTGGCCTTTGAAAGCGGTGCGCGATGAATGCATGACCGCATTCCTTGCCGGGCACGAGACCTCGGCCGCCACCTTGACCTGGTGGGCATGGTGCATGGCCGCCAATCCAGCGGCTCAGGCGGCGGCGCGACAAGAGGTTCTGGCGGTACTGCGGGGCAGGGCGCCCATGGCGGAAGATCTGCCTTCGCTCACCTATCTCGTTCAGACGCTGCAGGAAACGCTACGCCTGTATCCGGCTGCGCCAATGCTCATGACACGTCGGTCCATTCGTCCGATCACGCTGGGAGGCTGGCAACTGCCCGCCCGAACGATTTTTTCCATACCAGTGCAACGACTACAGCACGATCCAAGGTGGTTTCCGGACCCGCACGTTTTTCGTCCGGAGCGTTTTGCGAGCGGGGGATCGGACATTCCGCGTGGCGCCTTCATGCCGTTCGGCACCGGCCCGCGCGTGTGCCTGGGGCAGCATCTGGCGATGGCCGAGATGACGGTTGTCGCAGCGATGTTCTTGCAGCGCTTCGCGGTGGCGGTACCGGTTGGAATGACAGCGCCCGAGGCGGCGTTCCATATCACCTTGCGGCCGAAGACGCCGCTTCGGCTAAGGCTCACAGGGCAGTTCAATTTGGCTGCAGGGCAATGATTCCCATACCTACCAGCGCAATGGCCGCTCCTGTCACATCCCAGCGGGTCAAGGCCACGCCGTCGACAAAACGCAGCCAAAGGAGCGCAACCGCAATATACATCCCACCGTATGCGGCATAGGTTCGACCAGCGGCAGTCGGATGCAAGGTAAGCAACCAGGCAAACAAGGCCAGTGATGCGGCCGCCGGCAGCAGGAGCCATGGCGTCTTGCCCTGTTTTAGCACCAGCCAGGGCAAGTAGCATCCAACAATTTCAGCAACGGCCGTAATGAAAAACAGTGTACTTAGCTTGGCTAAGGAAAACATTTGTATGTCCTGAAGTGTTATTCGTCGGGTGCCGTTTCATCGAAAGAATACTTCACCCCGGAAGCGCCACGCATAGGTCTGGCTGACCTTCAACCGTCCCGGATGCCCGCGCAGTTCGACCGTGATGTTGCCCAACTCATCGCGGCGCGCACGGGCGATGGCGCGCACGGACACCAGCGTGCCGCGGTGGATTTGCCAGAACTGATCCGGGTCCAGGCCCGCTTGCAGTTCCTTGAGTGGCTTGCGAACCAAGCCCTCGTCGGTAGGGCTGACCACTCGCGTATAGCGTGAATCGGATTCAAAGAAGAGTACTTCATCGATCGGGAAAATCTTGATCGTGCTGCTTGAAGTTGTGCTGATCCAGCGGATGCGCTCTTCCTGCGCAGCCGCGCGAAGACGACGTTCAAGTTCGGTCATCGCCTTAAGCAGGTCCGCTCCGCCCACAGCGCTTGCCATGGACTCGCGCAGGCGCGCGACGGTCCGCTGCAGCCGTTCCTGCGTGAGAGGCTTGAGCAGATAATCCACGACGCCCAGGCCGAAGGCTTCGATCGCGTGGCTGTCGTAGGCGGTGGTGAAGACGATGTGGCAGGCACCTGCGCTGGCGCTGGCGACGTCCAGTCCGCTGATTCCGGGCATGCGGATATCGAGGAAGGCCACATCGGGGCGCAGCCGGGCGATTGCATCGAGCGTGTCGCTGCCATCTTCGCAGCAGGCGACGATCTCCAGTTCGGGCCAGACCTGTTCGAGCAGGCGCCGCAGTTCATTGCGCTGCAGGTCCTCGTCGTCGGCGATGATAGCGGTCGGCATGTCAGGCGCCTTCTTTCGGCATGGCGCGAATGGGCAGGGCGATGGTGGCGACAACCCCGCCCGTGTCGCCGGCGCGCAGGGTCAGCGCGGCATCGCCGCCATACAGGTGCTTCAGGCGTTCGCGGATATTAGTCAGGCCAATGCCGCTGCCGGCCGCCGCCGCGCCGAATCCGACGCCGTCGTCCGCGACCGACAGTTCCAGCACCTGCGCGCCGCCAACATTGGCGCGCGCGGCTGCCACTCGTATCATTCCGGGACCTTTCTTTAGTTCGATGCCGTGCTTGACGGCGTTTTCGACGAGGGAAATGAGCATCAGCGGCGGAATGGCAAGATCGCGCAGCTCGGCCGGGCACTCGATGCAAAAACTCAGCCGCGGCAGGCGCGCCTGGATGACGCCCAGATAGGCTTGCGCCGAATCGAGCTGCGAACCGAGCGCGACGAACAGATGGGTGCGGTCGGCGCGCAGTTGCGGTATCGTCGAGCGCAGGTAGTCGACGAGGTGGTCGATCATCACGATGCCCCGGGCCGGGTCGGACAGCATGGCCGCGCGCACCCCCGACAAAGTGTTGAACAGGAAGTGCGGCTCGATCTGGCTGGACAGCACGGACAGCCGCATCTCCACTTCGTTGCGCTCGTCCTTGTAGCGTTCAACCTGTTCGAGCAACCGGGCCTCGCGCAGCATGCGGCGCTGCTTGAAATAGGCCACCAGATCGAGGCCACCGCCCAGCCACATGAGCGCGGGCAACCAGAAGGCCAGATTGTACAGGCGGTTTTCGCGTGCCTGTTCGATCTCATGTTCGGTCGCAACGTGCCCCGGGGCTGCTGGCTTATCGGTTTTAGTGAAGGGCGTCAGCGGCAGCGTCACCAGGACACCGAACAGCAGTGCGCACACGATGCCGGCCGCCTCGCGCGGCGCCGTCCATTTTTGCCTGCATACGAGCACTGCCAGCGCGCGTCCCAACGACAGGGCGAGCGCCATCACCAGCCAGGTCGACAACAGTGCGACATTCAAGCCTGCCGCGTTCGGGTCCGTGCGCGCGAGCGCGGCGACGAGCGCCAGGAACAGCGCCAGCACGACCATCGGCGCAATAAAGGAACGCATGCGGTAGCTGAACCAGGTTCTGCTGAAGATCGGATACTGGCGCGCGACGCTGGCCCAGCCGGCCAGCTTGTTTGCCATGCTGTGCGGGAGCGGCCGGTCAGCGCCGGCCGGTGGATGGGCTGTGTCTTGCATGACCTACCTGGCCGTCGCGATGATCCAGTCGCTGATCGCGGATAGCGCGATCGGTGCCATCGTCTCCTCGATCTCGGCGTACTCGGCGCCCGAGCCGGTCCTGGCGGTCTGGAACAGGTGGTTCAACTTCGGCATTTCCTTCACGACGGCACGCGGATTGCCTTGCAGCGCGGCGCGGATCGCGGACAAATCCATGGCGGCCGGCACCTGCAGATCGAGCTCGCCGTTCAATACCAGGATGGGCTGCTGGACGGCCTGCAGCACGGGAGCCGGGTCATAGCGGAGCAGGGCGTGGAACCACGGTGTCGCGTAGCGTTGCAGCAGCACCTTGCCCTGGCCGGCGGGCACGTCGCCTTTGCGTTCGGCTTCGTCCAAGATGAGGGCGGCCTTGTTCGTTGCGTCTTCCAGTTTCGGTTCCGCGACGAAGGCGGCGAACAGGGCTTGATTGAGCGCGCGCTGCTTGGCGACGGCCGCGTCAGGCGCGCCCTGCGCCTTGGACATCAGGGCCACCTGTTCTACCAGCAGGCGATCGCCGCGCACGCCGGGGCCGGCCAGCATGACCACGAAACCGAGCGCCGGATCGCGCGAGGCCAGCAGCGGCGCGATGAGGCCGCCTTCCGAGTGGCCGATGAGGCCGACGCGTTTGGTGTCGATTTCGGCGCGACCGCGCAGGAAGCGGACTGCCGCCTCGGCATCGGCGGCCAGGTCCAGCGTGGTGGCGTCCTTGAGGTTGCCGGAGGACTTGGCGACGCCGCGTTTGTCGTAGCGCAGCACGGCGATGCCCTGGCGGGCAAGGTGGTCGGCCAGCACCAGGAAGACCTTGTGGCCAAATACTTCTTCGTCGCGCGTGTGGGAACCGGAGCCGTGGACCAGCACCACCGCCGGGAATGGACCTGTTCCCTGCGGGACGGTGAGGGTGCCGGCCAGCTTGACGTTGGCGGCGTCGTTGGCGAAGCTGACTTCGCTGCTGGTGTAAATTGGCGCGCGGGCGGCGATCTGCTCCTCCTGCGGCCGCTTCGGATTGAGCGCAGCGAGCGCTTGCTGGTCCGCGCGCTTGAATATCAATGGTGTGGACCGGCCCTGGGTCCAGGTGCCGACCCAGGCTTTATCCTGCACGTTCCAGTGCGCCGCGTAACTGGCATTGAGCTTGGGCAGCGCGAAGCTGACTTGATCCGGCGTTACCACCACGTTCTCCACCTTGGTCACCAGGCCTTGCTGGGGGACGGACAGAGTCGCCTGCCAGGGCCCGTCCGCTGGCTTGCTGAATTGAACGAAGACTTTGAGGGAATTGGCAATGGTGCCGCTCCAGTAACCCTCGGCGTCTTCGGCACGCGCCGGATTGTTCGCCATTACAGCTACCGCTGCCAAGCCAATAAGCGTCGTTTTCATGGAAATCCTGTTGTTGTGGTTTGGAGGGGAGTCACTGTAGACGTGCTTGCCGCGGCCGGCCTGTCGATGGGATGTGTGGCGCGTTTTCTGTCATGAGATGACGTCAGCTTGTCATGAACTCCATAAGAATGCCGCATTAACCTTTATCCGTCGAGCTGAAATGGTTAAGGACGTCGTCCATGGCAAGCTGCGGCGGAATCGAACGACTGACATCGAGGATATCTCCCGCAGAACGAAAAAAAGCCAACCGCATGGGTTGGCGTTTTTGCTTCTACATTCCCGGTGGCCCGGGGCGAGATTTCCGAAACTTAGAAATAGAAGTTACCGGAAATGCCGAAGTGGTTGGCTTTCGTGTCCTTATAGCCGTGCGCCTTGAACGTTTCGTTCACATATCGCACCTTCATGCCGAAGTTCGGGGTCCAGAAGTATTCTCCTT
Source organism: Massilia horti (assembly GCF_004614195.1). Classification (GTDB taxonomy): domain Bacteria; phylum Pseudomonadota; class Gammaproteobacteria; order Burkholderiales; family Burkholderiaceae_D; genus Telluria; species Telluria horti. The sequence continues at coordinate 28,248 of NZ_SPUM01000069.1, read as the reverse complement.
CCACCACACCGCTGGTGGTGTCGTCGAACTTGACGTCCAGGCCTGCCGCGACGCCGCTGCTGCTCAGTTTCGGGCTGCTGGTGTAGCGCACGCCGCCGCCAATGCGCAGTTGGTCGTTGACGTGGTAATAGCCGAGAACTTCGATGGGGAAGCGCTGGAACTTGACACTGCCGTTGCTGGCGTTGGTGTCGTTCACGTGGAAGTTAAGGGTGCCCTGGATCGAAAACTCGGGACTTACGCGGTAATCCGCACCGGCGGTGAGATACACACCGTTGCCGGCCGTGATCTTTTGGCTGATGCCGTTCGTGTAGTCGACGGTCGCGAGTTCGTCGCCGCCGAAGCTTCCACCCAAGCCCACGACGAAGCGCAACGGCTTCTGTGCCGGTGCTGCCGCGACGTTTTGAGCCTGGGCGGTACCGACCGTTGCAAAAATGGCGGCCAGGGCAAATACAATCTTTTTCATGTGAATACTGGTAGTCAATAGGAGGCCGCAGTGTATATATAAAATTGCCACAAGGCAACTAAATGCAATAAGAATTCACAAATAATTGTTACGGGAGTACGCGCTGGCGTTCCGGACATGGGAAATAGACCGTCCAACAAATCGCGGGTGCTGGAAAACGAAAACCCCTACTGGCGGGAGTCGGCGTTGGAAAAACCTGGAGGAGGGCGAATTGTTGGCGCAACGAAATGACAAAGCGCGAGAATCGAAGTGGGAAGCTGCATTACTATCATTCCCAATTTAGAATGTAAAAAAATTTTACTTACCACAACGAGTTCATTGGGATGACAATCAAACCTGGAAGGATCACACTTGCCATTGCTTTTGCACTGGCGCTCATCTCCTGCGGTGGCGGGTCCGGCGGAAGCAGTACAACTCCCCCGCCGCCCCCGCCGCCGCCGCCGCCGCCCGTCGAGGTTCCGCCTCCCTATACCCTGAGCCCGGCCACCGTGACGGCCAGTTGGGTTGCCGGTTATCCCGTTAATGTCAGCCTGACGGCGAAACAGACGGTGCCTTTTGTAGGGATTGCTTACTTGAAGTTGGTGCCGGACGCGGATGTGATCGACCCAAAGATTACGACTACCCAGCAAAGCGACGGTAGCATTAGCGTGCAGATCAAGACGTCGGCGACGGCCAAGCCGGGTGTTTATACTGGCAATATCACATTCAACGTCTGCAACGATCCCAACTGCAACGCGCAACTGGCTGGTGCGCCGTTCAAGTTGCCGTACTCGGTCGAAGTGCTTGCGCCGGAAGGGGGAGTGCAAGCGTACAACCAAAGCCCGCTGGCTGCGCTTGCTGGCGCCCCGGACTGGGGAACGTTCCAGGCGAATGCCCAGCATAACGGCTACGTGCCTGTCACCCTCAATCCGAGCGCCTTCACTGCGCGCTGGAAGCTAAATGCGCCGGCCATCGGCGGTACCCAGATCGTACTGTCCACGATCGCCACAGGCGCCGGACGATTGTATGTGACCAATGGCACCTCTTTTGGTCCGAGCGATCCGTCAATCACGGCCTATAGCGAAGCCGATGGCGCCAAACTCTGGAGCTATTCATTCCAGGACCTGACTTACCCATCGACCAATCCGCCTGCGTATGCGAACGGACGGGTGTTTGCGTCGGCCGGCTCGCAACAATCAACGGCGATGTTTGGATTCGATGCGGCGACCGGTACCCGGTTGTTTAAAACGCAGATGAGCTCGCAGTGGGAGCACTATCTGGCTCCGACCGTGTTCAATGAAAATGTCTATACGGACGGCGGCACCTATGGCGGGCTGTACTCGTTCAGTGCGGCGACGGGGGCCCAGAACTATTTTTTCAGGTTGGATCAGTACGATGGCTGGACGCCGGCGTTTGATAACCAAAATATGTACACATATATGGCGGGCCGCCTGCGGGTGCAGGAGCCGCTCACCGGCACGGTACAAGCGACGATCGCTGATCCGCTTTACACATGGAACGGCTACAATGTTGGCGGCGCACCTGTGGTCGGCAGCGGTGGCATCGTCTACGCGGGCAACCTGAGCAATCCGGAAAACGGCATCGTCGCCTTCGATACCATCAACAACTCGGTGCGTTGGAGCGCCAAAGGTATCTTCCCGGGTAACCCCGCGTACGCCGACGGCTATCTATTTGCTGCGAACAACACAACCAAGCAGTTGGAAGTGCGGAGGGAGTCCGATGGCGGTATCGAGTGGAGCTGGGCGGCGCCGGCCAGTGATCCCACGTTCGACAGCGATGTGCTGTTGACCAAGAATCTCGTCTTCGTCAGCACGACCACCACCACCTACGCCATCGACCGCACCACCCACGCGAAGGTGTGGAGCTACCAGGCCGCGGGGAAGCTGGCGTTGTCGGCCAACGGCATCTTGTATATCAAAGGTCCGTCGAAGATCGTCGCGATCAACCTTAAATAGACCGCTACGAAACAGACTTTCTATCCGCATGAACAAAAACGCCAACCTGCAAGGGTTGGCGTTTTTGCTTTGAAGCGTTGGTGGCCGGGGGCGGAACCGAACCACCGGGCTGCCGCACTCGCCGTTCTATCAATATTTTTCCAAGCACCTTCAGTTTTTGATTCGTTGTCCGATATTGACAATCAGGGGCAGTGAAAGCCGGCATGGACCCATGTGGGCTGCTTGCACATTGCCAGGGGTGTCCGTGTTATCAACTAATGAGGAGCGCTCATGAGCCTGAATGTTTCCGGCGTCACCCGGCAGGGAGCGACGCTCCCGGCCGGCAGGGCGCAACCGGCGGTCACCGGCGCGAGAGAAGAAACGGAGTTCCCGGTCCAGGACAAAGTGACCTTGGGCGAGCAGCAGGCGCAGCCGCTAACGTATGCCGACCCACGCAGCAGCAAGGTCGCGCAGTCCGATCTTGCAAAAATGCTCGAGGAATCCGACCGCAAGGCGCAAGCGGTCATCGACCTGATTCGGTCGCTGGTGGAGCAGCAAGGGCTGAACTTTGCCAAGGTGGCCGGCGGCGAACAGCAGCTGAGCGCGGATCCTGCCACAATCGAGGCCGCCAAGGCAGCCATTGCGGATGGCGGCGAGTTTAGCGCGGAAAAAACCGCCGAACGCATCCTGAGCTTTGCCAAAGCGGTCATCGGCGCCGATCCGTCCAAGTTCGATGCCATTCGCGCCGCAGTGGAAAAAGGCTTCCAGGACGCGCAAGACTTTCTCGGCGGGAGTTTGCCGGAAATTAGCCAGAAAACCCATGCACTCATTCAGGCCGAGTTCGATCGCTGGAAAAATGAAGGCATGCCAAAGGGTGACACGGTCTCGCTGGCGGCACCGTCGGATGCGGTCGCATCGTCCTGATTCAGTGCGAAAGCGGCGTCGGAAAGAAGAAACGCCAACCTGTAAGGGTTGGCGTTTTTGCTTAAGACCTATTTGGTGGCCCGGGGCGGAATCGAACCACCGACACAAGGATTTTGGATTTTCAATCCCCTGCTTTACAGGCTCGTCTTGCGGCCGCGCCGGGACGCCAGCAGTCCGGCGCCGCCGGCGACCATCAGTAGCCAAGTGGCCGGTAGCGGCACGCCGGTCGGCGGATTCGCCTCGTTCGCCGTGTTCTGCACGCCGACGGTGAAGCCATTCCAGTACTCGCTGGTCATGCTGCGCCAGGTCAGCGAGTCGAATGTGCCGGTGAAGCGGATGGCGCCGTGCGGCTCGCCGGTGCCGATCAGCCGGTATTCGATGTTGCCGCCGCCGAGATCGACCACCTGCTTGGACACGGTGCCGCAGCCCCAATAGCCGCAGCTGTGGTTGCCGGGCGCGGCGGCCCCAAGGCCGGCGCCGAAACTGAGGATCTCGAAATCCTGGTTCAGGAAGGCATAGCCGTTGCCGTTCAGGCTGACAAAAGCGAATACCGGATTGACGATCGACTGCGAGAACGTCAACGTCTGGTCGCCCGCGTACCGCAGGGCGATGATATCGGTGCCGGTAGGAGGGTTGTCGACCTGGGCGCTGGTGTAAGGCGAGTTCGTCCCGGGAGTGCGTGGAGTCCAGTAATCAATGCCGCCACTGGACTGGTAGAAACCAATGCCTGCGGCATTGGTGTAGGTGACGTTGACGGTGGCGGTCGGGGTGGTGATGTTGCCATGGCCGATGAACCCGGGGCCGGGGTCGGTGTCGGCGCCGATCCAGTCGGTCCAGTAGATCGGATCGGCGCTGGCCGCGCCGGCGGCAAGCACCAAGGTTAAAGCGGGGATTGCGCGAAACAACGTTGCGCAAAGGCGTTGCATGGTCATGAGTTCTCCCTAATTGTGGTCGACTGACTGAGTGACAGTCGGTTCGCAGTTGTAAGCAATATTCACGCCAACAAACTAAGCAATTGATTTTTAAGGGAGCAATGAGCCGACGGACAGCAAGGTGTGAACTTTTTCGACAGCTGGCGGACTGCTGGCAAATTCATATTCGTTAAGATTTGCGGATGTGGAAAGCAAAAACGCCACACGAAGGTGGCGTTTTTGCTTTGACACTTTGATGGGCCGGGGCGGAATCGAGCCACCGACGCAAGGATTTTCAATCCTTAGCGCTATCTACTGAGCTGTCAACAAGGAGCCGCATCTCCCGAGCGACCTGAAGGCAAGCCGAAAAGCCAGCGCTCCTCCCCAGCCGAAAGCGCTCAGATCACTCCCTGGGCCAGCATGGCATCGGCGACTTTGACGAACCCGGCAATGTTCACCCCGTCCACGTAGCTGATACTGCCGTCGGCCCGGGCTTTTGCCCTTCGGATCGAAGTCGGACCCGCCATTGCCACCGCCCATCGGCAAGGTCCTCAGCGCATTCTTGAACGTCTGCTCGAACGCCAAACGGAGGGGTGGAAGCGCAGAGCGCCTTACGCGGCACATTTTCCCGCTGCCAACCCTGTCGCTGTCGCAGCGCACAAAAATCACCACGCCCCCCTTGTCCTCCGCTATTTATACGCCAGATGGAGTATCACGGGAGGATAAATCAATGAAACTCATAGACAGCAAGGCAAAACTGCCGGATACCGACAAGGTTACGGTCAATCTCGGCCTGGTTGACCTTGCCCAGATGGACTTGTTGGTAGAAGAGGGGTTTTACACCAACCGGACGGATTTCATCCGCACGGCCGTCCGTAACCAGTTGCAGCAGCACGCGGAAGCGATCCGACACACAGTGCTACGCAAGCGTTTTGTGATGGGATTGCAACGCTATTCTCGCGCCGAGCTCGAACGCGTCGTAGCCGCTGGCGAGCAACTGGAAATCCATGTGCTCGGGTTGGCCACTGTGGAGGACGATGTGACGGCAGAGCTCGCGAGGGCGGCCATCGCATCGATCCGGGTACTTGGTGCATTCATCGCGTCGCCCGCCGTCAAGGCCGCGCTCGCCGACCGCATTCACACTTAACCAATCGGGATAGAACCATGAAATCCTTTGAACATTTTCTTGGGCAAATGATGGAAGCGGCACGCCTGGCCCAGGCAAAAGACCCGCATGCGGCCACCGGCGTGATCCAGAAGGCGCTCAGGGACTCCGGCCTGCTTCCCGCGCAAGTATCGAAGGGAACGGCGGCGAAGGAAACGGCGGCCGCCCAAGCGGACTTGATCGACGTGAACCCGGTGCCTGAGTGGGTCGAGGCCTTCCGGCATGGCGATGGCGCGGTGCCGAAAGGCGGTCGGCGCGCGCGCTGGACGGTGCCGGGGCGCAAGCGGAGCGGCATTCCCGCGCGCGACCCTCGTGCGCCGGGCGAATTCCTGCAAGGATCGTTCAGTACAGCGGCGGGCACGCGCCGGTACAAGCTCTATGTGCCCTCAGCCCCAGCTTCGGGGCCGCGCCCGTTGATCGTGATGTTGCATGGTTGCACGCAAGACCCGGATGATTTTGCCGCCGGCACCGAGATGAACGCCCTGGCCGAGGAGCGCGGCTGTCTCGTGCTGTACCCGGAACAGGCGCGCGATGCCAACGCCTCACTCTGCTGGAACTGGTTCGAGGCGGCCCACCAGGAGCGCGACGGCGCAGAGCCGTCCCTGATCGCCGGCATGACGCGGGAGGTCATCGAGAGCCAGCAAGCCGACCGGGCGCGGGTATACGTGGCCGGGCTGTCGGCGGGTGGGGCGATGGCCGCGATCATGGCTGCGACCTATCCCGAGCTGTATGCCGCGGTCGGCGTCCATTCCGGACTTCCGGTCGGCAGGGCGCGCGACCTGATCACTGGTTTGGCGGCGATGAAGAAGAAGGGGCCGGCCGGCGCGGGCAGGACAGCCGGCAGACTGTGCCAGCGGGTGCCGGTGATCGTATTCCATGGCGACCGCGACGATATCGTGCACTCAGGCAATGGCGATGCCGTGCTGGAGCAGTTCCTGCACCCAGCGCCGGGTTCGCCCGTTGAACCGCTGCGCCGGCTCCAGGAACGCGCCGTGGACGGGGACGGGCGCGGCTACACCAAGACGGCGATGCTGGACAGCGCTGGCCGCAGCGTCGCGGAATACTGGGAGCTGCATGGCGCGGGCCATGCCTGGTCGGGCGGCAGCCCCGCCGGGTCGTACACGGATCCGGGCGGGCCGAAGGCGTCCGCGGAGATGCTGCGGTTTTTCCTTGGCCAGGTGGACTGAGCGCCGCCCCATCCGCCCGGGCGGTCCGGAGATGGACCGGACGCGCGGATTTCTGATGGAAACAAAAACGCCAACCTGCATGGGTTGGCGTTTTTGCTAAGACAGCTTGGCACCATCGGCCCGAGCAATTTTGCCATCTGATGACCGGCCTACCGCGGTTGATTCGCGGCAATCCGCTCAATGCGTAAGCAGCCGCAAGGCCCAGTCTCCTCGCCAGCCCAACGCGCTCAGATCACTCCCTGGGCCAGCATGGCATCGGCCACTTTGACGAACCCGGCAATGTTCGCCCCGTCCACGTAGCTGATACTGCCGTCGGCGCGTGCGCCGTACCGCAGGCAAGCTGCGTGGATACCCGTCATGATCTGCAGCAGGCGGGCATCCACTTCCTCGCGTGGCCAGCCCATGCGCTCGGCGTTCTGGCTCATCTCCAGCCCCGAAGTGGCGACGCCGCCGGCGTTACTGGCTTTGCCTGGCGCATACAGCACACCGGCAGCCTCGAACGCTTTGGCGGCCTCGATCGTGGAGGGCATGTTGGCGCCTTCCGCCACGCACAGCACGCCATTCCTGATCAGGGTCGCGGCGTCGTCCGCATCCAGTTCGTTCTGCGTGGCGCAAGGCAATGCCACATCCACGGGAACGTGCCACGGACGCACCCCTGCTTCAAAATGGGTACCGGTGCGCTGGGCGTAATCGCTGACGCGGCCATACAAATGGTTCTTCACCTCCATCAAGACAGCCAGCTTCTCGGGGGTGAAGCCATCCATGTCGATGACGGTCCCGCTCGAGTCCGATACCGTGATGACCTTGGCGCCGACCGCCATCGCTTTTTCCACGGCATACTGCGCCACGTTGCCCGAACCGGACACGCTGACCCGCAGGCCGTCGAACGAGCGGCCGCGGGTCTTGAGCATTTCTTGTGCGAAGTACACGGTGCCGTATCCAGTCGCTTCAGGACGGATCAGCGAACCGCCGAAGCTCAAGCCCTTGCCGGTGAAAACGCAGTCGGCGCGATTGCTGAGCTTTTTCATCATGCCGGCCATGTAACCCACCTCGCGGCCGCCGACCCCGATGTCGCCAGCGGGAACGTCGGTGTCTGCCCCGACATGGCGGAACAGTTCGCTCACAAAGGCTTGGCAGAAACGCATGACTTCGCCCGGGCTTTTGCCCTTCGGATCGAAGTCGGACCCGCCTTTGCCGCCGCCCATCGGCAAGGTCGTCAGCGCATTCTTGAACGTCTGTTCGAACGCCAGGAATTTCAGTACCGACAAAGTAACGGAGGGGTGGAAGCGCAGGCCGCCTTTGTAGGGGCCGATTGCCATGCTGTGCTGGATGCGGTAGCCCCGATTGACCTGCACCTGGCCGTGATCGTCCACCCATGAGACGCGGAACATGACCACCCGCTCGGGTTCGACCAGGCGGTCCAGCAGGCCTTGCTCGGCATATTTCGGATGCCGTTCAATGAACGGCCACAGGCTTTCCATGACTTCGGTGACAGCCTGCAAGAATTCAGGCTGGCCAGGGTTGCGATCGGCAACGTGCTGCAAAAACTGATGTACAGAAGCGTATTTCATGGTAAGTCCCAGAGTTCGGAAGGTGAAGGCGGATGCGATGACGCTGCTGGTCGAGCGAGGGAGTGCGTGGAAACGATTTCAAAAAATCGATTTCTGTTCGCCCGGCAGCATCAAGCTGCGGGCGCGACCGCTAGACCGGAGGAAGGGGCGTCATGACAGGGGCACCCGCGTGCCTTCTGACAAACAGTTCGTGGCTGTTTGCGAACCCCGGAACAAAAACGCCCACTGGGTGGGTGGGCGTTTCGCAGATTCCTGGTGGCCCGGGGCGGAATCGAACCACCGACACAAGGATTTTCAATCCTCTGCTCTACCAACTGAGCTACCAGGCCAAGAGGCATGATTATAGCCAGCCTTGCGCCAGAGGCAAGCAAATTTTCACATCCGGCGCAAAAACGCCGGCTTGGTCCGGACCCATCAACGCATCAGGTCGTCGCCCGTCGCCCGGGCGGATTCCTGCGGTCGGGCAGTCCGCGGCGCTGGTCGCCTTCGAACAGGGGGCGGGCCACGGGCGGCTCGTTGGCCGCATTGATCGCGCTGCCGACGAACTGTCCCGTCCGTTGCCGGTTGCGTTCGTAGAAGTTGCGCACGATGAGGCCGGCCGTGTCGCGGCTGCCCAGGCCGAACGACAAGCCCAGTGCCAGCGCGACCGCGCCAACCACCGCCAGGAACAGGATGTTCATCAAGGTGCTGGCCACGCCGATCTGGTTAATCGCGATGATGATCGCGAATGCCCACACGGCCACCTTGGCCACGCGCGCCAGGATGTCCGGCCGCGTCATGTCGGTCCTGGTGGCGGCCGCCTCGACCACGCGGGAGAGGGCATTGGCGGCAAGGCCGCCGATCACCAGGGTCACCAGGGCCACGAACAGGTTGGGCAGCCACAACAGCAGCTGGCGCAGGATGTCCGATACCGCCGGCAGGCCAAGTCCGTCGAACGCGACCACCAGGACAATCAGGCGCACGAACCATGTGGTGATCAGGCCGAGCAGGCTCGATGCGTCCTTGACGCCGACTTGCTGGACGGCGCCGCCCAGCCCGGCACGCTCGACAAAGCCGTCGAAGTGGATCGCACGCAGGACCGCGCGCAGGCCCTTGCCGATCAGCGTCGCGATGGCCCAACCAATGGCGAGAATGATGATAAACGCGATGATCCTGGGAATGGCGGCAAAGAACAGGGCAAACGCGTTGGAAAGCGATGTGATGAGTGCGGAGCCCCAGCTGGTAATTTGTGGCATGTCGTTCTCCTCAAACCTGGCTGAACGTTTTCAATCGAAAACCTCGCAAGTCCGGTGTTTGACCTGACCGCTGCCGCCGGGTTCGCGTTATGAGATTTGCGGGTCCGCGTGGCCCAGCCGTTTCAGCGAGCGGCACAGCTGCAGGCACAGCACGAAGAAGCGCGCCCCGGGCCCGTTGCCGCTTGCCTTGTGCCGCAGCCGGGCGCGCAGCCGCTGCAACACAATCTTGCCGGCCGCCGCACCCGCGCGCCGCCAATGGCACAGGTAACCGAGGCGGGAGCGGTAGATGAGAACGCTTTCCAGGTATTGTGGCGCCGCCCGGAACTTTGCCTTGTGGGTGCCAAAGCCGCCCATCAGCCAGCATTCGCGCCCGCCGCGCTCGATGCAATGAAGGACGCCGTGCAGCAAAACTTGATTGCCCAGCATGAACTGGTCGAAACGGGGATCGTGTGCGTTGACGTGCATGAAGCCGCGCCCGCCCACCATGTACCACACACTGCCTGCGCACAGCTTGCCTTCAATTGAAGCGGCGACCATGTACCCGTGGCTTTGAATCAGCCGCATCAGGTTGATCGCTTCGTGCTCGCCGATGTAGGTGCGCTGCTGCTTGACGGCCATCCGCGCGCCGGCAAACGCGATGAGTTCGCGAACGACTTCTTCGGTGACCTGGGATGGCGCGAGCACCTTGATCTCGAACGAAGGGAAAGCGCGCCGGATCTTTTTTTCGGCCCGCCGCAGGCAGCTCCTGAAATTGGCGCTCATGCGGCCAAAGTATTGTTCCGCGGTTGCCGGTAACTGGAGGACGTGCTCCTCCAGGGCCACGTATCGCTGGTGCACGAAAGGAAGGCGGCCTTGCGCTGCTTCGATGGCGTAGAACGAAATCAGCCTGGCCGACCGGTAGCGCGCAAACACCGCACGCACAAATCGGGCAAGTTCATCTTCGTTCACGGTGATTTGCTGGTTCAGTACCTGTATCTCGCCCCAGTGGTGCCGGAACAGGAAAATGGCGCGAATCTCGCCTTTGGCGCGCGCCACGTAGGTGTGGACGGCGGTAGGCGGGTCGTAAATGTGGAAGCGGGCGAGGGTGCAATAGATGGATTCGTACAAGTCCTCCAGTGCGGGTTCGACAAAGCTGGGAATAGCGTTCTCGTAGATCGTGAAGCCGTCCTGCGTGGTTTCCCCTGGTTTGTTGCTCGAATAACAGTTCTTCAGATCAGCATCGGCGATATATTTCGTTTCCATAGCAGATCTCCAAGAAGCTGGAGTGCTGACGGTACAGGATTTTGAGTGCGTACTGTCTGAGCTCGCCCAATCGAACGGACGAGAATGCTGCAATTTGTGGGATGTGAGCTAGAAATAGAGCAAAATTGCTCCCAAGGACGCTCATGCACTCTACAGTATTATCTGTTCACAACAGGAGGAACTGATGGGTTGGAGGGAATGGCTAGGCCTTGAGCTTACGCCCGAGCGCTTTGCGCGCAAGATCGGCAAGTCGATGCAGGCGACCAAGCCTGGGCTGAAGCTAGTGCTTGACCTGGAAAACTTCCGCTTGCGGATAAGCGAAAGTGACTATTTCAATTTGCACAATGCCTATCACGCCTTCAAGAATGCGCCGCGCAAAGAGCGGGAAAAGGTCATGGCCCAGTTTGTCGAAGGCATGCTGAACCCGCCTGTGGCGCCTCTCACGTTTGAAGAGGTCAGGTCGTTTCTGCTGCCTGTCCTGCGCAGGAAGTCCTTGCTCGATTACGTGATGCGCGAGACGCCGCTGGACAAGCGTGGCGAAGGCGGCTTGGCCTATCGCGATTTCGGCCCTGATGTGGTGCTGGCGCTGGCATTCGACGCAGAGCAGTCGCTGAGTATCGTCATGGAGGCGCAGCTCAAGGAGTGGGGTGTGACTTTCGAGACGGCCTTGGAAGCGGCGATGGACAATCTGCGCAACCGGAGCATCGACAATTTCTGCGCCATCGAAGGCGCCCCCGGGCTCACCCGGAGCAACTGGCTCGATGCCTATGACAGCTCACGTATTCTGCTTCCCGACTTGCTGTTCCGGGGTGTCGCCAGCGGAGACCCAGTCGTCATGATCCCCACGCGCGAAACGCTGCTGCTGGCGCCGGATAACAACGCCGCAGCGCAGCTCGCAATGCTGGCATTGGCGGGCCAGGCGCTGCAGGATTCGAGCCGCTGGTGTTCGACGGCAATGTACAAGGTCGTCGATGGCAGGCTGGACGTATATGAACCGCAGGATGCCCAAGTGCGCGAAAGCCTGCGCGCAATGGAACGCGACGTTGCCATGTCGGATTATGCGGACCAGCAGCAACAGTTGGAAAAAGCCCATGAGCGTGACGGCCAGGATATCTTCGTCGCCTCGTTCAGCACCATGAAAAAAGACGGACGCATCGTTTCCTTTTGCACCTGGAACGAGGAAGTCACCGCCGGCATGCTGCCGAAGACTGATTTCGTTGCACTGGGGCGGCCAAGGACCGATGGAGGCTTCGATTTCGTCCTCGTTGACTGGCAAACGCTGTTGGAGCGCCACGCCAACTTGCTGCAGGAAATGTCCGTCTTTCCGCCACGCTACCAGGTCGCGGCTTTCCCTGCGGCCCTGTTCGATGAGATGATCGCGGCAAAGCAGCGCGAGACCGCATAGCCAGATCCGATTGCTCTGCCGGACCGGGAATCTACCGGGCAGTCGGACTTCCTGTCCCGGAAACAAAAACGCCAACCTGCATGGGTTGGCGTTCTGTAAAGTATGTTCTTGGTGGCCCGGGGCGGAATCGAACCACCGACACAAGGATTTTCAATCCTCTGCTCTACCAACTGAGCTACCAGGCCAAGAGAGGCATGATTATAGCCACCGAATTCCGGCTCTGCAAGTCCTCGCCTGATTTTTTGCCAAAGGCGGCGAGCGCGGGCGCAGCGCGACTCTCGTTATAATGCGCACATGACCACATCATCCCCGATCCCCGTACAGTACCGCAGCGACGTCTGCATCGTTGGCAATGGCGCGATCGCAAAGACTGCGGCCCTTGGATTTGCGCAGGCCGGGCACACCGTGACCCTGCTGGCTCCGCCCGCGCGGCCGGCGCCAGCTATCGCCAGTTCAGCCGGCGACAAACCATGGGACGTGCGCGTCTACGCGCTCAACCACACGGCGCACAATCTGCTGACCGCGCTTAAGGTGTGGGGCGCCCTCGACCTGGCGCGCGTGGCGCCGATCGACTCGATGGTGATCAGCGGCGACGGCGCCCATGCCGGGGGCCTGATGTTCGACGCGTTCGGTGCCCACGTTGGCACGCTGGCGTGGATCGTCGAAGACAGCAACCTGAACCAGGCGCTCGACGCCGCGCTCAAGTTCGCGCACAACGTGCAGTTCGTGAGCGGCCGCGCGAGCAGGCTGGTGGCCGGGCAGGACAGCGCCAGGGTGGAGCTGGAGGCAGGCACCGCGATCGAGAGCACGCTCGTGATCGGGGCGGACGGGCGCGAGTCGTGGGTGCGCGGCCAGTGCGGCATCGGCATGGATTACCGCACATATCACCAGCGCGCCATCGTCGCCAATTTTTCGTGCGACAAGCCGCACCACGGCGTCGCCTACCAGTGGTTCACCTGTTCCGAGGGCATCATCGCGCTGCTGCCGTTGCCGGGCCAGCGCGTATCGCTGGTGTGGTCGGCGCCGGAAGCGCTGGCCGATATCCTGATGGACGAGTCGCTCGGCGAACTGGCGATCCGGCTGGGCGAGTATGCGGAGAACAAGCTGGGGCCGCTCAAGCCGCTGCAGCCGGAAGTGGCCAAGGCAGTGCCGCTGGCGCTGGTGCGCCCGCATTCGGTCGTCGCGCCCCGTGTGGCGCTGATCGGCGACGCGGCGCATGCGGTGCATCCGCTTGCCGGGCACGGCATGAACCTCGGTTTTGGCGACGTGGTTGACTTGCTCAAGGTCATCCACGAGCGCGAGGACCAGCGTAGCATCGGTGATGAGCGCGTACTGGCCCGTTACGCCCGGGCGCGCAAGGAAGAGGTGCTGCTGATGCAACTGACCACCGATGGCCTCGAACGTTTGTTCAGCGCCAATCTCGAACCCCTGCGCGTTGTGCGCAATTTGGGATTAAACTTGCTGGATAAGTTGCCGATTGTTAAGCGTCGCCTGATGGCGCATGCGATGGGCAAGTAAGTCTTTCATTAAGGAATTTGCAATGGTTAAGAGTAAGCTCGCCGTATTGCTGGCGACGGGCCTGATCGCGTCTTGCGTCGGTGCCGAACCGGTCGAGGCAACTATCAAGAAGGCGCTCGAGCCGCGCCTGGGCGGAGCAAAGATCGAGTCGGTCAAGGAAACCCCGTATTCCGGCCTGTATGAGGTACGTGTGGCCGGCGACATCCTGTACACCGACAAGAAAGGCCAGTACCTGATCATCGGCCACGTGTACGACGCCAAGACCTCGCAGGACCTGACCCGCGCTCGCATCGACGAGATCAACAAGATCAAGTTCTCGGACTTGCCGTTCCAAGATGCGATCAAGCAGGTCAAGGGTGACGGCAAGCGGGTGATCGCGGTGTTCGAGGATCCGAACTGCGGCTATTGCAAGCGCCTGCGCCAGACCACGCTCAAGAACATGAACAACGTGACCATTTACACGTTCATGTACAACATCTTGTCCGAAGATTCGGTCGTCAAGTCGCACAACATCTGGTGCGCTCCGGACCGGGCCAAGGCCTGGGACGACTGGATGATCAACGGCAAGTTGCCGCCGGCGGCACCCGCCGACTGCAAGTCTCCCAACGAGCAGGTTCTGGCCCTGGGCCAGAAGCTGCACATCCAGGGAACGCCTGCGATTTTCTTCACTGACGGCACCCGCATTCCAGGCGCGGTCGACCAGCAGACGCTGGAAACAAAGCTGGAATCGATTAAATAGACACAGCGGGCCCGCGCGGCCATCAAGGACGCGGCCAACCCCTGGCATAGGAGGCCGCCATTGCATAAAGAGTGGATGAATCTTGACGTTGCCGCTCGCGCCAATGACACACCTGTCGGCATCCTGCTGGCGGCGGGCCGGGGCCGCCGCTTCGATCCCGACGGCGCGCGCAACAAGCTGCTGCAGCGGCTGTCCGGCGGCGAGCTGGTCGTCGCCGCCAGCGCGCGCAATCTCCTTTCCGTTCTTCCCAGGGTGATCGCGGTCGTGCCGCCTTTTGACGGCGGCGTCGGCGACTTGCTGCGGAACCTGGGTTGCGAGGTAACCGTTTGCCCCGGCGCCGACAGCGGCATGGCGACCTCGCTGGTGCATGCGATCCGCCATTCGCTGCCCGCCGCCGGCGGCTGGCTGGTGGCACTGGGCGACATGCCGTTCGTCGAACCGCGCACGATCCGTGCGCTGGCCGATACGCTGGTTGCGGGCGCCGCCATCGCTGCTCCCATGCTGCACGGGCGGCGCGGCAATCCCGTCGCGTTCAGGGCAGGGAACCTGCCGGCACTGCTGGCGGTTGCAGGCGACCAGGGCGCCCGGTCCATCCTGGAGGCTAACCGGGTCACCGGGGTCGAGGTCCGCGACTGCGGCATCTTCCGCGACATCGATACTGTGGCGGATTTGTAAAACTCGTGCTCCCCGGTGTAATGGAATCCGATTACACTACAAAAAAACAAGCCATTGCCTACGGCCACAGCCCGTCGTCTGCGCACGACGTGCCGTTGTAAGGCATGAGCGAATAATAACGAGACTCACCAGACCATGAAAAAACCATCCCAGAAAAAAAGGCAGCAGGCCTGCATCCAGTATTCCATCGTCCCCAAGGACCTGGCCGGCCACCTGTTCGATGTGACCGTCACGCTCGCCAATCCGTCGCCCGAAGGCCAGGTGTTCGCGCTGCCGGCGTGGATACCGGGCAGCTACATGATCCGTGAATTCGCGCGCAATATCGTGCGCATCCGTGCCGAATCCAACGGCATCGAGGTCCCGCTGACCAAGCTGGACAAGCACTCCTGGCGCGCCGACCCGACGCCAGGGCCCCTTAGCCTGCATTACGAAGTCTATGCCTGGGACCTGTCGGTGCGCGCCGCCCACCTGGACCAGACCCACGGCTTCTTCAACGGCACCAGCGTCTACCTGCGCGTACTTGGCCAGGAAGAGACGCCACACATGGTCGATCTCCAGCAGCCGGCCGACCCGGCCGCTCAAAACTGGCGCGTGGCCACGGCGCTGCCGGAACTGGGCGCCAAGCGCTATGGCTTCGGCACCTATATCGCGTCCAATTACGATGAGCTGATCGACCACCCGGTCGAGATGGGCGAATTCGAGCTTGCCAGCTTCAAGGCACATGGCGTCCCGCACGACATCGTGATCACCGGCCGCGTGCCCAACCTGGACATGGCGCGTCTGCAGGCCGACCTGAAGGCGATCTGCGAAGCCCAGATCGCGTTCTTCGAACCGAAGACGAAGAAGGCGCCGATGGACCGCTACGTGTTCCAGACCATGGTGGTGGGCGACGGTTACGGTGGACTCGAACACCGTGCCTCGACCGCGCTGATCTGCTCGCGTGCCGACCTGCCGAGCACCGCGATGCCCAAGGGCGCCGAACCGGGGGAGGGCTACCTGAAGTTCCTGGGCCTGTGCAGCCACGAGTATTTCCACACTTGGAACGTCAAGCGCATCAAGCCGGCGGTGTTTGCGCCGTACGACTTGCAGGTCGAGAACTATACGCCGCTGCTGTGGTTGTTCGAAGGGTTCACCAGTTATTACGACGACCTGATGCTGGTCAGGAGCCGGATTATCGGCGAGCCGACCTATTTCAAACTGCTCGCCAAGACCATCGGCAGCGTCCTGCGTGGCAGCGGACGGACCAAGCAGAGCGTGGCCGAGTCGAGCTTCGACGCCTGGAGCAAGTACTACCGGCAGGACGAAAACGCCGCCAATGCGATCATCAGCTACTACACCAAGGGTTCGCTCATCGCGCTCGCCTTCGACCTGACGATCCGCGCCAAGACTGGCGGCGCCAAATCGCTGGACGACGTGATGCTGGCATTGTGGGAGCGTTACGGGCGCGACTTTTATCCGTCGGTGGGGCGCGGCGTGACCGAGCACGAAGTGGAGGCGCTGTTCGACGAAGTCACGGGTCTTAAACTCAAGCCGCTGTTCGAGCGCTACGTGCGCGGCACCGAGGACCTGCCGCTGGCCAAGCTGTTCGCGCCGTTCGGCGTCAAGCTGGTTGACGAGCGCAAGACCACCAGACCGTCGCTCGACGCCGGGATCGGGCGCGACAGCGGCGGCGCCAAGCTGGCCAACGTGCATGAGGGCGGGCCGGCGCACCAGGCCGGCCTGTCGGCGGGGGACGTGGTCATCGCGATCGATGGGTTGCGCGTGACGGGCAATCCGTCGAACCTGGACACGCTGCTTGCGCGTTACCGGGTCGGGGACACCGTGGACGTGCACGCGTTCCGGCGCGACGAGTTGATGACGTTCGAGGTCACCTTGCAGGGCGACCGGGTGCCGTGCATCACCCTGACCCATGCGCCGGCGGCGGGCAAGAAGCAGGCGGCAGGTCCGCTGCGGCCGAGCGCGCAGTAATCCGCTTTTCCGTAGGGGGCGCGGGGCCGCCGAGGACCTGTGCGCACGCGGTCATCGTATGCCGACTCGCGGCTACGGCTTCACTACGCTGCGTTCGCGAACCGCGTGCGCACAGGTGCGCACCCTACGCCCACTCGGGCGCCGCCGTCATAACGATTCGTTTGCACCGTGCGAATCTGGTACTACTGCACCCCCGCCAAACTGCGCAACTGGAACCGGTACTGCGAATCGAACAGGAACGTTTCGGAAAACGTCACCGAGTCGCTGTTATTCGCCAGCAGGTTGACCGGCTTGGGCAAGGTCCCGATGCGCCGCATCGAATCGAGCGCCACCCGCGACGCGTCCGGATCGCGCGATCTTTGCACGGCCACATCGGTGAGCCGCCCATCCTTGTCCACCGTCACGTTCAGGACCACGATCGCCGGCAGCATGTCCGGCAGCTGCCCGCTGAACACGCGCTCCGGATTATGCTGCACCACTTGCTGGGCGACTTCGGTCTTGTAGGCGTCCAGCTGGGGCGAGGGCGGCGCCGCGGCAGGTTGACTGGATTTGGATTCAAAGGCGCGGCCGGTGAGGCTGACCATGGAGGAAATGGCGGAAGTCGCGACGGATGCGATTGTCCCGCATCCGCACAAGCTTGCCAAAACGAAGAAGGGAAGGATTCTTGTGCGGATGGTAGTTTTCATGGTCAGCTAAATAGTCGTCGTAATTCAGCGCCAGGATCAGGCGCGCGCATGAACGCCTCGCCCACCAGGAACGCATGCACGTTGGCGTCGCGCATGCGCTTTACGTCGTCCGGCACCATGATTCCGGATTCGGTCACCACCAGCTTGTCCGCAGGGATGCGCGGGAGCAGGCCGATCGTGGTTTCGAGCGAGGTCTCGAAGGTGCGCAGATTGCGGTTGTTAATGCCAAGCAGACTGCTACGCAGCTTCAGTGCAGCGGTCAACTCATCACCGTCATGTACTTCGACTAGCACGTCCATGCCGAGTTCCTGGGCACAGGCTTCCAACTCCGCCATCAGGCCGTGATCCAGTGCGGCCACGATCAACAGGATCGCATCGGCGCCCATCGCGCGCGCTTCGTAGACCTGGTACATGTCGACGATGAAGTCCTTGCGGATTACGGGCAGGGCGCAGGCGGCGCGCGCCTGGCGCAGGTAATCGGGCGATCCCTGGAAAAACTGCACGTCGGTCAGCACCGACAGGCACGATGCGCCATGCGACTCGTAGCTGGCTGCAATTTCCGCCGGCTTGAAATCCGGGCGCAGCACGCCCTTGGACGGCGATGCCTTTTTGACCTCGGCGATCACGCCGGCGCTGCCGGCGGCAATGTTGGTTCGCAGGCTGTTTTCGAAACCGCGGATCGCGCGCCGCGCCTCGTTGTCGGATTCGACTTCACGCCGCAGGCTGGCGAGATCACGGTACTTCTTGGCCGCGGCCACTTCGTCGGCCTTGACCGACAGGATTTTATTTAGGATGTCGGACATGATGATCTTGTAAACCTCTTAGTGTTGCTTCGACAGCGCGAGTTTGACGCCGAGCCAGATGAACAGGCCGCCGGTGGCGCGGTTCAGCCACAGCGATACAGCCGGATTGACCTTGATGCGCTCACTTGCCTTGGCCGTGAACAGGGCCAGCGCGTGGCACCAAAGCGTGCCGTTGATGTTGAAGATGCAGCCGAGGATGATGAAGGCGAGCGGATGGTTCGGCGCGTCGGCGCTGATGAACTGCGGGACGAACGCGAGGAAGAACAGCGCCACCTTGGGATTGAGCACATTGGTGAGGAAACCCTGCGCGAAAATCGTCCGATAGGGCAGCGGCGTCACCGCGAGCGGCGCCGGATCGTCGTCGCGCTTCCTGCTTTTCAACAGGCCGACCGCCATGTACAGGATGTAGGCTGCGCCCACCAGCTTGACCACGGTGAACGCGGCGGCGGACGTGGCCAGTACCGCGGACAGTCCGAGTGCAGCGGCCAAGATGTGAACAAAAGTGCCGGCGCCGATGCCCAAAGCCGCCGCGCTGCCGGCACGCCAGCCCTGGGTGGCGCTGCGGGTCATGATCAGCAGCGAATCCGGCCCGGGCAGGATGTTAAGCAGCAGGCCTGAGACGACGAACAGTGCGAGGTCGTGGATGCCCGCCATCAGGCGGCCCGCCCGAGCTGGCGCGTCACCTGCACGAACTGGTCGAGCTTGGCCAGTGCCGCGCCCGAGGCGATCGTCTCGCGCGCCTTGGCCAGGCCCGCCTCGATCGACGGCACGACGCCGGCTGCGTAAAGCGCGGTGCCGGCATTGAGCGCCACCACGTCGTGCGCCGGACCAGGCTCGCCGCGCAGCGCTTCCATCACCTTGGCCTTCGATTCCTCGGCGTTGGCAACCTTCAGGTTGCGGCTCGCGATCATCGACAGGCCGAAGTCTTCCGGATGGATTTCGTATTCGCGGATCTCGCCGTTCACCAGTTCACCGACGAGTGTGCCGGCGCCGAGCGACACTTCGTCCATGTTGTCGCGGCCCCAGACCACCAGCGCATGCTGCGCGCCCAGGCGCTGAAGCACGCGCACCTGGATGCCGACCAGGTCCGGGTGGAACACGCCCATCAGGATATTCGGCGCGCCGGCGGGGTTGGTCAGCGGTCCCAGGATATTAAAGATCGTGCGCACGCCCAGTTCGCGCCGCACCGGCGCCGCGTGCTTCATCGCGGCGTGATGGTTGGGCGCGAACATGAAGCCGATGCCGGTCTGCGCGATCGACTGCGCGATCTGTTCGGGCTTGAGGTCCAAATGCGCACCGAGCGACTCGATCACATCCGCGCTGCCGGACGACGAGGACACGCTGCGCCCGCCGTGCTTGGCCACGCGCGCGCCACCGGCAGCGGCCACGAACATCGACGCGGTCGAGATGTTGAAGGTGTGGGCGCCGTCGCCGCCAGTGCCGACGATGTCGACCAGGTTGGTGGTGTCGGCCATCGGCACTTTGGTCGAGAACTCGCGCATTACCTGCGCCGCCGCGGTGATCTCGCCGATGGTTTCCTTCTTTACCCGCAGGCCAACGGTGAGGGCCGCGATCATGGTCGGGCTCATCTCGCCGGACATGATCTGACGGAACAGGTGCAGCATCTCGTCGTGGAAGATCTCGCGGTGTTCAATGCAGCGCAGCAGTGCTTCTTGTGGGGTGAT
Organism: Massilia horti; assembly: GCF_004614195.1. Taxonomy (GTDB): domain Bacteria; phylum Pseudomonadota; class Gammaproteobacteria; order Burkholderiales; family Burkholderiaceae_D; genus Telluria; species Telluria horti. The sequence goes on along the minus strand of NZ_SPUM01000069.1, from coordinate 8,137 downwards.
CGGCATGGCAGGTTCCGGGAAAAGTCAGGTGCGGTCGAGGAAGTTCTTCAGCAGGGCGTGGCCGTGCTCGGACAGGATCGACTCAGGGTGGAACTGCACGCCCTCGATGTCGTATTCCTTGTGCCGCACGCCCATGATTTCGCCGTCGTCGGTCCATGCAGTCACTTCCAGGCAGTCGGGCAGCGAGGCGCGTTCGATCGCCAGCGAGTGGTAGCGGATCACGGTGAACGGGCTGGGCAAGTCCTTGAACACGCCTTCGCCGGTGTGCGCGATCAGCGAGGTCTTGCCGTGCATGACCTGCTTGGCCCGGATCACCTTGCCACCGAACGCTTCACCGATCGCCTGGTGGCCCAGGCACACACCGAGGATCGGGATCGTGCCCTTGAATTCCTTGAGCACGTCGACCGACACCCCGGCGTCCTTGGGCGCCTTTGGTCCCGGCGAAATGCAGATGCGATCGGGCTTCATCGCGGCGATATCGGAAAGCGTAATTTCATCGTTGCGCACCGTGCGCACCTGTTCGCCCAGTTCACCGAAGTACTGCACAATGTTGTAGGTGAACGAATCGTAGTTGTCGATCATCAGCAGCATCTCAGATCTCCCCATCCAGGCCGTCTTGCACTTGCTCGGCCGCGCGCAGCACGGCGCGCGCCTTGTTCTCGGTTTCCTGCCACTCCATCTCGGGGATCGAGTCGGCGACGATTCCCGCCGCCGCCTGCACGTACAGGTTGCCGTCCTTGATCACGCCGGTGCGGATCGCGATCGCCACGTCCATCTCGCCGCCGAACGAGAGATAGCCGCAGGCGCCGCCGTAGATGCCGCGCTTGACCGGCTCCAGTTCGTCGATCACTTCCATCGCGCGCACTTTCGGCGCGCCGGTGAGCGTCCCGGCTGGGAAGGTCGCGCGCAGCACGTCCAGGTTCGACATGCCGTCCGAAAGGATGCCTTCGACGTTCGAGACGATGTGCTGCACGTGCGAGTATTTTTCGATGACCATGCGGTCGGTGACCTTGACCGTGCCGGTCTTGGCGATGCGGCCGATGTCGTTGCGCGCCAGGTCGATCAGCATCACGTGCTCGGCGATCTCCTTCGGGTCGGCCAGCAGTTCCCTGGCCAGTTCGGCGTCGCGCTCCGCGGTCGCGCCGCGCGGACGGGTGCCGGCGATCGGGCGCAGCGTGACCTTCTTGCCGCCATCCGGCTCGGCTTCGTTGCGCACCAAGATCTCAGGCGAGGAGCCGACGATCTGCAGGTCCCCGAAGTTGTAGTAGTACATGTACGGCGACGGGTTCAGCGAGCGCAGCGAGCGGTACAGCGACAGCGGCGAGTCGACGTAGGGTTTGCGGATGCGCTGGCCGATCTGCACCTGCATCAGGTCGCCGGCCATCACGTATTCCTTGGCCACCGCCACCGCCTTGAGGTAATCCTCTTTCGAGAAGTCGCGCACGGCTTCGGTGCGCACCGAGCTGGAGGTGACCGGCGCGTCGACGCTTCGGCGCAGCATCATGCGCAGGTCTTTCAGGCGCTGGCGCGCCTTGACGTAGGCTTCCGGCTGCGCCGGGTCGGCGTACACGATCAGGTACAGCTTGCCCGACAGGTTGTCGATCACCGCCAGTTCCTCGGTCAGCATCAGCTGGATGTCCGGCAGGCCCAGGTCGTCGCGCGGCGCCTTGCCCGCCAGCTTCCTCTCGATGTGGCGAACCGTGTCGTAGCCGAAGTAGCCGGCCAGGCCGCCGACGAAGCGCGGCAGGCCGGGGCGCAGCGCCACCTTGAAGCGCGCCCGGTACTGTTCGATGAAGTCGAGCGGATTGCCCTCGTGGGTTTCGGCCACGCTGCCGCCCTGGATGATCTCGGTGCGGTTGCCGGTGGTCTTGAGGATCGTTTTGGCGGGCAGGCCGATGAACGAATAGCGCCCGAAGCGTTCGCCGCCGACGACCGACTCGAGCAGGAAAGTGTTCCTGCCGGCGTCCTGCGACTGGGCCAGCTTGAGATACAGCGTGAGCGGGGTTTCGAGATCGGCGAACGCTTCCGCGATCAAAGGAATACGGTTGTAGCCTTCTTTGGCCAGCGATTTGAATTCGAGTTCGGTCATGCTTTTCTCCGGCGGCCGCCAAATGGAGGAGGGACGGGCGGCGATTTCTACAAAAAACCTGCCGGCAGGTGCGTGAGCCGGCAGCAATCGTTCAGGGGTCAGTTAGCCCAGGATTGCCAGCGTCGCCACAGCCAGGCCTCATGGGCACCGGTTGGGTTCACGATGTGTTTTTTGGCGAAAAACATGTGGAGTGAGAGGGTTAATTTGTGGCGCGGTTGTGCGCTTGTATCCAATTGGCTGCATCCAGCAGCGAATTAACTATACCATCGGAATTAACTTCTTGCACAGGCTTTCCGTGGTTATAACCATATGGAACAGTCAATACGAAACAGCCGGCGGCGCGTGCCGCCTCGGCGTCATTCGAAGAATCGCCGATGGCAACGACCTGTGCCGGGTCCAGCCCGAAGTCGCGGCACACTTGCAACAATGGCAGTGGATCGGGCTTTTTCCGGGGCAGCGAGTCGCCGCCGTAGACCAGATCGAACCACGGCGCCAGCCCCTTTTGCGCCAGCAGCGGGCGCGTGAACGCGATCGGCTTGTTGGTCACGCACGCCAGGCGCAGGCCCAGGTCGCGCAATGCGGCCAAGCCCTCCAGCACGCCCGCGTACAGCGTGCTGCGCTGCCCGTTGATCGCCAGGTAGTGGCGCTGGTAGGCCGCCATCGCGCAGACGAAATGCTGATCCACCCGGGGCGGATCGAAGTCGAGCGAGAGCACGTCGCGGATCAGCTTTTCCGAGCCCTTGCCGACCATCGGCTTGATTTGGCCCTGGGTGATCGGCGCCAGCCCCAGCTCGGCGCGCATGCCGTTCAAGGCCAGTTCGAAGTCGGGCACGGTATCGAGCATCGTGCCGTCCAGGTCGATGATGGCGGCCCGGATCGCCGCCGCGCCTGCATGCATTATTTGACGGCGGCCAGTTGATCGCGCATCGCGTCGATCACGGCTTTGTAGTCAGGCTTGCCGAAAATGGCGGAACCGGCCACGAAGGTGTCGGCGCCGGCTTGGGCCGCGGCGGCGATGTTCTCGATCTTGATGCCGCCATCGACCTCCAGCATGATGTCGCGGCCCGATTCGTCGATCTTGCGGCGAGCAATCGCGATCTTGTTCAGCGCTTCGGGAATGAACGACTGGCCGCCAAAGCCCGGGTTGACCGACATGATCAGGATGATGTCGATCTTGTCCATCACGTGGTCGAGGTAGTGCATCGGGGTGGCCGGGTTGAACACCAGGCCGGCCTTGCAGCCGTTGTCGCGAATGAGCTGCAGCGTGCGGTCGAGGTGTTCCGATGCCTCCGGGTGGAAGGTGATGATGTTGGCGCCGGCCTTGGCGAAGTCAGGGATGATGCGGTCGACCGGCTTGACCATCAGGTGCACGTCGATCGGCACCTGCACGTGCGGGCGGATCGCCTCGCAAACCAGCGGGCCGACGGTCAGGTTGGGAACATAATGGTTGTCCATTACGTCGAAGTGGATGATGTCGGCGCCGGCGGCGACGACATTGCGTACTTCTTCGCCAAGGCGGGCAAAGTCGGCGGACAGGATGCTGGGGGCGATGCGGTAGGTGGTCATGGCTGGCATTGCGTTTATCGGGAATCCGATATTGTACGCTGATGGGGCCATTTTCCGCTCAAAAGACGCGGTGCCGCCGCCTTTTCGCTGCAGGCGTTATCATTGCATCCTGCCGCGCGCCGCTGTCCGGCCCGGCGGATACGAACAAGCAACTTGAAACTTCAACACGAGGAAAACGCCGATGCCCGTCTACGATTTCGCTGTCACCGTCAGGACCCAATACCTGCCGGAGCAGTCCAACCCGGATCGGACCACCTTCGTGTTCACCTACACCATCACCATCCAGAACACGGGCACGGTGCCCACTCAATTGATCGCTCGCCACTGGGTGATCACCGACGCTAACAACCACACCGAGGAAGTGTCGGGCCTGGGCGTGGTCGGCCACCAGCCGCTGCTGCAGCCGGGCGAGCAGTTCGAATACACCAGCGGCACCCAGCTGGCGACGCCCCAGGGGTCGATGCGCGGCGAGTACTTCTGCGTGGCCGAGGATGGGCACCGCTTCGAAGTGCCGATCCCCGAATTCGTGCTGTCCTTGCCACGCACCTTGCACTGATCAGCGCTCGGGCGTATCGTTTTCCTTGGTCGCGGCCGGCTTCTTCTGGTCGCGCTCGGACGGTTCGCGGCCGTGGAACATCGTCCACCACACAATAAATATGAGCAGGAACAGCGCCGCTCCTGCTTCCAACATCAAGATCCACATATCGGTCCTTATGCTTTCGACACGCCGCAGTGTACCTGCTTCCCTCGCCATCGTCTCGTTCCTGCTGGCCGCCTGTTCGACCGCGCCGGTCCAGCAGCCCAAGCCGCCGGCCACCACGCCGCCGCCGGTGACGATGCCCCCGCCAGTCGGGCCGATCGCGGTGCCTGCGCCGCCGGTTGCGCCCCCGCCCCCGCCCGCGCCGCTGATGACTCCCACGAGCTTTGGCGCGCTGCCTGGCTGGGAACAGGACGACCTGCGTCAGGCGTGGCCGGCCTTCGCCGCGTCGTGCCGGGCGCTGACGACAAAGGATGACTGGAAGGCCGCGTGTGCGGCGGCCAGGCTTGTCGATGTCCGCGACGGCAATGCGATCCGCCAGTATTTCGAGTCCTGGTTCGTGCCCAACCTGATTCGCGCCGAGGATGGTTCGGAACAGGGCCTGATCACCGGTTATTACGAGCCGATGCTGTATGGGTCGCGCAAGCGCGGCGGCGCCTACCAGACCCCGTTATATAAAGTGCCGGACGATCTGCTCACCATCGACCTGGCGAGCGTGTACCCGAACCTGAAGGGCATGCGGTTGCGCGGACGGCTGGTCGGCAAGTCCGTGGTCCCGTACAGCACACGGGCGGAAATTGAGCGCGCCAACCTGCCTGGCAAGGAACTGCTGTGGGTGAACGATCCGGTCGAGGCGTTCTTCCTCGAAGTGCAGGGTTCCGGGCGCGTGCGCCTGGACGACTCGGGCGAGACCGTGCGTATCGCTTACGCAGACCAGAACGGCCACCCGTACAAGGCAATCGGCCGCTGGCTGGTCGAACAGGGCGAGCTGACCGTGGAGCAGGCGACGGCGCAGGGCATCAAGGCCTGGATTGCCGCGCACCCAGAGCGCCGCCAGGAGCTTTTCAACGTCAACCCGAGCTACATCTTCTTTAGAGAGGAGCGCTTGCCCGACCCCGGCGTCGGCCCGAAGGGTGCTCTCGGCGTGCCGCTCACGCCCGCGCGTTCGGTCGCGATCGATCCCAAATACCTGCCGCTTGGCGCGCCGCTGTTCCTGGCGACCACCGAGGCTGGCAGCGAGGTGCCGATGCGCCGCCTCGTGATGGCACAGGATACGGGCGGGGCGATCCGTGGCGCGGTCAGGGCTGATTTCTTCTTCGGCTTCGGCGGCTCGGCGCCGGATAATGCGGGACGCATGAAGCAACAGGGCACGATCTGGGTCCTGATGCCAAATCCCACGGCGGCCCAGGCGGCGCGCTGAATTAATCCTTCACTTGCGGCAGGCCGCTGACAGCGACCGCGATCGATAGCGCGGCTGCGGCCGCGCCAACGCAGATCAACGCCGTGCGCACACTGATTTCCTGGGCGAGCCATCCCGCGGCCATTGCGCCAAGCGGCGCCATGGCCACGGTCAAAAAGCGCATCGTGGCTACCATTCGCCCGAGCAATGGGTCCGGCGTCACGCGCTGACGCAGGGCGCCGTACGGGATGAAGAACAGGGTCGCGCCGCAGTCGATCCAGAAGATCGCAATTGCAAACACGGCGATGCCGGCAATGGCGCTGCCGAACATGGCGGGCCCTGCGCAGGGCAGCAGGACCAGCCCCAACGCGCTGGAGAACAGCCCGGCCTTGAGTGTGCCGTCGGTGCCCAGGCGCACGGACAGCCGTTTTACCAGCAGCGAGCCAGCCAGCACGCCGAGGCCGCCCATCATCTGGGCGGTGCCCATTATGCCCGGCGCCATCCCGAGCACACGGGTGGCAAACAGGACCTGCAGGGCCATGAACGCATAGAACAGCAGATGCCAGCCGCCAGAAACCCATGCCAGCTTGCGCAGCACCGGGTGGCGCCATACGAACATCAGGCCGTCGAGCATTTCGCGGCCCGGGTGAGTGTCCTTGACCGGCGGGCGCGGCTCGCGGGCGCGGATGCGCCGCAGATTCCACAACGAGACGGCAAAACCGGCCGCATTACATAGCACGGCGAGCGGCGCTCCAAGGACTTGCACCAGCGCGCCCGCCATGCCTGGGCCTAGCAGGCGCGACGCGGATTCGGTTGATGCGAAGCGTGCCTGCGCATCGACCAATCCGTCGCGCCCTACGAGGAAGGTGAGGAACACCTGTTCGGCGCCGCCGCCGACCACGTAGCCGGTGCCGATCACAAAGCCGACCGCGTATAGCCAGTGGATCGAGAGAATGCCGGACCACCATGCGAGGGGCACGCTGGTGAGCGCGAGCGCCACCATCAGGTCGCTGCACAGCATGATGGGTAGGCGTCGGCTGCGATCGAGCAGTACGCCGGCGGGCAGGCCGAACAGCAGGAAGGGTATGGTCTCGAGCGCGGCCAGCGCGCCCATCTGCGCCGGCGTCGCGTGCAGCATGAGTGCCGCGCAGATGGGCAGGGCCAGCATTGTGATCTGGGCACCGAAATTGGTCAGCGCATTGCTGAACCACAGGCGCCGGAAGTCGGGGCTGCGCAGCGGATTGGGTACGGCTTGCGTTACTGCCAGCTCTGGCGACAGGCGCTGCATGGAAATCTCACTAGTCTTAGCTAAAGAGCAATCATACCAGCGGAACTTGCCATTCATGCCATGCGAGGCGCTACAATCGCGCAGTCCGTCATTCTCAACAAGGGGTGTCCCATGCAATACGCAGACCTGCTGATCGAAACGCATGACAAGGTGGCCGTGATCCGCCTGAACCGTCCGAAGGCGATGAACGCGCTTAACGACAACATGATGAACGAGTTGGGTGACGCGCTTTATAAATTCGACGCCGACCCCGCGATCCACGTGATCATCCTGACCGGGAGCGAGAAGGTATTCGCGGCGGGTGCGGATATCGCGGCGATGGCCAACTACACCTACGCCGACACCTATCCCGGCAATTACATCGGCCGCAACTGGGAGCACATCCTTAATGTGAGAAAGCCCGTGATCGGCGTCGTCTCCGGCTATGCGCTGGGTGGCGGCTGTGAACTGGCGATGATGTGCGACTTCCTGATCGCGGCCGACACGGCCAAGTTCGGCCAGCCGGAAATCAAGGTCGGCGTGACGCCGGGCGCGGGCGGCACCCAGCGCTTGCCGCGGGCGATCGGCAAGTCCAAGGCAATGGACATGCTGCTGACCGCGCGCATGATCGATGCGCAAGAGGCGCTGAACACCGGCCTGATTTCGCGCGTGTACCCGGCCGACAAGGTCATGGAAGAGTCGCTGGGTGTCGCCCAGGCGATCGCTGCGATGCCGGTCACGGTCGCGATGGCGATCAAGGATTCCGTAAACCGCGCGTTCGAAACCACGCTGTCCGAAGGCGTGCGCTACGAGCGCCGCTACTTCCATGCCGCGTTCGGCACCCCGGCACAGAAGGAAGGCATGTCGGCATTCCTCGAGAAACGCCAGCCGAACTTCGACGGGAAGTAAGCACCGCAGAGCATGCCTGGAATCTGGCTGCAAAAAAGTCTTGCGCACCCCGCCCGGGCTTTGCTATAGTTCGCGTCCTCGCTGAAAACGACAATGAAATCAAGTAGTTGAACGAGCAACGAGGCCGCGGGAAACTGGGGCGCAGGAAAAAAAGAAGTTGACGATCATCGCGAAACACTGCATAATTTCGCTTCTCTGCTGCTGACGAACACAACGATTCGCAGAACGCAGCAAGGCAGCCCTCGGCGGGCGCCCGAACAACGGTTCTTTAACAATCAACAGTCGATAAGTGTGGGCGTTTGATGAAGGTGCCGGCTGGCTTCGGTCAGCTGATTACTTAAAAAATCAAATGTTCACAAAAAATACGAA
>NZ_SPUM01000041.1 GCF_004614195.1 Massilia horti | reverse complement strand
AGCCCCAGGACCAGGTGGCCGCGCAGCGCAAGCAGGCGCGCCTTCGCCACCACCGAGGCGCAGGGGCAGCGGGCGCCCCGCCGGCGAGTCCCCTGCGAGGTGTGCCGCCGCCGCGCAGCTTCCTACGCGTACGGCATCGGCACGCCGGCCACGCGCAGCACGGCTTCCGCGACCCGGGTCGCCTGCAGTTCGTCCATGCTGCTGTCGATGGGCAGGCACAGCACCAGCGCCGCCAATTGGGTGGCGACCGGGCAGCGTTCGGCCGCGCCAAGGAAGGCGTAGTCGCGCTGCAAGTGCAAGGGAAGCGGGTGGATGGTGGTGGCAATGCCGAGGTCATCGAGTGCGGCGCGCAGGCGCGCACGCTCTTCTAGCAGCAGGGCGTAGTAAGAAAACGCGCAGCCGCGGTCGCGCTGGCGCCCGACGCGCGGCAATCGGCCGGAGAACAAGGCCTCATAGCTCGCCGCTACCCGCATGCGGCGCTGCAGCGCGGTGTCAAACCGGTCAAGCAGATCGAACACGGCAGATAGCTGCTGGTCCATCATCGGCGCACCGGCGTCGCGGCGCAGGCGCATCGCGTCGGCCAGCGCGTCGTCCGAGGTAAAAACCGCACCAAGGTCACCGTGCCAGCCGAGCGATGCTTCCGGCAACAGGCTGGTGTAGCCGACCGCCGACAGGTTGCCGCTTTGCTTGCGGTGGTAGGTCGCACCGAAGCTCTCCAGTGCATCCTCGAGCACCAGCAGCTGGTGGCGCCGCGCAATGGCGTTGATTTCTTCCATGTCGGCGGGCTGTCCATAGAGCGATACGGGCACGATCGCCCGCGTGCGCGGCGTGATGAGCGCTTCGATCTGGGCCGCATCGATATTGCATGTGGCGCGGTCGATGTCGGCAAACACAGGCCTGGCGCCGCGTCGCACCAGCGCGGCCACTGTCGCACCGGATGCAAACGGGCTGGTGATCACTTCGTGGCCTTTACCCAGTCCCGCAGCCATCAAGGCCAGGGCGACCGCATCCGCGCCGCTGCGCGTGGCAATACAATGGCGCGCCCCGGTGCGCCCGGCCAGGCGCGCCTCCAGCTCCGGCAAACCCGCACCCGACGTGCAAATGCCGGCGTTGTCCCGAATCGGGGCGCGGCTTTCGATCAGTTCGCGCATGCCGGGCGGCAGCGCATGGTGGACGAGGAACGGCATGGCGAACAACTCCTAATCAGCTCAGGCTTTCACAACGTTCGGCAACGGTTCAAGAAACACTCCGCGTGTGTCGACGATCAGCCGCGCGTGCTGGCGAATCAGGTCGTAATCGAACGCGCTGTGGCTGGTCGCCAGCAGCACCACGTCGTAGGACGCGATCGTATCGGGCGTCAACGGCACGCTGGTCAAGTCGAAGCGGTGCTCTCGCATGGGCGGAAAAACCGGGACATGCGGGTCCGCGTAATCGACCAGTGCGCCCTTGGCGCGCAGCAGCTCCATCAGCTCCACCGAGGGCGATTCGCGCATGTCGGCAACATCTTTTTTGTAGGCGATGCCCAGCACCAGCACCCGGCTGCCGCTCACCGCGCGGCGCTGCTGGTTCAGCGCATCGGTGAGCTTGCCGATGACCCAGTGGGGCATGTCGCTGTTGATCTCGCCCGCCAGCTCGATGAAGCGCGTGTGCAGCCCATACTGGCGTGCCTTCCACGTCAGGTAGAACGGGTCGATCGGGATGCAGTGGCCGCCCAGGCCCGGCCCCGGAAAATAGGGCGTAAAGCCGAACGGCTTGGTGGCTGCGGCATTGATCACCTCATGGATGTCGATCTCCATCCGGTCGGCGATGATCTTCATTTCGTTGACCAGGCCAATATTCACCGCGCGGTGTATGTTCTCCAGCAGCTTGGTCAGCTCCGCCGCGCGCGTGGAGCTCACCGGCACCACCGTGTCGATCGCCTGGCTGTACAGCGCCACCCCCGCCTCCAGGCACGCGGCGCTGCTGCCGCCGCACACCTTGGGAATGGTGCGGGTCTCGAAGTGCGGGTTGCCCGGATCCTCGCGCTCGGGCGAAAACACCAGGAAGATATCGTGTCCTACCGTCAGCCCGCGCGAGGCCAGCCGCGGCTTGAGCTCCTCCTCGGTGGTGCCGGGGTAGGTGGTGCTTTCGAGCGACACCACCTGGCCGGTGCGCACATACGGCAGCAGCGCCTCGGCCGTGCCGAGTACGAATGACAGGTCCGGCTCGCGGTAGGCGTTCAGCGGCGTCGGCACGCAGATGATCAGCGCGTCGGCCTCCGATGCGCGGGCAAAATCGCCGGTTGCCTCGAAACGGCAGGCGCGCGCCTGCGCGATCGCCGGGGATGGAATGTGCTCGATGTAACTCATGCCCTGGTTCAGCCTTGCGACCTTGGCCGGATCGATGTCGATCCCCAGCACCTTGAAGCCGACCGTCGCATACCGCAATGCCAGCGGCAAACCCACATAGCCGAGTCCGATAATGCCGATAACCGCGGTCCGCTTGCGCAATTTCGCGGTGAGCTGTTCCAGATGGATTGATTTATTTTCGTCGCGCATGGGTTTTTATCGCTGGTGAAGGGAGGCAAAAATTCCGGCAGCAGGAATAAGCGAATGGATCCAACTGAAAACCGCTTGCTGTTAGAGATCGTTTCAAAATGAGCAGGGCAAGACGCGCCCAAGAAGAAAGTGCGGCTGCACGGCAAGGAGCCGCAACGCGGCCAGGTTCATTGTGAAACGGCCTCTTAGGTCGGAAATGCAAGTAATTGAATACATGGCAGAAATGCGCAGCGCAATTTTTGCGCGGAGAAAAGAATTTTTCTAACGCTTTTCGTGCGGCGCTAACTGCAATTATGGTTGCCGGCCACTGCAGTGATTTGACTGGTCTCAGCGGTTACCGCGAACCCGCCCTCTGAGCCACGCTTTTGTTTTTAATGCGGAAATTGTTTGGGAATATTTTCTGCAACGGGAAATGGAAAAATGGAAGCGCTTGTTGGCGAAGTACACGAAAAGCGCGTCCGCTTGCCGTTCAAGGCGGCTTGATCAAGCGCGCAATGGTGCTTGATGAGAGGACCCTTTTTCGCGCTCGCTTGTCTATGAAAAGAGCCGCAAGCCGGCAAGGCCGGGGTGCAGCCGCATAGAGAGGGAGGAACGCATGAGCAAGATTATCGGTATCGACCTGGGCACGACCAATTCCTGCGTGGCTGTCATGGAAGGCACGCAACCGCGCGTCATCGAGAACGCGGAAGGTTCGCGCACCACACCGTCGGTGGTCGCTTACCAGGAAGACGGTGAAATTCTGGTCGGCGCGCCGGCCAAGCGCCAGGCGGTCACCAATCCGCAAAACACCCTGTACGCCGTCAAGCGCCTGATCGGGCGCAAGTTTGACGAACAGGAGGTCCAGAAGGACATCCACCTGATGCCGTTCAAGATCATTCGCGCCGACAACGGCGACGCCTGGATCGAGGTGCGCGGCAAGAAGCTGGCGCCGCCGCAGGTGTCGGCCGAGGTGCTGCGCAAGATGAAGAAGACCGCCGAGGACTACCTGGGCGAGCCGGTCACCGATGCCGTGATCACCGTGCCGGCCTACTTCAACGATTCCCAGCGCCAGGCCACCAAGGATGCCGGCCGCATTGCCGGGCTGGAAGTCAAACGCATCATTAACGAGCCGACCGCGGCCGCGCTGGCCTTTGGCCTGGACAAGACCGCCACCGGCGACCGCAAGATCGCCGTCTACGACCTGGGCGGCGGCACCTTCGACATTTCGATCATCGAGATCGCCGACGTCGAAGGCGAGAAGCAGTTCGAAGTGCTTTCCACCAACGGCGACACCTTCCTCGGCGGCGAGGACTTCGACCAGCGCATCATCGACTACATCATCGGCGAATTCAAGAAGAACTCCGGCATCGACCTCGCCAAGGATCCGATCGCGCTGCAGCGTATCAAGGGCGCGGCCGAACGCGCCAAGATCGAGCTGTCCTCGACCCAGCAGACCGAGATCAACGAACCATACATCGCCATGGCCAATGGCGCGCCGGCCCACCTGAACATGCGCCTGACGCGCGCCAAGCTCGAGTCGCTGGTCGAAGACCTGATCGAGCGCACCATCGAGCCGTGCCGCGTCGCGCTCAAGGATGCCAGCCTGCAGCCCAGCCAGATCGGCGACGTGATCCTGGTCGGCGGCATGACCCGCATGCCCAAGGTTCAGGAAAAGGTGAAGGCGTTCTTCGGCAAGGAGCCGCGCAAGGACGTCAACCCGGACGAGGCGGTGGCCGTGGGCGCGGCGATCCAGGGTGCGGTGCTGGCGGGCGAACGCACCGACGTGCTGCTGATGGACGTGACCCCGCTGTCGCTGGGCATCGAAACCCTGGGCGGCGTGATGACCAAGATGATCCCGAAAAACACCACGATCCCGACCCGCCACGCCCAGACCTTTTCCACCGCCGAGGACAACCAGCCGGCCGTCACGGTCAAGGTCTTCCAGGGCGAGCGCGAAATGGCCACTGGCAACAAACTGCTGGGCGAGTTCAACCTGATGGGCATCGCCCCCGCGCCGCGCGGCATGCCGCAGATCGAGGTTACCTTCGACATCGACGCCAATGGCATCTTGCACGTGAATGCGAAGGACAAGGCGACCGGCAAGGAAAACACGATCACGATCAAGGCCAATTCGGGCCTGAACGAAGCCGAGATCCAGAAGATGGTGCAGGACGCGGCGGCCCATGCCGACGAGGACAAGCGTGCGCACGAACTGGCCGATGCGCGCAACGCCGGCGATGCGCTGGTGCATGCCACGCGCAAGACGCTGGACGAGTATGGCAGCAAGGCCGAGCCTGCAGAAAAGCAAGCCATCGAGGACGCCATCTCCAAACTTGAGGAAGCGCTCAAGGGCAACGACAAGGCCGCGATCGACGCTCGCGTGGGCGAACTCAATGCGGCGGCCCAGAAGCTCGGCGAGAAAATGTACAGCCAACAGCAGCAGGCCGCGGGCGCGCAGCCGGGGGCGGCTGGACAGCCGGGCGCCGAAGCGCCGGCCGGGACCCAGGAGGATGTAGTCGATGCCGAATTTCGCGAAGTGAAGGGCAGTTAGGGATGGCTTGATGCGGATGGAAGCGCTGCCGCCTCTCCTTGTTAGCATGGTATTGTGATAACAGGGAGGCGCCGTGGCCGTCTGCGTGACCGTCGATCAGTTGGCCCGCCTGGCGCCGCAGATGCGGCCCGGCTACCGGGAGGCGTTCCAGATCGGGCAGGGCGTGCTCGACCATTGGGGCATATCCGCAACGCCGCGCCGGGTTGCGCATTTCCTCGCCCAGGTCCTGCACGAATCGCAGGCGCTGACGGTGGAATACGAAAACCTTTCCTACAGCGCCCAGCGCCTGGCCCAGGTCTGGCCGGCGCGCTTCCGCCCGCATGGACCGCTCGACCCCGGCGCCTACGCGCGCAATCCGCGCAAGTTGGCCAACCTGGTCTACGGCGGCCGCATGGGCAACACCCGGCCCGACGACGGCTATACCTTCCGCGGCCGCGGCCTGCTCCAGTTGACCGGACGCGATGCGTACGCGCGGGTGACGGCGCTGCTGCGCGCCGCGGCGGCGGGGCAGGCGCCGGGCCAGCCGGCCGGGACGGTCCCGGATTTCGTCGCCCGCCCGGACGCCGTGCTCGATCCGTGCTGGTGCCTGGAGGTGGCGTGCGCGATGTGGTGCGACAAGGGGTGCAACGAGCTGGCCGACGACGACGACCTCGACCAGCTGACCCGGCGCATCAATGGCGCCGACAATGGGCTGGCCGAGCGCGGCGAATGGTGCCGCAGCGCCGGCGAAATCTGGTGCTAGCGGCTTGACGCGCCACTGCCTGCTTCGTCGTTCCCGCGGACGGGAACCCATAGACCGCATGCTACACCGGCTCCCGCCTTCTGAAGTGACCCAGAAAGTTGGAACGGTCAGAGGCGTAGGGGGCGCGGGGCCGCCGAGGACCTGTGCGCACGCGGTCACCGCATGCTGACTTACGGCTGCTCTTCTCTGCGCAACCTTCGCGAACCGCGTGCGCACAGGTGCGCACCCTACGATGTGTTGCGGCTACGGGCTTCGGGAGTTCGCAGCGTGCGCGGGACTGCGATGACCTCCCACACTTAGCGGTGACATAGCCTATCTATTCAACGAAATCTGCAATTCAGGACACTCTACACGTTACCGGTCGGCCCAGTCGGGCGCGGCTGCGGCGCCATTGGCGGCACCACGATCTGCTCGTTCAGGCGCAGGAACTTGAAGCCGGCCAGGGTCGCCGCATTCTTGCCCGCGCGTGCATTGCGCTGGTCGCGCTCCGTCATGCGCGCGATGTACGACTCGAACGTTTCCTCGCGCACCTGCGGCTCCGACGAATGCAGGAAATGGCGCTTGCCGTCCGGCCCCAGCACGACCAGGCCGACGTGCGAGGCCCAGTATTCGCCGTTCTTTGTCGAGATCACGTTCACGAAATCGCCTTCTTGCAGCTGGTCCGCGATCGCCGCCACCTGGTCTGCCGGCACATACGCCTGGCGGCTGGTTTCTACCGGAATGTTGGCCTCGGTGTGGTGGCGCGTCTTCAGGAAGCGCGCGCGGTCCACCGTCATCGCATAGGACGGCCCATTCGGCCCGGCCAGCTCACCGCTGATGTCGGTGACCAGCCAGCCATTGGCGACATTCCAGTCCATCTCTGTATAGTGGTTGCGCGTGGCCACGCCGATCACGCCTTCGCGGTAGCGGATCCGCTGCAGCATCCAGAAAAACTCTTCCCACGACTGCGACAGCGCCATCGCATACGTGTGCTCGGCGAACACGACGCAATCGCTATGGTCCAGGCTGAACAGCGGCAAATCGTCGTGCACCTGGTAAGGAAACTCGCCCAGCAGGTTCAGCTTGTACGGCTGGCCGATGTTCTTGCGGCCGATAGCGGCGATGCGCTTGCGTAAGTCCGGCTCGGCCTGGTGAACCCAGGTAACGTAGCGTCCGGCCTCGACCGGCGTCATCTGGTAAATCTGCTTTTGCAGCAGCGCCTCAAGCGGCAGCGGCGCGTCTGGCTTGGGGGCGGGGGAGGTCGCGCAGCCGGTCAGGGCGGCCGCGAGCAGCAGGCAGGCAAGGCGCATTTATCTTTTCCTCTAAGCAAAGCACAAAGCTAACGCCTCACCACCGTTTTGACAATGATTTCATGCAGTGAACATAAACCGCGTACCTCTGATGCATAAGCACATTCCATGCGGTTATATGCGTGCGTCCACAAGTCATTTTTCATCCGCCTGCCAATCGCCAATACTGTGCGCGCGGCAGGCCAAAGCCTGCCTTGGAATTCAAAAAATAATTCAAAACACCAGGAGAAACAGTAATGTTCAAACAAAAGCCGCTCGCCGCTGCCGTGTCGATGGCCATCTGGAGTCTTGCGTCGCTGCCAGCGCTGGCCCAGCAGGCCGCGGACACGCCGATGCAGACCGTGGAGGTCACGGGCATTCGCGCATCGATGGCCAAGTCGCTCGAAGTGAAGAAGAATGCAACGGCCAATGTGGAGGTGATTACCGCCGAAGACGTGGGCAAGATGCCGGACAAGAACCTGGCGGACTCGCTGCAGCGCCTGCCCGGCGTGGCGGTGCGTACCGACTACGACGAGGCCGAGAAAGTAGCGATGCGCGGCACGAACCCGGACATGACCATGATTATGTTCAACGGCCACTCGGTGTCCGTCGGTGACTGGTACGTGTCCGACCAGGCCTCCAGCTCGCGCTCGACCAGCCTGTCGCTGGTGCCGTCGCATGTGCTGAACCAGGCGATGGTGTACAAGACCTCCCAGGCGAACATCGTCGACGGCGGCCTGGCCGGCACCATTAACGTGACCACCCGTAAGCCGCTGCAGGCGAAGGAGCGCTTTTCGGGTGTGATCAGTGGCGGTATGAGCTACACCGAACTGCCGAACAAGACCGCGCCGGACCTCAACGCCACCTTCAACTGGAAGAACGAAGCGAACACCTTCGGCGTGATGGTGCAGGGCTTTGCCGAGAAGCGCTACGTGCGCCGCGACTCGGTGTCGCGCTTTGCCTACGGCACCAGCAGTGGCTGGGACGTCATCAACACCACGACCATGCTTGGCATCACCGACGCCTCGCTGGCCGGTACCGGCTACAAGGCCAGTGACCTCAATGGCGTGCGCCTGCCCGGCTCGATGAGCTCGGAATTCGTCGAATCGGTGCGTGACCGCAAGGGCGGCCTGGTCTCGGTGCAGTTCAAGCCGAACCAGGACCTGGACGTCACGATGACCGGTTTCCACTCGGCCATGGGCGCCAACAACCATGGCCGCCTGACCTCGAGCGCGATCTACTCGATGCTGCTCGGTAAAAACCAGCCGCTGGGCTCGACCACAGCGGCCGCCGCCAACACCAACTCGAAGGGCCAGCGCGTCTATGCACAGATCCGCAACCCGGTGATCGTGACGGAGCGCACGATGTACGGCGACGAGCTGAAGGTTCTGAAGGCCGCCGACATCGTTTTCGCGGACGGCACCACGCCGCAGTACGTCGGCAACTCCGAGGGCTTTTTCCGCGATGGCGCCCAAGGCACCGGCAGCTTCCTGGACCTGGATGCGAAGTACCGCGTCAACCAGGACCTGACCCTCAAGACCCTGCTCTCGACCACCCGCGGTGTCGGCAAGACCGACCGCGACCAGGGGCTGACGCTGGCGCGCTACGGCACCGGCATTTCGTACGCCCTCGGCGGCCTGTATGACGCGCCGTACGTTAAATATTGGGGCGTCGGCGCCAACCAGCCGGGCCTGAACCCGGACGGCAGCGGCTACACCATCGTCGACCGCGCCGCCTCCGGCGTGAAGACGGTTGACAAGGAATGGAGCGGACAGCTCGACGCCGAGTACAAGCTGCAGGCCGGCTGGATCCAGTCGCTGGAAACCGGTGTTCGATTCTCCGACCACAAGCGCACCAGCGGCCGCTGGGGCCCCGCGTTCCGTGCCGGGATCGTGGTCGATCCGGTCACCGGCAAGGTGACCTCGCCGACGCCCACGCCGATGACGGGTTGGGTTCCCTATCCGGACAACTTCGGCAATGGCCTGGGTGGCGGTTTCTGGGACAACACCGGCTTCACCTACACCCGCGAAGCGACCAAGGCCTACATCTCGGAAAACATCAAGGAAACTAGCGCGGAATGGGAGCGCCGCGTCAGCTCCGAGATCGACATGCGCGAGCGCCAGGCCTCGGCCTACCTGATGGCCAATCTGGAAAACGGACCCTGGTCGGGTAACGTCGGTCTGCGCTTCGTGCGCACCACCGTCGATGCGCAGATCGCGACCCCGATTCCCAACGACCCGGCTACCGGCAAGCGTCCGTGCGACCGCTACGCGCCGGGCACCACGCCCGTGCCGTGCGCTGCCTATCCGGGTGCAATCAACAATTCGGGCGAAGCCTCGGCGTACTTTGACGCTTCCACCGGCTTTGTGTTCGATCCCAAGGGCGGCAATACGATGTACTACAAGACGCCGAGCCACAGGGTGTTCAACAACTTCCTGCCGAGCCTGAACCTGCGCTACGAGATCACCAAGGACATGATCGCGCGCTTCGGCGCCAGCCGTACCATCGGCCGCCAGAACTACAACGCCTATGGCGCCGGCTTCGGCACCCCGGGCTGCGACGCCAGCGGCTGCAAGGTCAGCGGCCCGAACCCTGACCTGAAGCCGCTCACCTCCGACAACCTGGATCTGTCGTGGGCATGGTACTTCGACCGCCGTTCTGCGGTATCGGTGAGCTTGTTCCATTCGAAGATCGACGGCTACGTCAAAACCGGCACCGTTGGCAGCTCGACCATTGACCTGACCGACCCGCGCGACAACACGGTGAAGACCTTCTTCATCAACACCTCGTCGCAGCAGGGCGCGAAGATCAGCGGCATCGAACTGGCGTACGAACAGCCCTTCGGTGATACCCCGTTTGGTTTTACCTCGAATGTCAGCCGCGCCAAGACCAAGGTGGATGACGGTCGTCCGATGGTCGGTGCGTCCGAATGGTCTGGCAACCTGGGTGTCTACTTCGAGAACGACAAGCTGTCGGCACGCGTGGTGACGAACTACCGTAGCGAATACGTGAACAGCACCACCGCTCCGTCGCCGACCGCGAACAGCCAGGGCATGTCCGTCATCAACGGGGTCGCAATGCCGACCGCGCCGACGATGGCAGCGCCGGTGACCACGCTGGCATTCAACGCGAGCTACAACATCACCAAAAACCTGGTGTTGACGTTCGACGCGACCAACCTGACCAATGTGAAGCGCGCCTACTATCGCTACAGCGAAGAAGAGCAGCAGAAGCTGGACGTCAGCGGCCGCCAGTACTACCTGAACCTGAAGTACAAGTTCTAAGCGCTGGCAGCAAAAGAGGAGGGAGCCGGCGCGGCTCCCTCTTTATATTCGCGGCGCATTGGGCCAGGGCGCCTCGAAAGTTTTGCCGCACAAACGGACGAGACCAAGTCCTACAGGCAGTGTGAGGTACATAACGGTCGCCTCAACAACGCTACCGTATGATGAAGCCGTGTGAGTGAGGGGCCCAGCCAAATCGCGGCAGGTCGCCAACATCTCAA
Source organism: Massilia horti (assembly GCF_004614195.1). GTDB lineage: Bacteria > Pseudomonadota > Gammaproteobacteria > Burkholderiales > Burkholderiaceae_D > Telluria > Telluria horti. The sequence continues at coordinate 26,004 of NZ_SPUM01000041.1, read as the reverse complement.
CAGGCAAGCCGGTCGCCTCGAGGACCGGCACCAGAATTCGAACGGCCGCGAAAGAGCGGCCGTATTAACGGAGGGAGCTTGCCATGTCAGCGATTACCCGTCCACCCAAGCATCTGGTGCGCCAATATCTCGAACGCCGCGTGCGCGAACAGAAACCGCCGCCGACGCCGGAAGAAATCCGGCGCCAGCTTGGCTGGGAGCTGCTGACGCCGGCGGACATGAAAATCGCCAGTTCCCGTTCGTGAACGGGCGATCCCGCCGCACAAGACACTGTCCCGTCGGCCAGCCCGCCTTGGCGACACGGCGGGTTTTTTTTCGTCTGCACAAATCGCTTTCATTCCCGCAGCGGTACAGGTAATCTTGAACTTTGCGACACTACCGGAGGGTGTTCATGGACATCGACGATTCGTACCATTGGCGACGCCAGCTGGTATGGGGTCTTGTGCTGGTTGTCATCGGCGTCCTGGTCCTCCTCGACCGTTTGGGCATCGCGGACCTGTGGAACTGGTGGCATTACCTGCCGCTGTTGCTGGTCGTGATCGGCATCAATCGCACCATTGGCTACCCGACGGCGGGTGATTTCGCGGGCGGCCTGTGGCTGGCCCTGATCGGCATCTGGCTGTTCGCCACGCTCGAGGGAATGTTCGGCCTGAACTTCCGCAACAGCTGGCCGATCGTCATCATCATCTCCGGCCTGGCGGTGGCGATCAAGCCGATCATGGCGCGTCACTTCAGGTCCAGGCAGCAGGTACATCATGAGAAGCCGTAGCGACATTCGCGGCCCGTCCAGCCAGATCATCCTCGGTGTGCTGGTCGTGGCGATCGGCGTCCTGTTCTTGCTCGATAATTTTGGCTTCGTCGACTTTAGCTACGTACTCGGGTTCTGGCCGCTGGTCTTCATCGTGATCGGCGTGGTCAAGCTGTTCGACACCAGTTCGCCGAACGGCTACGTGATCGGCATTGTGCTCATTGCGCTCGGCCTGACGATGGTACTGAACCGTCTCGGCTGGTTCTACCTGAGCTGGCGCATGGTATGGCCGCTGCTGTTGATCGCCATTGGCGCGCTGCTGGTGTTCCGGGCGACTGTCGGCCGGCGCCAGGCGCCGCCGCTCAAGGACGGCGCGGCGGAGGAGGTCCTTGACATCACGGCGATCCTCGGTGGGGTCCAGCGGCGCATCGTCGTCAGGGACTTTCGCCATGGCGAGGTGACCGCGATCGTGGGCGGCTGCACGATCGACCTGCAAGGCAGCACGATCCAGGCCGAAGCCGTGCTGGACGTGTTCGCGCTGTTCGGCGGCATCACACTGAGGGTCCCGTCCGACTGGGCGGTGGTCCTGGACGGAACGCCGGTCCTTGGCGGCTTCGACGACAGGACCGCGGCGCCCGCCGAGGCATCACAACGCCTGATCGTGCGCGGCTACGCGATCATGGGCGGGGTCGATGTTCGTAACTGACGGGGGCAACTGCGGTTGTGCGCCGAGCCGCCACCAGCGGGGCAGCAGCTCGCGGACCCGTGGCTGGGCGAAGCGCTCGTCGATCAGGTAGAGCACGCCCGTGTCCTCTTCGGTGCGGATCACACGGCCGGCGGCCTGCACCACCTTTTGCATGCCCGGATACAGGTAGGTGTAGTCGTAGCCGGCGCCGAACATCGCCTGCATGCGTTCGCGCACCTGCTCGTTCACCGGGTTGACCTGCGGTAGGCCGAGAGTGGCGACGAAGGCGCCGATCAGCCGGGCGCCTGGCAGGTCAATGCCTTCGCCGAACGCGCCGCCCAGCACCGCAAAGCCGATGCCGCTGCCGTGCGGCGTGAAGCGTTCGAGGAAGGCCGCGCGCTCTTCTTCGCTCATCCGGCGCGCCTGCCGCCAGATCGGAATGTCCGGGTAGCGCTCGGCGACCTGCGCGGCCACCTGCTCCAGGTATTCGAAGCTGCTGAAAAACGCCAGGTAATTCCCCGGCCGTTGGCGATACTGCCCGGCCATCAGCTCGGCGATCGGCGCCACCGAGGCGGCCCGGTGCTTGTAGCGCGTCGAGATACCGTCCATCACATGCACCGCAAGCTGCCCCGCGCAAAACGGCGATTCGACGTCGACCCATGCGGTGTCGTCAAGCAGCCCGAGCGTGTCGCTGTAGTAGTGCCACGGACTCAGGGTGGCGGAGAACAGCGTTGTCGAATGCGCCAGCGCGAAGCGCGGCTTGAGGAATGGCGCCGGAATCAGGTTGCGGATGCGGATCGCAGAATCTCGTGTGCCGTGGCGCGTGATGTCGCAGATCGAATGCTCGGCGAACGATTCGGCAAGGCGCACGAAGGCCAGCGCGTCGAAGTAAAAAGCCTGCAGCGCCGGTTCTAGCGGCGCCGGATGGCTGGCGAGGAAATCGTTCACGGCGCTGGTCGCGTTCTGCAGCGCACCCAGCAGCTTGTTAGGCAACGTTGGCAGCACTTCGTAGCTCTGGGCCGACTGTTTCGCGAGCTCGCTCCATGTGCGGGCGACGCGCTCCAGCGCCTTCCTGACCGTCGGCGGCGCCGCGTTGCGTGCCAGCCGCAACGAAGCGCGATCCAGCCCGGCCGAATACATCGAGCGCGCCCGTGCGACCAGGTTGTGCGCTTCGTCCACCAGCACGCTCACGCGCCACTGGTTGGCCTGCGCCAGGCCGTACAGCATCGCGCCGCCGTCGAAGTAGTAGTTGTAGTCGCCGATCACCACGTCGCTCCAGCGCGCCATTTCGCTGCCCAGGTAGTACGGGCACACGTCGTGCGCCAGCGCGACCTCGCGCAGCGCGGCGCGCTCCATCACGGGCAGACCCAGCGCCGCGTTGCGCGCGGCAGGCAGGCGGTCGTAGAAGCCGCGCGCCAGCGGGCAGGACGAACCGGTGCAGGCCTTGTCCGGATGCTCGCAAGACTTCTCGCGCGCCGCCAGCTCCAGCACTCGCAGGGGAAGCGCAGGCTCGCCAGCCGCGATGGTCTTCGCCGCATCCAGTGCTAGCTGGCGGCCCGGCGTTTTCGCGGCCAGGAAGAACACCTTGTCGAGCTTGTGCAGGGGCGCCGCCTTCAGCACCGGGAACAGGCTGCCGACCGTCTTGCCGATGCCGGTCGGCGCCTGCGCCAGCAGGCAGCGTCCGCTGGCGTTGGCCCGGAATACCGATTCGGCCAGCTGGCGCTGGCCGGGCCGCAAGGCGGCGTACGGAAAGCGCAATCCGTTCAAGGCCATGTCGCGTGCCGCTCGGTGCTCCAGCTCCTGTTCCGCCCACGCGATGAAGCGGCTGCACTGGTCCTCGAACAGCGCCTGCAGCGCTGGCGCCTCCTGTGTCTCGCGCAGCACGGTCTCCTCGCCGGTTCCGATGTCGAAGTAGACCAGCGCAAGGTCCACCTTCGGCAGCTTGTATTCCTGGCACAGCAGGTGCCCGTACACCCGCAGCTGGGCCCAATGCAGGTGGCGGTGATTGTCCGGCACGTTCGACAGGTCGCCGCGGTAGGTCTTGATCTCTTCCAGCAGGTTGCGCTCCGGGTCGTAGCCGTCGGCGCGCCCGCGCACGCGCAGCGGACCGTAGTCGCCCTGCAGGGGCAGCTCGGCCTTGTAGCTGGCGCCGCGCCGGCTGGTGACAACCGCGTGTCCCGCGATGCCTTCCTGCGCGGTGGGGGAAGGGGTGAAGCGCAGGTCGAGGTCGCCCTGGCGGGCGGTGAACTCGCACAGCGTGCGCACGGCAACGACGTAGCTCAAGAGCCTTCCCACTGCAGGTAGCACACGGCGACCGGCATCTGGTGCTCGGTGCAGTACTCGATCCAGCGCAGTTGGCTGTCCTGCAGGCGGTCGCCCGGGCCCTTCACCTCGATCATGTTGTAGCGCCGTTCCATCGGCCAGAACTGGATCAGGTCAGGAAACCCGCTGCGGTTCGCCTTCACGTCCTGCAGGATGCGCTCGCACCACTTTTTCAGGTGTGCGGCCGGAATGCAGTCCAGCGCCAGGTCGATCAGGCCTGCATCCAGGTAGTCCCAATGAAGGAACGGCGACTGGATGCCCGATTTTTCAAGGAAGTTGCGGCGGATCGTGTCGCGGTAGCGGCCGTCGTCCAGCTCCGCCAGGCAGGCGGCAAATTCGCGTTCGCGCCGTTGATGGAAATCCCCGCTGTGCAGGTCGGCCGGGGAACGGTGGAACGGGTGGAAGAAGGCGCCGGGAATCGCGCAGAAGATCGCGCGCCAGCACAAGAGGCCAAACATGGCGTTGGCCAGCGCGTTCTCGACGTAGAACACCGGGGCGTCTTCGCGCGCCAGGTGGTCGCGCACCACGCCTTCGACCCACCACTCTTCGCGCGGCATTGGCAGCCGCAGGTCGATGCGCTGCATCGCAGGAATGCGCCGGGCGGGCGTCTTTGCGTGGCCCAGCTTGCGCGCCAGGCGCGGACCGATGCGCAGCAGATGCTGGCGCTCGGCGTCGCTCTCCGGCGCGCGCTGCGCCAGTTCCAGCAGTTCGTAGGCCGCCGCGTACTGCTCGTTCTTCTCCAGCACGCGGATCGCGCGCGCCCGCGCGCCCGGGTAGCGGCAGCGCGTGTAGACGCTGTGCGCGTTCGGCCAGTCGCGGCGCTTCTCGTAGTGCTGCCCGATCTGGAACAGCAGCCGCTCGCGCCGGCTGTCGAGCCATTCGTTCTCGCGCGCCGGCGGCGGCAGGTCGCGCAGCACGTCCTCTGGCGATCCGTCGGTGGCAAAGCGTTCGCGGCAGGCGTGCAGCTGCAAATAGTGATCGATGTCGCGCCGGGTGCGAAAGCCGCGCGAGGCCGTCGAGAACTCCACCTGCTCGTAGCGGTACACGCCCAGGTCCGACAGTACGAACTCGGTCCAGTCCTGGCGCAAATTGCCGAAGAAGATCAGCCGCAGCCGGTCGCACAGCGGCTTGACCAGGATCCGCAGCGCGCTGTCCGGGCAGTCGCGGTACCAGCTTGAAAACGCGCGGCTGTCGGCGAATTGCGCGCGCAGCGCCTGCAGTTGATCGGCCTTGCGCGCGGATTTCTGCGCAAGGCGGAATACAAGGGCGATTTCCGGCTTGGACAGCAGTTCGAACAGCTCGTCGAGCGAGATGACCGGATCGGCCACGATCCAGCCGGTCGCAAGCAGGTGGTGTGCCGCGGCGGCCGGGCAGCCGATTTCGGCGTAGTTGAGTTTGCTTGCACGGAACAGGTCGCCCTTGCGCATGACCATGCGCACGAACAGCGCGCGCGACGGGCGCGGCAGGGAAGGGAAGGCGGCGACGAAGGCGCGCTCTTCGTCGTTCAGCAGGTCGTCGTAGCGCTGCCCGATCCAGTCCAGGACGCGCTGGAAGTTATCCAGGTAATAAAACTCGTTTTCCAGAACCCTGATCATGTTCGCGTTGCCATACTGTGCTTATGTACAGTATAACTTACGCGTTTGCCGATTACCCAGCGGTTTCGCCGACTGGAGACTGGATCGTGGTTTTTCGGTTTACCGCGCCGGCATCACGGATGGGGTGCGCATTTTTTGTCGGCCCCGGTGCAGCCTTCAGCATTGCTGTTTGAATGCAGGATGATTGCCGAGATAAGCGCGACGTCGGTGTCGACCTGCGCTTCCGTCACGGTCTGGGCCGCCCCGGCAACCGGTTTTTTGGCGCGGGGTGATGTTGGGGGATGCGCGGACGCTTTGGCTTTGGGCTGCACGCTTGTGGACGAAGCGGCAAACGCTTTGGCGGCCGGCTTGGCGATCGGGCGGCTCATCCGGGGCGGCGCCTCGTCATGCACCACCGGCGCATCCACGGCTGCGGTCTTGGCCGCGGGCGTGGGCGTGGGCGGCGCGTCCTGTTGGTCGACTGTCTTCGCGGCCGCGCTGGCTGCGCCCGGCGTCAACAGCACCAGAGGCGGTGGCTCTTCCACCTTGACCTCGGCGACGCTCGCTGCCGGCTCGGGCATGTCGACAATGGCCGCCGCCTGTTCCACCGGCGCTGCCTGCGGCGCTGGCGCCCTGGCCGCCGCCTCGGCTACCGTTGCCGCTTCCGGAACCGCCGTCGGCCGGTAGACGTTGCGCAGGTTCTCCGCGTTGTTCGCGTTTTCGCGCAGCAGCACGACCAGGGCCACGACCAGCAGCAGGCTCAACACGCTTCCTCCTGCAATCCACGCCAGGCGCGGTTGCCGGCCCAGTCGGCCGCGTCCGGAATCGCGCTCGAGCATGTCCAGGATGTTGTCCTCGCCGCTACGGCGTGGTCCCGAGGACATCAGGTTGGGCCGTGTGGAGGTGCGTTGATTTTCGTCTGTAGGGCGCACGGTATTACTCCTAAGATTGAGACTCGCATTCCGATTAGAAACAATCTGGGGAATCCGATGCTGATCTTTGTCGCACTTCTTTATTTTTGTGTTGCCTGCAGCATCATTTGGCTTGCATTTTTCCCATCCGGACGTGAAGCCGTGATGCAATTGGTGCTATCGGTGCGTCAGCGCATCGGCCGGAATGTTGCGTTATGGCAGCACCAGCGCGCACGCCAGGCCGGCGTCATGCGGCGCGATGCGCGCCGCCTGCTGAGCGGGTCGGCCAGGTTCGTGCGCCGCCACTGGATCGCCTGCGCCATCGTGGTGCCCCTCGTCGCCATACCATCGCTGCTGGCGCTCGTGATGAGCAAGCCGGACATGTTGCCCGGCTACGAAGCGGTCGACCAGGTTCCGGACGAGCAAGTCGCCGCGTTGCTCAGGGGCGAGCATCTGGTGGCCCCCAGCGCGCTGCCGCCGCTTGCCTTCACCACGAAGGAGGTGGAGGAGGTGCGGCCGATGCTCGTCGATGCCAGCCGCAACTGGGGGCTGCTGCATCCCGAGTTCAGCCAGCGTCTGCTGCTGGTCTTCAAGATCATGAAGGAAAAGCATGGCTATGAAATGGCCTTGCTCGAGGGCTACCGCAGCCCCGCCCGCCAGGACATGCTGGCCAGGCTGGGCAGCGGCGTCACCAACGCGCGGGCCTTCCAGAGCTGGCACCAGTACGGCCTGGCGGCCGACTGCGCCTTCTGGCGCGACGGCAAGCTCATTATTTCGGAAAAAGACCCGTGGGCCATGCGCGGTTATCAGCTCTACGGGCAAGTCGCCGAATCGCTGGGCCTGACCTGGGGCGGGCGCTGGACGATGATGGATTTCGGCCATACCGAGCTGCGCCTGCGCGGGGTGATGCGGTAAGAAGCACATCGTAACGTGTATCACTGGCGTAAAGCACGTCGTTCCCGCGGAGGCGGGAACCCATGCTGAGCGTCCTTTCACGCGGCCTATGGGTCCCCGCCTGCGCGGGGACGACGACTTCGAGCAAACGATTGCTGTGGCACGCGCTTGGCGTTTCGCCCGGATCCTGCTCTCGCCGCACCTTGCCCTGCCCATTTTGAAACAGCCTCTTATTGCGCCGTACGCCTCATTGCGCACCGTCAAGCTTGTAACGCCGGAACGGTGCCAACATTGCCAACGGGACTTTTTCCAACCTCACCTACCTTCCCGTTATGGCCCGACTCTGGCAGTTCCTGACCGACAGCCGCGTGCTGGTCGTGATCGGCATGGCCGCGCTCGCGGCATTCCTGTTTCTTGGCGCGCAGACGCTGCAGGTCGCGGCAATCTGGGCCGTCATCGTCCTGCTGGCGCTGCTTGCCGCATGGGGTGTGTTCTGGGCCGTGCGGCAGCAATGGCGCAAGCGCGCCTCTGCCAGGCTGGGCGAGAGCATTGCACCGGCCGACGCGCAGGGCAAGGGCGAGAATGGCAAGAACGATGTCGCGGTGCTGCGCAAGGGCATGCTGGAGGCGATCAACACGATCAAGACTTCCAAGCTGGGCCTGACCCGCGGCGCCGCCGCGCTGTACGAGCTGCCGTGGTACATGATCATCGGTAACCCGGCCGCCGGCAAGAGCAGCGCGATCGCCCATTCCGGCCTGACCTTTCCGCTCGCCGGCAACAAGGCGGTGCAGGGCGTGGGCGGCACCCGCAACTGCGACTGGTTCTTCACCACCGACGGCATCCTGCTCGACACTGCGGGCCGCTATTCGGTGATCGAGAACGACCGCGCCGAATGGTTCGCCTTCCTCGACCTGCTCAAGAAGCACCGCCGGCGCGCGCCGATCAACGGCATCATCATCGCCGTCAGCGTGGCCGAGCTGGCCGCCGGGCCGGCCAACGCCTCGATGGAACTGGCCAAGAGCCTGCGCACCCGGGTGCAGGAGCTGACCGAGCGGCTAGGCGTGTACGCGCCGGTGTACGTCATCTTCACCAAGGCCGACCTGATCGCCGGCTTTTCCGACTTTTTCGCCGACAGCGAACGCGGCGAGCGCGAACGGGCCTGGGGCGCGACCCTGCACTACAACCGCCGCAGCACGCCGCAGGACGTGCTGGCCTTCTTCGACCATCATTTCGACGAGCTGCATGAAGGCCTGAAGGAGATGAGCATGGCCAACATGGCCGGCAACCGCAGCGCGCGCATGCGGCCCGGCGTGTTCACCTTCCCGCTCGAGTTCGCGTCGATCAAGAGCCCGCTGCGCGCGTTCCTGTCCACGATGTTCGAGGAGAACACCTTCCAGTTTAAGCCGGTGTTCCGCGGCTTTTACTTCACCAGCGCGCTGCAGGAAGGCGCGGTGCAGGACCAGTCCTCCAAGCGCGTGGCCAGCCGCTTCGACCTCACGCTGCAGGAGCAGAAGGGCGGCGAGGCGGGCGAACAGTCCGGCTACTTTTTGCTCGACCTGTTCCGCAAGGTGATTTTCGCCGACCGGGAGCTGGTCAAGCGCTACACCAGCCCGACCGCCCATCGCCTGAAGTACGCCGCATTCTTTGCCGGGGCATTGGTGCTGAGCGGCGCGCTGGCCGGCTGGACCTGGTCATACATGGGCAACCGGCAGTTGCTCGCCAACGTACAGGCCGACCTGGACAAGGTAGTCAAGCTGCAGGAAAAGCGCATCGACCTGCAGTCGCGGCTGGAAGCGCTCGACATCCTGCAGGACCGCATCGTCCAGCTCGAGAAATACCGCGACGAGCGCCCGCTGGCGCTGTCGTTCGGCCTGTACCAGGGCATCGGCCTGGAGCGCAAGCTGCGCGACGAATACTTCGCGGGGGTGCGCGAAGTGATGGTGCAGCCGGTGGCCGCCGCCATCGAGACCATGCTGGCAGAAGTGAACGCCAACGCCGACAAGCTCGATCCGAACGCCGCGCCGGTCGCGGCCAGGCCGGGCCAGCCCTACCAGGCCGCGTCGCCCACCAGCGTGGCCGACGCCTACAACGCGCTCAAGACCTACCTTATGCTGGGCGAAAAGTCGCGCGCCGAACCCGGGCACCTGAACGACCAGCTCACGCGCTACTGGCGCGGCTGGCTCGAGGCCAATCGCGGGTCCATGCCGCGCGAGCAGATGATCAGGAGCGCCGAACGGCTGATGAGCTTTCATCTTGCGCATATCGACGACCAGGCCTGGCCCCAGGTGGCGCTCAAACTGAGCCTGCTGGACGGCGTGCGCGAAAACCTGCGCCATGTGGTGCGCGGCACCCCGGCGCGTGAGCGCGTCTACGCCGACATCAAGACCCGCGCCGCCACCCGCTTCCCAAGCGTGACGGTGGCGCGCATCGTCGGTGACCAGGACCAGGCGCTGGTGGCCGGCAGCTACGCCGTCAGCGGCGCCTTCACCCGCGAGGCATGGGACAAGTTCGTGTACGGTGCGATCCGCGACGCCGCCAATCGGGAACTGCAAAGCACCGACTGGGTGCTCAAGACCGAATCCAGGGACGACCTGACGCTCGAAGGCAGCCCGGAGCAGATCCAGAAGTCGCTGACCGAGATGTACAAGGCCGAGTATGCGAAGGAGTGGAGCAAGTTCGTGCAGGGCGTGACGATCAGCGACCTCAATGGCTTCGAGGCCAGCGTGCAGGCGATGAACCGCCTGGGCGACCCGCAGAATTCGCCGATCGCCAGGCTGCTGGGGGAGATCTACCAGCAGACCGCCTGGGACAACCCTGCGGCCAAGCGGGCCGGCACGGCCGCGGTCGAGAAGGGCCTGGTGGCATGGTTCAAGGAGACGATCCTGCGCCGAGCGCCGAGCGAGGCGCGCACCGTGGTCGAGGCGGCCGACCTGCCGCACCCTGGCGGCAATACGGCGCCGGCGATGGGCGCGATCGGCCGTGAATTCGCCGGCGTGGCGCGCTTGGTGGGCGTCAAGGAGAAGGAAGCCTCCCTGATGAGCGGCTATCTGGACGCGCTGTCGCGCTTGCGCACCCGCTTGAACCAGTTGAAAAACCAGGGCGATCCGGGCCCGGGTGCCAAGCAGTTCATGCAGCAGACCCTGGAGGGCAGCGGATCGGAGCTGGCCGACGCGCTCAAGTATGTCGACGAGCAGATGCTCACCGGGATGAGCGACGGCCAGAAACAGGCGCTGCGCCCGCTGCTGGTGCGTCCCCTGATCCAGACCTTCGCCATGATCGTGCTGCCGTCCGAGGCCGAGATCAACAAGACCTGGCAGGTGCAGGTGGTCGAGCCGTTCCAGCGCACACTGGCGGGCAAGTACCCGTTCGCGCCGAACTCGCGGATCGAGGCGACCAACGCCGAAATCGGCCAGTTCTTCGGCCCGGACGGCGTGGTCGCCAAATTCGTCAACACCGCAATGGGGCCGCTGGTGGTGCGCCGCGGCGACGTGCTTTCGGCACGCACCTGGGCCGACATCGGCATCACGCTTTCGCCGAACGCGGTGGCAGCCTTCCCCGGCTGGGTCGCGCCGTTATCGAGCAACGGGGTGGCTGCCAACAACGGCCCGCAGACGGTGTTCCAGATCCAGCCGCTGCCCGCGCCCGGCGTGACCGAATATTCGATCGAGATCGACGGGCAATCGGTGCGATACCGGAATACGCCGCCGGCGTGGACCAACATGGTGCATCCGGGACCGCAGGGAATCGCCGGCGCGCGCATCAGCGCGGTCACGTTCGATGGCCGCACCGTGGAGCTGTTCAACGAGCCGGGCCAGTTCGGCCTGCAGCGGATGATCGCCGCGGCCGCCCGCAAATCCAAGGACGGCGGCGTGTGGGAACTGCGCTGGGCCAGCGGCAATGTCGCCGTCGCGATTGAGTTAAAGCGCATCAGCAGCGCCGAATCGAGCGGCAGCGGCGACGGCGCCACCCCATCCCGCGGCTTTAACGGCCTGCGCCTGCCCGAGACGATCGTCGGGCGCGGCTCCCCCGGCCCTGCCGGCACCGCGCTTGCCAGCACCGGAGGCCAGTGATGGGCGCTTGCTCGAACCGGCTGGGCTATTTCGGCAAGATCCCCACGCGCAGCGACTTCGTCAAACTGACCCACGACGTCCAGGTCATGGCCATGCTCGACGGCTGGCTGGCGCAGGTGATGAGCCGCCTGCCCGCCGATCCGCGCTGGAAGCTGTACTACGACCAGATGCCCCCGGTCAGCTTCGCCTTTGTCGGGCACGACCGGCGCCATGCCGTGGCGGGCCATCTGGTCGCCAGCCATGACCAGTCCGGGCGGCGCTTTCCGTTCCTGATGATGCGCGCGCTCGAGGTCCCCGACCCACCAGGCTTCGTGGCGCACTGTCCGATCGCCTTCGAGCCGCTGTGGGCGTTCGCCGAAACCATGGCGCCCAAGGTGCTCGAAGCGAACGACGCCACCCCGCACCTGCAGGCGATTGCCGACGCCGGCATGGCGCTGGCCGCATACGGCGGGGAGCTGGGCGCCTTCCTCGCCACCGGCACCGTGTGCTCGCTGGGTAAGCTGCTGGGGGAGGACTCGGTCAGCCGGCTGATCCTGGCGCTTGGCTTGCTGCTGCAGCCGGTCATGCACAGCAAGCCGGCGGCCCTGCACAAGAGCCTTATGCTGCCGCTTCCCGAGGACGGGCCGATGCGCTGCGTGGTCGCCTCGTTCTGGCTCGAGCTTCTGACGCCCTTCGTTCGCCGCGTTCCCTTCGACCTGGCGCTGTTCCTGACCAGCCAGGACGGCAAGCCGGTGCTGGTGGTCGGCTTTTCCGGCTCGGCCGCCGAGACGCTGCGCGGGATCATCGATCCGCTGGCCGGAGTGGAACAGCAGGTACGCTTTACCGACACCGGCTGGATCGACGAGCAGATCGGGCTTGACATCGACGTGCGCGCGCTCGCCAGCTACCTCGACCAGCCGCAGCTGCCGCTGCGGATGGCGCGCGACCTGTTCCTCAAAACCTTTATCGGAGCCGAATCGTGAAGACCCAGATCCTGTTCGCGGCTTGCGCCCTGCTGGCCGGCGCCGCCCTGGCGCAGGCGCCGGCGCCGATCGTCGTGTCCGGCACGGTGGCCGACGAACCGAGCAAGGCGGCGCTGCTGGCGCGCCTGCGTGAGGTGTACGGCGCCGAGAGGGTGGTCGACCAGCTTGCGGTCGGCAGCGTGACCACGCCGGCGAACTGGGACGAGTACCTGCACCGGCTCATCGGCCCCAACCTCAAACTGATCAGCCGCGGCCAGCTCAAGGTCGACGGCAACAACGTCAGCCTGCGCGGCGACGTGGCCAACGAGTCGCAGCGCCAGCAGATCGCGAGCGACATCGCGGCCAGCCTCAATCCCACTTACACGGTCAACAACGGCCTGCGCGTGGCGGCGTCCGAGCAGGGGATGCTGGACGCCGCCCTGGCCGACCGCATCATCGAGTTCGAGTCGGGCAAGGCGACGCTGACCGATTCGGGCAAGGCCATCCTCGACCAGATGAGCGTCGCGCTGCTCAGGCTCAAGGACAAGAGGGTGGAGGTGATCGGGCACACCGACAACGCCGGTTCGCATGCCGGCAACATGTCGCTGAGCCAGGCGCGCGCGGAAGCGGTGAAGGCCTACGTCGTCGGGCGCGGCGTCAAGCCCGAGCTGGTTGCCGTGTCTGGCGAAGGGCCGGACCGGCCGGTCGCGGACAACCGTACCGCGGAGGGCAGGGCGCGCAACCGCCGCATCGAATTCAAGGTAGTTCAGTGAGAACGGCAGTTCAAACACAACCTGATTTACCGCACGTCGTCCCCGCGCGCGGGGACCCATAGGCAGCATGAAATGACGCTCAGCATGGGGGGAACAGTGCCAGTGGCGCTGTTCCCGCCTACGCGGGAACGACGGTTCACGTTAGCGCGAAGCTAACCTCAATTGACGTGCGCTTGCGTATCTACGGCAGCGTGATCGTCACGTTGGCCGCCCGTGGCGGCAGCTTGACCAGGTCGTTGTAGGTCGCCATCGCCGTGTCGGTTTCGCGCGTGAGGCTGGTGCGAAACCCCATGTAGGCGCCCAGTCCCGCCAGCGAAAACACCACCGTCAACACCCAGAGCGACAGGTCGCTGCGCAGCTTGTTGGCGATCTGGTCCGGCCGCTGCGCGTGCGGCGCGAAGCCGCGGCTCCTGCCGCGCATGCGCGCGATCTCGTCGCCCAGGCGCGCGACCAGGTAGTTCAGCTTGTCCCGCCCGTCGAGCGCATAGCGCCCCTGGAAGCCGAGCAGCAGGCACATGTGGAACACCTCCAGCGCCTGCAGGTGCACGCTGCCTTTCGCGCGCAGGTCTTCGAGCCGGTGGAAGAAGTGCTCGCCGGCCAGCTGGTCGCCGAACACCCGCAGCTGCAGCGGTCGGGTTTCCCACGCCTCGCGGATCTCGTACTCCGAACGCAGGATGATCTCGTCGACCGCGGCGCAGAAGGCGTATTTGGCGGCCGTCACATCGTCCGCCGCCACGCCCAGGTTCTTGGCGTTGCGGTCGACGTCGGCCAAAAATTGCGTCATGTGCTCGGGGAAGGCGGCATTGTCGTGCGGTCCGCAGCCGTTCTTGAGCAAGAACAGCGCGTAGAAGCCTTCGTACATCAGGTCGACCAGGCTTTGCGGAGCGTTGCCGGCCGCGCCGCGGCCTGGCAGGGATGGCGCGGCGCGCCGTTCGGCGTGAGGGGTCATGCTGCGATCGCTATCAGTTCAAGTTTGAGGTCGCGGATCCCGTTGGGCACATAGATCGAGATCGCCTGGGCCTTCAACATGTTTTCGTACAGGACGCCCTTGTTTTCGAGTACGAAGTAGTACGTGTCCGGGCGCACCGGCAGCGCCGCGGGCACCTGCGGCGCATGCACCAGCTTCACGCCCGGCATGGCCGACAGCACGAACTTGTCGACGTCCTCCGGCGCGCCGACCTTGAAGCGCAGCGGCACCACCTCCACCAGCTGGAGCGCCGGCAGGTCCGCCGCCACCGCCAGGTACAGCGCGGTCTGGGCGTTGATCTTGCCCGAGTCGAGCGCGCCCAGGTGGTAGGACGTGCGCTCGTGCTTGAGCGCGATCGAGAAGTACTTCGACGAGATGACGGTATCGAGCAGGTTGCGGATGATCTCGTCGATGCGCGCGAACGCCGGCCCCGGGTTCTGGTGCACGTAGGCCGGCAAGTCCTCCAGCTTGTAGCTGCGCGAATAAGTCATCAGGCTGCCCGCCAGGGTCAGGAGTTCGGCAAACAGGCGTTCCGGGTGCAGCTCGCGGTGGCTCAGGTAATGGGTGAGCGCGGCGTAGCCGGTGCTGGCCGTGTGCAGCAGCCAGAACGAGGACATGTCGCCGCCCCGGATCTCGACCACGTTCTTGCTCGGCTCGCGGTAGTGGCCGTACAGCGCGTTGACCTTGGCCAGCAGCTTTTCCATCAGCCGCGCCAGCTGGGTCGAGAGGCCCGGCGCGCCCTCGATCGAGACCGACGGCGGCGTGAACGACGGATCGATTTCAAAGCCGCCGGTCGCTACCCGCCGCAGCCGTACCAGCGGGATGCTCTCGTACGACTCGAGCGCCTCCAATTCCGACACCAGGCGCAGGGTCTTGCGCAGGTAGGTGACCGGGGCGTCGGCCGCGCGCGTGAACAGGTCCTGGGTGTCGCTCTCATGGAGCGCGTAGCGCGCATCGGCCTTGTCCTCGGCGCTGCCGGCGCAGTTCTCGCCATGCATTTTGACCGAGGGCAGGGCGGCGTGGAAGGTGATCGCCTGCACGGTCGGCGCCAGCTCGCCGAGCCTGGCCTGCAGCGGCAGCGCATCGGCCTGCGGCGCGCGATACAGCTCGCCGTCCGGGAACACCAGCGACAGATCTGTGACGCGCAGGACGTCGCTCTTGAGCGCCTCGGCATCGATCGCCAGCTTGCGCACGCCCCATGCATACGGGTGCAGTGCGCGCGCCGTCTGGTTCAGGCGTGCCTCGTGATAGCGGTCCTGCTGTTGGAAATGCTGGGGTCGCAGGAACAGGCCCTCGCCCCACAGCACCTTCTGTGGATGGTTCACATGCACCTCGCAAGTCTTGGTTCCTCGAAAACACTAGCTTGGCGGAAATGTCGTCAAGCTTATTGACAGTGCACAGAAGACAGCATCTTCATGTCGCGCGTGGTCGGCTTCGCCCCCGCGCCCGCAGAGAGCGCGCAGGCGTGGACCCCGACGGTCAGCCCGGCCTGCTCGGCGTCGGCGGCGGCAAACGCCAGCCGCCAGCGTTGCGCCGCCGGCGCATGGAACAGGGCCACCACGCCGACGTAGGCGGCCTCGCGCGCGACCTTTTCCTGCACCTCGTAGCGCTGGCCGGGCACCAGG
This sequence comes from Massilia horti, assembly GCF_004614195.1. Lineage (GTDB taxonomy): Bacteria > Pseudomonadota > Gammaproteobacteria > Burkholderiales > Burkholderiaceae_D > Telluria > Telluria horti. The sequence continues at coordinate 10,494 of NZ_SPUM01000041.1, read as the reverse complement.
GTGATTTCCTTCACTTCCAGCAGGTCCGGCCCCAGCGCCTCGCGCTCCGTTTGCGGATTCAGGAAAGCGGCATAGGGCGCCTGTTCGAACGCCGCGTTCTGGCGCAGTTTGTAGATGCGCGCGACCAGCGCCAGCGGCTGGCCGCTGGCGTCGACATTCAGCCGCTCGGCAGCGTGCAGCCGGATCGTGATCGTGCGCGGCGGCTTTTGCGTGTCCGGCACCTCGGGCGGCTTGCGCAGGCCGGCGGCCTCCAGCGTGGCGCCGGCGATTGCGCCCACCCCGCCACCGGCGCAGGCGGCCAGCAGCAAGGCAAGCAGGACGAACAGGCCAAGTCGGATGCGCTTCATCTGGGTCACCTTGCCGCTTGTTAATGTTCCATCGTTCATTTAACGCGAACAACCGGGCGGCGCCGTGACAAAGAACAAGTTTCGCTTCGATCCTGTGCAAGCGAGCAAATCGGCGATTTCGTTGACTCCCCGCAATTCCAGCCTGAACGCTTGTCGAATAATGGCCTCTGGTCAAACGTATTGGGAGCGAGAAATGTTCAAACACGTGTTGCCGGGTCTTGTCTGCGTTGCGTTTCTTTCGGCCTGCGCCAGCGGTGGTCAGAGTATCGCCAACGCGCCCAAGCCCCCCACGATCGCCGAAGCGATGGCGCAAGCGGATGCCGCGGTGATGGCCGGGCAGAACGACAAGGCCTACACCATCCTCAAGAGCACCAGCGCCACTTTCCCGACCGAGAAGACGCCGTGGGTGCGCATGGCGCAGATGCGCTTTGACAGCGGCAACTACGGCGAAGCGATCGTCAACGCGCTCGAAGCGCTATCGCGCGATCCGGACGACACCCTGGCCCACAGCATCGTCGCCGTCAGCGGCCTGCGCGTGACGAGCAAGGCGCTGGCGGACCTGAGCCAGAAGAACAACATCACCGGCAACGTGCGCAGCGAGGCGCAGGACCTGGCCAAGCTGCTGCGTGCCAGCCTGGGCCAGGAAGAGCTGGTCCCTGGCGCCGCGCGCACCGTACAGCGCAAGGAGCAGCCCAAGCGTGCAATCAGCGCCCCGGCGTCCAAGCCGCCGGCCACCGCCAACAACAGCAGCGATCCGTTCGGCGCGCTCAAGTGAGCGTGCCGGTCCGCCGGCCATCTATTACGCAACCCGGGAGTCGACATGGCTAAAAGTGAAAGCGTGCAGAAACGCCTGCAGAAAGTGCGCGCGCCTCGCGTGCAGATGACTTACGACGTCGAGATCGGCGACGCCATCGAAAACAAGGAACTGCCCTTCGTCGTCGGCGTCATCGGCGACTTCGGCAACGACCCCAATGCGGACAAGAAGCGCCTGAAGGACCGCAATTTCGTGAACGTCGACGCCGGCAATTTCGACGAGGTCCTGGCTGGCGTGGCGCCGGTGGCCAACTTCCGGGTGCCCAACCAGCTGTCGGAGGAGGGCGGCGAGTTCGCGGTGCAGCTGCAGTTCCGCGAAATGGCGGACTTCCGGCCCGAGTCAGTGGTGCAGCAGGTGGCGCCGCTCAAGGGACTGTTAGATGCGCGCAGCAAGCTGGCCGACCTGCGCAACAAGCTGGCCGGGAACGACAAGCTCGAAGACCTGCTCAGCGAAGTGCTGGGTAATACCGAAAAACTCGACAGCCTGCGCAAGACCGGCAAGGAGGACTGACATGGCCGCCAACCTCGAACAGGCATCAATCACGGCCGCGGCACCGATCGAACTGGACAACAGCCTGCTCGACCAGATCGTCGAGCAAAGCCGCGTGGCCAAATCCGCCAGCGAGCACGATCGCGCGCGCGACATCATCTCGGAACTGGTCAACCAGGTCATGCAAGGCACGATGGTCATGTCGAACAGCCTGTCGGCCGCGATCGACGCCCGCCTGGCGGAGCTGGACCGGATGATCTCGGCCCAGCTCTCGGCCGTGATGCACGCGCCGGAATTCCAGAAGCTCGAACGCAGCTGGACCGGCTTGCAGTACCTGGTCAGGAATTCCTCGACCAGCGTCGGCCTGCAGATCCGCATGCTCAACGCCAGCAAGCGCGAGCTGGTGAAGGACTTCCAGTCCGCGCTCGAATTCGACCAGAGCACGCTGTTCAAGAAGGTCTACGAGGAGGAGTTCGGCTCCTTCGGCGGCGCCCCCTACGGTGCGCTGATCGGCGACTTCGAAATCACCCGCCAGCCGGAGGACATCTACTTCCTCGAGCAGATGTCGCATGTGGCGGCCGCCAGCCACGCGCCCTTTGTCGCCTCCGCCGGGCCGGAACTGTTTGGCCTGGAGAGCTACGCCGACCTGGGCAAGCCGCGCGACCTGGCCAAGGTGTTCGATACCGTCGAATACGCCAAGTGGAAGGCGTTCCGCGAATCGGAAGACTCGCGCTACGTCGGCCTGACCCTGCCGCGTTACCTCGGCCGCCTGCCGTACAACCCGGTGGACGGCATGGCGACGGAGGGCTTTAACTTCGTCGAGGACGTTGACGGCACCGACCACCAGAAGTACCTATGGTGTAACGCTGCCTACGCGTTCGCCAGCAAGCTCACCAAGGCGTTCGAGGATTACGGCTGGTGCGCGGCGATCCGCGGCGTCGAGGGCGGCGGCCTGGTCGAAAACCTGCCGACCCACACCTTCAAGACCGACGAAGGCGAGGTCGCGCTCAAGTGCCCGACCGAGCTCGCGATCACCGACCGCCGCGAAAAGGAATTGTCGGACCTGGGCTTCATCTCGCTGGTCCACTGCAAGAACACCTCGTACGCCGCGTTCTTCGGGGCGCAGTCGGCGCAGAAGGCTAAGAAGTACGCCAACGAGGCGGCCAATGCGAACGCGGTGCTGTCGTCACAGCTCCAGTACATCTTTGCCGTGTCGCGTATCGCCCACTACATGAAGGCCATGATGCGCGACAAGATCGGCAGCTTCGCCGCCGCCTCCAACGTCGAGGATTACCTGAACCGCTGGCTGGCCCAGTACGTGCTGTTGGACGACAACGCGGGCCAGGAACAGAAGGCGCAGCGCCCGCTGCGCGAGGCCAGCGTGCAGGTGTCCGAAGTGCCGGGCCGTCCCGGCGTCTACCGGGCGGTGTCGTTCCTGCGGCCGCACTTCCAGCTCGACGAGCTGTCCGTTTCGCTCCGGCTGGTGGCGGAGCTGCCGCAATCGACCAAGAACTGAACCATTCCCTTCAACCCACAGCAGACGGAGTAGCACATGGCGATCGACGTGTACCTGCAAATCGACGGCATCAAGGGCGAATCGACGGACGACAAACACAAGGAATGGATCGAGTGTAAATCGGTGACCTGGGGCGTCAAGCAGCCCAAGTCGGCCACCGCTTCCACCAGCGGCGGCCACACCGCCGAGCGTTGCGAGCACCTTGAGGTGACCATCGAAAAGCTGGCCGACCTGGCCTCGCCGGTGCTCATGCAAACCTGCTCCGCGGGCAGGACCATCCCGAAGGCCAGGCTGGAATTCATGCGGGCCGACGGGCAGGGCGAGCGCGTCAAGTATTACGAAATCCAGCTTGAGAATGTACTGATCGGCAGCGTCAATTCCGAGGTCGGGGAGGGGAACCTGATGCACGAGAAGGTCGCGCTCAAGTTCAGCCAGGCCAAGTGGACCTACACCAAGCAAAGGATCGGCGGCGGAGCCGGCGGCAGCACCACCGGCGGCTGGAACCTCGCCGCCAACCGGATCGCCTGAACCCCAATTTGAATTACCGGCGTACCTAAGAAACCCGTCGTTCCCGCGGTCATTTTTTGGAGGAGCCATGAAAGGCTTCGCACCCGGCCTGCTGGACCGCCTGATGGGCGAGCGCGCACAGGTCAGCGCCGGCGGCGCCAATGCGTACCTGTCGGTCGATCAGGTCAAGGACAGCATCGCGCGCGACCTCGAGGCCTTGCTCAACACGCGGCTGGCCATCCCGGAACACGTGTTCGACGCTTACCCGCAGGCGCGCCGTTCGATCCTCAATTACGGCCTGGTCGACTTTGCCGGCCTGTGCCTGGCGAGCACCGAGGACCGCGAGGCAATCTGTGCGAGCCTGAAGGCAGCGATTGAAATCCACGAGCCGCGCCTGTCGGACGTGACCGCCTCGCTCGAAGCCGAAACCGGCAACGTCAACCGGCTCCAGTTCGTCATCAACGCAAAGCTGCAGCTGCATGCGGCGGCGGAGCCGGTCAACTTCAACGCCGTGCTGCAACCATCAACCCTGCATTACTCGATCAGCAAGGCGGCGCGCTCGTCCCGGACCTGACCTGCCCGCCCGCGCCAACAGGACAACCTAAAGGACACGCGCATGGACATCAACCTCAAAACCCTGATCGGCAAACTGAACGACACCACCCGCACCGCTGCCACCCGCGCCGCCAACATCTGCGTCAGCCTGGGCCAGTACGAAGTCGACATCGAGCACCTGTTCCTGGCGCTGCTCGAACAGGCCGATTGCGACTTCGTGATCGCCGCGCGCCAGGCGGACATCAGCCTGACCGGTCTTGAGACCGATCTGCGCAACGAGGTGGCGCGGTTTGCCTCGGGCAGTGCGCGCACGCCGGTGTTCTCGCGGCACCTGCCGACCCTGTTCGAACATGCCTGGCTGATCGCCTCGCTCGGCAATGGCCAGCCGAACCAGATCCGCAGCGGCCATCTGTTGCTGGCGCTGCTCACCGCGCCGGACCTCGCCCAGCTGGCCCAGCGCGGATCCCGGCTCTTCGCCAAGTTCCCGCTCGAGCGCCTGAAGCACGACTTCGACAAGATCACCCATGGCTCGACCGAGGCGCCGGCCGTCAGCCAGCCGCACCTGGCCGCCACCGACCCGGTGACCGAGCTGCAGGCGCAGGCGAACGGCAAGACGCCCGCGCTCGACCAGTTCACCACCTGCCTCACCGCCCGTGCGCGCGAAGGCAAGGTCGACCCGGTGATCGGGCGCGATCCCGAAATTCGGCAGGCGATCGACATCCTCATGCGGCGGCGCCAGAACAACCCGATCCTGACCGGCGAGGCCGGCGTCGGCAAGACCGCCGTGGTCGAGGGACTGGCGCTGCGCATCGCCACTGGCGACGTTCCGGATGTGCTCAAGGGAGTTGAAATTCACACGCTCGACATGGGCCTGCTGCAGGCGGGCGCCAGCGTCAAGGGCGAGTTCGAGAACCGCCTGAAGAACGTGATCGACGAGGTCAAAAAGAGCTCGCACCCGATCATCCTGTTTATCGACGAGGCGCACACCATGATCGGCGCCGGCGGCTCCGCCGGCCAGAACGACGCGGCCAACCTGCTCAAGCCGGCACTGGCCAGGGGCGAACTGCGCACCATCGCCGCCACCACCTGGGGCGAATACAAGAAGTACTTCGAAAAGGACGCCGCGCTGGCGCGCCGCTTCCAGGTGGTCAAGGTCGAGGAGCCGGATGAGGAAACCGCCTGCGCCATGCTGCGCGCGATGGCGCCGTTGATGGAAGGGCACTTCAAGATACGCATCCATGACGATGCGATCACGGAGGCGGTGCGGCTGTCGCACCGCTACATCAGCGGCCGCCAGTTGCCGGACAAGGCGATCAGCGTGCTCGACACAGCCTGCGCCAAGGTGGCCCTCGGCCAGAACGCGACGCCGGCCGCAGTGGAAAACTGTGCGCGCGAGCTGGAGCGAATCGATGCGCAGATCGCCGCGCTCGCGCGCGAAGAGAGCGCAGGCGCCAACCATGCGGACAGGCTGGCGCAACTGCGCAGCCGCCGTGAACAGGCGCAGGAAGAACATCAGCGGCAGCAGCAGCGCTGGGAAAAGGAACGGGCGCTGGCCGGCGAGATCATGCGCCTGCGCTCCGGCATCGAGGCCGGCGAGGGCAAGGACGATGTTCCCGTGCTGGCCGCGCTGTTCGAGCAACTGCGCGGCGTGCAGGGCGAAATGCCGCTGGTGCCGGTGCAGGTCGACGGCCACACCGTGGCCGAGATCGTCGTCAGCTGGACCGGGATTCCGCTCGGGCGCATGGTCAAGGACGAGATCAAGACCGTGATGGGCCTGCAGAAGCTGCTGGACGAACGCATCCTGGGCCAATCCCATGCCAGCGGCGTGGTGGCGCAGCGGGTACGCACCGCGCGCGCCAACCTGGACGACCCCAACAAGCCCAAGGGCGTGTTCCTGTTCGTCGGCACCTCGGGCGTGGGCAAGACCGAGACCGCGCTCGCATTGGCGGACCTGCTGTACGGCGGCGAGCGCAAGCTCGTCACCATCAACATGAGCGAGTACCAGGAAGCGCACAGCGTCTCCGGCCTCAAAGGCTCGCCGCCGGGCTACGTGGGCTATGGCGAAGGCGGCGTGCTGACCGAAGCCGTCCGCCGCAACCCGTACAGCGTGGTGCTGCTCGACGAAGTGGAAAAGGCGCACAGCGACGTGTTGGAACTGTTCTTCCAGGTGTTCGACAAGGGCGTGCTGGACGACTCGGAAGGACGCCAGGTCGATTTCCGCAACACGATCATCATCCTCACATCGAATGTGGCGTCGAGCCAGATCATGCAGGCATGCCTGAACAAGGCCCCGGCCGAACAGCCCACGCCTGATCAGTTGGCGCAACTGATCCGCCCGCACCTGGTCAAGCAGTTCAAGCCGGCCTTCCTCGGGCGCCTGACGGTGGTGCCGTTCTACCCGATCAGCGACGACGTACTGGCCAACATCATCCGTCTCAAGCTGGACCGCATCGCGCGCCGCGTGGCCGACAACCACAATGCCCGGTTCCAGTACGACGATGCGCTGGTCGAGGCGGTGCTGGCGCGCTGCACCGAAGTCGACTCCGGCGCGCGAAACGTCGACACGATCCTGAACGGCACGCTGCTGCCCGAGATCGCCGACAACGTGCTGGCCAGGATGGCCGAGGGCGGCGCGATCGCGTGCATCAAGGTCAGCGCAACCAAGTCCGGCAAGTTCAAGTACACGGTGCAAGCGCCCTAGGAGGAATCATGCTCGACATCGACAAGCTGCTGGCCCCCGTCAGCGAGGCCAGTCCCTGCGGCGACGATCTGGCCTTTTCCAGCGAAATCGACGAGATCGCCCAGGCGCGCCAGGCGGACGACCCCTCGCTGGAGCAGGGGCCGTGGGTCACGTCGCTCAAGGAGGCCGACTGGAAGTTCGTGGTGCGGCGCTCGGCCCAGCTGATCGAACAGCGCAGCAAGGACCTGCAGCTTGCCGTGTGGCTGGCCGAGGCGCTCGCAAAGACCGAGGGATTGCGCGGCCTGGCCGACGGGTTGCGTGTGATCGCCGGGCTGTGCGAGCGCTTCTGGGACGGCGTGTATCCGCCGGCGGACGAAGATGGCTATGAGCGGCGCATCGGCAACCTGTGCTGGATCGCGGGGCGCGTCCCGCAGCTGATTCGTGAAATCCCGATCACTGAAGCTGCGGCCGGCGCATATTCGATGCGCGACTTCGAGGCGGCCCGCGCCCGAGGCCCCGAGGAACAGGCCGAGCTGGATGCCGCGCGCCACCGCGGTTCGAAGGCCTTCCACGAAGCGCTGCTGCGCGACAGCGACCACTGCGCCGCCGCGCTCGTGGATCTGGAACGGATCGTCGACGACAAGCTGGGTAACGACGGCCCGGGATTCTCGGCGGCCAAGTCGGCATTGCAGGACCTGGTCCAATTCGTGACCCCGTCGGCGCGCGAAGCAGGCGCGCTGCCCGCGCCTGCGGCTGGCAGGGAAAAGTCGGCGCCCACCGCGCCCGCACCGGGCGGTTCGGTCGTGTCAGGCCCGATCCAGACGCGCGCCCAGGCGCTGGCGCAACTGCGCGCGGTGGCCGAGTTCTTTCGCCGCACCGAACCGCACAGCCCGGTCGCCTACCTGGCCGACAAGGCCGCCGGATGGGGCGAGCAGCCCTTGCACCTGTGGCTGCGCACAGTGGTGAAGGACGAGGCCTCGCTGACGCGGCTCGAAGAACTGCTCGGTGTCGAACAAGAGAAGTAGCCAGTTCGGTTACTTTGCAACCGCTGGCCTTTCGCAACGGCTGTCTCGGTACCCGCCTGCGACTTTGTCCCAGCCCGGACCGAGCGGTGTTTGCGAGCACACGAGCGTGCCATCTGCCTTGCTGCGCCACTTGAACCACTGTGCCGGCTCGGCAAGCGAAGATACGCAGGCAAGCGCGAGCAGCAGTGCGAGCAGGTTGGCGAAGACTGTTTTCATGTGTAATGCCGAGGACTGCGGGATGACCAATATGCGGCTGCCGGAGAAGCGTGGGGGGCGGCTGAGTTTAAGCCTTTGATCCTCCTGGAGATTTTTCTCGCCCTCCTCGTCCGTTCAATAATACGAGGCGGCTCAGTGACAGTCAATCATAGTGAGCCACCCATAACGGCTCGCTGGCTGGCTCTCCCGGGCAGCCTGCGAGTCTGGCGGGGAGGGCAGCCGTTGATATGTCTTTCTTGACTTGCTGACTCTAGTCAACGTTGTCTGCGGGAAGTAGAGCAAGAATCTCCGTTCAACTTAACAACGGAGCGGATTATGGCGATTGACGTGTACCTGCAAATCGACGGCATTAAAGGCGAGTCCACAGACTCAGGCCATGCTGGCTGGATGGAACTCACCAGCGCCTCATGGGGCGTGAAACAGCCGAGAAGCGCAACTGCTTCCACGGCTGGGGGCCATACCGCAGAGCGGTGCGAGCACAAGAGCATTGCACTTACCAAACTGGCTGACCTTGCATCGCCTATCCTGATGCAGACCGCTTCCGCAGGCAAGACGATCCCGAAGGCAAAGCTGGAATTCATGCGTGCGGACGGCCATGGTAAGCCAATAAAGTATTACGAGGTGGAACTTGAGAACGTTTTGATCGGCAGCATGGATCAAGTTCTTCATCCCGGCTCGGGCCTGCATGACTCCTTTACCCTGAAATTCTCAAAGATCAAGTGGCGTTACCTGAAGCAAAACATCGGCGGCGGTGCCGGCGGTGCCACTGTCGGCGGCTGGGATTTAGTTACCAATAAGATCGTCTGACGGGGGCAGCCATGCTTGAAGTTCAACCCAAGGATGGTCGGAAGTTTTTCATGCTCCCGCAGGCCCCGGAAGACGCTGGTTATTATGTGTATGGGACGCCCGGCGCAGGAGAGTTCCAATACGCGCACCCGCACATGATGACAGCCCTGCTTTGGGTTGAGCGGGAATGGGCAGCTATTGACAGTCGCAAGTTCGGCATTGGCAATATTAGCTTGCCTGACGGCGGAGAAAACGAACACGATTCCCACATGGACGGCCTGCAAGTTGACGTGCGGCCACTTCGCAAGGACGGTCTCCAGTTACCCGTGACCTGGCACGACCACGAATACGATCAAGAGGCGACGGGCAGGCTTATCGCCATCTTCTTTTCGCACCCGTTCGTGAAAAAAGTCCTGTTCAATGACATGAGGGCACACCCGCGAGTTATGATGTGGCCGCACCACGATAACCATTTTCATGTGGAGCTAAAATGAAGAAGCAGCTCCTTGTCGCTGGTGCCTGCGTCTTGTCAGTCGCCTATGCAGCCGGCTGGTCGGGGCAGTACAAGCCCCTGAACGCAACTTATCTGATTTACTCTGGCGAGCCGGGAGAACGTTCAGAGCCATCGAAGAATGATCGGAAGATCGCAATCGTGGTTACAGGCGATCCCGCGAAAGAGATTTTCGACTCGCTCTACCCTGATGCGAAGGGGGTCACCTGCACAACCGAGGAAGGCGAACGCTTGCGCAGACGGGGCGATGTCTGGTGCTCGTATCGGCCAAGCAACGGCTACAAGTGCTTTATGGGATTCAACCTTCGGACCGGGCAGCCGCATTCCGGGGCCAGCTGCTGACGGGTGCGCCTAGATGCGCAATGCCAAAAAACGCTTGCCGTGCCAAGTCAAGTATGCCTGTTGACCTTCCCATCGTGGGAAGGTGTATGCTGTCGACAATAACAACCACCAACAGGACCAAAGCCATGGGTTTTCCAGCAATCGCAGCAAGGCCGGTGAGCCTCAATATCGGGGATGCAGCAAAGGCCTCCGGAGTATCGACAAAAATGATCCGGCATTACGAATCGATCGGGCTGATCGACGCTGCACGGCGCACCGATTCCGGCTACCGGCTCTATTCGGAACAGGACGTACAGGTGCTGCAGTTTATTCACCGCGGCCGGGCGCTCGGTTTTTCGCTCGAGCAGATTCGGGAATTGCTGGCGCTGTGGCAGGACAAGGGCCGGGCCAGCGCCGATGTGCGCGCCCTGGCACGCAGCCACATCGAGGAACTGAACCGCAAGATCGCCGAAATGGAAGCGATGAAGCGCACGCTCGAAAAGCTCGCTTCGTGCTGCCGTGGCGACAACCGCCCCGACTGCCCGATCCTGGACGACCTGGCGATGCATTGAAAGGCGGGCGGGGTGCGCAACGCCAATGCGAGAAACGCAAAACGCCGCAATCCTTTTGCAAAGATTGCGGCGTTTTGCGGGACTAACTCGTCCGGTAGCTTTTGGTGCCCACGGAGGGACTCGAACCCCCACACCTCGCGGCACATGGACCTGAA
>NZ_SPUM01000064.1 GCF_004614195.1 Massilia horti | reverse complement strand
GCGCGGCGCGGCCGGCGCTGGCAGCTCCGCACGCGCAAAGGCGCTTTCGGCGCGCCCGCCCGTCAGCTTCGCGTGGACCTTGTCGGCCAGCGCGCTGCGCGCGGCCAGGTCGCGCAGCCAGTTGATCGGTATCGCGAAGCCCAGGTTCTGGGCCCCCTGGATGATGCTCGTGGTGATGCCGATCAGGCGTCCCTCCTCGTCGAACAGGCCACCTCCGCTCGACCCCGGCGAAATCGGTGCCGAGATCTGGACCAGCATCAAGTCGCCGTTCTGGTCCTTGCGCAGGCCCGAGAGCAGGCCGTCGCTCAAGGTCAGCTCCAGCCCTTGCGGATTGCCCAGCGCGTACACCCGCTGGCCCACCGTGAGTCTGTCGCTGTTTCCGATTTCGACCGCGGGCGCGGGCAGGTTCCGTGCGGTGATCTGGCACAGGTCGCGCGCCGGGTCGGCGTACTGCAGGCGCACCTCATAGATCACGTTGTCCCGCTTGATCACAGCTGCCTTGGCCTTGGCCAGCACGTGGCAGTTCGTCAGCAGCGTCTCCTTGGCAATCACCACCGCGCTTCCCTGGCCGATCGGGGCACCGGTCGCATCGAAGATGAAAACGCGCCACACGCTGGGCGCCGCCTTGGCGTAGAACTGGTCAGGTGGCAGCGCCGCGCTTGCGCCGGCCATCGCTCCGGCCAGCGCAAGCGCCGCGGCGACACCCAGCAAGCCAGTTGACGTAGGTTTGCCGCGACGATTCCTCCGCATCCGTCCCCCGTGGTAGTTGATATTTATTTACTACAAGTCTAGCAGTACGGATGCCGCTGCGCATTTGATGGCAGGCCCGGGCGTGGTAACTACGCAAAAAAAAAAGCCCCGGCGCGGGCCGGGGCCTGTGGCAGGGCTCGGTCGTCCCTTACTTGTTCGCGCGTACCGATTGCAGGATCGGCTGCAGCACCGCAGCGCCCAGTCGTGCGCTGCGTGCGCCATCCCAACCCACCTGCGGGTCCGGGTCATTGGCGTTGTCCTTGAACGGCAGCTCCAGCGTCAGCGACAGGCAACCAAAGCGGTGCGTGATGTGCGGCGAGCCCATGGTCAGGGTCTCGTCGTTGAACTGCTCCTTCGGATAGCCGTGGACATCCTGGAAGTCAGGGCTGGCGATCTTGAAGTCGTCCACGAAGCGCTTCTGCATCGCCGCCTGCTCGGCGGTGAAGGTCGGCAGTTCGTCGCTGCCTGCCACGAACACGTAGGGCAGGCCCTCGTCGCCGTGGATGTCCAGGAACAGGTCGACCCCGGTTTCCTTCATCTTCTCCAGCACCAGATAGACCTCGGGGCTGCGCTCCATCGACGGGTTCAGCCACTCGCGGTTCAGGTTGGCGCCGGCGGCGTTGGTGCGCAGGTTGCCGCGCACGGAGCCGTCCGGGTTCATGTTCGGCACCACGTAGAACACGGTCTCGTTCAGCAGCTGGCGGCCGAACGGGTGGGCCGGGTCGAGCAGGGAATCAAGCATGCCCTCGACGAACCATTCGGCCATCGTCTCGCCCGGGTGCTGGCGCGCGATCACCCATACCTTCTTCTTCTCAGCGGCAGGTTCGCCGATCACCAGCATGTTCAGGTCGCGGCCATCGATCGTATTGCCCAGATCGACCATGCGCACATGCTCGGACATTTGGGCGCGGTCCAGCAGCTCCAGGTGGCGTTCCCACGAATAGGGCTCGAAGTAGGCGTAGTAGACGCTGTCCATGCCCGGAGTGTGCTCGATGGTCATGACGCTGCCGTCGTAAGAAGTTGGCACGCGGAACCAGTTCACGCGGTCATAGCTGGCCATCGCCTGGTAGTCTTCCCAGCCTTTCGGATATGCAGCCTTGCCGGCATTGAGCAGGCGAATCGTGCATGGCTCGCCTTGCGCGCCCTGCAGCCGGAAGTAAAACCACTGGGTGATATCGGCGTGCGAGTCTTTACGGATGTTCAGTTCGATCGCGTTGGCACTTTTGGCGCTGACCACTTCGATGGCGCCAGCATCGAACTGGCTGCTGATCTTGATAGACATGGTGAGTCTCATGAGTTGAGGGTGAAGGCGAGATAATACTAAACTTTCCGGTTGAGGAAGTTTGAGATAGCCTGCGGCTGATCAACTGGGGCTGCGCGCACTTTTGATACCTTCGGTGACTGTACGCGCAACACCACTTTTGGGAACCCGAGCATGTCCGTCATCCGTTTCTCGCACGCAGAAGTCACCAGCATCAACCGCCGCGGATTCTGGCTCCAGTGCCGCGGGGAAGAACTGTATCTGCCGTTTGCCGAATTTCCCCAGTTCGAGCATGCCACCGTGCAGCAGATTTGCCTCGTCGTAAGCCCCAGCGACGCACGCCTGTACTGGCCCGGGCTTGACATCGACCTTTCGCTCGACGCCATCCGCGATCCGATGGCCGCTTCGGGCCGCCGGCCGAGGTACCGCTGCTGACGCGAGTGGATCGTGCGGCTTATCGGAGGGCGGGGTGCGCACCTGTGCGCACGCTGTACGGTTGCCCAGAGTTTGCGTCCGCGTGCGCACGGGTCCTCGCCGGCCGCGCGCCCCCTACGACCCTCAAGCGCACGTAGTCACCACGTTTAACCGCGCGTCAGCACAAGCCGCCAAACCTTTCGTAGAAGGCCGCATCCGCCTGCAGCGCCTGCTCATCTTCACGCCGCAGCACAGCCATCAGGTATTCCTCGGCCTGTTCGAAAACAAGGTGGTAGATGTCGCGCGCCAGCTCATAGGCATCCGACCCGGGCCACGGCGCCGGCAGCAGTTCGAGCGGCAGCATCGGGTCGTGCAGCTGCACGCGCCGGTAGGCATGGATCAGGAGCGAGCGGATCGCAAACGCCGCCTGCTGGCCAACGTTCTGGTCTTTGCGCAGCAGGGCCAGGAGCGGCGCGAAGCGCTCGCTGAACTGGCGGTACGCCGCGATCACCGGCGCCAGGTCCCAGCCATCGTTCACCAGTTCGCGTAGCGGACGTGCCCCGATGCCCGGCAGCTCATCGACGCTGCAGGCGAACACCTTGCCAACGGCGCCGACGCGCGCCATCACTTCGGCCAGGCTCTCCACGTTCGGCGCGGGATGCGCGAGCACCCCCGGCGCCAGCATCGAAAAACCTTCCCATTGCAGCTCCTTGCGCACGGCCGCGCGCAGGTCGGCGTCGATGCTGCCGTTGGGCGCAATCAGCAGGGTCCAGCGTCCGTCCCAGTCCAGCCCGGGCTTGGCATAGATGCGGTGGTTGGCGCGCTCCAGGCGCGGCAGCGCGCGCGGCTCAAGGGCGTAGCGGCTGCGCCGGCCTTCGCGGCTGGCCATCAGCCAGCCTTCCTGAACCAGCCGGAACACGCTGGTGCGTACCAGGCGGTCGGCCAGGCCGAGTGGGGCCAGCAGTTCGATCAGGCTGCCCAGCCAGATCGCGCCGCCGTGGGCTGCCACCGAATCGCCAAACACCGTCATCACCAGCGACTTGGCGCGTGGCGGATCCTGGGCGAGGAATTGCGCGACCCATTCGTCGCTTGAAAGTTGCTTCATGTTATTAACTTGCTGTGCTCTCTCAATATGATTCAAAAATTCGTTGCGCATCTCGATTTTTGTATCGTATTATCCTTTCACGACGTTTGCAATGGGAGAAGCACCATGTACGCACAGATGGTGGAGACGGGCCTGAAAAAGGTCCAGGCTGTTGAAGACATGAGCGCCGAGGAACAGGCGTTCCAGGCCCGCATCGATGCCGGTGTCAAGATCGAACCCAAGGACTGGATGCCGGAGGCCTACCGCAAGACGCTGGTCCGGCAGATTTCCCAGCATGCGCACTCCGAGATCGTCGGCCAGCTCCCCGAGGGCAACTGGGTCACGCGTGCGCCGACCTTGAAGCGCAAATCGATCCTGCTGGCCAAGATCCAGGACGAGGCGGGCCATGGCCTGTACCTGTACAGCGCTGCCGAAACGCTGGGTGTCTCGCGCGACGAACTGCTGGACGCCCTCCATTCGGGCAAGGCCAAATACTCGAGCATCTTCAATTACCCGACCCTTACCTGGGCCGACATCGGCGCGATCGGCTGGCTGGTCGATGGCGCTGCGATCATCAACCAGGTGCCGCTGTGCCGCTGCTCGTACGGTCCGTACTCGCGCGCCATGATCCGCGTCTGCAAGGAAGAGGCGTTCCACGCGCGCCAGGGCTACGACATCATGATGAAGCTGGCCCAGGGCTCGCCCGAGCAAAAGGCGATGGCCCAGGATGCCCTTAACCGCTGGTGGTGGCCGTCGCTGATGATGTTCGGTCCGTCGGACGCGAATTCGGTCAACAGCGCGCAATCGGCCCAATGGCGCATCAAGCTGTTCTCCAACGACGAACTGCGCCAGCGCATGGTCGACCAGACCGTGCCGCAGGCCGAATTCCTCGGCCTGACGGTTCCCGACCCCGATCTCAAATGGAACGAGGAACGCGGCCACTACGACTTTGGCGAGATCGACTGGGAAGAATTCCACAACGTCCTGAAAGGGAACGGCCCCTGCAACCGCGAGCGCCTGCGCACCCGCGTCAAGGCCTACGAAGACGGCCAATGGTTCCGCGACGCGTTGGTCGCCCACGCCGACAAACAAGCCGCCCGCAAGGCCGCGTAGGGTGGGCGGGGTGAGGCTGGCCAGTGGCCGGCCGAACGAACGCCCACGCGTTCAACCGGCCAAAGCGCAGCCGCGACAAAAGAATTTGAAGGAGATAGCAATGAGCAAAGAATGGCCGCTGTGGGAAGTTTTCATCCGCAGCCAGCACGGCCTGGCACACAAGCACGTAGGCAGCCTGCACGCGCCTGACGCCGAAATGGCGATCAACAATGCGCGCGACGTCTACACGCGCCGCAACGAAGGCGTCTCGATCTGGGTGGTGAGGGCAAGCGACATCGTCGCCAGCAGCCCGTTCGACAAAGAGGCGCTGTTCGAGCCGTCCAACAGCAAGGTCTATCGTCACCCGACGTTCTTCCCGATCCCGGAAGAAGTCAAGAACCTGTGAGCGCGCGGCCATGAACCAGAAGTTCGAATACCTGCTGCGCCAGGGCGACAACGCGCTGATCCTGGCCCAGCAGCTGTGCCAGTGGTGCGGCAAGGGCCCTGCGCTGGAAGAGGATATGGCGCTGTCGAATATCGCGCTGGACCTGCTGGGCCAGACCCGCATGTGGCTGGCCTATGCCGGCGAACTCGAAGGCAGCGGCCGTGACGAGGACAAGCTCGCCTTCCTGCGCGATGCCGGACAATACCGCAACTGCCTGCTGGTGGAGCAGCCGAACGGCGACTACGCGCAGACCCTGATGCGCCAGTTCTTCTTCGACACCTGGCACTACTTCCTGATCGAAGGGCTGACCCGTTCGAGCGATGCGCGCATTGCCGAAATCGCCGAAAAGTCGCTCAAGGAAGTGACCTACCACCTGCGCCGTTCGAGCGACCTGGTGGTGCGCCTGGGCGACGGCACCGGTGTCAGCCACGCCAAGATGCAGGCGGCGGCCGACGAGCTGTGGACCTACACCGGCGAGATGTTCATCTACGACGACATCGATGTGGCGATGGTGGAGCAGGGCGTGGCCCCGGCCGCCAACACGCTGCGCGAAGCCTTCCTGCGGGCCGTAGCAGAAGTGTTTGGCGAAGCGACCTTGACGATGCCATCGCCGGACGCCTACATGCAGCGCGGCGGCAAGCAGGGCCGGCACACTGAGCGCCTGGGTTACATCCTGGCCGAGATGCAGTTCCTGCAGCGCGCCTATCCCGGCGTGGAGTGGTGATGGACACGCAGCCTGCCAGCGTCGAGCAGGTCTGGGCCTGGCTCGGCGAGGTGCCGGACCCCGAGATTCCCGTGATCTCGGTGGTGGACCTGGGCATCGTGCGCGACGTGCGCTTTGACGCGGGCGAATGCGTGGTGACGATCACCCCGACCTACTCCGGCTGCCCGGCGATGGAAGTGATCGCCGAATCGGTGACCGGAGCGCTGCAAGAGCGCGGGCTTCACAAGGTGCGCCTGGTGACCAGGCTGTCGCCCGCATGGACCACCGACTGGATGAGCGAAGCCGGCAAGGCCGCGCTCAAGGGCTACGGCATCGCACCGCCGGCGCAGAAGGCGATCGACATCAGCAGCCTGCAATCCTGGCGCACGCGCCATGCGGAGCCGGAAGTCGCCTGCCCGCACTGCGGATCGCAGCACACCCAGCTCACCAGCCAGTTCGGCTCGACGCCGTGCAAGGCGCTCTACAAGTGCCTCGACTGCCGCGAGCCTTTCGATTACTTCAAGTGCCATTAAGGCCGACCATGAGCAAATTCTATCCACTGACCGTGGCGAAGGTGAAGCACGAGACGCGCGACGCCATCGCGGTGACCTTCGACGTACCGGAACAACTGAAAGAAGCCTTCGCCTACCAGCAGGGCCAGCACCTGACGCTGCGCGCCATGATCGACGGCGAAGACGTGCGTCGCTCGTATTCGATCTGTTCAGGCGTGCAGGACGACCTGCTGCGCGTGGCCATCAAGCGCACCCCCGGCGGCCAGTTCTCGACCTGGGCCAACGCGACCCTCAAGCCCGGCGCCACGCTTGAAGTGATGCCGCCGATGGGGCACTTCAACGTGCCGCTCGATTCGCAAAGCGCGCGCCACTACTTGGCCTTTGCTGCCGGCAGCGGCATCACGCCCATCCTCTCGATCATCAAGACCACCTTGCTGGCCGAGCCGAAGAGCACGTTCACACTGTTCTACGGGAACCGCGCGTCGTCGTCGGTGATATTCCGCGACGAGCTGACGGACCTGAAGGATGCCTACCTGCAGCGCCTGAACCTGGTCTACGTGATGAGCCGCGAGCAGCAGGACATTGAACTGTTCAACGGCCGCATCACCAAGGAAAAGTGCCAGCAGTTCCTGAAGCACTGGATCCGCGCCGAGGATTTCGACGTGGCCTTCATCTGCGGCCCGGAAGACATGATGCACGGCGTGTCGGCGGCCTTGCAGGAAGCCGGAATGCCGAAGGAGCGCATCCGGATCGAGCTGTTCGCATCGAGCATTCCAAAGCACGAACGCAAGCCGCGGCCGGTGGAGGCGGGGGCCAATCATCAGACCGAAGTCACGGTGATCATGGACGGCAGCCATGTCAGCTTCACTATGGACAAGGAGAAGGAATCGATTCTCGATGCCGGTCTGCGTGCTGGCATCGACATGCGCTACTCGTGCAAAGGCGGCGTTTGCTCGACCTGCCGCTGCAAGGTGCTCGAGGGCGAAGTGGAGATGGACGTGAACTACGCGCTGGAAGACTACGAAGTGCGGCGCGGCTTCGTGCTGAGCTGCCAGAGCTTTCCGATCGCCGACAAGGTAGTCGTCGATTTCGACGTGGCTGAATAAGAACCGTCGTTCCCGCGAAGGCGGGAACCCATGCTGAGCTTGAAGATACGCGACTTCTTTGCATTGAACCGAAGAGGCGAATGGTCTATGGGTTCCCGCCTCCGCGGGAGCGACGGAATCAACAAAACCGACGGAGACAACAATGACCTATGAATCCATCCAGTTCAGGATCGAGAACGGTATCGCCGTCCTGACCTTGAACCGTCCCGAACGCCTGAACAGCTTCACCCAGGCGATGCACCTCGAAGTGCGCGATGCCTTAACCAGGCTCCAGGCCGACAAGTCCGCCCGCGTGCTGGTATTGACCGGTGCCGGCCGCGGCTTTTGCGCTGGCCAGGACCTGAACGACCGCGCCGTGGAACCGGGCGCGCCGGGCGTGGACCTGGGCGAATCGGTCGAAAAATTCTATGCCCCGCTGGTCCTGGCGATCAAGAACCTGCCGATGCCCGTCATCTGCGCGGTCAACGGCGTGGCCGCCGGGGCGGGCGCCAACCTGGCGCTGGCATGCGACATCGTACTGGCCGCCAAATCGGCCAGCTTCATCGAAGCCTTCTGCAAACTCGGCCTGATCCCCGACACCGGTGGCACCTGGCACCTGCCGCGCCTGGTCGGCCCGGCGCGCGCGCTGGGATTGGCCCTGCTGGGCGACAAACTCCCCGCCGAAAAGGCCGAGCAATGGGGCCTGATCTGGCGCTGCGTGCCCGACGAATCGCTGATGGACGAAGCGATGGCGATGGCAACGCACTTTGCGACGGCTCCCACCAAAGGACTGGCATTCACCAAGAAGGCCATGCAGGAAAGCTTTGCCAACACGCTGCCCGAGCAGCTCCAGCTGGAAGCGCAAATGATGCGCGAACTGGGCTACAGCCACGACTACCGCGAAGGCGTGGCGGCTTTCATCGCCAAGCGTCCGGCACAGTTCAAGGGAGAATGAGATGACCCAGGCACTCGCAAAAGGCAGCATCGTCGCCGTGATCGGCGCCGGCGCCATGGGTTGCGGCATTGCGCAAGTGGCCGCGGCGGCAGGACACCAGGTAAGGCTGTTCGACACGCGCCAGGACGCGGCTGCGAAGGCCGTCGCCGAGATCGGCAAAACGTACGGCAAGCTGGTCGAAAAGGGACGCATGGGCGCGACCGAGGCCGATCTGGCGCGCGAACGCCTGCATGCAGTGGGCAGTCTTGGCGACGTGGCCGGCGCCTCGCTGGTGGTCGAAGCGATCGTCGAGAACCTGGACGTCAAGCGCAAGCTGTTCATGGAACTGGAGGAGATTGTCGGCGACGACTGCATCCTCGCCACCAACACGTCGTCGATCTCGGTGACCGCGATCGCGGCACCGCTGCGCCATCCGCAGCGGCTGGTCGGCATGCACTTCTTTAACCCGGTGCCGTTGATGGCGCTGGTCGAGGTGATCTCGGGCCTGGCTACCGACAAGGGCGTGGCGGACGTGGTGTTCGCAACCGCCGAGAGCTGGGGCAAGCACCCTGCCCATGCCAAATCCACGCCGGGCTTCATCGTCAACCGCGTCGCCCGCCCGTACTACGCGGAAGCGCTGCGGCTGCTGTCCGAGCGCGCTGCCGACCCGGCCACGCTCGATGCTGTGATGCGCGATTGCGGCGGTTTTCGCATGGGGCCGTTCGAGCTGATGGACCTGATCGGCCACGACGTGAACTTTGCCGTGACCCAGTCCGTGTTCAACGCCTATTTCGGCGACCCGCGCTTCACGCCTTCGATCATCCAGCAGGAGCTGCTCAATGCCGGCTTCCTCGGGCGCAAAGCCGGCCGCGGTTTTTTCCACTATGGCGAAAACGCACAGAAGGCCGAACCGCAGGTCGAGCCACCGCAGCCGTATCCCTCGAAGGTCGTCCTGTGCGTGGCGCCGGAGGACGTCGGCGCCGCCGAGTCGATCGCGCGGCGTTTGCAAGCGGCTGGCGTTGAAGTCGAGCGTCAACAGGCATCCGCAACCGCCCTTCATTGCAACGGCGCCGCGATCTACCTGACCGACGGGCGTACCGCCACCGAACGCGCAGCGGCCGACTGGCACGCGGACACGGTGCTGTATGACTTGCTGCTCGACCCGGCCACGGCCAAGCGCGTTGCGCTCACGCGCGCCGACCAGTGCGGCACTGCAGCCTGGCAGTCGGCCGTTGGCCTGTTCCAGGCCGCCGGCTTTGCCGTCACGCGCCTGGACGACGTGCCGGGCATGGCCGTGATGCGCACCGTCGCCATGCTGGCCAACGAAGCCGCCGACGCCGTCAACCAGGGCGTGTGCAGCGCGAGCGCGGTCGACGTGGCGATGCAAAAGGGTGTCAACTACCCACGCGGCCCGCTGGCCTGGGCCGATACAGTGGGGCTGGCGCAGATTGTCGCCGTTCTTTCGAATCTCGCGGCCACCTACGGCGAAGACCGCTACCGCGTCTCGCCGCTGCTGCGCCGCAAAGTCGCCGGTAATTCGGCTGGAGCACGTTTTCATGCATAGCGATCCACAGGCGCTGGCCGAACTGGCCGGCAAGACGATGTACGAACGCGACCCCGCCAGCCAGGCGCTCGGCATGACGCTGGACGAAATCCGCCCGGGCTATGCGCGCATGTCGATGCGCGTGCGTGGCGACATGCTCAACGGGCATGCCACCTGCCATGGCGGCTACATCTTCATGCTGGCCGACAGCGCGTTCGCGTTCGCCTGCAACTCGCACAATTTCACTACCGTGGGCGCCGGCTGCAGCATCGATTACCTGGCCCCGGCTCGCGAAGGCGACCTGTTGACGGCCGAGGCGGTGGAACAGGCGCTGCTCGGCAAAACCGGTGTCTACGACATCACGGTAATCAATCAGGAAGGGCGCAAGATCGCGCTTTTCCGTGGCAAGTCGCACCGTGTGAACGGGCTGGTGGCTGAAGTAGCCGCCTGAATCAAAACGAAGGAGGAGTTCTGAGATGGTTCAACGTACACCCGCTCCAGGCGAGCTGGAACCGATCGAGCGCGCCAGCCGCGACGAGCTGCAGGCGCTGCAGCTCGAGCGCCTGAAGTGGTCGCTCAGGCACGCATACGACAACGTGCCGCACTACCGAGCGTCGTTCGACGCGGCGGGTGTGCATCCCGACGATCTCAAGTCCTTGAGCGACCTGGCGCGGTTCCCGTTCACGGACAAGAAGACCCTGCGCGACAACTACCCGTTTGGCCTGTTCGCCGTGCCGCGCGAACAGGTGACGCGCGTGCACGCCTCCTCCGGCACCACCGGCAAACCAACCGTGGTCGGCTACACCAAGAACGATATCGACAACTGGGCCGACCTGGTCGCGCGCTCGATCCGGGCCGCGGGTGGACGGCCGGGCGACATGGTACATGTGGCCTACGGCTACGGCCTGTTCACCGGCGGCCTGGGCGCGCACTACGGCGCCGAACGGCTCGGCTGCACCGTGGTGCCGATGTCCGGCGGGCAGACCGAAAAGCAGGTGCAGCTGATCTGCGACTTCAAGCCGTCGATCATCATGGTCACGCCGTCGTACATGCTCAACATAATCGAGGAATTCGCGCGCCAGGGACTGGACGCCGCCGCATCCTCGATCAAGGTCGGCATCTTCGGCGCGGAGCCGTGGACCGACGCGATGCGCCGCGAGATCGAAGCGCGCGCCGGCATCGACGCGGTCGACATCTACGGTCTGTCCGAAGTCATGGGGCCGGGCGTCGCGAGCGAGTGCATCGAAAGCAAGGACGGCCCGGTGATCTGGGAAGACCATTTCTACCCCGAGATCATCGACCCCGAGACCGGCGAGGTGCTGCCCGACGGGGAAGAGGGCGAACTGGTATTCACATCCTTGAGCAAGGAAGCGCTGCCGATCATCCGCTACCGCACCCGCGACCTTACCTGCCTGCTGCCGCCGACCTCGCGCTCGATGCGGCGCATGGGCCGGATTACCGGGCGCTCAGACGACATGCTGATCATCCGCGGGGTTAACGTGTTCCCGAGCCAGATTGAGGAACTGATCTTGAAGATGCCCGCGCTGGCTCCGCAGTATCAACTGGTGCTCACGCGCGACGGCCATCTCGACAGCCTGGAGGTGATTGCCGAAGTACGCGCCGCAGGAGTGGATTTGGACGCGATGCCGGGCCTGTCGCGCGAACTGCAGCACATGATCAAGACCTACGTGGGCGTCACTACCCGGGTGACGCTGCTGCCGTCGAACGGCATCGAGCGCAGCACCACAGGCAAGGCGCGGCGCGTCATCGACAAGCGCCCCAAAAGCTGAACGAGGAGATATCAAATGAACGAAGCATTTATCTGCGACGCCATTCGCACACCCTTCGGCCGCTACGGCGGCTCCCTGGCCAGCGTTCGCGCCGACGACCTGGCCGCGCTGCCGATCGCAGCGCTTATCGACCGTAACAGCGGCGTGGACTGGGCTGCGGTGGATGACCTGTACTACGGCTGCGCCAACCAGGCAGGAGAAGACAACCGCAACGTTGGCCACATGGCGGGCCTGCTGGCCGGCCTGCCGCCCGATGTGCCGGGCAATACCATCAACCGCCTGTGCGGTTCGAGCCTGGACGCGGTAGGCACCGGCGCGCGTGCCATTCGCGCTGGCGAGGCGAACCTCATCATTGGCGGCGGCGTGGAGAGCATGAGCCGTGCGCCTTTCGTGATGGGCAAGGCCGACAGCGCATTCTCGCGCGCGGCCAAGATCGAAGACACCACGATCGGCTGGCGCTTCGTCAATCCGCTTATGAAGGCGAAGTACGGCATCGACTCGATGCCGGAGACGGCCGAGAACGTGGCGCGCGAATTCAACATCAACCGCGCCGACCAGGATGCGTTTGCGGTGCGCAGCCAGCAGCGCTGGGCCCGGGCGAATGCCGCCGGTGTCTTCAAGGACGAGATCGTGCCGGTGACGATCCACGGAAAAAAAGGTGAATCGCGCGTGTTCGACACTGACGAGCACCCGCGTCCGGACACCACGATCGAGGCGCTGGCCAGGCTCAAGGGCGTGGTCGCGCCGGACGGCAGCGTCACCGCTGGTAATGCATCGGGCGTGAACGACGGCGCGTGCGCGCTGCTGCTCGCATCCGGCGAGGCAGCGAGCCGCTACGGCCTCACGCCACGTGCACGCATCGTCGGCATGGCCACGGCCGGTCTTGCGCCGCGCATCATGGGCTTTGGTCCTTCACCCGCATCCAAAAAAGTGCTGGCCCAGACCGGATTGACGATCGGGCAGATGGACGTGATCGAACTGAACGAGGCTTTCGCCGCGCAGGCGCTTGCCGTCACCCGCGATCTCGGTCTGCCGGACGATGCCGAGCATGTGAACCCGAACGGCGGCGCGATCGCGATCGGCCATCCGCTGGGCGCGTCCGGCGCGCGGCTGGTTATTACGGCGGTGAACGAGCTGCACCGCAGGGGCGGCCGCTATGCGCTGTGCACGATGTGCATCGGCGTAGGCCAGGGCATTGCATTGATCATCGAGCGCGTGTGATGGTGAAGGTCTACGAAATCGATGGCGTGCGGCCGGTGGTGCACCCCACCGCCTACGTGCACCCGACCGCGGTGCTGGTCGGCGACGTGATTGTCGGCCCACGCTGCTACGTCGGCCCGCTGGCTTCGCTGCGCGGCGACTTCGGCCGGCTGATCCTGGAAGAAGGCGCCAACGTGCAGGACACGTGCGTGATGCACGGCTTTCCGGAGGATGACACGGTCGTGGAGGTGGACGGCCACATTGGACACGGCGCGGTGCTGCACGGCTGCCGTGTGGGGCGCAATGCAATGGTCGGCATGAACGCGGTGGTGATGGACAAGGCGGTCGTCGGCGCAGAATCGATCGTCGGCGCCATGGCTTTCGTGAAGGCCGGGATGGCGATCCCGCCGCGCAGCCTGGTGCTGGGCGCGCCGGCGCGTGTGGTGCGCGAGGTGACGGACGAGGAGATCAAGTGGAAGAGCTTCGGCACGAAGCAGTACCACGACCTGAATGTGCGTTCGATGCAGACGCTGCGCGAAGTCGAGGCGCTCACTGAAGTGGAGCCTGACCGCCGCCGCATCGAATTCGGGGCGGACGCGCACCGGACAAAAACGTAACCGTCGTTCCCGCCACTGGCGGAAACGACTTCCCGCGAAGGCGCCGCGCATGCGCGGCCCCATGCAGACGCCGCATTCTTGAGGCGTTTGCAAACACCGCTCAAACTCAGCATGGGTTCCCGCCTTCGCGGGAACGACGGCCAACAAAGGAATGAACCTGACTGGAGATCGGAATATGGAAAACGTATCGACCCTGCAAAGCCTGATCGCCGGCCACTGGCTCGGCACCGACGCACACACGCCGCTGCACAGCGCCCTGAACAACAAGCTGATCTACCATACCCACGCCGAAAAAATCGACTTCGGCGAAGCCGTCACCTACGCCCGCAAAACCGGCGTCAAGGAGCTGATGAAGCTCGACTTTCAGAAGCGCGCACAGTGTTTGAAAGCCCTCGCGTTCTACCTCATGGAGCGCAAGGAAGAACTGTACGAGATATCGCACCTGACGGGCGCCACACGCCCGGACAGCTGGATCGACGTCGAAGGCGGCATCGGCACGCTGTTCGCATACGCCAGCATGGGCAGCCGTGAACTGCCTTCGTCGAACGTGCTGCACGAAGGCCCGGCCATGGCGCTCGGCAAACGCGGCGGCTTCGCCGGCACCCACATCCTGGTGCCGCGCGGCGGCCTTGCGGTTCACATCAACGCCTTTAACTTCCCGATCTGGGGCCTGCTCGAAAAATTCGCGCCGAGCTTCCTGGCCGCGATGCCGTGCATCGCCAAGCCGGCCACCGCGACCAGCTATCTGGCGCAGGCGGTGGTGAAGATGATGATGGAGTCTGGCCTGCTGCCAGAGGGCAGCCTGCAACTCGTCATCGGCGCTACCTACGACCTGCTCGATCGCCTGACCGGCTTTGATGCCGTTACCTTCACCGGCTCGGCCGACACCGCCGCCAAGCTGCGCGCCAACCCGAACCTGATCAAGAATTCGGTGCCGTTCACCGCCGAAGCCGACTCGCTCAACTGCGCGGTCCTGGCGCCGGACGTTACCCCGGACGACCCCGAGTTCGACCTGTTCGTCAAGGAAGTCGCGCGCGAGATGACCGCCAAGGCCGGCCAGAAGTGCACGGCGATCCGCCGCGTCATCGTGCCCGAGCAGCACGCACAGGCCGTAGGCGAGCGCCTGCGCGCGCGGCTGGCCAAGGTCGTTGTCGGCAATCCGAAGATGGAAGGCGTGCGCATGGGCGCGCTCGCTTCGATGGACCAGTACCGCGACGTGAGCGAGCGCGTCGAGCTGCTCGCGAGCGGCAACGAGGTGCTGTTCAGCGCGCGCGACGGATTCAGTCCGGTGGGCGAAGACGCCGCTAGCGGCGCCTTCTTCTCGCCGACGCTGCTCCTGTGCCGCAACGCCATGACCAACGACGCGGTGCATGACATTGAAGCCTTCGGCCCGGTCAGCACGCTGATGACATATCGCGACATCGACGAGGCGCTGGAACTGGCCGCGCGCGGCAAGGGCAGCCTTGTCACCACGCTCGCGACCAAGGACCCGTCGATCGCCGCGCATGCGGTGCCGATGATGGCCGCCTCGCACGGCCGTGTACTGATCCTGGACCGCGAGGCCTCGGTCGACTCCACCGGCCACGGTTCGCCGCTGCCGCAACTTAAGCACGGTGGCCCGGGCCGCGCGGGTGGAGGCGAAGAGCTGGGCGGCATTCGCGCCGTGAAGCACTTCCTGCAGCGCGCCGCGGTGCAGGGCTCGCCGACGATGCTCAGTAGCGTAACCGGCGAATACGTGCGCGGCGGCGCCGTCAAGGAATCCGAGGTGCATCCGTTCCGTCGCTACTTCGAAGACCTGGAGATCGGCCACTCGCTGCTCACGCACCGCCGCACCGTGAGCGAGGCGGACATCGTCAACTTCGGCGGCATCTCGGGCGACTTCTTCTACATGCATTTCGACGAGATCGCGGCCAAGGATTCGCAGTTCGGAAAACGGATCGCGCACGGCTACTTCGTGCTGTCGGCAGCGGCGGGACTGTTCGTGTCGCCCGCGCCGGGACCGGTGCTGGCCAACTACGGCCTGGATAACCTGCGCTTCGTGGCGCCGGTGGCGATTGGCGACACCATCCGTGCGCGACTGACCTGCAAGCGCAAGGTCGACCGCAACCGTACCGACGAGCGTGGCATCGGGCAGGGCGTGGTGGCGTGGGATGTGCAGGTCACCAACCAGAATGACGAGCTGGTGGCCAGTTATGATATTTTGACGCTTGTTCAAAAGCGCGGTTGATCAGGCCCTGTCTGAACGCGTGGGCGGGTCTTCCCGCCCACGCGTTCAACCGGAATGCGAGCTGCCGCTACTCCAACCGAAAGAGGCTCCATGCCAAAACTTGATCTGAACAATATCCCGCGGCGCACGGGGACCAACTACCCCGAGCAATTTGCCGAGCAAATGAAAGGCCGCATTCGCCAGGCCTTAGGCAATGCAGGCGGCCTGACTCAGTTCGGCGTCAACCTGCTGCAGCTTCCGCCGGGCGCCTGGTCGGCCCAGCGCCACTGGCACTCGGCGGAAGATGAATTTGTTTATATCGTATCGGGCGAGGTGGTGCTGGTCACCGACGAAGGCGAGCAGGTCATGCGCGCCGGCGACTGCGCCGCATTCCCCGCGAACGCGGAAAATGGCCATCATCTGGTCAATCGCGGCGAGTCGATGGCCGTGTGCCTTGAGGTGGGGACGAGGAATCCAGAGAACGACCGTGCCGTTTATCCGGACATCGACATGCTCTACGATGGCAAGACCAAACGCTACCTGCACAAGGATGGCACGCCGTATCCGGAGCGCTGACAAGCTCTAGATCGCCCGCGCCACCTGGACGATGACGAGGGCGGACGGGATCAGCAGGAACTGCGCGAGAATGGTTCCAGCGAGCCGGCTCCCCACCAGCCAGACCACGGCCTTGCGGAATTGGGATTCGCTCACGCGGCCTTCCACCGCATCGTCCGTCAAGCCAGACATGTGCGGATCGAGGAACAGCGCCATCATCACGGTCGCGCAGCCGTTGATGATGGAAGACAGCGTGCTCGAGGTGACCCGCACTGACGGATCGAGCGCGCCGGCATACAGCGCGGCGAACACGCCGACTGTCCACAACGCCACTGCCGCCACGTTCAGCAGCGTCATCGACAGCGAAACGCCCTCGCTCTTGCGCAGTCCCGTCACATTGCCGGCTGCAGGTACGGTCGCGGAATCCTTGATGTACGAGAGCCCGCCTTTGAAGAAGGCATGCAGGATCAGCCGCGGGATCGAACGGTGGGCCTGGAAGTGGTAGACGGCGCGGCAAAACACGCGCTGGAAGGTTGGAATCAGCAAAGCGCCCACGATGGTCGCGAACGAGGCCGCGACCAACAGCCAGCGGAAATCCGAGAGCAGGTCGGTCTGTGCGGTGCCCGCCAGTGTGGATTCGACCCGCTTGGCCAGGAACGGACCGAGGAAGGAATTGGATGTGCGCGAGAGGAGGGCGAGAAGACTGAACAGCGCCAGCGATACCGCGATGCGCCTGGTTCGTATTCCTGCGATGCGGACCGAATACGCCAGAGTCCCGATCAAGTGGATTACGAACGTGAGGAAGCAGATCAGCAGCAGCTGTTTGTCCATGCCCAGCCTTCATTTTTATTGTTGAACTAATATGCTGGCATGGATTGCACCCGAGGGCAATCGGGGGCGAGCGTCTGTCATCGGGTGACATAGCCAAAAAAACGGGGCGCGTAGCGCCCCGACCGCGTGCGCAGCAAAGCTGCACACCCTACGAATTGATCCGCGACGCGTCCCGTAGGGGGTGCGGGGCCGCCGAGGACCAGTGCGCACGCGGATTGCGAACACCATTAGCGGTTCAGCCAACAGGCCCACGGACCCGTGCGCAACGGGGCGCTTACCCTACGCAGCTCTTGAGCCGCGTCGACCCGCGTACCCGCTCGGTGCCTTAGCTTCCCAACTGCTGCCGCACCCGCGCAATCGCCGCGCGCACCTGGTTCGGCGCGGTGCCGCCGACATGGTCGCGCGCCGCCACCGAACCTTCCAGGGTCAGCACCGCAAACACATCGTCCTCGATCAGCGGCGAGAATTCGCGCAGGCGCTCGAGCGGCATCTCCGACAGGTCGCACTTGGCGTCGTCGCAGGCGCGCACCGCGCGTGCCACCGCTTCGTGCGCGTCGCGGAACGGCAGGCCCTTCTTGACCAGGTAGTCGGCCAGGTCGGTCGCGGTGGCGTAGCCCTGCAGAGCGGCGGCGCGCATCGCTTCCGGCTTGACGGTGATACCGCCTGCCATGTCGGTGAAGATGCGCAGCGTGTCGAGCACGGTGTCGACGGTGTCGAACAGCGGCTCCTTGTCTTCCTGGTTGTCCTTGTTGTAGGCCAGCGGCTGGCCCTTCATCAGGGTGAGCAGGCCCATCAAATGGCCGTACACGCGGCCGGTCTTGCCGCGCGCGAGCTCGGGCACGTCCGGGTTTTTCTTCTGCGGCATGATCGACGAGCCGGTGCAGAAGCGGTCGGCGATGTCGATGAAGCCGACGCGGGGGCTCATCCACAGGATCAGCTCTTCCGACATGCGCGAGACGTGCATCATGATCAGCGACGCGGCCGCGGTGAATTCGATCGCGAAGTCGCGGTCCGACACGGCGTCCAGCGAGTTGTGGCACACGTCCTCGAAGCCCAGCGTCCTGGCCACGCGCAGGCGGTCGATCGGGAAGGTGGTGCCGGCCAGCGCGGCCGCGCCCAGCGGCAGGCGGTTGACGCGGCGGCGCGCGTCCTGCATGCGTTCGGCGTCGCGCCCGAACATCTCCACGTAAGCCAGCATGTGGTGGCCAAAGGTGATCGGTTGCGCCACCTGCAGATGGGTGAAGCCCGGCAGGATGGTGTCGAAGTGGCGCTCGGCCAGATCGACCAGCGCGCCGCGCAGGCCGGCCAGGAGGGCCAGGATATCGTCGATCGCGGCACGTACATACAGGCGGATGTCGGTCGCCACCTGGTCGTTGCGCGAGCGGCCGGTGTGCAGGCGCTTGCCGGCGTCGCCCACCAGTTCGGTCAGGCGTTTTTCAATATTCAGGTGCACGTCTTCCAGGTCGAGCAGCCATTCGAAGCTGCCGGCCTCGATCTCGGAGCGGATCTGCGCCATGCCGCGCTCGATCTCGGTTTTGTCCTGTTCGCTGATGATGCCTTGCGCGGCCAGCATGTCGGCGTGGGCCAGCGAGCCCTGGATGTCGAACAGGGCCAGGCGTTTGTCGAAGAAGACCGAGGCGGTGTAGCGTTTGACGAGGTCCGAGACCGGTTCGGAGAAGCGCGCCGACCAGGCTTCGGCTTTTTTGGAGAGTTGTGCAGTCATGGTGGAATCCGTGTTGATTTTCTCGATTATAAACTGGCCCCGGCATCGGCCGGCTCGCGCTACCAGATGACAGCGGCGCCAAAATCGCGGATTATTCGTTTGTTAACTTAAAACGAATAACAGGAGACAAAGATGAAACGACTCGTATCCCTTGGATTTTGCGCGGCGCTGGCGATCGGCGCGGCGGGTAGCGCGCAGGCCGAGCAGCAGGCTCCCGCAGTGGCTCTGGCCAAGGCCAGCGACGTGGCCTCGGTCGATTCAATCGTGGCGGCGCTGTACGACGTCATCTCCGGCCCGGCCGGCGCGCCGCGCGACTGGAACCGTATGCGTTCGCTGTTTGCGCCGGAAGGCCGGATGCAGGCGGTCGCCATGCGCCCGGACGGCACGATCGTGATGCGCACCATGAGCGTGGAGGATTACATCACGCGTAACACGCCGGCCTTCGCGAAGATGGGCTTCTTCGAGCGGGAAGTGGCGCGCACCAGCGAGACCTTCGGCCAGGTTGCGCACCTGTTCAGCACCTACGAGTCACGCCATGCGGCGGACGACGCCAAGCCGTTCCAGCGCGGGATCAACAGCATCCAGCTGTACAACGACGGCACCCGCTGGTACGTGCTGAACCTGGTCTGGCGCGCCGAGGACGACAAGCTGCCGCTGCCGGAGCGTTACCTTCACAGCCGATGAGCTGGCGCGCACGCCTGTTTAATCGATTCGCATAGCTTCGGCAAACGCGGCTAGAATGGTTTTTTTGCCTGATGTGTGGTGTCCATGATCACTAACGATTCCAGCTTCCAGGTCAGTACCGATTCGTCACGGCTCGACGTGCCCATGATTTACCGCTTCCTCAGCGAGCAGTCGACGTGGGCGGTCGGGATTTCGCGCGCTGTGGTCGAGCGCTCGCTCGAGAACTCGCTGTGCTTTGGCGGCTTCCTCGACGGTAGGCAGATCGCGTTTGCGCGCGTCGTCACCGATTACGCGACCTGTGCCCACCTCTGCGACGTGTTCGTGCTTCCCGAGTACCGCGGGCACGGCTATGCCAAGCTCCTGATCGGCGTCGTGATGCGCCATCCGAGCCTGCAGCGCCTGCGCCGCATTACGCTCAACACGACCGACGCCCATGGTCTGTACGAGCGCTTCGGTTTCACGCGTCTGCAGCGGCCGGAGACGGCAATGGAGCTTTACTTCCCGAACATTTACGTGTCCTGACAGAACTCAACACGGCGAAACGCTTCTCGAATCAGGCTAGCGATGTTGTATTCGAGAAGGAGGCCGCATGGTCCGCTTCGCCCTTCGTGTGGCGCTTGCCATTGTGCTGTTGGCTTGCGCAAGCTCCCAGGCCGCCGACAAGGCGGTCCCCAAGGGTTCTCTCGTCATCATCGGTGGCGCGCTGCGTCCCGATAACGCGGCGGTGTGGGAACGCATCGTACAACTGGCGGGCGGCAGGGGCGCGCGCATCGCCGTGTTCGCATCGGCTTCCGCCACCCCGGAAAAAACCGGCAGGAGCCTGGTCGACCGCCTGGCCAAATACGGCGCCCAGGCCTTTTTCGTGCCGGTCGCGGTCAAGCTCGCCGGGAGCGACTACCTGGCAGCGGCCGACGATCCGCAGCTGGCCGCCGCCGTGCGTTCGGCGGGCGGCGTCTACTTCGCCGGGGGCGACCAGAAGCGCATCACGCGCGCCCTGCGCCGGCCAGACGGCAGCAACAGCGCAGTGCTGGACGCGCTGTGGGACATGTACCGCGGCGGCGGCGTGATCGCCGGCACCAGCGCCGGCGCGGCCATCATGAGCAGCACCATGTTCGGCGAACCCAAAACCGTGCTCGCGACGCTCAAGCGTGGCGTGGAGGATGGCCAGGAAATTACGCCTGGCCTGGGCTTTATCGGCGAGGACGTGTTCGTCGACCAGCACCTGCTGGTGCGCGGCCGGTTCGCGCGCATGCTGCCGGCGATGCTCAAGAAGGGCTACAAGCTGGGCCTCGGAATCGATGAGAACACGGCGATGGTGGTCGGGCCCAATCGCGACGTGGAGGTGATCGGCTACAAGGGTGCGTTGCTGATCGACCTGTCCGATGCGACGGCGCAGGCGGGCATGTTCAACCTCAGCAACGTGCGACTCAGTTATCTCGACAGCGGTGATCGCTTCAATATCGCCACCCGCGCTTACACCCCTTCCGGCGAAAAGGCCTGCGGCAAGCTCGACCCGGCCAAGCCCTATTACCGGGAGCCCCTGTTCTCTGCCGATATCCTTGGCAATAGCACCGTGGTCGACCTGATGGGCAAGCTGATCGACAGCGACCAGCCCGAAGCGATCGGCCTCGCGCTCGACAGCCCGAACGGCGAGCAGCCTGAGCTGGGTTTCGAATTCCGCCTCACGCGCACGGGCTCCAGCGTCGGCTATCAGTCGGCGGTCACTGAAGCTTATTCGATCTATAACATGCGACTCGATATCAGGCCGATTCGGATCCGGCAACCGTTGTATCAGCAGTACAGGCAATAGTGTTACCGGGCGGGGAAGCCGTACGCAGCCTATTGTGGTTTGGCACGAGTAAAATGCCCGAGTTGATCGATCAGCAATTTGACTCGGGCAGGCGCCTGGTTAGGCACAGAAAGACAAATTCAGGAGAGCTACAAGAATGAAAACTCAGTACTTCACTGCGACAAGTCTCGATGGCTTCATTGCTACTGAAAACGATTCACTGGACTGGCTGTTTCCGCTCGGCGACCTGAATACTTCCAGCTATCCAAAATTCATTGCAGATGTGGGGGCATTGGCAATGGGATCAGCAACTTACGAGTGGATTGTTCGCAACGCAGAACAGGTGGCTGCTGAGGCAGGCTCAGCATGGCCCTATACTCAGCCAGCCTGGATTTTCTCTAGCCGCGCGCTTCCAATAATCGAAGGTGCGGACATCCGATTCGTCAATGGAGATGTGCGCCACGCCCACGCTGAAATGCGAGCTGCTGCTGGTACCCGAAACATCTGGGTCGTTGGCGGTGGCGATCTTGCTGGCCAGTTCTACGACGCTGGTTTGCTCGACGAACTTATCATCCAGGTTGGTTCGGCCACCCTCGGCCAGGGTAAGCCGCTTTTCCCTCGCAGAGTGCTAAGCCCAGTTTTGCGCCTGGTATCTGTTCATCAGATGGGAGCTGGCATGGCTGAGTTGCGCTATGAAGTTCACAAAGGCGGTGTGCGTGGAGATGCCTGAGAAGTCGTTCAAGTCGGGTCTATAACCTGCGGCTCGACATCCGCCCGATCCTCATTCGCAGGCCCGTTGTACGAATACAGATGGTTGCGCTTGGCAGCGGCGCCGGGCATACTTGCGTGGACCAATTATCGGGAGACGTCATGGGTGAACAGCGCATCGAGCAGACCATCTATATCAAGGCCCCGATTGAGCAGGTGTGGGACGCACTCACCAATCCGGACGTCACCGAGCAGTACTGGGGGAAAACCCGGATCGAATCTGACTGGAAGCCGCATTCGACGATTCGCTACGTGCGCGATGGCCAAACGATGGACGAGCACGTGATCCTGGAAATACAGGCCCCTGCGAAGCTGGTGCACACCTTCCAGCCCTTGTTCGGCGACTTCCAGCATGAAGCGCCGTCGAAGGTCAGCATCACGCTCCAGTCCGGAGGCGAAGTAGTGCGCCTGGCTCTCCTGCACGACCACTTCGCGCCAGAGAGCAAGGTCTACGCCGCCTGCCGCGAGGGCTGGCCGATGATCCTCAGCGCGCTCAAGACGCTGCTTGAGACAGGTGGGCCGTTGCCGGAGTTCCAATCCACTTGAAGTGAGTCCTGGATCCTGCTCCGACCATCGAACCTGGCGAACCGGGCCGAGGTGGTCGATGCCAGGATTGGTGACATGCTCTATTTATATCGCGGCCAAGACGCTGCGCAGTTTACGGGGCGCAGGTAACGATGTCAGTTGCGTGTAACGCAAAGCCCTCACTCTGGTTCCGGTGATGCGGGAAATACAATATCCATGCCGATTTGTATATTGGGATCGTCTGTTGAGGCCCAAAAAATTTCCCCGTTACCATTCATATCAACGATATCGCTTTCGCCAAGCAATTTCCCTGATCGATTGTCGTAGAGGCGAACAATCATCGGAATCTGCTTTGTTATACTAAGCAGATATGGAAATCCAGGTTTCAAATATTCCAAGCGATAATAGCCCTTCGGACTTATATTTTGATCTACCTTGGTTGCAAATATATGCGGCCCGTATATTAAGAAATACGCGACTTCCATTGCAAATAATCCACGCAGCAACCATTTCACTACACGTCTATTTTTCATCGCGGGATTTTGACCGGGTTGACTGGCGGATCAATCCACATCACATCCGAAAGCACGACAAAATCGCCGCCTGAGTTGTGGGCTTGCTGCCAGCGACGAAAATCGCTGTTAAACACCGGAACAAACCCTGGAAACATTTTGAATCGATCGCGAAGTTCCATCAACCACCAGGCGGCGATTTCCTCTTTGCTGAGGCATCTTTCTTTGCTCCATATGCCGAGCGGTTCTGACACGATCCCATCATCGTTGAAGTCATATGTGTCGCGGATATAGACGCCGAGCTTTTCGATTTCAAAAATATCGATCCCCGCCGGATTGCCTTTGCTTTCACCTACCACCGCGATTTTGACGGTGGCTTTCCCTAAAGCTCCATACATGTCGTCGAAAGTGTCAAGTAATGAACCAAATTCTACGCGATTGACTTGAGATGTCATATTAAGCTCGTATGCCTTCATCCTGGTCGTACCGAGGGTGATATTGCTCCCGGGTGTCCAACCCTTATCCTTTAGACGCTTTTTAAGAAGTTTCAGCCCTGCTGGGGTATCCCAGTTCATCACGAGATGTTCGAGCGGCTCCACGCACCGGGGGAAATTCAATGCCCAGCTTTTCATTTTGATGATCTGATCGTCATACCGAGTCACCGGCGTGGCAATTTCGCTATTGCGAACTTTCTCTGGCATCACATACGCGGGTTCGGTTGAAAACCATTGTCGCATCATCTTTGCGGCCACTTTCCAGCCCATGTTGTCCATCGCACCGGGGATGGCGTCCAGATGCAGAACATCAAGCCAATGTTCCTTTCCTGCTGTCTGCGATTTTGGACTGGTTACTGATGTCGTCAGAGTCATATGCGGATTCCAATCTGCAGTTGTACCGCGTAATTCAAAGTAACTGTCTCGGGTTTCTCCGATTCGACATGGACGGTTTTCCCATCTGCGCCTGTCCGCCCCTCTTGCTCGCCCTTGCTAGTGGTTATGGCATAAGCAAAGCCCTCAACGGGCTTCATATTGTTTTTGTCGAGCAACACAAAGTGTTCGTCATAATCGAGAGCACTCACGATCGTTAACAATACGGCTTCCCCACCGGGCGCACTTGTCTCGGCTCCCCACCAACTGACTACCTGCCCGCTAATCAGCGAGGCTCCGCAAGCGGTCTTGTCACCATGACGCGCTACCGATCGTCCATTGCATACAAAATCTGGGGCGCCCGTGACAATCGGGAACGGTCCGCCCATGCATTTGGGGCAGGTCGTCATGTGACCCACGAGGGCAACCTGTTTGCCCTCCGTGGCAAAGGTCGGGGCGCCCTCGATGACTGTTCCCCCATGGGATGTCTTGTCGCCCATCACGATCCACGGTAAAGACATGCTTATCTCCTATCGGTGCCTTGAGTGGATTGGATCGGCAGGAAATCGCCGCCATTTCGATCCCCTTTGCAAGGTTGAGTTGGTGAACGATTGTGGCG
Source organism: Massilia horti (assembly GCF_004614195.1). Taxonomy (GTDB): domain Bacteria; phylum Pseudomonadota; class Gammaproteobacteria; order Burkholderiales; family Burkholderiaceae_D; genus Telluria; species Telluria horti. The sequence goes on along the minus strand of NZ_SPUM01000064.1, from coordinate 12,134 downwards.
CGGACGGTTACGGGTGGCGTTGGCTAGCGTCAGGAAGGCAAGGGAAGAAGATCAATAGATGGATTTCCCAAACCAGAAATTTTTCCAAAAATTTCCGGGGAACACACTTAACCTTAAAATCAGAAATTGCCGAAGGTCGAGCAGGCGGCTTAATAGATTGGGCGGGCCAGGAATGTCCGACAAGGCGTTTTCGAAACGCGTGGAAGTAGTTCAGACATTCGACAGGTTGGAGGAATAGTGAAAATTCTTGCAGGGATGCTTGGAGGGAACGTGGGGGAAGTCGCAAATCAAGGAGGAAACCTTGATCCGATTACAATGGACGCCAACTTCTCACTGTGAGGTTTTCTCATGCTGCCGATCCGAATTCAACTGTTCGCCGCTGCGCTGTTTCTTGCCGCTGGTGCCGCCACTGCCCAGCAACCCGCCACCATCCGCGTCGATTACACCCACAGCGGCAACGCCCTGTCGGACCAATACGCACTGGAGCGCGTGCTGATTGAACCGCTGCCCTGGCCCGGCGACATGAGCCAGCCATTCGACAACACCAATCGCGGCCAGAACCGTGTCGAGGTGGTCGATGCGAAAACGGGTGAAATGCTGTATTCGCGCGATTTCTCGACAGTCTTTGGCGAATGGCGCACCACCGAGGAAGCCAACAAGATCAGCCGCGGCTTTCACGAATCCGTGCGCTTTCCGAAGCCGGACCGCCCGGTACGCGTGCGCATCCTCAAGCGCGACGAGCGCAATGAGTTTTCGGTGGCGTGGAGCGTGGAGGTCGATACCGACGGTCCGGACGTGGTGAAGAAGCAGGGGCCGGCGCCTGCCACGCCGATTCCGATCCGTGTCAGCGGACCCTCGGCGCAAAAGGTCGATCTGCTGATCCTAGGCGACGGCTACACCCAGGCCGAGATGAGCAAGTTCGAGGCCGATGCGCGCCGCCTGTCGCAGCACTTGTTCGAAGTGTCGCCGTTCCGCGAGCGCGCCAATGACTTCAATGTGTGGGCAATGGCTGTGCCGACCCAGGAGTCGGGCATAACTCGCCCATCGACCGGGGTGCACCACGCATCAATGCTCGGCACGCGCTATGACATCTTCGGCAGCGAGCGTTACGTGCTCACGCTGGATAACCGCGCGCTGCGCGACATCTCCCAGTACGCGCCTTACGAGTTCATCGAGATTCTGGTCAACAACGAAACCTACGGCGGTGGCGGCATCTTCGGCCAATTCAGTACCGCGGCTGCCAGCAACGAGTGGGCCAACTACCTGTTCGTGCATGAGTTCGGGCACCACTTCGCGGGCCTGGCCGACGAGTACTACACGTCGCCCGTTTCGTACCAGTCCAGTGGCGCGCGAATGGAGCCGTGGGAGCCGAACGTGACCGCGCTGCGTGACCCGGCCCGGCTGAAATGGAAGCAGTATGTGAAGCCAAGCACGCCATTGCCGACACCGTGGCCAAAGGCGGAGTACGAGGAATATTCGCGTGCCTACCAGAAACGCCGCGCCGCGCTGCGTGCCGCCAACCGGCCGGAATCGGAAATGAATGCGCTGTTCCGCGAGGACCTTGCGCGCACCAAGGCATTGTTTGCCAACGCCAAGTACCGCGACGCGATCGGCGCCTTCGAGGGCGCCAACTACGAAGCGAGCGGTTTTTATCGTCCGGCGATGCAATGCATCATGTTCGATCGCAGCGAACAGTTCTGCCAGGTGTGCCAGGACGGCATCAGCGAAATCATCGACTTGTACGCGCGGCCTGTGTCGAAAAAGTAGCTTTCGCGTCAGCGCAGGGTCTGTTTATGTTAGATGGCGAACGGACCACCTGCTCATCGGTCACTATTCTGGCCCTCCCTGTAAGGGAAACGTGTGGATCAGTTGGTCCGCGCGGAATCATTAGACGGAAAAGGAACCTGCGCATGAATAAACTGCTAGCTACCCTGATTGCCGGTATGGTTGCCACCTCGGCATACGCCCAGACGGCACAGACCTCGAACCCGGCTACGTCCACCGCACCCGGCACTACCACCGCAACCCCTGCCACCGCAACCGCTGCCACCGCAAGCCCAGCAACCCAAGCGCCCGCTACCCTGGGCGCTGACGCCGGCGCCGCTGCGACCGGCGCTACCGCCGTCGGTTCTGTCGATAGCAGCTCCACTACGACCGCCGCTCAAGTCAAGGCCGACGCCATGGCAAACGAGATGCAAGCCAAGGATGCAGCGGCGAAGCCGGACGACAAGTTCAACAAGGCACTCAACAAACCCGCAGATAAAGGCCAGGGCGCACCCAAAGTCAGCGAAGAAAGTCGTTGATGCCAAGGCAAGGATCAATGGCCGATCCGCAAGTTCATTTTTGACGGCCTGAACCTGGTAAGAGCAGCTTAAGCAATGCTCCGCCGACAGGGCCAGGCCCGGGCGGGGCAACCATCAACAAGCCGGCCGACTTGCTGGCTGTCGTCCAGCCGCCCGCCGTGGCGCCTCGCGCGTCGCAGCGGCATCTCTTCCCGGGAAACATTTTTCGCATTGAACGGTTCTGCCTCGTGTGTCCCAGAGGCATCAGCGAAGTCGTCGATCCGCCCATGGCAGTGACTGCTTGTGTGAGGTGCCGAACCGACCACAGACTCAGCGGTCTCTATTCTGGATTTGCCTGTTTAAGAAGAGACGTGCGGATCGATGGTTCCGCGCGGAACATTACAACGGAAAAGGAACCTGCCCAATGAACAAACTGCTAGCTACCCTGATCGCCGGTCTGGTTGTCACCTCGGCATATGCCCAGACCGCGTATACCCCGAACCCGGCTACGACCGCCGTTCCGCCAAACGCGACCACTCAAGCGCCTGCCACTGACGCCGGCGTCACTGCGACTGGCGCGACCGCCACCGGTTATATCGACAGCGGCGCCACCGCCGACCAATCCAAGGCCGCGGCCGAGGCCGAGAAGGATATCGCCAAGGCTAACGAGAAGGAAGCCAAGGAGGTGGCCAAGGAGGACGAAAAGATCCACAAGGCACTGAACAAGGCCGAGGAGAAAAAGGCCAAGGCTCACGCAAAGGCACAAAAGAAGGCAGCTGATGCCAATGCCAAGGTCACCAAGGCCGATCCGGAAGACAAGGCCAAGGCCAGCGCCAAGGCCGAGGAGACCATCGCCAAGGCCAACCTGAAGGCCGAGAAGACGATGATCAAGGCCAACGAAAAGGCGCAGAAGGATATCGTCGACGCCAATGCCGACAAGGCGCGTGCACACGCCAAGGCCAACGAGAAGAAGGCCGAGGCGGTAGCGGAAGCGCACAAGGCGGAGGCCAAGTAACAGTCGCTAAAGTCAGCAGCTTGCTCCGCCGGCAGGGCCAGGCCCGGGCGGGGTAAGTATCAACAAACGGGCCGCCTGGGATTGCCTTGGCGGCCCGTTTTTGCGCGTACAGGTCGGCCGTTTTGGCTAACCCTGTCCCTTCCGCGCCTCCATAATTCCGAGCAGTAATTTCACCTTTGCTTTTTGTTGTAAAAAATTGACATTTTTTCACCATTTTGGTTCACCCTGCATAAACAAAGACATTCTTTGCAAAATTCAATTGAAGAGTGTTGCAATCGCCGTGTTTGCTTCATAGACTAAATCTCACAGAAATTGCATTCGAGCGGAAAAAAAAGCGCTTCACCTTCGAGGGGAATTCGCAATGATTTCGAATGGTTCCAGCAGTCCTTCACCGATTTTTTCCTCCCTTGAGCGCACGCACGCACGCGTGTCGCTGCATCCCCCACCACCGCGCTGACGCGGCTTCCTGTTTCACATTTTTTTAGTTCCTGTTCCTTTCTTCGGAACAGGTTCTGGCGGCATTCGACCGTCCGGCATCGTCACGCCGGTCGATCGAAGAGGCTGCTTTGCCGATGAAGCAAAGCCATTCGGCAGGGTGGCCGAGGGATGGTCCCGCCTGGGACCACTTCATTCTAAAAAGACGAAACGGAGAAAATCATGCACTTGAGCACAAGACTTGGTTTGATCGCTGCAGGTCTCGCAGTCGCAGTTGCCAGCTATGCCGGCCCGGTCAGGGAAACCCCGGGCTCCATCTTCAAGCCCACCGGCAAGGGGTTCGGCGAGCTCGACAATGTGGCGACGGAAGCGTCGCAGGGTAAGGCCGGCGGCTTTGCCAGCACCAGCGACCTGTCGTACCACGGCGGGCCGGTGATGGTGGGGGCGACGACCAACGTCTACTACATCTGGTACGGCTCGCAGTGGGACACCGCCTCCAAGAACGTACTGACCAACCTGGCCCAGAACATCGGCGGTTCGCCTTATTACAACATCAACACTACCTACTACAACGGTTCCGGCCAGTACGTAAAAAACAGCGTGACGTATGCCGGTTCCACCACCAACAGTGGCACCCTGGGTAGCCGGCTGAGCGATTCCCAGATCCAGTCGCTCGTCTCCAGCGCCATCACCTCGGGCGCGCTGCCGGCGGACTCGAATGGCGTGTACATGGTGCTGACCGACAAGGCCACGACCGCCACCTCGGGCTTCTGCACCCAGTACTGCGGCTGGCATACCCATGCCACGATCAGCGGCAAGGACATCAAGTACGCCTTCGTGGGCAACGCCGAAACCCAGTGCCCGTCGGCCTGCGGCGCAACCAGCCCGAGCCCGAACGGCACGCCGGGTGCCGACGGTGCGGCCAGCGTGCTGGCGCATGAGCTGGAAGAGGCCGTCACCGACCCGGACCTGAACGCCTGGTACGCTAACTCGAACGGCATGGAAAATGCCGACAAGTGCGCATGGAACTGGGGGACGACCTCGACCGCGTCCAACGGTGCCAAGTACAACCAGACCTTTGGCACGATGAAGTACCTGATCCAGCAGAACTGGGTGATCGCCACCACGCAGCGGTGCGTGCAGAAGTGGCCCTGATCCGGTCGCGCTCATAGCTCGTTGAGCTAGACTGAGCTGGCGGCCGTTGCATGGTGCGCGGCTGCCGGCTGTTTTTACTTTTTACATCGTACGATATGAAAACATTGCTGATTTTTATTGGCCTTCTGCTGAGCGCCAGTGTGGCGGCAGCGGGGCAGATGGGCGCCACCGGCCGCACCGTCCCGACTCCCACCCGCAACGTCACCATCTTCACGGAACTGGAAAATTCGTTGGCCGACGCGGTCCAGAAACGTGACGTCCAGGCCATCGACAAACTGGTTGCGGAGAACTTCGAGCTCAGGAGCGGCACCGCGCCCGGCGTTCCCACCGCACGTGAAGAGTACGTGAAGCAGTTGCTCCAACTTCCGCCCCTCGAATCGCGGATCAGCCAGATGGCGGTGCATGAATACGGCGACCTGATGATGGTGAGCTACCTGTGGAAGATTGGCGTACCAGCAGGTTCGGGTCTCGCGCAAAGTGCGTTCGTGGTCGATACCTGGAAGCGCAATGGCGGCAACTGGCAGCTCCTCGTGCGTTACGCCTCACCGCTCGACAGCGCTGCATTGATTCCGGGCGCCATCCCGCCGAGCGAACAGTCGCTGCGCAAGAAAATCTGATGGCGCGCACTGGTTTGCTCGACGCGCTGTTCGACAGCAAACTCGCGCTGGCGACCGCCTGCGCTGGCGCAGTGGCGATAGGGGTGCTGGCTGTGGTGGCTTGGTCGCGCCCGGACGTCGCGCGCGATGCCGAGCCGGCGCCCGCCCGCTCGTGGGACAGTCCGCTGGGACCAGGGCTGCTTGCTGGCCCCGTGCGCGACATGCCAGGGCCGGGTTTGGATGCGCAGGTCATGCGCGACGTGAAGATCGCGCTCGACGATGCAGGACACCTGGCGCCCGACCCCGCATTGCGCAAGCTGATGGATGCGTTCCTGGTCAAGAGCGAACGCGCGGAACGGCAGGCGATGGCGACGCAGCTGCGAGCGCTCCTCCAGGCCCGCCTGCGCGCGCCCGCCGCGGGCGAGGCGGATCGGCTCGTCACCGACTATCTGGCCTATCTTGGGATGGAAGAGCAAATGCGCGAGCGTGAACGGTTCGCGCGGCCCGACCCGTCGGGATTGTCGGACCAGGAGATCGAGCACCTGCTGGCGTGGCAGCAGCAGCGCGCCCAGCTGCGCCAGCGGATGCTGGGCAGCGCCGTCTCGCGCGCCTGGTTCGAGGAGGAAGACGGGCGCTGCATCGCTGCTTTCGAGGATTGGCGCAAGCAGGGCACGCCGCAGGGCACGGACGAGGAGGGCGACTCGGTCGAGCTGATGCTGCGGCGGCGGCATGGCGCCGTTTTGGAGGAGCGCCGCAACAACAACGCACAAGCCTGTGCGGCACAAATCGCCGAAACGATGGCGCCGTAAGGCTGGCTGCACGAAGAAAGGGGAACGAATGCAAGGGAAGAAAATCTGGCTCGCCCTGTTTGCCGCGCTGTCCTGCGGCGACCTGCTGGCCGAGACCCCGAACGAAGCGCGCATCAGAAAGCTGGTCGAGCCGCGCATGGGCGTGAACGTCAAGGTGGACGCGGTGACGAAGACGCCATATGGCGGCATGTACGAAGTGCGCACCAACGGCGACATCTTTTACACCGATGAGACGGCCCGCTATCTATTTGTCGGCAAGGTGGTCGACCTCACCACGCTTAAGGACTTGACGCGTGCACGCGCCGACGAGCTGGCGGCGATCCGCTTTTCCGAGCTGCCTTTGGCGCTGGCGATCAAGACCGTCAAGGGCGACGGCAAGCGCGTGATGGCGGTGTTCGAAGACCCGAACTGCCCCTACTGCAAAAAGCTGCACGAGACGCTGCGGGGGATCGACAACGTCACTGTCTACACGTTCTTGTTGAATATCCTGTCGGACGACTCGGCCGCGAAGTCGCGCAATATCTGGTGCGCGGCTGACCGCGGGCAGGCGTTGAGCTTGTGGATGGATGAGGGCAAGGCGGCACCGGCTGCGCCAGCCGGGTGCGTTGCGCCCAACGAGCGGGTGCTGGCGCTGGGCCAAAAGCTGCATGTGGCGGGCACGCCGACCATCTATTTTGCAGACGGTTCGAGAACCGGCAGCGCGTTCGATGCGGCCTCGCTGGAGGCCCGGCTGAATGCCGCGAAGCCGCGCTTGTAAGGGGCATAGCGGACGGCCATCGTAGGGTGCGCACAGGTGCGCACCCTACGGTGGTCCGACGACTTTTACACTGCGGCGCGACCCTCTTCGCCCGTCGTTCGCGGCGCCAGGTCTTTGGCCTTGATCTTCGCGACCATTGGCTTGCCCTTGCGCGCGCGCTTGCCGAAGTGCGGCTCCAGGCCGGATGCAAACAGCTCCACCGTGCGCGGCTTGTCGCCTGCCCAGGTGCCGATCACGTTCACACCCTTTGCACTGATCGGCTGGGCAGCCAGCAGCTTTTCCTTCGGATCCAGCTCCATCAGCGTCACGCCGCGGCCGCCGTTGGTCAGCGTCTTCATCTCGTCCATGCCGAACACCAGCACGCGGCCTTTCTCCGACAGGCAGGCCACAGCCCCCGCGTTATCAGGCACCACGCGCGGCGCCAGCGGCAGCGCACCTTCGTCCAGGGTGATGAACGACTTGCCGCCCTTCAGACGGCTGACCATGTCGCCCGCCTTGGTGAGGAAGCCGAAACCGCTGCTTGATGCCAGCAGCAGGCGCGTTTCCGCGTTACCTGCGAAGTAGTGCAGGATCCGCACCCCGCCCGACAGGTCGACCAGGGTGGTGATCGGGACGCCGTCGCCGCGCGCTCCCGGCAGCGCCGATACCGGCACAGAATACACCTTGCCGTTGTCGCCGAAGCCCAGCAGGGTGTCCACCGTGCGGCACTCGAATGCGCCGTACAGCGAGTCGCCGGCCTTGAACGTGAACTGGTTCGGATCGTGGCCAATGCCGGTGCGCGCGCGCACCCAGCCTTTTTCCGAGATAATCACGGTCACCGGCTCGTCGATGATCTTCTGCTCCGCCACCGCCTTCTGCGCTTCCTCGATCAGGGTGCGGCGCGCGTCGCCGAACTGCTTGGCGTCGGCCTCGATCTCCTTGACGATCAAGCGCTTCATGGTCGACGGGTTGTCCAGCACGTCCTGCAGCTTTTCCTTTTCAAGGCGCAGGTTGGCCAGCTCTTGCTGGATCTTGATCGCTTCCAGCCGGGCCAGTTGGCGCAGGCGGATTTCGAGGATGTCCTCGGCCTGGATCTCGGTCAGACGGAAGCGGTCCATCAGCGCCTGCTTCGGCTCGTCCGAGTTGCGGATGATGTGGATCACCTCGTCGATGTTGAGCAGGACGGTCTCGCGGCCTTCGAGGATGTGGATGCGGTCGTTGACCTTGCCCAGCCTGAATTCGGTGCGGCGGCGCACGGTGACGAAGCGGTATTCGATCCACTCCTGCAGGATGTCGGTCAGCCCCTTCTGGCGCGGGCGGCCGTCGCCGCCGATCATCACCAGGTTGAGCGGGCTCGAAGTCTCCAGCGACGTGTGCGCCAGCAGCAGGTTCATGAACTCGGCCTGGTCCTGGTTCTTCGACTTCGGCTCGAACACCAGGCGCACCGGCGCGTCGCGGCCGGCTTCGTCGCGCACCGTGTCGAGCACCGACAGGATGGTCTGCTTGAGCGCGATCTGTTCCGGCGTGAGCGTCTTTTTGCCCAGCTTGACCTTCGGGTTGGTCAGTTCTTCGATCTCTTCCAGCACGCGCTGGGCCGAGGTGCCCGGTGGCAGTTCAGTCACCACCGCCTGCCACTGGCCGCGCGCCAGGTCTTCGATCTTCCAGCGCGCGCGCACCTTGAGCGAGCCGCGGCCGTTCGCGTACATGTCGGCGATCTGGCTGGCGGGGGTGATGATCTGGCCGCCGCCCGGGTAGTCGGGACCCGGCACATAGGTCATCAGCTCGGCGTGGGTGATCTTCGGGTTCTTGATCATCGCGATCGCCGCGTCCGCGACTTCGCGCAGGTTGTGCGACGGGATTTCGGTCGCGAGGCCCACCGCGATGCCGGAGGCGCCGTTGAGCAGCACCATCGGCAGGCGCGCCGGCAGGGTGCGCGGCTCGTCGGTCGAGCCGTCGTAGTTCGGCTGGAAGTCGACCGTGCCCATGTCGATCTCGTCGAGCAGCAGGCGCGAGATCGGCGTCAGGCGCGCTTCGGTGTAGCGCATCGCCGCCGCGCCGTCACCGTCGCGCGAGCCGAAGTTTCCCTGGCCGTCGATCAGCGGGTAGCGCAGCGAGAAGTCCTGCGCCATGCGCACCAGCGCGTCGTACACCGACTGGTCGCCGTGCGGGTGCAGCTTGCCGAGCACGTCGCCGACCACGGCGGCCGACTTGCGCGGCTTGGCGGTCGGGCCCAGGCCCAGCTCGTTCATGGCGTACAGGATGCGGCGCTGGACCGGCTTCTGGCCGTCGGAGACGTCGGGCAGGGCGCGGCCCTTCACCACCGAGACCGCATAGTCGAGGTAGGCGCGTTCCGCGAAGGTCGACAGGGTCAGCGTTTCGACGTCGGACGGCTCGGATTGTTGTTCAAAGAGGTTTGCTTGTGTGGCCATAATCTTGTTCGGTCAGTGTTTGGGCTGGCTGCTGATCACGCTGTGCGAGTGCTGCGTAGGTTCTATGGGTTCCCGCCTGCGCGGGAACGACGATTTTTTGCGCGTTAGCTTTAAAACGTCGTCCCCGCGAAGGCGGGGACCCATGCACCGTGCGCACGTCGCAAAGTAATCAGATATCCGCTTCCGTCTCGTTTCCGTGTTCTTCGATCCACGCGCGGCGGGCGGCCGCTTCGCCTTTCCCCATCAGCATATTGAAGCGCGATGCCGACTCGGCCTGGTCGTAGCCGCCGAACGACACCGGCAGCAGGCGCCGCGTATCCGGGTTCATCGTGGTCTCCCACAGCTGCTCGGCGTTCATCTCGCCCAGGCCCTTGAAGCGCGAGATGCTCCACGCGCCTTCCTTCATGCCTTCCTTCTTCAGCTTGTCCTCGATCGCCAGCAGTTCGCCGTCGTCGAGCGCGTACAGCTTCTGGATCGGCTTCTTGCCGCGCGCCGGCACGTCCACCCGGTACAGGGGCGGGCGCGCCACGCAGATGTGGCCGTTCCTGAACAGCGCCGGGAAGTGCTTGAAGAACAGCGTCAGCAGCAGCACCTGGATGTGCGAGCCGTCCACGTCCGCGTCCGACAGGATGCAGATCTTCCCGTAGCGCAGACCCGTCAGGTCCGGATGGTCGTCCGCGCCGTGCGGATCGACGCCGATCGCCACCGCGATGTCGTGGATCTCGTTGTTGGCGAACAGGCGGTCGCGGTCGGTCTCCCACGAGTTGAGCACCTTGCCGCGCAGCGGCAGGATCGCCTGGAACTCCTTGTCGCGGCCCATCTTGGCCGAGCCGCCCGCCGAGTCGCCCTCGACCAGGAACAGCTCGTTGCGCGTGATGTCGGACGATTCGCAGTCGGTCAGCTTGCCCGGCAAGACCGCCACGCCCGACGACTTCTTCTTCTCGACCTTCTGCAGCGAGCGCATGCGCGACTGCGCCTGCTTGATCACCAGCTCGGCCAGCTTCTTGCCGTACTCGACGTGCTGGTTCAGCCACAGCTCGAGCGGCGGCTTGGTGAAGGTCGACACCAGCTTGACCGCGTCGCGCGAGTTCAGGCGCTCCTTGGTCTGGCCCTGGAACTGCGGGTCCAGCACTTTGGCCGACAGCACGAACGAGACGCGCGCGAACACGTCCTCCGGCAGCAGCTTGACGCCCTTGGGCAGCAGCGAGTGCATCTCGACGAAGCTCTTGACCGCGCCGAACAGGCCTTCGCGCAGCCCCGACTCGTGCGTGCCGCCGCTCGGGGTCGGGATCAGGTTCACGTACGATTCGCGCACGATCGCGCCTTCCTCGGTCCAGGCCACCACCCAGGCCGCGCCTTCGCCTTCGGCAAAGCCATCGTCGCCGCTGGTGGCGAACTGGGCGCCTTCGAACAGCGGGATCACGGTCTCGCCGTTGGTGCTTTGCGCCAGCGCCTCGGTCAGGTAGCCGCGCAGGCCCTCGTCGTAGCGCCAGGTCTGGGTGTCGCCGGTCTTGGCGTTGGTGAGGGTGACGGTCACGCCCGGCAGCAGCACCGCCTTCGAGCGCAGCAGCCGCTGCATCTCGGACAGCGGGATGTTGGGCGAGTCAAAATACTTCGCATCCGGCCAGGCGGTCACGCGGGTGCCGGACTTCTTGGCTTCGCGCTGGGCCGGGCGCGACGCCAGCGGCTCGACCACGTCGCCGTCGGCGAACGCGAGCTGGTGCACGCCGTTGCCCTGGTCGTCCTTGCGCCAGACGGTGATCTCCAGGCGCTTGGACAGCGCATTGGTCACCGACACGCCGACACCGTGCAGGCCGCCGGAGAACGCGTAGGCGCCGCCCGATCCCTTGTCGAACTTGCCGCCCGCGTGCAGGCGGGTGAACACGATTTCGACCGTCGACACGCCTTCCTCGGGGTGCAGGCCGACCGGGATGCCGCGGCCGTCGTCCTCCACGGTGACCGAGCCGTCGACGTTAAGCGTCACGCCGATGTTCTTGCAGTGGCCGCCCAGCGCCTCGTCCGAGGCGTTGTCGATCACTTCCTGGATGATGTGCAGCGGGTTCTCGGTCCGGGTGTACATGCCCGGGCGCTGCTTGACGGGCTCGAGTCCCTTGAGGACGCGGATGGATGATTCGCTGTAGTCGGTTGCTGGTTTCTTCGTGGCCATGCTGAATCTTCAAATAATCGGATGCCTGCGCATTCTATCTTGTCGTTGGGAAAAAAGAAGGAGTTCGATGTCACGGATTGTGCTTGTCAGCCCACACAAACGTGACTAAATTGATACGTGCTGTCTTCATGCCCGATGCATCATGCACGCACCAAAAGCTCCGTTCGCCATCCGCCTGATCGGATTTGCGCCGACCGGAAGCGCCCAGACCGAAGCCCTCCTGGCGCAGGCCCCACATTCGGGGCCGTCGTATTTTTGCTTGCACGACGACAGTTTGCAAGAGCCGGATGTGTATATCGCCAACGGCGACGAGCCGCAAGCGCTCGTGTGGCTGGAGCGCCTGGACCCGGGACCGCTGCAGCCGGCGGTGGTGGTTGGCGGCCAGCCGGGGCAGTTCAGTTTTCCGCGGCTGGCGCGTCCGCTCGACGCGCCGCGGCTGTATGAAGTGCTGGCGCAGGTGCTGGCGCAGCGCGCGCAGGCGCTGGCGCTGCTGGCCGCGCGCGGACTGCC
>NZ_SPUM01000117.1 GCF_004614195.1 Massilia horti | reverse complement strand
CATGTTTCGGCGAGGCATAGTCACGCCTTCGACATGCGGTTGATTCACGTTACGCCTTAGTAAGCACGGTTCCACACTTAACGGGGACATAGCTTTTTTTTCGCTTAGCGGCAGGCCTTGACCTCGGCCGCATCAAAGCTGTCGGCGAGCGCGGCAATCTTGCCGCGGGTGCCCGCATCGATGTCGCGGAACTGGTAGACGAAGTGCGTGGACATGGGGCCGCGCGGTGCGACGCGGGCGTCGCGCACGCCCTGCTTGGTGAGCGTCGCGAGCATCGTTTGCGCCGACGCTTCCGACTTGAAGACACCCAGCGAAATCCCCCACTTGAACGGCGAATCGACCGAGAGGATGAACGAGTTCTCGACGCCCAGAGCGCGCAGTTCGGCCGTCTTGCGCTCGGCCGCTTCCTTGCTGCCTTGCGGCGGCACGTAGACCAGGTAGCTGGTCACGTCCTGTGCCGGCACGCCGCGGCGCGTCTGATGTTCGCCCAGGTTGAGCCGGGCCAGCCGGCGTTCGAAGCGGCGCGACTCGTCAAGGGTAAAGCTGCCCACTTCGGTGCATGCCACCAGTGCCACGGCCGGCCGGGCGGGCCCCGGCGCGGCAGGAGCAGGTTCGGTTGCTGCGGGCGCGGGTTCGGGCGTGCTTGCCGTCTGCGCTTCCTGCGCGCCGGCGGCAAGCTGGGCCTCGCTGGCGGAGAGGAGCTTGAACTTGTCCGCCGCCAGCTGGTTCTTCATGCGCGCGGGCTCGTGTTCGTTACCGTTCACCGTGCCGAGGTAGCCCTGTGCATAGGCGAACAGGATGGCGTTCAGTCCCAGCAGGCTCCAGAAAACGAATTTCAGCACGGGCTCCCCCACATTGGGTTGGCATGCGCGGCCGCGTGCAGGCCGACCAGCACGATATTATCGGCAATCCGGTGGCTAACGGTGAGCGCCGGCGCAATGTATTGCGCCGCGCCGCCCGAGATGATGCAGGCACCGCCGCCATGCGCAGCCATCGCGCGTTCGATTGCGCCCGCCTGCGCCGAAATGCAGCCCGAAACGATTGCATCATTGGTGTTGTCGGCGAATAGCGGCGGGGGGGCGGCGCCCGGGGTGGCCTGTGGCAGCTGCGCGGTGCCGCGCGCGAGCGATCCGGCCATCAGCGCGAGCCCGGGCAGGATCATCCCGCCCACGAACACACCGTCCGCGCTGACCGCGTCGATGGTGGTCGCGGTGCCGCAAGTGGCGACCACCAGCGCCTTGCCCGGTTCGAGGGTGCGCGCCCCGAGCGCGGCGGCAAACCGGTCGCTGCCCAACTGGCCCGGATTGCGGTATGCGTTGCGCAGGCCCGCACGCTCGGCGCTGGATGCGAACCACTCGATGGGCACCTGTGGCAGCACAGCGGACAGTTCGGCGCGCAGTGCGGCACCGCCGACGTTGGAGATGATGGCGGCGGCGATGTCGTGACCGGACCAGAGTGCGGGCAGCCGGTCCAGCTGCGCGTGCGTGACCGCGCCTTGCTCGCGCCATTGGCCGGGCGCCGCGCCGGGTTCGGCGATCGCCCACTTGACCCGCGTATTGCCAGCATCGACCAGCAGCAGCATGCTTACACCTTTACCCGCAGCGATACGTCGCCGGCGACGATCGCCATGCGCCCGGTAGCCGTGTCCAGCAGCAGCCGGCCGGCGTCGTCCACTCCGGCCGCCACGCCTTCGTGCAGCACTTCGCCGCGGTCGAGGATGGTGACGACCTGGCCCTGCCAGCCGTGGCGCAGGTTCCAGCGGGCGGCAAAAGCGGCAAAACCGGCCTGTTCGAATTCGCGCAGGCCGCCGGCCAAGCCGTCGAGCAGCGCCGCCATCAGCTGGTCGCGGTCCATCTGGGCCAGCCACGGGATGGCGGCCACGCTGCGGCCGAGTTGCGCTTCCAGCCCGTCCGGCAGCACCAGGTTCATGCCGATTCCGATCACCGTCCACAAGCCGCCGTCCGGGGCGGTCTGGGTTTCGATCAGGATGCCGGCCAGCTTGTGCCCGTCCTTGAGCAGGTCGTTCGGCCACTTGAGCTGGACCTGCACGCCCAGGCGCGCCAGCGTCTCGGCCAGCGCCACGCCGATGGCGAGCGGCAGCCCGACCAGGCGTTGCGGGCCGCCGCTGAAACGCCAGGCCAGCGAAAAGGTCAGCGAGTTGCCGGGGCTGGACAGCCAGTTGCGGCCGGCGCGGCCGCGGCCGGCGGTCTGGTTTTCGGCGACCAGGAGCAGGGGATGGGCAAGGTGCGGCGCGCGCGCCAGCAGGTCGGCACTGGTCGACCCGGTCTCGGCCACGACCTCGACCGCAACAGCGCAGGTGGAATGTTGGGCGATCGATTGTGCGTTCATGGCGCCGCCTTGCGTGCCTTTTGCGGCGCGCGCGAGAAAACGAAATCGAACAAGGTATTGGGCAGAATGCGCAGCAGCTTGGCCACCACACCCATCTGCCAGGGGATCACGCGGAAGCTGTCGCCGCGCGCGATCGCGCGCATCGCGGCCCGTGCAAAGCGCGGCGCCGGCATCAGGAAGGGCATCGGAAATCGGTTGTTACGTGTCATAGGCGTATCGATGTAACCGGGGGCGATGGTCACCACCCGGATACCGTAGGGTTTCATTTCGAGCCGCAGCGATTCGCAGTAGCTGTGCACCGCGGCCTTGGAAGCGCAGTAGGCGCCGGCGCCGCGCATGCCACGCACGCCCGCCACGCTGCCGATGCCGACCAGCCGGCAACGTCCGTCACCGGTCTTCATCGATTCAATGAACGGCGCGAAGGTGGCGATGGTGGCGCTGACGTTGGTGGCGAACACGGTGTCGAACACTTGCTGGTCTTCCAGCCGCTCGGTCAGGGTGCCTTGCGAAACGCCGGCATTGGCGATCACCACGTCGGCGCCGCCCGTGACAGCGATAAAGTCGCGCGCGGCTGCCGCCAGCGCGGCGTGGTCGAGCACGTCGACCGCGTAGATGCGGTGATTGGCCGCGTTGGGCAGCGAGCCTGCGAGCTGTTCCAGAGCGTCGCGGCGCCGCGCCAGCAGGCCGAGCGTGGCGCCTTGCGCGGCATATTCGCGCGCCAGCGCCGCCCCGATTCCACTCGAGGCGCCGGTGATGAACACGCGGGCGCCGGCGGCGCTCATTTTTTCGCGGCTTTCGCTTTCGCCACCAGGTAGTCCATCACCTTCAGCGCATACTCTTGTTGCTGCGCCTCGGTGCGCGACTCGGCCGCACCCTGATTGGCCTGGGACGGCGAGGTGATGAAGCGGCCGTCGATAGCGACTTGCGGCCAGTAGTCCACGTGATACGCCTCGACCTTGGAGGCGGCCTGGTTCAGCCTTGCCTGCAGGCCGAACGAGCGGTAGGCGTCGATGAAGCGGGCGCGGTCGATTCCGGCGCTGGCGGCCCAGTCGAACACCTGCTCGTCGCTCGCGAGCCGCTGGCGTTTTTCATGCATCGCCGCGAACACCTTGCCGTGGTACTGATCAAGCAGGCCCAGCGCCTCGAGCGTGTAGAACAGCCGCTGTTGCGGCAGCACGTTCGGACCGGCCGGTACGTGCACGCGCCGGAACACGATGTTCTCGCCCTGTTTCTTCACCCAGTTCGACAGCAGCGGTTCGAACGCGTAGCAGTGCGGGCAGTAGTAGGCGAAGAATTCGATGACTTCGACCTTGTTGCCGGCATCGGTATTGCGGGCCTGCGGCAGGACCAGGTACTGCACGCCTTCCTTCGGTTCATCGGGCGCGGCGGTTGCAAGTCCAGTCAGGCCGAAGAGGGCGGTGGTGCACAGCAGGCGGCGAACCTTGTCCATGGTGTTTTCCTTATCGCTGGTTGCGTACGATGGCCACGTCGATGCCGCTGTCGATCAGCTTGGCGCGTGCCTTGTTCATCGATTCGACCTGGTTGTAGGGGCCGATGCGCACCCGGTGCAGCACGCCGCTGTCGCTGCTGCGGTCGGTGATCGATGCCTCGAAGCCGAGCAGGGCCAGCTTGGCGCGGGTCGCCTCGGCGTCGGCCATTTCGCGGAACGCGCCGGCCTGCAGGTAGTAGATGTAGCCATCGCCGCCGGTTTGCGGCGCCGTCGCTGGCGCGGCGGCGTTGGCCGGGGCGGCTGCCGGGGAGACTGTCGGCGCAGGATGCCTGACCTCGCCCGGCTCCTTCATGGCGGCGATTGCCGCGCCGAGCGGATCGGCGTCGTTCGTTGCCGGGGCGGCGGGCGCCGCGGCGGGGGCCGTGCGCTGGTTCGCCTTCTCGGTCAGCTCGCGGTTCGCTTCGCGCGCGGCGTCGCGGTTGACGTACATCGGCTTGTTCGGGTCGACCGCCTGGCCCGGCTCGGGATCGGCCGGGCGGCCGGTCTTGATCGCCTTGTCCGTGAAGGGCGATGCCCCCTTGGTGATCGCCAGCGCGACCGCCACCGCAATGGCGAGCCCGACGATCAGGCCGATGATGATGCCAGTCAGGGTATTGCCGCGCTGGCGCTGGATGGAGACGGAACGGACGTTGGCGGTCATTGGCGCTTTCTGGACAGGTCGTTTGGACTGTTTACATCTTGTTGGGGGCGGACACGCCGATCAGCGCCAGGCCGTTGCGCAGCACCTGGCGCGTCGCGGCCGCAAGGGCGAGCCGCGCCAGCTTGAGCGCTTCGTCCTCGACCAGCCATTTGTGCGCGAAGTAGTAGCTGTGTAGCTCGCCGGCCAGCTCGCGCAGGTAGAACGCGACCTGGTGCGGGCCGAGCTCGGCCAGCGCGCGCTGGAGCATCTCGGGATAGGCCGACAGCTTGGCCAGCAGGCTCGCCTCCTGTGGGGCGGCGAGCGGCGACAGGTCCACGTCCGCCAGCAGCGCTTCGTCCCCGCCCCAGTTGGCCAGGGCCGAGCAGATGCGGGCGTGCGCGTACTGCACGTAGTAGACGGGGTTCTCGTCGCTGGTTTCCAGCGCGACGTCCACGTCGAACACGAATTCGGTGTCGGCCTTGCGTGAGATGAGGAAGAAGCGCACCGCGTCGCGGCCGCGCGTGATGTCGCCGTTGCCCGACCATTCGATCAGGTCGCGCACCGTCACGTACGAACCGGCGCGCTTGCTGATCTTGACCTCTTCGCCGTTCTTCATCACGGTGACCATCTTGTGCAGCACGTAGTCCGGGTAGCCCTGCGGGATGCCGATGCCCACCGCCTGCAGGCCGGCGCGCACGCGGGCGATGGTGCCGTGGTGGTCGCTGCCCTGGATGTTGATCGCCTGGGTGAAGCCGCGGCGGAATTTTTCAATGTGGTAGGCCACGTCCGGCACGAAGTAGGTGTAGGTGCCGTCGGACTTGCGCATCACGCGGTCCTTGTCGTCGCCGTATTCGGTGGTCTTGAGCCACAGCGCGTCGTCCTGTTCGTAGGTCTTGCCGGCGTCGGTCAGCGCCTGTACGGCTGCCGCGACCTTGCCGTCGCTGTACAGTGAGGACTCGAGGTAGTAGTTGTCGAACTTGACGCCGAACGCCTGCAGGTCGATGTCCTGCTCGTTGCGCAGGTAGGTGACCGCGAAGCGGCGGATCGATTCGAGGTCGTTGGTGTCGCCGCTGGCGGTGGCCGGCTGGCCGTCGCTGGCCGATACCGTCTTCTTGGCCATGAAGTCGTCGGCGATGTCCTGGATGTAGTCGCCGTTGTAGGCCGACTCCGGCCATTCGAGGTCGCCCGGCTTGAAGCCGCGCGCGCGCGCCTGCACCGAGTTGGCCAGCGTGAGGATCTGCACCCCGGCGTCGTTGTAGTAGAACTCGCGGGTGACCTGGTGGCCCTGCGACTGGAACAGGCTCGACATCGCGTCGCCCAGCGCGGCCTGGCGGCCATGGCCGACGTGCAGCGGGCCGGTCGGGTTGGCCGAGACGAATTCGATGATTACATGCTTGCCGGCGCCGTCCGTGCTCTTGCCATACTCTTCACCCTGCTGGAGGATGGTGCGCACCACCGACTGCTTGGCACTGGCGGCCACGCGCAGGTTGATGAAGCCCGGGCCCGCCACTTCGGCGGACTCGACCAGGCCCTGGGCGGCCGGATCGGCCAGCAGCGCGGCGACCAGGCGGGTGGCCAGTTCGCGCGGGTTGGCCTTGAGCGGCTTGGCCAGCTGCATGGCGATGTTGCAGGCGATGTCGCCGTGCGCCGGGTCGCGCGGGCGCTCCAGGACGACATTGGGAGACAGGTCGCTGCCGGCGACGATCGGGGCCAGGGCGGCCTTGAACAGGGCAACGATGTCTTGTTTTTGTTGGGCGAGCATGGGCGGTGATCGATAAAGTCAAACAGTGCCCATTATACTGGTTTGTCGCAATGCGCAATACCGCAACCGGCCTGCACAACAGGCCGGGTTTAAGCCTCGCCCAAGGCTTAGCCGTTACAATGGGCGTCTTTACCATTGATCGACCTGCCATGACCCAGAAGCGCCAGACGCTCACCTTGAAACCCAAGCCCAGGGCCGCCCAGGCCGCAACCGGCCGCAGGCCTGCCCCTGCCGCCCGGCCGGCCGCGCAGCAGGAGGCGCCGCGCCTGCGCCAGAGCTACGAGGTCAAGCCGCACCTGCAGCAGGATTACCGCCCGGCGCTGGCCCCGGATTCGCTGGCGCTGGCGCTGCTGGGCGCGGCCAATGCGGTGGCCAGGGTGCGCGCGGGCGTAAACCTGCCGCAGGCGCTGGCCGAGGTGTTCAATGCTTATCAGGCAACGCCGCAGGCGCGCGGCGCGATCCAGGACATCGCCTACCGCACCATGCGCAAGCTGGGACGCTCCGAAGTGCTGCTGGGGCTGATGACCGCCAAGGCGCCGGAGCCGCCGATGCTCTCAAGCCTGCTGGCCGCGGCGCTGGTGCTGCTGGACGTGCCGGAAGGGGAGGTGGCGTCCTACGAAGCATTCACCGTGGTCGACCAGGCCGTCACGGCGGCCGCCGCCCACCCCGATTTCGCGCATGCCAAGGCGATGGTGAACGCGGTACTGCGCCGCTTCCTGCGCGAGCGCCAGGCGCTGCTGGCCGAGGCGCTCAGGCAGCCGCTGGCGCAGTGGAACTACCCCGAGTGGTGGATCGACGCCACGCGCGCCGCTTACCCGGACCAGTGGCAGGCGATCCTCGCCGCCGGCAACGAGCATCCGCCATTGACGCTGCGCGTGAACCGCCGCAAGACCAGCATCGAGGACTACCTGGCCCGGCTGGCGCAAGCCGGCATGCAGGCCGACGTGATCGGCCCCTCGGCACTGCGCCTGTCGCAGGCGGTCAACGTGGCCCACATCCCGGGCTTCGCCGAGGGCCTGGTGTCGGTGCAGGACGCCGGCGCCCAGCTGGCCGCGCCGCTGCTGGACCTGGCGGACGGCATGCGCGTGCTGGACGCCTGCGCGGCCCCTGGCGGCAAGAGCGGGCATATACTGGAGCTGGCGGACGTGGACCTGACCGCGGTCGACTGCGATCCCAAGCGCCTGGCGCGGGTCGGCGAGAACCTGCAGCGGCTCGGCCTGCCGGCGACCCTGGTCGCGGGGCAGGCCCAGGACCGCGACTGGTGGGATGGCCGTCAATACGATCGTATCCTGGCCGACGTGCCGTGCACGGCGTCGGGGATCGTGCGCCGCCACCCGGACATCCGCTGGCTGCGCCGCAGGAGCGATACCCACCAACTTGCAACACTTTCGTTCAAAATACTCGACAATCTTTGGCAGATGCTGCGGCCCGATGGTAAATTGCTGTTCGTGACATGTTCCCTCTGGCCGCAGGAATCGGAGGCGCAGGCCGCCGCTTTCGCAGTGCGCCACAACGCCATCCGTCTTGACGCCCCGGGCCAGCTGCTGCCCACCATAGGCGCCAGCCGGGATCACGACGGTTTGTTCTACGCGCTGTTCCAAAAGAGCGCGGCGTAGCCGGCCAACGACGACAGCTCAATGAACAAGGCAGCGGCCCACCTGTGACCTTACGATTTTTTCGCCTCCTCGCCTGCCAGCTGCTGCTGGCCCTCGCATGCGCCCAGGCGCAGGCGGCCGATACGATCGAAATCACGCGCTCCGGCATCGAGGCAAGCGACGAAGGTTACAGGCTGAACGCAGAATATTCGTTCGAGCTCAATCACGGACTGATCGATGCCATCCAGCGCGGCGTTCGGCTATACTTCACGACCGAAATCGAACTGACCCGCCCGCGCTGGTGGTGGCGCGACGACAAGGCGGTGTCCACGCGCCAGACCGTGAACATCGTCTACGACATGCTCACCCGCCAGTACCACGTGTCGGTGCCGGGCAGCGTGAAGCAGAGTTTTTCCACGCTCGACGAAGCGCTGTTCACCATCCGCCGCCCCAGCCGCTGGCTGATCGCGCCCAAGGGGGCGCTCAAGCCCGGGGAAACCTACAATGTCAGCCTGCGCATGTTCATGGACCGCGATTACCTGCAAAAACCGCTTCAGGTGAATGCCCTTAACAATTCCGACTGGCGGCTCGCTTCGAACAAGAAGACTTTCACCTACAAGGCGGAATAGAGGTGAAGAACCAGGCGTTGCGTTACGCACTGGTGGTCGGCGGCGCGGTCGTCTCGATCCTGCTGTTCCTGCTCGCCTCCGCCAATGACAATTCCGGCTTTCTCGAACGCTACTATTACTGGCTGCTGGGGCTGATTTCCGCGACCGCGGGCCTGCTCCTGATCATGGTGGTCGGGGTGCTGGCGCGCCTGTACTCGCGCTACAAGGCCGGCAAGTTCGGCTCGCGCCTGATGGCGCGGCTGATGCTGCTGTTTGCCGGCATCGGCATCCTGCCCGGGCTGGTCATCTTCATGGTGTCGGTGCAGTTCGTCTCGCACTCGATCGATTCGTGGTTCGACGTGAAGATCGATGCCGCGCTCGAATCGGGCATGAACCTGGGCCATGCGGCGCTTGACGAGGTGCTCTCGGAGCTGAGCGCCACCGCCGCCACCACCGCCGCGACCCTGGCCGGACAGAGAGACCCCGACGCCCAGGCTATCCTGCGCCGGGTGGTGCGCGAAACCAGCGGCATGCAAAGCGCGATGCTGTTAAGTCCCGAAGGCCAGATGCTGGCGGCCGCGTCCGACGACCATAACGCCAACCTGACCGCGGACCTGCCCACGCCGCAGATGATGAAGCAGGCGAACATGCCGGGCGGGTACGCGCACCCGGAAGGCGGGATCGAGGGCGACCTGGACGACCCGCAGGCGGGGGGCTCGCCGAACGCGCTCGACGCTGCCACCGGGCTGCGCCTGCGGGTGGTGCTGGCGGTGCCGGAGCCGCCCGGCGCCGAACCGCGCTACGTGCAGCTGCTGCAGTCGGTGCCGGTCAACCTGGCATCGAACGCCGAGGTGCTGCGCACCGCCTACAGCGAATACCAGGCGCGCTTCGTCGCCCGTCTGGGCCTGAAAAAGATGTACCTGATGACGCTGACCCTGACGCTGCTGCTGGCGATCCTCGGCGCGATCGCGTTCGCCTTCCTCATCTCCAGCAACCTGGCTGAACCGCTGCTGGTGCTGGCCGAGGGCACGCGCGCGGTGGCCGAGGGCGACCTGTCGCCGCGCCCGATCGTCGAGACCAACGACGAGCTGGGCACGCTCACGCAGTCGTTCAACACGATGACCGGCCAGCTGTTTGAGGCGCGCTCGGCGGTCGAGCGCAACCGCGCCGCGCTGCAAAGCGCCAAGGCGCACCTGGAGTCGGTGCTGTCGAACATGTCGGCCGGGGTGCTGGTGCTGGACGCGGACGGCATGGTGGTCAACTCGAACGACGCCGCGCACCGCATCCTGCAGGTCGAAGTCGGGGCGCTGGCCGGCCACGCGCTGGACGAGATCGAGGGCCTGGAGACCTTTGCCGGCGCCACCGCGCGCGCCTATTCCGCGCTGTCGGCCCAGGCCGCGGCCGGGGGGCGGGTGCGCAACCACTGGCAGCAGCAGATCGAGATTCCGCGCCGCGCCGGCTCGCTCGAGGAGCACGACATCACCCTGCTGGCGCGCGGTTCGCGCCTGCCGGTGGGCGCCGGCAGCGGCTTCATCGTGGTGTTCGACGACATCTCGGACGTGATCGCGGCCCAGCGTTCGGTGGCCTGGGGCGAGGTGGCGCGGCGCCTGGCGCACGAGATCAAGAACCCGCTCACGCCGATCCAGCTGTCGGCCGAGCGCTTGCAGATGAAGCTGGCGGAGCGGCTGGCCCCTGGCGACGCCCACATGCTCGACCGGGCCACCTCGACCATCGTCAGCCAGGTGTCGGCGATGAAGCGCATGGTCGACGACTTCCGCGACTACGCCAAGGCGCCGCCGGCGGTGCTCGAACCGCTGGACCTGAACGCTCTGATCGACGAGATCCTGCGCCTGTACCTGGCCGGTGATGATACCGACATTATTCATCCTGCATTGGCGAGCGGCCTGCCGCGCGTGATGGGCGATGCGACCCAGTTGCGCCAGGTGATCCACAACCTGCTGCAAAACGCCCAGGACGCGATGGTCGACCGCGGGCCGGACGCGCCGCCGCCGCGCATCGACGTGGCCACCGAGACGATCCACTACCAGGGCGCGGACGGTTCGGCCGGCACCGCGGTGCGGCTGGCGATCGTCGACAACGGCCCCGGTTTCGCGCCCAAGATCCTGGCGCGCGCGTTCGAGCCGTACGTGACCTCGAAGGCGCGCGGCACCGGCCTGGGCCTGCCGATGGTCAAGAAGATCATTGATGAGCACGGGGGCCGCATCGATGTCCAGAACCGGGCCGATGGAACAGGCGCGTCGGTATTCATTTTGCTGTTAAAGTTAGCGCCTGAAGCGAACTTGGCCGAAGCGTAAATCGCGCATAGAATTGCGGCTGTGAACGGGTGAGATCAGATCTGGAAGGCACACATGGCGAACATACTCGTAGTTGATGATGAAATGGGCATCCGCGAGCTGCTCTCGGAAATCCTGGGCGACGAAGGCCATGCCATTACGGTGGCCGAAAATGCCCAGCAGGCGCGCGAGGCGCGCGCGCAGGGCGCGCCGGACCTGGTGCTGCTCGACATCTGGATGCCCGATACCGACGGCGTCACGCTGCTCAAGGAATGGCAGCGCGACGGGCTGCTGACGATGCCCGTGATCATGATGTCAGGCCATGCGACGATCGACACCGCGGTCGAGGCGACCCGCATCGGCGCCCTGAACTTCCTCGAAAAGCCGATCGCGCTGCAAAAGCTGCTCAAGGCCGTGCAGCAGGGCCTGACGCGGGCGCAGGAGGTGGCGCGCGCCCCGGCGCTGGCGGTCCGCCCGCAGATCGTGGCGCCGGTCGAGGAAACCGTGAGCGCCGCGCCGATGTTCGCCGCGCAGATGCCCAGCGCGCCGATCGCCGCACGCCTGCCCGGCACCGCGCTGGCCACCGGCGGCGACGGCCATGGCTACACGCTGTCGTTCGACCTGCCGCTGCGCGAGGCGCGCGACGCCTTCGAGCGCATGTATTTCGAGCACCACCTGGGCCGCGAAGGCGGCAGCATGACCCGCGTCGCCGAAAAGACGGGCCTGGAGCGCACCCACCTGTATCGCAAGCTCAAGCAGCTCGGCGTGGAGCCGGGCAAGCTGGCCAAGAAAGGGGGCTGATGGCGTCCCACCCCGGCTCCAGCCAGCCGGCGCGGCCGGTCGTCACCCTGGTAACCGGCGCCACGGCGCGTGCGCGCGAACAGGCCATTGCCGCCCAGCTGCACCAAGATGGTGCAACGGCTGTCATCCTCGAGGGCCTGGCCGACCCCGGCTCGATTCTCGTTCCATCCGCTACTCTTCTGATATCCCGCATTGCGCCCGGTTGCCTGTGCTGCACCGGAAATCTGGTTTTGCGTGTAACATTAAATCGCATCCTGCGCCAGCCGCCTGCACGAATCTTCATCGGCGTGGCAAGCAGCGAGCACCTTGATCAGTTGCGATCGTGGCTCCAACTTGCGCCATACGATCAGCTGCTGGAGCTGGCCCCGCCGCACACTTGAAATCGGTTGGGGCAGCCCCACCTCATTAGTGAAGTGAAAAGCCTGCCTCCCGCCGCCTACGGCAGGTTTGCTCAATCTGATCGAGTGAAGGAGTCATCATGAACATGATCTACAACAGCGAGCAGTACAGCGTCGTCGAGTTCGGCGCCGACCGCAACCTGGAAGCACTGCGCTTCGGCGGCTACGAAATCGTCGACAAGGCCGGCCGGCGCGAAGCCTTTATCGGCGGCAAACTGGCGCAAACCTTCCGGCGCGACGTCAACAACCTGATCGCCAGCGAACCGACCATGGAGGAGATTGATGATTTCCTGGGCTCCTACGATACCCTGATGAGCCAGCCTGTCGTCCTCCACTAGGCCAGGAGGGAAACCCGGCACACGAGGAGTGGCGGCATGGTAAGCTTTATTCCATGTGCCAGCTCCTCGGAATGAACTGTAATGTCCCCACGGACATTGTCTTCTCCTTCACCGGTTTCGCCCATCGGGGCGGCCGCACCGACACCCACCACGACGGCTGGGGCATCGCGTTTTTCGAAGGGCGCGGCGTGCGCCATTTCGTCGACCACCAGGGCGCCAGCGCCTCGCCGATCGCCGAACTGATCAAGCACTACCCGATCAAGTCCACCAACGTCATCGCCCACATCCGCAAGGCGACCCAGGGCCAGGTTGCGCTTGAGAATTGCCATCCGTTCGTGCGCGAGCTGTGGGGGCGCTACTGGGTGTTCGCCCACAATGGCGACCTCAAAGATTTTTTTCCTGACCTCAACGGGGCCTTCCATCCCGTCGGTAATACCGACAGCGAGCGCGCGTTCTGCTTCCTGATGCAGGAATTGCGTGCGCGCTTCGGGGACCAGGCGCCCGACTTGCCCGCCTTGCGCGTCGTACTGATTGAGCTGGTGCATCAGATCGCCAGCTACGGCACCTTCAACATGATGCTCTCGGACGGCACCGCCTTGTTCGCCCACTGTTCGACCAAGCTTTGCTACGTGGTGCGCCAATACCCGTTTCCCACCGCCTGCCTGTCCGACGAAGACCTGTCGGTCGACTTTTCGGAGGTGACCACGCCCAACGACCGGGTCGCGGTCATCGTCACCGAGCCGCTGACGACCAATGAACGCTGGACCGATTTCCAGCCGGGCGAGCTGAAGGTGTTTATCGACGGCATGCCGGTGCCGGCCTGATCAAAACTTGCCATTTTGACCCCAAAATGGGGCCAGAATGGACACTTGCGCCTTGGAATGGGGTAAAGTACCCCCGGTTGATCAGTTGATGGGATTGCAATGAACGATACCGCCAGCAGCGAGCAGGCTACCAGACCCTTGCGGGTGCGCGATTTCTTCCTCGGGCGCCAGCCTGTGCTCGACCGTAATCAGGCACTGTTCGGCTATGAATTGCTGTTTCGAACGTCAGCGCAGGGACCGGCGGAGATCGAAAGCAACCTGTCCGCCACCGCAAGCGTGATTGCCCATGCTGCCCAGTTCGGGCTGACCCGCGCGATCGGCGACGCCACCTGTTTCCTCAACGTCGACGCCGACGTGTTGATGAGCGACATCTTCGCCTTTCTCCCACGTGAACGCACGGTGCTGGAACTGCTTCCCTCAGTCGAGCCGACCGAGGCGCTGCTGTGGCGCCTGGCCGAGCTTTCACGCCACGGTTACCGGTTCGCCGCGCAAGGGGCGGACAATGCCCAGTTCCAGCGCTTGCTGCCGCTGGTGTCGTTCATCAAGATGGACCTGCGCAGCTTGCCGGTCGTGGCGCTGCTCGGGCTCGTGCCCAAGGTGCGTGAAGCCGGCAAAAAACTGATCGCGGAAAAGGTCGAAACGCCGCAGGAATACAAGAGCTGCATGGACCTTGGTTTCGATTACTTCCAGGGGTATTATTTTGCCAAGCCGTCGGTGCTGGGCGGCCGCAAGCTCTCGCCATCCCAGGCGGCGCTGATCGAGCTGATGCACATGATCACGTCCGATGCCGACAACGCCGCGATCGAGCGTGCGATCAAGAAAGACGTGACGCTGGCGGTCAATCTGCTGCGACTGGTAAATACGCCGGCGGCCGGCGCCGGGCGCCGCATCGAATCGATCAGCCAGGCCCTGATCCTCCTCGGCCGGCGCCAGCTGCAGCGCTGGCTGCAGATCATGCTGTATGCCGAGCCGGGCACGCGCGGGCACAACATGAACCCGCTGCTGCTGCTGGCCAGCACGCGCGCGCGCCTGATCGAGCTCCTGGCCCAGCGCCTGCGCCCGGCACAGCGGCAGGTGGCCGACATCGCGTTCACGGTCGGCATCATGTCGCTGATGGACACGCTGTTCTGCATTCCGATGGCCGACATCGTCGAGCAGATTCCCTGCGTGGACGAAGTCTCGTGCGCGCTGCTGGGGCGCGACGGCTTCTTCGGCGAACTGCTGAAGCTGGCCGAAGCGATCGAGCGCATGGAAGAGGGCGAGGACCTGGTCACGCCGGCGCTGCGCGAACTGTCGATACGCGGCGACGACCTGGCCGAACTGGAACTGACCGCGTTCGAGTGGGGCGACAGCGTGGTGCGCTACGCGATTTGACAGCGGCGCGCCGGCAAAGCGGCGCGGCTCCGCTGCATAACCACGTCGCCCTCGCGAAGGCGGGGGCGCATACTGAGCCGGTCTCGCACGCGGCCTATGGGTTCCCGCCTCCGCGGGAACGACGGAGCAAGCGGTGGCCCTATCGTGCGCATAAGTTTGCTAATATTCAACTTTCTGTGCCGGGGATGTCGACATGCAAGCTGTTTTGCTCAGCGTTTCCAATCTTTCCAAGTCATACGACGCGCGCCGCGCCGTTGACGGTGTTTCGTTCCAGGTCCTGTCCGGCCAGACGGTCGGCCTGATCGGACCGAACGGCGCCGGCAAGTCGACCACGGTCGGCATGCTGTGCGGCCTGCTGCGGCCCGATGCGGGTGAGGTGCTGCTCGCCGGCGAACCCGTGATGCCGGGAACCTGCGATGCCAAGCGCCGGATCGGCCTGGTGCCGCAGGACCTGGCGCTGTACGAGGACCTCCCGGCACGCGAGAACCTGCGCCTGTTCGGCGCGCTGTACGGGCTCGCCAAGGAGACCCTGAACCGGCGCTGCGACGAAGTGCTCGCCCTGGTGAACTTGGCGGACCGCGCCAAGGACAAGCCGGCCACTTTCTCCGGCGGGATGAAGCGGCGCCTGAACATCGCTAGCGCGCTGATGCACGACCCCGACCTGCTGATCCTCGACGAGCCGACCGTCGGCGTCGACCCGCAAAGCCGCAATGCGATCTTCGACACCCTGGAACAGCTCAAGGCGCGCGGCCGTTCCCTGATCTACACCAGCCACTACATGGAAGAAGTCGAGCGGCTGGCCGACCACATCGTCATCATCGACCACGGCAAGGTGCTGGCTGACGAAAGCCCGGACGCGCTGCGCCGGCGGCTGCCGGCACAGGCGGCGCTGCGGGTCGAGCTCGAAGCGGCAGCAAGTGAGGCGCTGCTTGCCGGCCTGCGGGCAGAGCCGGGCGTGAGCACCGTGCATGCGAACGGCGCCGCGCTCGATATCGGCCTGGCGCAGGCCACCGATGCGCTGCCGGTCATGGCCTGGCTGGAGCGGGCCGGCTGCCGCGCGCTGCACTTTTCCACCGTGCGCACCAGCCTCGAAGACCTCTTCCTCAACCTGACCGGGCGCACCCTGCGTGACTGACATGACCGCACTTATCGCATTGATCCGCAAGGATCTGATCCTTTATCTGCACGATCGCCGCGCGCTGCTGGTCAACCTGGTGATGCCGATCGTGATTGCCGCCTTCTTCGGCTCGGTCTTCGGCGGCTCCGGCAGCAAGGGCAGCGCGATCGAGGTCGCGCTGGTGCTGCAGGACCAAAGCCCGTTGGGCGCCAAGATCGCCGACGGCCTGAAGGCCGACGCCAACCTGCACGTCACCGTGCTGGACTTGGAGCAGGCCAAAAAGGAAGTACGCAAGGGCGCCCAGAAAGTGGCGATCGTGGTCCCTGCGGGGTTTGGCGACGCCGCCGGCGCCGCCTTTTTCGGCCACTCGGATAAGCCCGAGATCAGCCTGCTGTATGACCCGTCGCAGCCGGCGGTGCTGGGCATGGTGAAGGGCATGCTGACCCAGCAGGTGATGCAGGTGGTCAGCGCCGAAATGTTCAACGGACAGGCGGGGCACGACTTCACCGAGCGCAGCCTGCGCCAGCTTGAGCAGGCTGCGCAGACCGACCCGGACAGCGCGGTCACGCGCGACATGCTCAAGAGCGTGTTGGCGTTCCAGACCCGGGCGACGCAGGGCGCGCAGGATGCAGGCAAGCCGCAGAAAGCCGGGTTGTCCATGCCGTTTTCCACGCGCGAGCAGCAGGTGTCCGCCTCGTCGGCGATGCAGGGTTACAACGGCTATGCGCATTCGTTTGCGGGCATGGGCGTGCAGTTCATCCTGTTCATGGGTGTCGACATGGGCATCGGCATTTTGCTGGCGCGCCGGAGCGGCGTGTGGAACCGGCTGCTGGCCGCGCCGGTTGGCATGTCGACCGTAGTGCTGGGGCGCGTGGCCTCGGCCACGATCATCGCGTTTGGGCTGATGTGCGTGATCTTCGTTGCCGCGCACCTGATATTCGGAGTGCAAGTGCCCAACATAGCCGGCTTTGTCGGCGTGGCGTTCGCGTTTGCGCTGCTGACGGCATGCTTCGGGATGCTGATCGCGGCGTTCGGCAAGACGCCCGAGGCGGCGCGCGGTATCTCGATCTTCGCGACATTGATGATGGTGATGTTGGGCGGGGCGTGGATTCCATCGTTCCTGTTCCCGCACTGGGTGCAGCAGGTGGCTCTGGTGGTGCCGGTGCGCTGGGCGGTGGACGGGCTGGACGCGGTGACGTGGCGCGGGCTGGATCTTGCGGCGGTGATGCCGGCAATCGGCGTGCAGCTCGCGTTTGCGCTCGTGTTCGGGGCGCTGGCGCTGTGGAAGTTCAGGCGCGAGCAGGACTGAGGAAGTGTGAGTTTCGTAACGTGAATCGCCAGCGTACGAACGAATGCACGTCGTCCCCGCGCAGGCGGGGACCCATAGGCAGCGTGAAATGACGCTCAGCATGGGTTCCCGCCTGCGCGGGAACGACGTGCTATCTTTCGTACGCTGGTAATTCACGTTACGCCCACAGTTAACGGTGACGGCGGCTTCTTGAACCGCCGGCATGCATATGCTTTTCCGCTGTTCTTTCCTTGACGAATATTCTATGCTTCGCGCTAGCAATTTTCTCAAGGAGATCAACGTGTCAAGACAGCCCCTTTCCCGGCTCATCCACGTAGCGATGCTGGCGCTCTGCGCGCCGGCCATGGCCGCGTCGGGCACGCCTGCAGCCAATGCCCATGACGTGCTGCCATTCAAGGCCACCGAAAAGACCCTGCCCAACGGCTTGAAGGTCATCGTCGTGCCGACCGGCTTTCCGAACCTGGTGTCGGTCCAGATTCCGGTGCAGACCGGCTCGCGCAACGAGGTCGAGCCTGGCAAGTCGGGCTTTGCCCACTTCTTCGAGCACATGATGTTCCGGGGCACCAAGGACTACCCGCCCGAAAAATACCAGGCGATCATCACCAAGGCCGGCGCGCGCCAGAACGCCTACACCAGCGACGACCTGACCAACTACTACACCACCTTCGCCAAGCAGGACCTGGAGACGGTGCTCAAGGTCGAGGCCGACCGCTTCCAGCACCTGTCCTATCCGGTGGAAGCGTTCAAGACCGAGTCGCGCGCCGTGCTCGGCGAATACAACAAGAACAGCGCCAACCCGATGCAAAAGCTGTTCGAAGTGCAGCGCGAGGCGGCGTTCTCGACCCACACCTACAAGCACACGACGATGGGCTTCCTCAAGGACATCGAGGACATGCCCAACCAGTACGAATACTCGAAGCAGTTCTTCGACCGCTGGTACAAGCCCGAACGCGTCACCGTGATCATCGCCGGTGACGTGGAGCCGGCCAAGGCCATCGCCCTGGTCGAAAAGTACTGGGGCGGCTGGCGCCGCGGCACCGCGCAGGTGCCGGTGCCCGCTAGCGAACCGGCGGCCAAGGGCGCGCAGTACCGTCACGTACAGTGGCAGACCCCGACCCTGCCGCTGGTGACGGTCGCGTTCCGCCAGCCGGCGTTCTCTGATACGCAGAAGGACCAGGCGGCCCTGTCGATGCTGCTGTCGCTGTCGTTCGGCCGCACCTCGCCGCTGTACAAGCGCCTGGTGCAGGACGAGCAGAAGGTCGACCAGCTGTTTGATTTCACGCCCGGTCGCGTCGACCCGTCGCTGGCGACCATCGGCGCGCGGGTGAAGAAGCCGGCCGATGCGCTGTACGTGCGTGATGCGATCCTCAAGACGATCGCCCAGTTGCGCAACCAGCCGGTCGACGCCCAGAACCTGGCCCACGCCAAGTCGGCGGAGAAGTATTCCCTGATCCGCTCGCTCGACAACACCGAGCAGATCGCCTCGACGCTCGCTTCGTACGTCCACTACCAGCGCTCGTACGGCACGCTGAACCGCTATTTCCGCGTGGTCGACAGCCTGACTCCGGCCGACCTGCAGGCCGCCGCGCGCAAATACCTGGTCGACGACGCGATGATCGTGACCACCCTGTCGCACGACGCGCTCGATCCGCTACTTAGCAAGCTGCCCAAGCTCGCCGACCTCGATTCTCCGCCGGCCGCTCCGAAGTTCGACGTGCTGGTGCAGAAGACCAGCCTGCCGCAGGTCCGCTTCAAGCTGCTGTTCCAGGCCGGTTCGGCGCACGACCCGCAGGGCAAGGAAGGCCTGGCGGCCCTGTCCGCCGCGATGATCGCCGCGAGCGGCTCGACGGAGCGTCGCATCGACGAAGTGACCCGCGCGCTGTTCCCGCTGGCCGGCAGCTTCAGCGTGCAGACCGACAAGGAGATGACCACCTTCACCGGCACCATCCACAAGGACAACTGGAAGCAGTTCATGGACATCGCGCTGCCGCTGCTGCTTTCGCCGGGCCTGCGCGAAGACGACTTCCGCCGCCTGAAGGACACGCAGCGCAACGCCCTGCAGCTCGACCTGAAGGACAACAACGAGGAAGAGTTCGGCAAGGAGCGCCTGCAGGCCAATGTCTATGCAGGCACCGGCTACGGCCACCCGGTGCTGGGCACTTCCAAGGGCATCGACGCCATCACCCTGGACGACGTGAAGGCATTCCAGCAGAAGGCCTACACCCAAGGCGCGCTGCACGTGGGGATTGCGGGCGACGTGTCGGACGAGATGGTCGCCCAGCTCAAGGACGCGCTGGCGCGGCTGCCGGCCGGCCCGGGCCTGCCGGCCACCGCTGTCCCACAGGGGCACAAGCCGAACGGGCTCGAGGTGGAGATCATCGAGAAGAACACGCGCGCAACCGCCATTTCGTTCGGCCTGCCGCTGGAAGTGACGCGCTCGCATCCTGACTTCCCCGCGCTGTGGCTGGCCAAGACCTGGCTGGGCGAGCACCGCGCGTCCAGCTCGCACCTGTACCAGCGCATCCGCGAACTGCGTGGCATGAACTACGGCGACTACGCCTACATCGAAGCGTTCCCGCGCGGGATGTTCCAGTTCTTCCCGAACCCGAACCTGGGCCGCAAGGCGCAGCTGTTCGAGGTGTGGATTCGTCCGGTGGCGCCGCAAAACGGACACTTCGCACTGCGCACGGCGCTGTTCGAGCTCGGCAAGCTGGTCGACAACGGGCTGTCGAAGGAAGACTTCGAAGCCACCCGCGACTACCTGATGAAGAACGTGTTCGTGATGACCGCGACCCAGGACCAGCGCCTGGGCTACGCGCTGGACTCGAAGTGGTATGGCACGCCGGAGTTTACGCAGATGATGCGCGACGGCCTGGCGAAGCTGACCGTGGCCGATGTCAACGCGGCGATCAAGAAGCACCTGTCGGCGAAGAACCTGTCCGTGGTGATCATCACCAAGGATGCCGCGGGGCTGAAGGAGAAGCTGGTGACCGACGCGTTCTCGCCGATCACGTATGACGCGGCCAAGCCGCAGGAAGTGCTGGACGAGGACCGCGCGATCGGGGCCATGAAGCTGGATATTCGTCCGGAGGCGGTGCGTATCACGCCGGCTGCGCAGGCGTTTGAGCAGTGATGAAAGGCCGCAGGGCGAAAGTCCTGCGGTTGTACGGCTGATCGCGTTCGGACGCGGACGCCAACTCTGATCAACCGTACCGCGTGCGCACAGGTGCGCACCCTACGACGAACGCGTCCCGTAGGGTGCGCACCCCGTGCGCACGCGGATGAAGCGGACCTATAACGCGAAACGCTGCAGCGCCCGCAGTGTTCGCACCTCTTACGACAGGTTCGGCGCCAGATGCCGCGCCATCTCTTCCTTGTCGATCCCGCGCCGGCGCGCCATATCCTCCAGCTGATCCTCGCCGATCTTCCCGACCACGAAGTACTTCGATTTCGGATGCGCGAAATAGAAGCCCGACACAGCCGCCCCCGGATACATGGCGAACGACTCGGTCAGCTGCATCCCAATCTCTTCCGCCTGCAGCGTCTTGAACAACTCCGCCTTGACGGTATGGTCCGGGCACGCCGGATACCCTGGCGCAGGCCGGATGCCGCGGTACTCTTCCGCGATCATCTGTTCATTTGACAGGCGCTCGTCCGCCGCATAGCCCCACAGATCGGTGCGCACGCGCTCGTGCAGGTACTCGGCGAACGCCTCGGCCAGGCGGTCGGCCAGGGCCTTGAGCATGATCGACGAGTAGTCGTCGTTGGCCTGTTCAAAGCGCTGCTCGTGCTTTTCGATCCCCAGCCCCGCGGTCACCGCGAACATGCCGATGTAATCCTGCATGCCCGATTCCTTGGGCGCGACGAAGTCGGACAGGCACTGGTTCGGCCGCTGCACGCCGTCCACCACTGGCTTCACGCCCTGCTGGCGCAGGCCGTGCCAGGTGAACGCGACTTCGCTGCGCGATTCGTCGGTATAGATTTCGATGTCGTCGTCGTTGACGCTGTTAGCCGGCAGCAGCGCGATCGCGCCGTTGGCGGTCAGCCAGCGGCCTTCGATGATCTTTTTGAGCAGATCCTGGCCTTCTTCGAACACCTTGGAGGCCGCTTCGCCGACCACCGGATCGGTCAGGATCGCCGGGAAAGGGCCGGCCAGGTCCCAGGTCTGGAAGAACGGTCCCCAGTCGATGTAGCACGCGAGCGTGGCCAGGTCGACATTCTTGAACACGCGGCGGCCGATGAACTTGGGCTTGGCGGGCTGGTAGTCCAGCATCGCCTTGTTGGCGCGCGCCTGCGACAGCGTGACCATCGGCAGCGCCTTCTTGTTCGCATGCTGCTCGCGGATGCGGGCGTAGTCCGCCGCGATCTCGGCAAGGTACGCGTCGCGCGTCTCGGGCGTGAGCAGGGACTGCGCGACCGATACCGAGCGCGAGGCGTCCGGCACATATACCACCGGGCCATCGTAGTGCGGCGCGATCTTGACGGCCGTGTGCGCGCGGCTGGTGGTGGCGCCGCCGATCAGGAGCGGGATCTGGCGCTCGCGGAACCACGGGTCGCGCTGCATTTCGCGCGCCACGTGCGCCATCTCTTCGAGCGAGGGCGTGATCAGGCCCGACAGGCCGACGATGTCCGCGTTTTCCGCCTTGGCCTTGGCCAGGATGTCGGAGCAGGGGACCATGACGCCCATGTTCACGACTTCGAAGTTATTACATTGCAGGACCACCGAGACGATGTTCTTGCCGATGTCGTGCACATCGCCCTTGACCGTGGCGACCACGATCTTGCCCTTCGAGCGGGCGATCACGCCGGTGCGGCGCTCCTGTTCGGCCTTTTCTTCTTCGATGAACGGTATCAGGTGCGCCACCGCCTGCTTCATCACGCGTGCCGACTTGACCACCTGCGGCAGGAACATCTTGCCCTGACCGAACAGGTCGCCGACGATGTCCATGCCGGCCATGAGCGGGCCTTCGATCACCTGGATCGGGCGTCCGCCGGCGGCAGCGATCTTCTGGCGTGCTTCTTCGGTGTCCTCGACGATCCATTGCGTAATGCCGTGCACCAGCGCGTGCGCCAGGCGCTTTTCGACCGGCGCGTCGCGCCATTCGAGGTTCTGGGCTTCCTGCTTGCCGCCGCCCTTGAGCGTGGCAGCGAATTCGATCATGCGTTCGGTCGCATCAGCGCGGCGGTTCAGCACCACGTCTTCGACCCGCTCGCGCAGTTCCGCCGGCAGGTCGTCGTACACGCCGATCATGCCGGCGTTGACAATACCCATCGTCATGCCTGCCTTGATCGCGTGGTACAGGAACACGGTGTGGATCGCCTCGCGCGCCGGGTCGTTGCCGCGGAAGCTGAACGAGACGTTCGACACCCCGCCCGACACCTTTGCGTGCGGCAGGTTCGCGCGGATCCAGCGCGTGGCGTTGATGAAGTCGACCGCGTAGTTGTTGTGTTCTTCGATGCCGGTGGCAATCGCGAAGATGTTCGGGTCGAAGATGATGTCCTCGGGCGGGAAGCCGACTTTTTCGACGAGTGTGTCGTAAGCGCGCTTGCAGATTTCGGTCTTGCGCTCGAAGGTGTCGGCCTGGCCCTGTTCGTCGAAGGCCATCACGATCACGGCGGCGCCGTAGCGCCGGCAAAGTGTCGCCTGGCGCAGGAATTCCTGTTCGCCTTCCTTGAGGGAGATCGAGTTGACGATCGCCTTGCCCTGCACGCACTTCAGGCCCGCCTCGATCACCGACCACTTGGAAGAGTCGATCATGATCGGCACGCGCGAGATGTCGGGCTCGGAGGCGATCAGGTTCAAGAAGCGCGTCATGGCCGCGGCGGAGTCGAGCATCGCCTCGTCCATGTTGATGTCGATGACCTGCGCGCCGTTCTCGACCTGCTGGCGCGCGACCGACAGCGCCTCGTCGAACTGCTCGTTCAGGATCATGCGTGCGAACGCCTTGGAGCCGGTGACGTTGGTGCGCTCGCCAACGTTCACGAACAGCGAAGCGTCGTCGATGGTGAACGGCTCCAGGCCCGACAGGCGCAGCGCGACCGGCACTTCCGGCACCGGGCGCGGGGCGACGCCCTCCAGCAGTTCGCTAATGGCCTTGATGTGATCCGGCGTGGTGCCGCAGCAGCCGCCGGCGATGTTGACGAAGCCGGCGTCGGCGAATTCGCGCAGCAGGGCAGAGGTATCGGCCGGCAGCTCGTCAAAGCCGGTGTCGCTCATCGGGTTGGGCAGGCCGGCGTTGGGGTAGATGCAGACAAAGGTGTCGGCGATTTGCGACAGCTCTTCGGCGTACGGGCGCATCAGGGCCGCGCCCAGCGCGCAGTTCAGGCCGATGGTGAGCGGTTTGGCGTGGCGCACCGAGTTCCAGAACGCGGCCACGGTCTGGCCCGACAGCACGCGGCCGGAAGCGTCGGTGACGGTCCCGGAGATCATGATCGGCAGGCGGGCGGTAGCCGGGTGTTCGTCGAAGTACTGGTCGATCGCGAACAGGGCGGCCTTGCAGTTGAGCGTGTCGAAGATGGTTTCGACCAGCAGCACGTCCACGCCGCCGTCGACCAGGCCGCGCACCTGTTCGTGGTAGCTGGCCACCAGCTGGTCGAAGGTGACGTTGCGCGCGGCCGGATCGTTCACGTCCGGCGAGATCGAAGCGGTTTTGGGCGTCGGGCCGAGCGCGCCGGCGACGAAGCGCGGCTTGTCGGCGCTGGTGTACTTGGCGACCGCGGCGCGCGCCAGTTTGGCGGCCTGCACGTTCATCTCGTAGACCAGGTGCGCCATGTGGTAGTCGTCCTGGGCGATCGAGGTTGCGCCGAAGGTGTTGGTCTCGATGATGTCGGCGCCGGCGGCCAGATAGCGCTCGTGGATTTCCTGGATCACCTGCGGCTGGGTGAGCGTGAGCAGCTCGTTGTTCCCCTTGACGAACAGTTCGCGCGCACCGCTGCCTTCTGGCGCGGCGAAGTCGGCAAAGCGCCCGCCCGGGCCGCCCCGGTAGGCCAGTTCGTCCAGCTTGTACTGCTGGATGATGGTGCCCATCGCCCCATCGAGGATCATGATGCGGCGCGACAGTATTTGGCGCAGCTTGGCTTCAGTCGGGGAGCGGGTGGCGGTGGGGGAAGTCATGGTCTTCTTTCAGGAGGCTTGGATTGCCGGGAAAAAAAGTTTTGGCGGGTCTCGGATTATACCGTTATCAGCCCTGCTTGGTTTTCGACCAGCCGGGGCCGCAGTCGTTCGGGTTGCGTTCAGTTACCCTGTATGCATGCTGTTCTGCAATACATTTGTATCAAACTGTATTTATAGAGACAATTGTTACATTCAGATACAAAACCTGTCTCCCTAGCAATCTCAGCGTTACATACCGGGACGACAATCGGTTTTGTGTCACAGCTAAGGTGACAACGTTTTACATACGGGATGATTGAATGAACAAAGAATACGAACCCGATTGGGACCAGTCTGCAATCCGCAGCCAGGAACCGACGGCAGCACCGAAGCACCATGCGACGGCGGGTGTGAAGCAGATCGTCACGATCCGCCTGGATGTGGACATGCTGGAGTGGTTCAAGTCGGGAGGCCCTGGCTACCAGACCCGCATCAACCAGGTGCTGCGCGACCACATGGAAGCGCAACGCTCGTCGGGGCCGGTGGGTCACTGACACCAGGCGGCGCGGCCCGCTGCCGGGCCGCGCGGGACCGGCCTGACGGCGTACTGCAACCGAGTTTTACTCGAAGGCCTTCTTTTCGAGTGGAAAGCCTTTGAGGAATTCGGCCGCAGGCAGGCGCTTGCCGCCCGGCTTTTGTAGCTCGGTCAGGCGCAGCCTGCCTTCGCCGCACGCGACCACAATGCCGTGCTGGGCGTCGGCGCTCAAGACCTGGCCCGGCGTGGCGCCGGGCTCGCCAGGCTGCGGCTCGGCGGCCCAGACCTTGATCGTCACGCCGTCCACCAGCGCATGCGCGCCGGGGAAAGGATTGAAGGCGCGCACCTTGCGCGACAGCTTGGCCGCGCTTTGCGCGAAGTCGAGCCTGGCTTCGTCCTTGGTGATCTTGGCCGCGTAGGTCACGCCCTGTTCCGGCTGCGGCTGGGCGATCGCCTCGCCCGCCGCCATCTTGCACAGCGCCTCCACGATCATGCGCCCGCCCAGCGCCGCCAGCTTGTCGTGCAGCGTGCCGGTGGTGTCGCTATCCTCGATGGCGATTTTTTCGATGAGCAGCATCGGGCCGGTGTCCAGCCCTTCTTCCATCTGCATGATGGTCACGCCGGTCTCAACGTCGCCGGCCTCGATCGCGCGGTGGATCGGCGCAGCGCCGCGCCAGCGCGGCAGCAGCGAGCCGTGGATGTTGATGCAGGGCTGGATATCCAGCGTGCTGCGCGGCAGGATCAGGCCGTAGGCCGCGACCACCATCACGTCATAATCGAGTGACGTCAATCGCTCGTGCGCCATGCGTGCCTCGCTCGCTCGCTGCGCGTCCTTGCTATCCATGCGCAGCGACAGCGGCTGCAGCACCTCGATGCCGTGGGCGAGCGCGAACTGCTTGACCGGTGAGGCCTGCAATTGCATGCCGCGGCCGGCGGGGCGGTCGGGCTGGGTCAGGACCAGGGGAATCTCGAATCCCGCCGCGTGCAGCGCACGCAACGCCACGGCGGCAAACTCCGGGGTGCCGGCAAAGACGACTTTCATGTGCGTTTCCCGTCAGCGGCGGCCGGCGGCCTTGGGCCCGCCCTGGCGCTCCATCTCGCGCTCTTCCTTGAGCAGCTTGGCCTTGATGCGGTTGCGCTTGAGGGGCGACAGGTATTCGACGAACACCTTGCCCATCAGGTGGTCCATTTCGTGCTGGACGCACACCGCGAGCAGGCCGTCGCAGTCGATCTCGAACGCCTTGCCGAACTGGTCGAGCGCGCGCACCTTGACCCGCGCCGGGCGTTCGACGCCATCGTAGATGCCGGGCACCGACAGGCAGCCTTCGTCGTAGACCTGTTTTTCCTCGCTGGCCCAGACCACCTCGGGGTTCACGAAGACCTTGAGCTGGTCGTGCGTTTCGGACACGTCGATGACGACCACCCGCTCGTGCACGTCGACCTGGGTCGCGGCCAGGCCCACGCCCGGCGCGTCGTACATGGTGTCGGCCATGTCCGCAACCAGCTGCTGCAGGCGCGCGCCGAATTCGGTGACCGGCTTGGCCACCTTGTGCAGGCGGGCGTCGGGATAGCGGAGGATCTTCAGTAGGGCCATAAACTCGTATTCGGTATCAGTTCAATAATTATTGCAAGAACGGGAAAGTGCGGGCCGGCGCGCGCGGACAGGAACACAACAATCGCCCCCGCAGCAGGACGCGGTTTGTCTTGCTAGTTGGGGGATTTCTGTGCAGAATTTGATTCAGTTCGGCAACCCTTCAGGATCCGCTGGGCGATGAGGGGTGTAAAACCTTGCTGACTCTTGCGCTGCGGCTGGCCGAGGTGACAAGCGCAGCCGGCAACCAATCCGTGTCAATGCCGCACTTTACGGACGTCTTTGATGAAAAATTTTAGCACAGTCGCGACCCGCCTCACAGCAGCGGCCCTGGTCGCGTGCGCCGTGGCAGCTCCCATAGAGGCCGCTGCACAGCCCGGTCGCACCAATTGCAGCTTCCGTCCGGATGCGCCTGACCAGCATGTGGTCGTCAAGGGCGATACCTTGTGGGACATTTCCGGCACCTTCCTCGAGCGCCCATGGTGCTGGCCCAAGGTGTGGGGCATGAACCGCGACGAGATCCGCAACCCGCACTGGATCTACCCCGGCCAGATCATCTACTTCGACCGGGCTCACGGACGCCTGTCGCTCACCAAGCCCGGCAGCCAGGCCGCGGACGAACCGCAGCCATCGCCGCTGCGCATGTCGCCGCAACTGCGCACCGAAGCGCTCGGCGCGGACGCGGTGCCGGCGATCGCCCCGGGCGCCATCGAGCCCTTCCTGACCCAGCCGCTGGTGGTCGAGTCGGCCGAGCTGCAGGGCGCGCCGCGCATCGTCGGCTCGACCGACGGCCACGTCTACATGGGCCAGGGCGACAAGGTCTACGTGCGCGGCGACCTGAAGGGCGCCAGGACGTTCCAGGTGTTCCGGCCTGGCAAGGAGCTGCGTGATCCGCAGACCGGTGCGCTGCTCGCGCACGAGGCGGCCTACCTGGGCACCGTCAACCTGGTGCGCGAAGCGCAGCCGGGCAGCGACGTGCACAGCTTCACGATCACCAGCTCCAACCAGGAAATGGGCGTGGGCGACCGCCTGCTGGCCGCGCCGCCGGCCCCGATCCGCAGCTATGTCCCGCATGCGCCGGAACGCCAGATCGATGCGCGCCTGATGTCGGTCTACGCGGGCGTGAGCCACGCCGGCCAGAACCAGGTGGTGACTGTCAATCGGGGCACGGTTGACGGACTCGACGTCGGCAGCGTGCTGGAGCTTTATCATCTCGGGAAGACGGTGCCGGACCCGACGGGCAGCAAAGGCTTCCTCGGTTTCGGCAAGTCGACGATGAAGCTGCCCGATGAGAAGTTCGGGACGCTGTTCATCTTCCGAGCGTTCGGGCGCGTGTCGTATGGCCTGATCATGCATGTGACGGAGCCGGCGCAGGTCGGCGACGTGGCCAAATCACCGGAGTAACCACGCCGTGCAGGACACGGACCCCATCCCCGCAGCCAGCCGTAACCGACAGATCGCCGACTGGCTGCGCCTGGAACAGGCAGCAGGGGTGGGGTGCCGGACGGCGCGCCTGCTCCTGAACCAATTCGGCTCCCCGCAAGCCATCTTCAACGCAGGCAATGCGGCGCTCGCCGCGCATGTTTCGCCTGCCCAGGCGCGTGCGCTGTGCGCGCCGCCCCCGCGCGAGACCGCCGCGCTGATCGAGGCCACGCTGGCCTGGCTTGCCCAGCCCAATCACCATGTGCTGACGCTGCACGACGCGGCCTATCCGCCGCTGCTCGCCAACATCGACGATCCGCCCCTGCTGCTTTATTTAAAAGGCAGGATCGAGCTGCTGCGCCAGCCCGCGCTGGGCATCATCGGCAGCCGCAACGCGAGCGAACAGGGCAAGACCAGCGCGCGGTCGTTTGCGCATGCGCTGGCAAACGCCGGGCTGACAATCGTGTCCGGGCTGGCGCTGGGCATCGACGCCGCCGCGCACGAGGGCGCGCTGGCTGGCCCTGGCTCGACCATCGCCGTGGTCGGCACGGGGCTGGATCGCATCTACCCGGCGCGCAACGAGGCGCTCGCCCGGCGCATCGCGGTGGAAGGCTGCATCGTCAGCGAATATGCGCTGGGCACACCGCCGATCGCTTCTAACTTCCCGCGCCGTAACCGCGTCATCAGCGCGCTGTCGGCCGGCGTGCTGGTGGTGGAAGCGGCTGCGCAATCGGGTTCCCTGATCACCGCCAACCTGGCCGCGGAGCAGGGACGCGAGGTGTTCGCACTGCCCGGTTCCATTCATTCATCCCTGTCCAAGGGGTGTCACAAGCTGATCCGCGACGGCGCGCAACTGGTCGAAACGGCGGACGAGATTCTGGCGGCGCTGCACATGTCGCCCTTGGTTGCAGCGCCGGCCGTGGCGCAATCCGAG
This sequence comes from Massilia horti, assembly GCF_004614195.1. Taxonomy (GTDB): domain Bacteria; phylum Pseudomonadota; class Gammaproteobacteria; order Burkholderiales; family Burkholderiaceae_D; genus Telluria; species Telluria horti. Next base: position 8,567 of record NZ_SPUM01000117.1, on the reverse strand, counting down.
TGCTTGCCAGAGGATACGCCACTGCTCGCCGCGCTCGGCCACGGCCCGGTCGAGTTCGATGCGCTGCTTGCGCGCATCGGCAGCACTGCGGCAGCGCTGAACAGCGAACTGTTGATGTTCGAACTGGACGGCCAGATCGAGCGCCTGCCTGGCGGTCAATTCCAACGCATTTTCCGTTGAGTAAATATAGCTCGCCTTAAGCGGGCACAGCCGTGGCTTGCTATCGCTCAACGGTAGCCAAAAGCGCCTGTGCAACGATAACGGGTCTGCCGGTTACATCAACAGGAATGCCATGACTGAACCAACCCGACCGCTGCTGCCTCCCCTCCCGTTGCCAGGAGGCGGCTGGGTGGCAAAATCCGTAGCCAGTTCGATCAGCTACAAGGTTCGCGGCATGGTTTTCCTGCCGCCCAACAGGATTATTCCGGTCATCGTCGTGCCGGGGATCATGGGAACCAACCTGCGCGCGAAGCTCAAGCCACGCTCGGAGAAGGAACAAAACGAGGAAGTGAAGCCCGGCGAACCGGCCTGGCGTCCGCCGAACACGATGGTAGGCGGCTTTTGGGACTCGTTGTCGTGGGACCGCCTAACGCCTGAACGACGCCAGCGGCTGTTTAACCCCGACACACTGGAAGTCGATGACAGCGGCCCGGCCCACATTGCGCACGGAGATGGGCGATATCACGTCAATCCTGTCGACGTCCGGCAGCGGTGGTGGGGGGAGCTGCACGCCGATTCGTACGGCGCCTTGCTGTGCGGGCTGGAGACGCGCCTGAACGAAGTCTTTACGCCAGTCTCCCGCAAAGATGAGCGATGCATTGCCCAGCACTGGAAGGACGTGATGGCAATCGATCCCCAGCGGTGGGGCGTGCGCCGAATGAAGCCACTGACGGAAGCCGAGCTCGAAAAACACGCGCGGTTCCATTTTCCGGTGTACGCCTGCGGTTACAACTGGCTGGAGTCGTGCGGGAAATCGTCGCAGCGGCTGGAACAGCGAATACTGCAGATCATCGAATACTGGAAGGGGATGAAGAAGAAATGTGAGCAGGTCATCCTCGTCACCCATTCGATGGGCGGGCTGGTCGCGCGTGCCTGCGCCAAGCGCATCCCGGATCAGATTGCAGGCGTCATCCACGGGGTAATGCCTGCCTTGGGTGCGCCTGCCGCATACCGCCGGTTGGCTTGCGGTACGGAGGCTCCAAACTTCGTCGCGTCCAGGATAGCCAAGATCCTTGGCACGACGACCTATCACACCACGCCCGTGCTCGCGACCTCGCCAGGTGCGCTGGAGCTGTTGCCGAACCACTTGTACCCCCGGCCGTGGCTGCACGTCAGAGTGATGTATCCGGGTGGCCCACCAGATGCGCCCGAGACTGCCTTTGATTACTTGCATCTTCCAAACGCGGTGGCGCCAAATCCATACGATCTGTACCGGGACATGAGGCGCTGGTATCGCTTGATCGACCCGGAATTGGCCGATCCCACAGGTAGGTTCGAGGATGTGCCGGGAGGCGTGATAGAGACGATAAAAACTGCCGTCGAGACAGCCGAGCAATTCCATATGAAGGAGCTCGGCGACTATTACCACCCCAACACCTACGCTTTCTACGGCGATGACTCACGCCAGCTCTCCTTTGGCCAAGTGCGCTGGGTCGGGCGCAAGGAATCCAGCGCACACGTCGTATTCACCCCGGCGAACGTCGCATCGGCGACCCCCATGGTCACATATGGGGAAGAAGGGGCGCGGCTCGTGCTTGTCGAGCATGACACCGTAGTGCTTTTCAAACCCGAACCGGCAGACACGCGTGGTGACGGCACTGTGCCACACCAATCGGGCGCAGGACCAGCCGACAAGGTCAGGCGGCTCTTCGAGACCCGTGGCTACGATCACCAAGGTTCCTACAACAACGACGACATGTTGGCGCTGACACTGCGCCTGATCGTCAAAATCGTTCAAGGTATGCCATGAAACGATTCCTTCAAAAAAAATGGGTCAGGGTGCTGATTGTGGTCGTTGGGGCGGCGGTGGCCACTTGGACGATGGGTGCCGTGTGGGACAAGTATAAGGTGTTGAAAATGACAGAAAAGATGAAAACGGTTTGCGTCGGCAGAATGCTGATCGACTTGCCGCAGGAGGCGAAGATCGAGCTGGACCATGCCTTCATCCAAGGCTTTTACATTGACGCTATCGAAGAAAGCGCGGAGGCGTTTGCGGCCCGGCTTGCGGCGCGGGAAGCGGAAATTCGGGCCACGCCGGATCGGTTCGGCGGAAACGACAACATGGAATCGATCGGCGAAGTCAAGACTGACAATGGTCTGGTCGGAAAAATCTTCGTACATGGGCGGTATGTCAGCGAGGGCCAGTCCTCAGACGGATTTACCATAGAGCACTACCGTTATGAGGGAATCGCGCTGGAGGGCCATGTTCACGGTAGCGGAATCAGTATCGATTTAATGGCAAAAAAATATGATCCTGCGCGCTTTGACAACCTGACCAGGTTGATTGCCCAACTGGTACCGAACCCGGGCAACCGCATTCCGACAGACCCCGGCTTTTGCATCGACCTGGCATATTTCCGCGATCCTTTGGCAGCGCATCAGCGCGAACGGGTCACGATGGCGGCCAAGCTGCCAAGCCACCCGGACATCGCGCTCAACTTCGACTCAGCAGCGGGCACCAAGCCCGATCCCGCGGGCCTTCTCAAAAGGAACGAGGCGGCCCACGCGCGTGCGCCTGCGATCGACAATCTCGCCTTCACCAACGTGCGCGCCGCGCCGCGAACGATTGGCGGACTGACAGGGGATGAGCTAGTTGAAAGCGTGCTTGAGCCAAACTTTGCCCTGATTTATGGCTTCAATTGGGAGGTGAACGGGACCAAAGACAATGTTTTCGTTCCGCACCTCACGCTGACAATGGCAACGGGACGAAGCCGTGAGGGGCCGATTCCGTCATCCTTGTCGCTGCCTGCCGCTCTGAGCTTGTGGGACAAGGTCGCATCCAGCATCCGGATACGGCCAACCCAACCGCTGAAAACCAGCGCGGCTCAGCCGCCGAGCCCAACGATCGGCACCCTTGCAAAGGCTGGCGACACTTGCCCATGCAGCGGGTGGTGGCAGTGCAGCGACGGCGGCAATGGCATAGGTGTGCTGGGAGGCCAGCGTCGGTACATCAAGCAGGGTGAGCGTATGCCGCAGGCGTTGCTGTTGCCGCCTCAAACGTGGTGGGAAAAGTTGCGCGGATTGCAGCCGAGCTTCGAAACGGCTACTCCCACGTCGTGGAAGCTCATCGACAAGCGCAGTCGCAAGCGGGGCACCCCAGACGTGCCGCTGGCCCAGGCCATAGCCGCAGTGCCAACGGCGGAAGGCATCAGTGCAAGCGCACAGCAGGCATTGCCGGGCACCTGCGCCGTCACAGGCAGCCCGTGCCCGACGAGCGGCTGGTGGCGGTGCGAGGAAGCACACGCGCTAGACGGCACCCGCTGGTTCTCGAAAGGGAACCTGCTTCCGGCGGCCACGTTTGCTGTGGAGACGGCAGCCAGACCAAAGCTTATTCAACGCCGCGCGACATGGCGCCTGATGCGGATCGCGCAAGCCCCTGATCCGTACGAACCGGACATCGCTGGCTGAACCGCCAACTTATCGGCAACGGCAATACGAGCCGCACAAACACGCTTTCCGATCCGTTCGCGGTCAAGGTTTAGGGGACGTCATGAAACGATTCCTTCAAAAAAAATGGTTTAGGGTCCTTGCCGTGGTCGTTGGGGCGGCCGCGGTTGTTTGGATGATGGGTGCCTTGTGGGACATGTACGCGGTGGCGAAAATGACCAAAATGATGAAAACGGTTTGCGTCGGCAGGATGCTGATCGACCTGCCACAGGAGGCGAAGGTTGAGCTGGGCCATGCTTTTATCGACGGCTTTTACATCGATGCTATTGAAGAGAGTGCGGAGGCGTTCGCGAACCGGCTGGCGGCGCGGGAAGCGGCAATCCGGGCCAAACCAGATCGATTCGGCGGAAACGACAACATGGAATCGATCGGCGAAGTCAAGACTGACAATGGTTTGGTCGGAGAAATCTTTGTACATGAGCGCTATGTCACCGAGGGCACCGAAGGCTATAGCCATGAAACCTTGCGCCGTTGTCGTTACGAGGGGATCGCGTTGGAAGGTCACGTTCACGGCAACGGAATCAGCATCGATTTGGAAGCGAAAGACTACGATCCCGCGCTCTTTAGCAACCTGACCAGGCTGATTGCCCAACTGGTACCGAACCCGGGCAACCGCATTCCGACAGAACCTGGCTTTTGTTTCGACCTGGCTTACTTCCGCGATCCGCTGACAGCGGACCAAGGTGAGGAGATCACGATGGCGGCCAAGTTGCCAAGCCGGCCGGACATTGGCCTCACCCTCGACTCAAAAGCGGGGATCAAGCCCGATCCTGATGGCCTTCTCAAGCGGAACGAGGCGGCCCACGCGCGTGCGCCGCTGATCGTCAATCTCGCCTTCACCAACGTGCGTGCCGCTCCGCGCACGATTGGCGGGCTGACCGGGGATGAACTGGTCGAAAGCGTGCTCGAGCCTAAGTTTACATCGTTGTATGGCAATAGCCAGTTTTATGGCTTTGCCCGGATTCATGGCTTTAATTGGGAGGTGAACGGGACCAAAGGCAATGTTTTCGTCCCGCACCTCACGTTGACAATGGCAACCGGACGAAGCCGCGAAGGGCCAATCGAGTCATCGTTGTCGCTGCCTGCCGCCCTGAGCTTGTGGGACAAGATCGCATCCAGCATTCGGATACGACCGGCCAGCCGCTGACGCCGAGCCGCCCCTTGCCCGCCGGGTAACGCGTCGCCGCCGCCCATGGCGGTTGATCAAGACCCGGATACAACGCTTTTCATCTCGGCGGTCGCGCGATCCGTGCGACTCTTGTGCGCTGGCGAGCTTAACTGCTACAGTAGCGGCACTATGTTCGACATCCTGGTCTACCTTTACGAGACGTACTACCGTCCCGACGCCTGCCCCGAGCCGGCTGCGCTGGCTCGCAAGCTTTCGGCGATCGGCTTCGACGACATCGAGATCTCGGAAGCGCTGGACTGGCTTTCCGGCCTCACCGAAATGGCCTGTGAGGAACTTCCCGATGCCGCCGCCTCGACCGGCACCCGCTATTATGTCGACGAGGAATACACCGAGCTCGGCAGCGGCGCGATCGGCTTCATCGCTTTCCTGGAAAGCGCCGGGGTGCTCGGCCCCGTGCAGCGCGAGATCGTGATCGAGCGCGCGCTGGCGCTGGACGAATCGCCGGTCACGCTGGGCAAGCTGAAGATCATCGTGCTGATGTTGCTCTGGAGCCAAGGCAAGGAGCCCGACGCGCTGATGTTCGACGACCTGTTCGGCGCGGACGACGAGCAGGTGCCGCGCCTGCTGCATTAAGCAATTCAGGACACCAGGGGGCCGTCAAGGCCCCTTGTTCTTTCCGTACCGGATACATACGTGTGGCGGCTACAGTGCTGTTGTGGCATGGTGGCGGCGCAGAGTCTACTTGCACCGCCCGTGACAACCCGCTTATCATTGGCCGCTAATCCGGATTGTTACCATTCAGACATCTTTTGGCAAAAATGCCGGCTGGCCGCAGACCATGTATGATGCGCGAGCCGATATCGATATAAGTACGCAGAGAAACAATATGACCAAAACCCTCATCATTGCCGAGAAGCCTTCCGTCGCGAACGACATCGCCAAGGCGCTTGGCGGCTTCACCAAGCACGATGAGTATTTCGAGTCCGACCAGTATGTGCTGTCGTCGGCCGTGGGCCATCTGCTGGAAATTGGCGTGCCGGAAGAGTACGACGTCAAGCGCGGCAAGTGGAGCTTTACGCACCTGCCGATGATCCCGCCGTATTTCGCGCTCAACCCGATCGCCAAGACCGAGTCGCGCCTGAAGGTGCTCAACAAGCTGATCAAGCGCAAGGACGTGAGCGCGCTCGTGAACGCCTGCGACGCGGGGCGCGAGGGCGAACTGATCTTCCGCCTGATCGCGCAGAACGCCAAGGCCAAGCAGCCGATCAGCCGCCTGTGGCTGCAATCGATGACGCCGGCCGCGATCCGTGACGGCTTTGCGCACCTGCGCAGCGACGAAGAAATGCTGCCGCTGGCCGACGCCGCGCGCTGCCGCTCGGAAGCGGACTGGCTGATCGGCATTAACGGTACCCGCGCCATGACCGCCTTCAACTCGAAGGAGGGCGGCTTCTACCTGACCACCGTGGGCCGGGTGCAGACGCCGACGCTGTCGATCGTGGTCGAACGCGAAGAGAAGATCAAGAAGTTCATCCCGCGCGACTACTGGGAAGTGCGCGCCGAGTTCGTGTGCGCGGCCGGTGTCTATGAAGGCCGCTGGCTCGACCACAACTTCAAGAAGGACGAGCACGACCCCGAGAAGCGCGCCGAGCGCCTGTGGAGCCGCGCGGCGGCCGAGTCGATCGTCACCGCCTGCCGCGGCAGGCAAGGCGTGGTGACCGAGGAATCGAAGCCGACCACCTCGATGGCGCCAGCCCTGTTCGATTTGACCAGCCTGCAGCGCGAGGCCAACGGCCGTTTCGGCTTTTCGGCCAAGAACACGCTGGGGCTGGCGCAGGCGCTGTACGAAAAGCACAAGGTCCTGACCTACCCACGTACCGACTCGCGCGCGCTGCCGGAGGACTACCTGGGCACGGTGAAGTCGACGCTCGAAGTGCTCAAGGAGAACAACAACTACCACCAGTTCGCCAAGCAGATCCTGGACAAGGGCTGGGTCAAGCCGAACAAGCGCATTTTCGATAACACCAAGATCTCGGACCACTTCGCGATCATCCCGACCGGCGTGGCGCCCAAGAACCTGTCCGAACCGGAGCAGAAGCTGTATGACCTGGTCACGCGCCGCTTCATGGCGGTGTTCTTCCCGGCTGCGGAATTCCTGGTCACGACCCGCTTCACTGAGGTGTCGGGCCACCAGTTCAAGACCGAGGGCAAGGTCATGACCAACCCCGGCTGGCTGGCCGTCTACGGCAAGGAAGCGGCCGAGGAGAAGGAAGGCGGCGCGAACCTGGTGCCGGTGGCCAAGGGCGAAAAAGTCCTGGCCGACAAGCTGATTGCCAACGGCCTGACCACCAAGCCGCCCGCACGCTACTCCGAAGCGACGCTGCTTTCGGCGATGGAAGGCGCGGGCAAGCTGGTCGATTCGGACGAACTGCGCGATGCGATGGCCGGCAAGGGACTGGGCACGCCGGCGACGCGCGCGGCGATCATCGAAGGCCTGTTGACCGAAAAGTACCTGCTGCGCGAAGGGCGCGAGCTGATTCCGACCGCCAAGGCGTTCCAGCTGATGACGCTGCTGCGCGGCCTGGGCGTGACGGAATTGACCATGCCGGAACTGACCGGCGAGTGGGAATACAAGCTGTCGCAGATGGAGCGGGGCAAGATTTCGCGCGAAGAGTTCATGCGCGAGATCGCGCAGATGACCCAGGTGATCGTCAAGCGCGCCAAGGAGTACAGCAACGACACGATTCCGGGCGATTACGCCACGCTCCATACCCCGTGCCCGAACTGCGGCAGCGTGGTCAAGGAAAACTACCGCCGCTTCGCCTGCACCAAGTGCGAATTCTCGATGACCAAGGTGCCGGGCGGACGCCAGTTCGAGATCGAGGAGGTCGAGGAGCTGCTGAAGAACCGCACCATCGGCCCGTTGCAAGGTTTCCGCTCCAAGATGGGGCGGCCGTTTGCGGCGATCCTGCGCATCGTGCGCGACGACGAGATCAACAACTTCAAGCTCGAATTCGACTTCGGCCAGGACCAGGAAGAGGGCGAGGAAGGCGAAGGCGTCGACTTCACCGGCCAGACCCCGCTCGGCCCCTGCCCGAAGTGCAACGGCAACGTCTACGAGATGGGCCTGGCCTACGTGTGCGAGCATACGGTGGCCAAGCCGAAGACCTGCGACTTCCGCAGCAGCCGCATCATCCTGCAGCAGGAGATCCTGCCCGAGCAGATGGCCAAGTTGCTTAACGACGGCAAGACCGACCTGCTGCCAGGCTTTATTTCGCAGCGCACGCGGCGCCCGTTCAAGGCGTACCTGGTGCGCGGCAAGGACGGCAAGATCGGCTTCGAGTTCGAGGAGCGCAAGGCCAAGCCTGCGGCCAAGGGCAAGGCCGCGGCATCCGAGGCTGCGGGTGAGGGGGCCGATGGTGCGACTGTGGCCAGCGTGCCGGTGAAGGCTGCGGCGAAGAAGGCTGCCACCAAGACCGCCGCCGCGAAGAGCGCCGCCACCAAGTCGCCGCCGAAGAAGGCGCCGGCCAAGCGGGCTGCCGTGGCCGCCAAGAAGTAGGCAACCGCGACGCGTAATCCGAACCGCGAACAGTGATGTTCGCGGTTTTTTTTAACCGATAACCGCAGAATTCCGTAACGTGAATCACCAGGTACGTCGTCCCCGCGCAGGCGGGGACCCATGCTGAGCATCATTTCACGCTGCCTATGGGCCCCCGCCTTCTGAACTGACCCAGAAAAGTTGGACACCAGTTCCAACTTTTCTGGGGTCTTATGA
>NZ_SPUM01000139.1 GCF_004614195.1 Massilia horti | reverse complement strand
AGATGTCGTAATGATCGGGGATGACGCCGCGCGGCAGCTGGGTGGTGATCGGCGCACCCGTGCTCCGGCGGTGGTTCAGGTCGCCGTGCACCAGCCGCCGGTGCCGACGGAACAGGCGAACGCGGTCAATACCGCCATCTTGCAACTGAACCTGCCGTGGCGCGCCCTGCGCGATGCGGTGCAGGCCGCAACGCCCCCGCACGTGGCGCTGCTGGCACTGGAGCCCGATGCGCGCAAGCGCAGCCTGCGCATCACGGCGGAAGCGCGCGGCAGCGACGAGATGATCGACTACGTCCAGCAATTGGCGAGCCAGGACTGGTTCACCAGCGTGTCGCTGGCGCGCCACGAGATCAATGACCAGGATCCGAACCGCCCGATCCGCTTTCAGGTCGACGCGCAGTGGAGGGCACAATGAAAACCATGCCGCTGGCCTCAATTTGGCTGCGCGCGCGGCTGCTGGCGTCAAGCTGGAGCCCGGTCGCGGCAGGCGCCGCGCTGCTGCTCGTTCTCGCCATCGCACTCCTGCTCTGGCTGGTGCAGGCGCGCGACCTGCTGGCGCGCCAGCACGACCTCGCGCGCCGCATGGCGGCGTTGCCGCCGCCCGTGGTCAAGGCCGCGCCGCCGGCTACCGCCAACCAGAATCTCGCCGCCTTCTATGACGCCCTGGGCGAGCGGCGCTATGCCGAACAGCAGGTCAGGTCCCTGTTCGGCCTGGCTTCGAAAGCCGGTCTGGTGCTGCACGATGGCGAATACAAGATGGGCTACGACCGCAATGCGCGCGTCTACACCTACCAGGTGAACCTGCCGCTCAAGGGCAGCTACCGCGCGCTCTGGCAGTTCGCGATGGACGCGCTGTTGGCGATCCCGTTCGCCTCGCTCGACGAAATCAGCTTCCGGCGCGACGCGATCGGCGAGGCAAACGTCGAGGCGCGCATGCGGCTGACGTTGTATCTGACCGATGCGCCACGCGGAGGCGGGCAATGAAACCGCGCCATCTGCTGTTGGGCGGCGTTCTGGCGGTTGCCGCCGGCCTTGCCGCATTTGGCGACAAGACGCCGGAGTCGCAAGTGGCCGAGCCGGTGGCGCGCGCGCCGCGCGCCGCGCCCGTTGCCGACGCCCGCCCGGACGCCAGGCAGGCCGCGCATGACGGACCGGTGATCCTGCGCGTGGTCGCACGTGAATCGCTGATCGGCGCCGGCGCGGACCAGTTCAAGGATGGCGACAGCGACCTGTTCGGGCGCCACGACTGGACACCGCCGCCCCCGCCGCCGCCGCCGCCCCCGCCGCCACCTCCGCCGGCCGCGCCACCGCTGCCTTTCACCTTCATCGGCAAATCGGTCAGCGACGGCGCCTGGGAGGTGTACCTGGCGCGCGGCGACCGTACCTACATCGTGCGCGAAAAGGAGGTGATCGACGGGATGTACCGCGTGGACGCGATCAAGCCGCCGATCCTGACCCTGACTTACCTGCCGCTGAACCAGGTTCAGCAGCTCAATATTGGAGTGTTCGACTGATGGCTCGTCATCGACTTATCAAGCTGTTCGGCGCCACCTTAATTGCGCTGGCACTGGCCGGCTGCGCCGCTCAGAAGGCCTACCGCGAGGGTACCGCCTTGCTGGCGCAGGACCAGGTCGCGGCCGGATTGCTGAAGTACCAGGAAGCGGTGGCGGCCGAGCCGGACAACGCGGTCTACCGCGCGGCCTACCTGCGTGCCCGCGACACGGCCGCGGTGCGCCTGCTGGAGCAGGCCGACCGCGAACTGGCCGACGGCAAGCCCGATTTGGCGATGCAGGACTTCCGGCGTGTGCTCGGTTTCGATCCGGCCAACGAGCGCGCGCGCGCCGGCCTGCGCGCGGTCGAGGCCGACCGGCGCCAGGCGGTGATGCTTGCCGATGCCGCCAGCGCGTTCGAGAAGAAGGATTACGAACTCGCTCGGCAGAAGGTCAATGCGATCCTGACGGAGCGGCCGACGCACGAAGACGCGCGCAAGCTGCTCGAGCAAGTCAGTGAGATGAGCGCCACGCCCAGCGCCGAGGCGGTCCTGGGCGCGGCCTTCCGCAAGCCGATCAGCCTGGAGTTCCGCGACGCGCCGCTCAAGCAGATCTTCGAGGTCATCTCGCGCCATGCGGGCCTGAACTTCGTGTTCGACAAGGACGTCAAGCCCGACCAGCGCGCCTCGATCTTCCTGAAGAACAGCACGGTCGAAGCGGCGGTGTACTTCCTCTTGATGACCAACCAGCTCGAGCGCCAGGTGATGGACGGGAACACGATCCTGATCTACCCGAACATACCGACCAAGCTCAAGGACTATCAGGAGATGAAGGTCAAGACCTTCTTCCTCGCGAACGCGGACGCCAAGAACATCGCCAACACCTTCAAGACCATCCTCAAGTCACGCGACGTGGTGGTCGACGAAAAGCTCAACCTCGTGATCCTGCGCGACAGCCCGGAGGCGATCAAGCTCGCCAGCCAGCTGGTGGCGCTGCAGGACGTACCGGAACCCGAGGTGATGCTCGACGTCGAGGTGCTCGAGGTCCAGCGCAGCCGACTCATGGAGCTGGGGGTGGACTGGCCGTCGTCGCTGGCCTTCGCGCCGCTGCTGACCAAGGACGCCGCGGCGGTGACGGTCGACCAGCTGCGCAACCTGAACGGCACGCGCATTGGCGTAACGGGCGTGAGCGCGACGGTCAGGGCCAACAAGACCGACGGCGACTCGAACACGCTCGCCAATCCGCGCATCCGCGTACGCAACAAGGAAAAGGCCAAGGTCGTCATCGGCGACAAACTGCCGACGATCACGACCACTGTGTCCTCGGGCGTGGGCGGCTTCGCGTCCGAATCGGTGAACTATGTCGACGTCGGCCTGACCCTGAACGTCGAACCGGTCGTCTACCTGAACGACGAAGTCGGCATCCGGATTTCGCTCGAGGTGAGCAACCTGATCGACACGGTGACGAGCAAGCAGGGCGGCGTTTTCTACCGGATCGGCAACCGCTCGGCCACTACCATGCTCCAGCTGAAGGATGGCGAGAACCAGGTGCTCGCGGGCCTGATCAAGAGCGAGGACCGCGCCAGCGGCAGCAAGGTCCCCGGCGTGGGCAGCCTGCCGGTGCTGGGCCGGTTGTTCGGCAGCAGCCGCGACTCCAACGACAAGACCGAGGTGGTGCTGTCGATCACGCCGCACCTGATCCGGAACATCCAGCGCCCTCCGGCGTCCGCCTCGGAGTTCAGCGCGGGGACCGAATCGAGCTTCCGCCGCAGTCCGGATAACTCGGCGCGGCCGGCTACCGTGCTGCCGCAGATTCCTTCCCAGGTGCCTGTGCGGCCGGCCAGCGCGCCGGCGGCGCTGCCGCAAGCCCAGCTTGCGCCCGGCGTGCAAGTCACCCCGGTCACGCCGCCGCCGGCGCCCGTGCAGCAGTGATGAAGCGGAGTTGACCCTTGCGCGGCTTTACCCTGATCGAATTGCTGGTCACGCTCGTGATCCTGGCCCTGCTCGGCACGCTCGTGGTGCCGGTCGCGCAGGTGACCACGCAGCGCCGCAACGAACAGGAACTGCGGCGCGCGCTGCGCGAAATCCGCCAGGGGATCGACGCCTACAAGAAGGCCAGCGACGAGGGCCGCATCAAGAAGGATATCGGCGCGTCCGGCTATCCGTCCAGGCTTGAGCTGCTGGTCGATGGTGTCGCCGATCAGCGCAGTCCCAAGCACGCCAAGATATTCTTTATGCGCCGCCTGCCGCGCGACCCGTTCAACGCGGACGCGGAACTGGCGGACGCGCAAACCTGGGGCAAGCGCAGCTACGCCAGCGAAGCGAACGACCCGAAGGAAGGGGAGGACGTGTACGACGTCTATTCGCTCTCGCCCAAGCTTGGGCTGAACGGCATCCCCTACAGCCGCTGGTGATCCGCATGCGCCCATTCCGCCCCCGCTACCGGCACGCCTTCACCCTCATCGAACTGCTGGTCGTCCTTGCCATCGTCGCGCTGCTGCTCACGCTGGCGGTGCCGCGTTATTTCCCCAGCGTCGACAGCGCCAAAGAGACCATCCTGGCCGACAACCTGCGCAACACGCGCGCCGTCATCGACCAGTATTACTCCGACACCGGCCGCTACCCGGACTCGCTCGACGAACTGGTCGAAAAAAAATACCTGCGCAACCTGCCGGTCGATCCGGTTGCCGACAGCGCCACGAGCTGGGTCATCATACCGCCCGAAGATGGCAGCAAGGGCGCGGTCTACAACATCAGGAGCGGCGCCCCCGGCAATGGCCGCAACGGCGTGCCGTACCAGGACTGGTAGCGATGCAGCAGCCCAGGGAGCCACGGCGCGAGGCCGGTTTTACCTACCTTGGCCTCATCATCCTGCTCACGATTATTGGCCTGGTTGGCGCCGCGGCGCTCAAGGTCGATGCGCTGCTGCGGCGCGCCGCCGCCGAGGAGGAACTGCTTGAAATCGGCGCCGCATTCAGCGCCGCGCTGCAAAGCTATGCCGACGCAACGCCCAAGGGCCAGCCGAAGCTGCCGCCGCCGACCTTGCAGGAACTGCTGAAGGACTCGCGTTTTCCGGGCGTGCACCGCCACCTGCGCAAGATATTCGTCGATCCGGTGACCGGCAAGGCGGAATGGGGAATCCTCTATGAGGGCGATCGCGTGGGCGTACTGGCGGTGTACAGCCTGTCGAGTGCAAAGCCGCTCAAGGTGGCCAACTTCGACGCCCGCTTCCAGAACTTCGAAAACAAGGAGCACATCTCGGACTGGAAGTTCACCGCGAACGGGCAGGGCGTGCAGCAGCCGCTTGCCCCCTCGGCCACGCCCGGGTCCAACCCGTTGATTCCGCCCGAGCAGGCAGTGAAAGCGCCCGTCCAGCCGGACCACGCGTCACAGGCGCCCGAGCCGCGCGATAAGCCCAATCCGCCCACGCCACCGGAGCCAAGCGAACAGTCCGAAGCCGAGCCACCCGCCGATGCTGCCGACCCGCCAAAAGAGGGTGACAACGCCCCGCGTGCGCATCCTGCTGAAAGCGAAACATCGTAGGGGGCGCGCGGCCGGCGAGGACCTGTGCGCACGCTGTACGGTTGCGCAGCGTTTGCTCTTACTTGGCCCGGCGTTTGAAGTCGCGCAGCCTAAAGCCAAGCGCGAACAGCACCGCAAAATACACGGCCCCGCAGATGCTGATGATCCCCAGCAGCGCACCCACGCGCAGCCACGGATGGGCGCGCATGGCAGCCCAGTCGAGCTGCGCCTGGCAGAACCAGGCAACCAGGCCCATCACCAGCACCGCCACCAGCAGCCTGGCGAAGAACGGGCCCCAGCCGCCTTGCGGCACGTAGATACCGCGCTGACGCAGTCCGGAATACAGGAACAGGGCGTTGATGCAGGCGCCCAGGCCGATCGACAGGGCCAGGCCCGCCACGCCCAGGAGCGGCACGAACACGAGGTTCATCAGCTGTGTGCCGACCAGCACGCCGACCGCGATACGCACCGGGGTGCGGATGTCCTGGCGCGCATAGAATGCCGGAGCCAGCGTCTTGACCAGGATGATGCCGACCAGCCCCGCGCTGTAGGCCATCAGCGGCAGCGCGGCGGCTAGAATCGTTTCGGACTGGAAGGCGCCGTAGTTGAACAGCGTGGCGATCAGCGGCACGGCCATCGCCGCCATGCCGACCGCCGCCGGCAGCGCCAGCAGGAAGGTCAGGCGCAGGCCCCAGTGCAGCAGGGCCGAATATTCGTCCGCATCGCCGTCCGCATTGGCCTTCGACAGGTTGGGCAGCAGGATCGTGCCCAGCGCCACCCCCAGCATCGCGGTCGGGAATTCCATCAACCGGTCCGCATACTGCAGCGCCGACACGCTGCCCGCGCCCAGGCGCGCAGCGATGCTGGTATTGATCAAAAGGCTGATCTGGGCGGCGGACACCGCGAACACGGCCGGCCCCATCTTTTGCAGGATGCGGCGCACGCCGGGGTCGCGCAGCCCGGCCAGGGGCTTGAGCGACAGGCGCGGCAGCATGCCGATCCGCACCAGCGCCGGGATCTGGATACCGACCTGCAGCAAGCCGCCGACGCACACCGCGACCGCCATCGCATAGATCGGCTGATGAAAATAGCGCACCAGCACCACCGAGGCGAAGATGAATGCCAGGTTCAGCAGCACCGGGGTAAAGGCGGGAATCTTGAACTCGCGCCAGGTGTTGAGAACGCCGCCGGCCAGCGCGACGAACGACATGCACGCGATGTAGGGGAACATCAGGCGCGTCATCAGCACCGAGGCGTCGAACGCGCCCGATTCCAGGCCGCTGGCGATCAGTGTCAGGATCACCGGGGTGGCGATGATGCCCACGACGCTGGTTGCCACCGTGGCCCAGACCAGCGTGTTGGCGACATGGTCGACCAGCCCGCGTGTGGCATTTTCGCCATGCTGTGTCTTGTATTCGGACAGGATGGGCACGAAGGCCTGCGAGAACGCGCCTTCGGCAAACAGCCGGCGCAGCAGGTTGGGGATGCGAAACGCAATGATGAAGGCGTCGGTATAGGCCGAGGCGCCAAAGGCCCGGGCAAACAGGCTCTCGCGCAGCAGTCCGGTGATACGGGACAGCATCGTCATGCTCGAGATGGCTGCCAGGGTCTTAAGAAGGTTCATGGCCCGAGATTATAGCGGGGCAAAGGATTGCATCGGGCCAATCATGCTGGACGGGTGCGTGAATTTTAAATTGCCCTGGAGGGAATCCTCGGCTATAATCGTGGGCTGAACTGAATTCTGTTAGCAGACACTAATGTTTGACAGGCACTGGAATGTGGCACGGAGCGTGGCGCTCCGGTTTGACAAGCTTAATGTTTGCAGTAACTTGACCCCGATTTAGGAAATTCCATGGCAAATACCGCACAAGCGCGCAAGCGCGCTCGCCAAGCAGTTAAGCAAAACGCTCACAACTCCGCCCAGCGCTCGACCCTGCGCACCGCAATCAAGGCCGTCCGCAAGGCTATCCAGGCTGGCGACAAAGCTGCGGCAACCCAGATCTTCCAGCAGTCTGTGTCGACCATCGACAGCATCGCTGACAAGAAAATCATCCACAAGAACAAGGCCGCTCGTCACAAGAGCCGCCTGGCTGCTGCCCTGAAGGCACTGTCCGTCGCCGCCTAAGGCCGGACCCTGGCGCGCCTGAGGGCTGCGCCGGCAGTATAGTGGAAGAAAGACCCGCCCGACTTTGGTCCGGCGGGTTTTTTTGCTGGCGGGTTGCTCCGTCGCTCCTGCGTGGGCTACGTACGCCGTAGGGTGCGCACCTGTGCGCACGCGGTACGGTTGAATGCCGTTAGCTCCGGTATGCACACGTACCGCGTGCGCACCGGTGCGAACCCTACGCCCTTGCGCCGCCGTGATATAGCCACAAAAAAACGGGCGCAAAAAAAGGCAGGACATGCCTGCCTTGATTCTGTAAGCCAGATCGGCTTACTTGGTTTCTGCCGGGGCGGCCGCAGCGGCGTCCTTGGCTTTCTTGGCCTTCTTCATCTTCTTCGCCGGTGCGGGAGCGGCAGCCGGATCGGCGGCCGGGGCGGCAGCAGCGGCGGGAGCAGCAGGCGCGGCAGCAGCAGCCGGGGTGGCCGGAGCGGCTGGTGCAGCCGGTGCGGCAGCAAAAGCGGAAGCGGCAAACAGGGAGGCAACCAGGGCAGCGAGAAGTTTGGACATGGCGATTTCCTTTGGGTTAAGAAACAAGATTCAACGATGAATCTGTTCCATTAACGCGAGGCCTTTTTCCAGCGTTGACAGTTTTCTCTGTCCAAACCGAAATTTTTCACAGCGTTATCCCCGCCGCTGTTTGGCGCCCATGACTGCCGCGGCCGGCACTTCGGTCCACTCGCCAGGCATCAGCGGATGAGTTGCTAGCGAGAATGGACCAATACTGCTGCGCACCAGGCGCAGCGTCGGCAGACCGACCGCGGCCGTCATGCGTCGTACCTGGCGGTTCTTTCCTTCTTCTAAAGTGATCGCAATCCAGCTCGTCGGTTTATCCTGACGCATGCGGATCGGCGGGTTGCGCGCCCACAGCCAGTCCGGCTCGGCGATGCGCACTGCCTGGCATGGCTTGGTGACAAAGTCGCCCAGGTTAAGCGGCGCCTGCAGCCGCGCCAGCGTTTGCGCGTCGGCGACGCCCTCGACCTGCACCAGGTAGGTCTTGGCTTCCTTCTTGTCGGGGTGGGCGATCGCATGTTGCAGCTTGCCGTCGTCGGTCAGCAGCAACAGGCCTTCACTGTCGGCATCGAGCCGTCCGGCGGGGTAGATGTTGGGAACATCCAGGTAGTCGGCCAGGGTGGCGCGCCCCGGCTGGGGCGAGAACTGGCATAGTACCTGGAAAGGTTTGTTGAACAGAATGAGGGGCATGGCGGCCTTTTGGAGCAGAATATCAGCCTTCGGGGCGGTTGATTGGTATGTTAAAGCTGTAGCGCCAGTCAAAATACTGGTGCATAATGCGAAACGCGCGTCTTATGTCTTATAGAAGACCAACAGCCGTAGTCATAATTGTAACTGAGATCGCAGACGATGCCTGACTGACACCACGGTGGGGCCAGCCCGGCCATGCGTCCACTTCGGAGAACACGATGTACCAACATATCAAAGTACCTGCTGACGGCCAGAAAGTCACCGTCAACGCGGATTATTCGCTGAACGTATCTGACACCCCGATCCTGCCTTTCATCGAGGGCGACGGTACCGGTGTCGACATCACGCCGGTGATGATCAAGGTCGTTGACGCGGCTGTGAAGAAGGCCTACGCCGGCAAGCGCAAGATCAGCTGGATGGAAATCTACGCAGGCGAGAAGGCAACCAAGGTCTACGGCCCGGACGTCTGGCTGCCGGAAGAGACCCTGGAAGCGTTGCGCGAATACGTCGTCTCGATCAAGGGTCCGCTGACCACCCCGGTTGGCGGCGGCATCCGTTCGCTCAACGTCGCGCTGCGCCAGGAACTGGACCTGTACGTCTGCCTGCGCCCGGTACGCTACTTCACCGGCGTGCCTTCGCCGCTGAAAGAGCCTGAGAAGACCGACATGGTCATCTTCCGCGAGAACTCGGAAGACATCTACGCCGGCATCGAATGGGCGGCCGGTTCGGACGGCGCCAAGAAGGTCATCGACTTCCTGATCAACGAAATGGGCGTCAAGAAGATCCGCTTTCCGCAGACCTCGGGCATCGGCATCAAGCCGGTTTCGCAGGAAGGCACCGAGCGCCTGGTGCGCCGCGCGATCCAGTACGCGATCGAGCACGACAAGCCGTCGGTCACCCTGGTGCACAAGGGCAACATCATGAAGTACACCGAAGGTGGCTTCCGTGACTGGGGCTACGCGCTGGCCCAGCGCGAATTCGGCGCCGAGCTGATCGATGGCGGCCCGTGGTGCAAGTTCAAGAATCCGAAGACCGGTCGCGAGATCATCGTCAAGGATTCGATCGCTGACGCGTTCCTGCAACAGATCCTGCTGCGCCCGGCAGAGTACAGCGTGATCGCCACCCTGAACCTGAACGGCGACTACATCTCCGACGCGCTGGCCGCACAGGTGGGCGGTATCGGCATCGCCCCGGGCGCCAACATGTCGGACACGGTCGCGATGTTCGAAGCGACCCACGGCACCGCGCCGAAGTACGCAGGCAAGGACTACGTGAACCCGGGTTCGCTGATCCTGTCGGCCGAAATGATGCTACGCCACATGGGCTGGACCGAAGCTGCCGACCTGATCATCAGCTCGATGGAGAAAGCCATCCAGTCGAAGAAGGTCACGTATGACTTCGCCCGCCTGATGGAAGGCGCGACCCAGGTGTCGTGCTCGGGCTTCGGCGATGTAATGATCGAAAATATGTAATTCTAGTACAGGGCTTATCCGGCCCAGCTTGCAAAGCCCCGCTTTCAATGAAGGCGGGGCTTTTTTGTTGACTTGTTCCCGATGCCGTTAAATACTTGGCCGACAGGGAGGCGACATGACTGGTGCTGACGCTTTGGCGCGCGACCGCGCGCATTATGAAGAGATTGGCAGATTCATTTATATGTTTGCATTCATCCAAAGCCACCGGGATGAATTGCAGCGGCATTGCCGGCATGCCGATCCGCGCATTGCTGCTTGCGCCGCGGAACTGGAAGGGCGCCTGCGGCAACTTGCCGAACGCTACCGTGCCATTGTGGGCGAGGCGGCCGGACAGGTGCCTTCAGGCGAGGTGGCCGCGGCAGCAGGGGAGGCGCTCGCGCTGAAGGCGGCGATCATGGAACTGCTGGGACGCGCTGGTGCGCAGGAACAGTAGGGACGAAAAAAAACCCCGCTGCGGCGGGGTTTTTTACTTCCAGACGGAAATTACATGCCCTGGATATTGGAAGCTTGCTTGCCTTTAGGGCCTTGCGTGACTTCGAATTGGACTTTTTGACCTTCTTTGAGGGTCTTAAAACCGGCCATATTGATTGCAGAGAAGTGCGCGAACAGATCCTCACCGCCATCATCAGGAGTGATGAAGCCAAAACCTTTGGAATCATTGAACCATTTTACAGTACCAGTTGCCATAAAAGAACTTTCAGATAAAAACAAATATCACGAGCCATAAAAGCAAGAAGCTTCCTTGCCCCCTCCTCAGCCTGCTCACTCTTATCGACACGTACAATAAGTACAATGTCAATGTCTGCATTGTTGGTGGAATAATCTTTGAAGTCAAGCGCTTTTGAACGAGTGTTGCATCTTTTTCCACACCTTCGTCAGGCCGGACTCTTGATTTCTGCGATCCGGCCGCCATCTGCGCGAACATCTGAAAACGCGTAAGATGGAAAGCAAATGGCCCTGGCCTGATTGTTTACGCATTGCACCAACTCTGAAAGCATTAGAATACGTCCATGGCAACTAAGCACGATACCGAGCAACTGCTGGAGCGGCAGACCGTAAAGCCACCGCCCTTGTACCAGGTGGCGTTGCTCAATGACGACTACACGCCGATGGAGTTCGTGGTCGCCATTATTCAGGAGTACTTCAACAAGGATCGCGAGACGGCGACGCAGATCATGCTTTCCGTACATCGGCATGGCAAGGGCGTGTGCGGTGTGTTTTCCAAAGATATAGCGTGTACCAAAGTGGAGTTTGTATTAACGCATGCGCGTAAGGCGGGGCATCCCCTGCAGTGCGTGATGGAGGAAGTATGATTGCGCAGGAATTGGAAGTTTCCCTACACATGGCCTTTGTCGAAGCGCGGCAGGCTCGGCACGAGTTCATTACTGTCGAGCATTTGCTGCTGGCTTTGCTCGACAATCCGTCGGCCGCTGAAGTCCTGCGTGCGTGCGCGGTCAATATTGAAGACTTGCGCAAGACCTTGACGAACTTTATTGGCGACAATACGCCGACCGTGCCCGGCACGGGCGAAGTCGACACCCAGCCGACCCTCGGTTTCCAGCGCGTCATCCAGCGCGCGATCATGCACGTGCAGTCGGCCTCGAACGGCAAGAAAGAAGTGACCGGCGCCAACGTGCTGGTGGCCATCTTCGGCGAAAAGGATTCGCACGCGGTGTATTACTTGCACCAGCAGGGCGTCACCCGGCTGGATGTGGTCAATTTCATTTCGCACGGCGTGCGCAAGGACCAGCAGCTCGACACCCAGAAGGCCTCGGAAGGCGTGGAAGAAGCCCAGGTCGACGGCCAGACCAAGGAAAGCCCGCTCGACCAGTTCACCCAGAACCTGAACAAGGCGGCCGCCGACGGCAAGATCGACCCGCTGATCGGGCGCGAGGAAGAAGTCGACCGCGTGATCCAGATCCTGTGCCGCCGCCGCAAGAACAACCCCCTGCTGGTCGGCGAGGCTGGCGTGGGCAAGACCGCGATCGCGGAGGGGCTGGCTTGGCGCATCGTCCAGGAAGACGTGCCCGACATCCTGGGCAATGCCGTCGTGTATTCGCTGGACATGGGCGCGTTGTTGGCCGGCACCAAGTACCGCGGCGATTTCGAGCAGCGCCTGAAGGCCGTGCTCAAGCAGCTCAAGGACACGCCCAACGGCATTTTGTTCATCGACGAGATCCACACGATCATCGGCGCCGGCTCGGCGTCGGGCGGCACGCTGGACGCGTCGAACCTGCTCAAGCCGGCCCTGGCCAACGGACAACTCAAGTGCATCGGCGCGACCACGTTCACGGAATTCCGTGGCGTGTTCGAGAAGGACCATGCACTGTCGCGCCGCTTCCAGAAGGTCGACGTCAACGAACCGTCGGTCGAGCAGACCGTGGCGATCCTGCGCGGGCTGAAGTCGCGCTTCGAAGAGCACCACGGCGTGAAGTACTCGTCGTCGGCGCTGTCGACCGCGGCCGAGCTGGCGGCGCGCTTCATCAACGACCGCCACCTGCCGGACAAGGCGATCGACGTGATCGACGAAGCGGGCGCGGCGCAGCGCATCCTGCCCAAGAGTAAGCAGAAGAAGACCATCGGCAAGACCGAGATCGAGGACATCATCGCCAAGATCGCGCGGATTCCCCCGCAGACGGTCAACCAGGACGACCGCAGCAAGCTGCAGACGATCGACCGCGACCTGCGCAATGTCGTGTTCGGACAGGACCCGGCGATCGAAGCGCTGGCATCGGCCATCAAGATGGCGCGCGCCGGCCTGGGCAAGACCGACAAGCCGATCGGCTCGTTCCTGTTCTCCGGCCCCACGGGCGTCGGCAAGACCGAGGTCGCCAAGCAGCTCGCGTTCATCCTGGGCATCGAGCTGGTGCGCTTTGACATGTCGGAATACATGGAGCGCCATGCCGTGTCGCGCCTGATCGGTGCGCCGCCGGGCTACGTCGGCTTCGACCAGGGCGGCCTCTTGACCGAGGCCATCACCAAGAAGCCGCACGCGGTGCTGCTGCTGGACGAGATTGAAAAGGCCCACCCGGACATTTTCAATATCCTGCTGCAGGTGATGGACCATGGCACGCTGACCGACAACAACGGCCGCAAGGCGGATTTCCGCAACGTGATCATCATCATGACCACCAACGCGGGTGCCGAAAGCCTGACCAGGCGCTCGGTGGGCTTTGTGGACGCGCGCGCGGCCGGCGACGAGATGGCCGACATCAAGCGCATGTTCACGCCGGAGTTCCGCAACCGCCTGGATGCGATCATCAGCTTCCGCGCGCTGGACGAGGAAATCATCCTGCGTGTCGTGGACAAGTTCCTGATGCAACTGGAAGAGCAGCTGCACGAGAAGAAGGTGGACGCGGTCTTCAGCGAAAGGCTGCGCAAGTACCTCTCGAAGAAGGGCTTCGACCCGCTGATGGGCGCACGCCCGATGGCGCGCCTGATCCAGGACATGATCCGCAAGGCGCTCGCCGACGAACTGCTGTTCGGCCGCTTGGTCAGCGGCGGGCGCGTGACGGTGGATTTGGACGACAAGGACAACGTCATCCTGGACTTCCCGGAAGGCGACGTCCTGCCCCCGCCGGCCCCGGCCGAAGCGGTCGAGATCGAGTAATCCTCGCCACACCAAAAAACCGCGCCGAATGCGCGGTTTTTTTTCGCCCGCGCCGGCGCATAAAAAGTCGTAGGGTGCGCACCAGTGCGCACGCGGTACGGTTGCGAAGAGTTGGCGTCTACCGGAGGCGCAAGGGCGCGCGACCGGCGAAAACACGTGTCCCACGCGCACGCAAACTTTGCTCAACCGTACAGCGTGCGCACAGGTGCGCACCCTACGTTATTTCCATCCGACACGCAAAAGTTCCTCAGCGACATTTAGCTGTGGCAAACTGACGCCATCCAAAATTTGCCCTAAGTAGACATGACCTTGTCCCGCACCATTCTCGCGCTGTCGCTGGCCCTGGCCGGCAGCCACGCCGGCGCCGCTGATCCATACTTTCGCTTCCCCGCAATCCGTGGCGACACCGTCGTCTTTACAGCCGAAGGCGACCTGTGGCGCACCAGTGCGAGCGGTGGCAAGGCCCAGCGCCTCACCACGCACCCGGCCGCGGAAACGCACGCCGCGCTGTCGCACGACGGCAAGCTGGTCGCTTTCACGGCCGCCTACGAAGGCGCCCAGGAAGCCTACGTGATGCCGCTGGACGGTGGCCTGCCCAAGCGCCTCACCTTCGAGAACGGCAATGTGCTGGTGCTTGGCTGGACGCCGCAAGGCGAGGTGCTGGTCAGCACTGAGAACACCACCGGCCCGGCCAAGCACCGCGTGGTCGCCGCGGTCAACCCGAACACCATGCAGCGGCGCGTGCTGCCGCTGGCCGACGCCAACGACGCCGTGTTGGACGACGATGGCCGCACTGTTTACTTCACCCGCATGGGCCTGGCGATGACCAACGATAACGTCAAGGCCTACCGCGGCGGCGCGCACGCCCAGCTGTGGCGCTTCGACCTGGGCGGCCGGAGCGAGGCCGAGCTGCTGTTCAAGGCCGACCCGGCCAACAACAAGCGCCCGATGTGGTGGAACGGCCGCCTGTACTTCATCAGCGACGATAGCGGCAGCGACAACCTGTGGTCGTCCCTTCCGGACGGCAGCGATCGCCGCCAGCTGACGCGGCATAAGGAATGGGACGTGCGCAATGCCGCGCTCGGCGACGGCCGCATCGTCTACCAGCTCGGCGCCGACCTGCACGTGTTCGACATTAAGGCCAAGAGCGACAGCCTGCTCAAGGCCAGCCTGGTGTCGGACTTCGACCAGCTGCGCACGCGCCTCGTGCGTTCGCCGCTCGACGCGCTCACCAACATCGAGCCCGCCAACAAGGCCGAGCGCATCGTGCTGACCGCGCGCGGGCGCGTCACGGTCGCCGGAACCGGCACCTATCGCCGCGTGGAGATCGCCGTGCCCGATGGCGCGCGTGCGCGCGGCGCCGTCTTCAGCCACGACGACAAATGGGTGTACGCGATCGCCGACACCAGCGGCGAAAACGAGATCTGGCGCTACGCCGCCGACGGTTCAGGCCACGGCGAAATGCTCACCCGCGACGGCGCCGGTAATCACCGCTGGGCCCTGTACCCGTCGCCGGACGGCCGCTGGCTGGCCCACACCGACAAGCATGGCCGCACCTGGCTGCTCGACCTGGCCACCAAGACCAACGTCGTGATCGACGACGCCGGCAAGATCGGTGTCGAGCGTTCCGACCAGGTCGTGTGGTCGGCCGACAGCCGAAACCTCGCTTTTGTACGCGTGGGCAGCAGCGAGCAGCGCGACCAGATCGGCATGTACAACCTCGCCTCGAAGGAGGTGAGCTTCGTGACCACCGACCGCTACAGCGCATCCTCGCCCGCGTTCTCGCCGGACGGGAAGTGGCTGTACTTCCTGTCGGCGCGCCACTTCAAGCTTGGCAACGCGTCGCCCTGGGGCGACCGCAACATGGGGCCGGTGTTCGACAAACGCGTCGGCGTGTTCGCGCTGGCGCTGCAGCCCCGCACCCGTTTCCCGTTCAAGCCGGATGACGAACTGAGCAAGCCGGACGACAAACCGGCGCTCGATGCCAAGGCCGCCGAAGCAGAGGCCGCGGCCGAAAAGGCGGTCGCCGCCGCGATGGCCGACAAGGGCGCCGACAAAGGCGCCGCCAACGTCAACGCCGGCAAGCAGGCCATCCCGGCCGTCGTCTACGCCGGCCTGAAGGACCGCCTGTACGAGGTCCCGATCGCGCCGGGCAACTACAAGTCCCTGGCGGTGGACGACAAGCGCCTGTACCTGCTCGATATCGACGAAGGCCGCAGGGGCACGCTCAAGACCCTGGCCATCGGCCGCAACGGCCCGCAGCCGGAGACCTTTGCCGCCAACGTGCGTGAATTCGGTCTCACCACCGACAGGAAGCACGTCTTCTACCGCACCTTTGCCGCGACTGGCGCGGGCGACATGCTGATCGTCGAGGCGGGCGTCAAGGCGCCGTCGGATCTCTCCCGGGCCAAGGTCAAGATCGACGACTGGACCGTGGTCTCCAACCCGCGCATGGAATGGACGCAGATGTTCAACGACGCCTGGCGCATGCACCGCGACTTCCTGTATGACGCCAAAATGCGCGGCATCGACTGGAACGCCGTGCGCGTGCGCTATGCGCCGCTGGTCGAGCGCGTGA
Source organism: Massilia horti (assembly GCF_004614195.1). Classification (GTDB taxonomy): domain Bacteria; phylum Pseudomonadota; class Gammaproteobacteria; order Burkholderiales; family Burkholderiaceae_D; genus Telluria; species Telluria horti. The sequence goes on along the minus strand of NZ_SPUM01000139.1, from coordinate 21,226 downwards.
CCGATCGCGCCGAGCTGGACGACGTACTTGGCATGATGGTCAGCGAGGTGGGGGCGCTCCACTCGCAGATTCGCCCGGGCGACCTGCGCCGGCCCCCGTTCGAAGGCGCGCCGGCAGGGCTGGGCGCCGTGCTCACCCGAGTGGCCGACGGCTACCGCGTCGACCGCATTTACCGCAGCGAGCCGGAACTGCCGTCCGAGCGTGGCCCGCTCGCCGCGCCCGACGTGAACGTGCTGGAGGGCGAGATCATCACCGCGGTCAACGGCCGTGCGCTCACCGAGGTGCGCGACATCGCCGACCTGCTGCTCAACCAGGCCGGCCGCCAAGTGCTGTTGAACGTGAAGAGCCAGGGCGGCCCTACGCGTGCCGTGATCGTCACGCCGGTTCCGATGACGACCCAGGCCAGCCTGCGCTACACAGACTGGGAGCAGGGCAGGGCGCAGCAGGTCGACCAGGCATCGAAGGGCAAGATCGGCTACCTCCACCTGCGTGCGATGGGCCCGCGCGACATCGACGCGTTCGCCCGCGAGTTCTACGCCAATATCAACAAGGATGGCCTGATCATCGACGTGCGCCGCAATAACGGCGGCAACATCGACAGCTGGATCATCGAAAAGCTGCTGCGCAAGGCATGGGCGTTCTGGACCTCGAACGGGAGCCAGCCAAACTCGAACATGCAGAACACCTTCCGTGGCCACCTGGTCGTGCTGGTCGATGAGCTGACCTACTCGGACGGCGAAACCTTCGCCGCCGGTATCAAGGCACTCAAGCTGGCGCCGCTGGTGGGCAAGCGCACCGCGGGCGCGGGCGTCTGGCTCAGCGACGGCAACGGCCTGCTTGATAACGGCATGGCGCGCGTGGCCGAGTTCGCGCAATACGGCGTCGAGGGCCAGTGGCTGATCGAGGGTGTAGGGGTGTCGCCGGACGTCGAGGTCGACAATCTGCCCTACGAAACCTTCTACGGGCGTGACCGTCAGCTGGAAGTGGCGATCGGACTGCTGCAAAAGAAGATGGCGGAACAGCCGGTGCGGCCTTACAAACCGAGCGCGATCCCGGCCCTGAAGCGCTGAGCGGGTTGACCCAGGGGTGCGATTCGTACGGCGTATCGGAGGCGTAGGGTGCGCACCTGTGCGCACGCGGTACAGTTGAAGGTCGTTGGCGCCAGTCTGCACACGTACCGCGTGCGCACTGGTGCGCACCCTACGACTTACCGGCACACTACGGACTTATATCGCCGCCAGCGCCCCCTGCAAATCCGCACGCAAATCGTCCACGTACTCGATCCCGACCGACATCCGGATCAACGTATCGCTAATCCCCAGCGCCTCCCGCTGCGCCGCTGGAATGGTCGCATGCGTCATCAGCGCAGGATGCTCGATCAGGCTCTCCACGCCCCCCAGGCTCTCGGCCAGAGTGAACACCGAGCAGTTCTCGAGAAACCGGCGCGCGCCCGCCAGATCGGTGTCCAGCTCGATCGAGACGATGCCGCCGAACCCGTTCATCTGCCGCTGCGCCAGCGCATGCTGCGGATGGGACTCAAGCCCGGGATAATGCACACGCCTCACCTTCGGCTCGCGCTCCAGCCAGCGCGCGAGGTCCAGCGCATTGGCGCAGCTGCGCTCCATCCGCAGCGCCAGCGTCTTGATCCCGCGTAGCACCAGGAAGCTGTCGAACGGCCCCTGGATCGCGCCCACCGCGTTCTGGATAAATCCCAGCTGCTCGCGCCACACCTGCTGGTGCGGTTCCAGGCCCACCACGGCAATACCACCGATGACGTCCGAATGCCCGTTCATGAATTTGGTCGTCGAGTGCACCACGATGTCCATGCCATGCTCCAGCGGGCGCTGCACAATGGGGCTGGCAAAGGTGTTGTCGCAGACCGAAAGGATGCGCCGCTCGCGGCACAGCGCACCGATGGCCGACAGGTCGGCCAGCTTGAGCATCGGATTGGTCGGCGACTCCACCCACAGCATCGCCGTCCCGGGCCGCAGCGCCGCGCGCAAGGCATCAAGATCGGCCAGGTTCACGTAGCTGAATTCATGCCCCGCGCTGCGCTGGCGCACCCGCTCGAACAGGCGGTAGGTGCCGCCGTACATGTCGTCGCCGGCGACGATGTGCGAGCCGGCCGGCAGCAGTTCCAGCACCGCGGCGATCGCGGCCAGGCCGGACGCGAACGCGAATCCCGCGCTGCCGCTTTCCAGGTTGGCCACGCAGCGCTCCAGTGCCCAGCGCGTGGGGTTGTGCGAACGGCCGTAGTCCAGGCCCTTGTGCACACCCGGGCTCTCCTGCTGGTAGGTCGAGGTCGCGTAAATCGGCGGCATCACGGCGCCGGTCAGGGGGTCGGCCTCCTGGCCGCCATGGATCACGCGGGTGGCGATGTGCTGAGTCGGTTCGGTGTCGTTCACGATAAGGTCCTGCGCAAGTGGTTGAGGAGGTCGAAGCGCGTGATCAGGCCGTAGAACTTGTCGGCGTCAAGGATCACGGCCGTGAGTCCCTGGTCGAGAACCGCGCGCAGCTGCTGCATGCTGGCGGAGGGCTTGAGCGTTTGCAGCTGGGCCGTCATCGTGCTCGCCACCTGCGCGGCGAAGCGTCCGGGTTCGCTCGTCACGTGCAGCAGCAGGTCCGACTCGTCGATGATGCCGGCCAGCTTGCCGTGTTCGATCACGGGCAGCTGCGCCAGGTCGCTGCTGCGCATGCGGTTGAAGGCGGTGAGCAGGGTGTCGGTCGGCGCCACGGTTACCACCTCGCCTTCGTCGAAGCGGCGGCCGATCAGGTCGCGCAGGTCGCCGCTCGCCGGCCGCTGCAGCAGGCCCTGATCCACCATCCAGCCGTCGCTGTACATCTTGGTGAGGTAGCGCGTTCCGGTGTCGCATACAAAAGTCGCCACGCGCTTAGGGCTGCTCTGCGCACGGCAGTAGCGCAGGGCGGCGGCGAGCAGGGTCCCGGTCGACGAGCCTCCGAGGATGCCCTCGGTCTTCACCAGCGTGCGGGCAGTGTTGAAGCTCTCCTCGTCGCTGATCGTGTATGCGCTGGTCACGCGCGAGAAGTCGGCAATGGCCGGCACGAAGTCCTCGCCGATGCCTTCCACTGCCCACGAACCGGGAGTGGACGTGATGTGCCCCGTGTTGACGTACTCGGCCAGGATCGAGCCCTTCGGATCGGCCAGCACGAATTCGAGCGCGGGCTGCACCTTGCTGAAGTAGCGCGACAGCCCGGTGAGCGTGCCGGACGAGCCGACGCCGACCACGATTGCATCGATGTTGTGTGCCATCTGTTCCCACAGCTCCGGCGCGGTGGTGGTTTCATGCGCTTGCGGATTGGCCGGGTTGTTGAACTGGTCCGCGAACCAGGCGTTTGGAATTTCGCGCGCCAGGCGCGCCGCGTAGTCCTGGTAATACTCGGGGTGGCCCTTGCCCACGTCCGAGCGCGTCAGGTGGATTTCGGCGCCGAGCGCCTTCAGGTGCAGGATCTTCTCGGCGGCCATCTTGTCGGGCACCACCAGCACCACGCGGTAGCCCTTGATGCGGGCCACCAGCGCCAGGCCCAGCCCGGTGTTGCCGGCGGTCGCCTCGACCACCACGCCGCCGGGCTTGAGGCGTCCGTCGGCCTCGGCCGCCTCGATCATGGATCGGCCGATGCGGTCCTTGATCGAGCCGCCGGGGTTCTGTGATTCGAGCTTGAGGAACAGCTGGCATGGACCGGTATCCATGCGCGTGACTTCAACCAGCGGCGTGTTGCCAATGAGCGAGAGGACTGCCGCCTGCGACGCATCGTGCATATTGCCTCCAGTAATCCGACGGCGAACGCCTCGTGGGCGGCCGTTCGGAAAAGGGCGGGGCGCGGTTTGCCCCGATCGATGCATGATTCTGCGCCCATGTCAGCGATTTGTATTGAGCTGAGCGGAATTGTGCGGGAGCCGCAGGCTGGGATCGCTTGTCGACTTCCCGCTGATTAACTTTTGCAACGACCCGCTTCCCTAGCGCAGCACCTGGTCTGTCGACACGATGCGCACGTCGTGCATCTGGTTCAGGTAGGGCTCGAGATACCACTTGTGACTCGCGCCGACGATGACCAGCGTACGGCTTCCCGGCTGGTTCCCAATGGCCTCGCGGATGTTCGAAGCCATGCGCAGGTTGCGCGTCTCCCAGTAGCCGACATAGCCGCGGCCAAATTGTTGCGGGGAGGGTTCTTCGAGCGCCGCGCCGAAGTCGCTGGCGTAGACTAGCCTGGCCTGCGACGGATCATTGTAGGCACGATACAGCGCCATCACGCCTTGGGAATCGCCCAGCCTGGGTTCCATGTCCTTGCTCATCTGTTTGCGCTTGGCGGTCGCGGGATTGTCCCAGGCCTTCGAGATGGCCTCGCCGTACGCTTTCGGGTCCGTGTCGGGGCCATCCGCCGTATGGTCGTCCATGGCAACCACGCGCTCAAGCCCGAGCGCGGCCGCCAGCGGCGCTGCGATCAGTGTGGTTTCGCCGCGTGTGTCGCGCAGCTTGTCAAGCGTGGCGACCAGTGTGGCATCGAGGCCGTCGCCGGCGTGCCGCTGTGCGTCCGGCAGGCGCAGCCATTGCACCAGCGCCGAGATCGGCTCGCCGCCGGCGAGGAACACGGCGGCGAGGTGGCGCCGCTGCGCTGGCGTCGGGGCGGCCGGCCAGCTTGCCAGTAGCCGGTCGATCTCGGCGGTCGCGGCCGGCACGTCCAGGCCGGTGGCCGTGCGTGCCGGCGCCGTATCGCTGCAATATTGCCGCACTGAGTCTTTGTAACGCTGCGGGTGCTGGCGCATAAAGTCGCATTGCGCACCGGACAGGTTCTCGATGGCGATGATCTGGGGCTTCCAGGCGATCAAACGTTCGTTCAGGAGCTTGAGGCTGGCCGGCTGGAACGGGGCCGGCAGATACTTAAGGTGGGCCGTACCGAGCACCATCACTTCGTTCGGTGTGCCCTTTGCCGGTCCCTTCAGCGTGCTCGGGTCGAAGATTCCGGCGCGTTCCTGCGCGCTCGCGCTTGCAGCGCACAGCATGGTGGCCATTACCAGACCAGTTACTCGTCGCGACATTCGATCGTTTCCTTTCATGGTGGGTTGCACAGCACGCCGGTGACGGGGTTTTGGCGTGGAAAGGCGACTGTAAGCGGATGCTGCTGTTCAGGATGAGGTCATGCGACAGAATGCACGTTTCGCGGGATGGAATGCAGTTGGTATGGGCAGGTATGCATGTGGAATGCAGCGCTTCCCTAAGTACCCGCACGCAGCCTTCGCCAGAGCGTAGTGCGGCTGATGCCCAGGTAACGCGCGGTCGCGTCGCGCTGCCCGCCGAAACGCGCCAGCACCTCGGCCGCACTTTCGCCGCGCGCCGCTGTAGTAGGGGAAAGTGGTGCACTCGATGCGCCCGCCTGCAGCCCGAGTTCCGGCGCCACCGACAGCAGAAAGCCCGGCGTGAGCGCCTGCAGCGGCTCGGCCGCCAGGAACAGGGCGATGCGCTCCATCAGGTTGCGCAGTTCGCGCACGTTGCCCGGCCAGCCGTAAGCTTCGAGCAGTGGCGCGCAGGCCGCCATCTCGGCATGCAGGTTCGGGTGCGGGCCCGCGCCCAACGCGGCCAGCGCCTGCTTGAGCGACCACTCGGCGAGTAACACCAGGTCATCCACCCGTTCGCGCAGCGGCGGCAGCGACAGGCGCAGTACCGCCAGCCGGTAGAACAGGTCGGCGCGAAAGCGTCCCTCGCGCACGCGCGCCTCGAGGTCGCAATGGGTGGCGCTGATCACGCGCACTTCGATTGGCACCGGGCGCGTGCCGCCGACCCGCATCACCTCGCGTTCCTCCAGCACACGAAGGAGCCGCGTCTGCAACGCCAGCGGCATCTCGCCGATCTCGTCCAGGAACAGCGTGCCGCCGTTGGCCGCTTCGAAGAGGCCCGCGTGCCCGCCTCGCCGCGCGCCGGTGAACGCGCCTTCCTCGTGCCCGAACAGTTCCGACTCCAGCAGCGATTCGGCGATCGCGCCGCAGTTCACCGCCACGAATGGGCGGTTCGGACCCAGGTTGCGCGGCGCCTCGCGGTGGATCGCCTGTGCCACCAGCTCCTTGCCGGTGCCGGTTTCGCCCTGAATCAGAACGGTGGCCGGCGAGCGTGCGTACAGCACCACCGACTGGCGCAGCCGCTCCATCGCGGGCGATTCGCCGCGCAGGTCGACCAGGCCACGCCGCGCGCGCAGCGTCTCGGGCACCGCGCTGCGCCGCCGCCCCTTCGATTCGAGCTGCATCAGGCGCGTCATTTCCAGCGCGTCGTCGAACGCCTGCCGGATCGACGCCGCCGAGTACATCAGCACGCCGGTCAGGCCCGCTTCCTCTGCCAGGTCGGTGATCAGGCCCGCGCCGACAATCGCCTTGACGCCGGCTGCCTTCAGTTCCTTGATGCCGGCGCGCGCGTCTTCCTCGGTCACGTAGGTGCGCTGGGCCATTGTGATGCCGAAGGTACTGCTGAACTCGATCAGTTCCGGCATCGATTCCTGGTAAGTGATCAGACCGATGCGCGGCGAGACCCGGCGTGCGCGCGTCAGTGCCTGCATCACGTCAAAGCCGCTCGCCTTGGCCACCACCACCGGCGCCGACACACGGCCCTTCAGATAGGCGGCGTTCGAACCTGCCGCCACCACCACGTCGCAGCGTTCGGTGGCCATGCGCTCGCGGATGTGGCGCGCGGCCTCGTCGAACCCCAAGTGGATCGGCTCGATCAAGGCCAGGTGGTCATATTCAAGTGTAATGTCGCGGAACAGGTCGGACAGGCGGGACACCGATACCGTCCAGATCACGGGTTTGTCGGTGGTATCGGTGGGATTGCGCGGGGGATGGCTCATGTTTCAAGTGTAGTGCATTTTCACGGAAGTGTTTCATCTGAAACGCTAGCTGGCGCGCGGATAAAAGAAGGGATGGCTGCCCGTTGTGGGAGTAAAATTGTTTCATGTTTCATCTATGTGTTTCACGATGAAACATCGCGCACCTGGCACGAGCCGATATTCGATAATCGAATTGCAACAAAAGATCGATCAGCTGGCTCTAAGTCCTTGATTGCGCCGAGGTCAGCATTGTTTTGCGTGGTTGGCACGGCGCTTGCTTTAATAGGAGCAGTCCATCAAGGCAACAACCCGAAAGGTAAGGAAATGAGTGTAATTTCGGCAGGCGCCGCCTTCCGCAAGGCGGTACAGGAAGAATCCCCGCTCCAGGTCGTGGGCGCGATCAACGCCAACCATGCGCTGCTCGCCAAGCGCGCCGGCTTCAAGGCAATTTACCTGTCCGGCGGCGGCGTCGCGGCCGGCTCGCTGGGGCTGCCCGACCTTGGCATCTCCAACCTCGACGACGTGCTGACCGACGTGCGTCGCATTACCGACGTGTGCGACCTGCCGCTGCTGGTCGACGTCGACACCGGCTTTGGCGCTTCGGCCTTCAACGTCGCACGCACCGTGCGCTCGATGATCAAGTTCGGCGCCGCCGCCTGCCATATCGAGGACCAGGTCGGCGCCAAGCGCTGCGGCCACCGTCCGGGCAAGGAGATCGTCAGCAAGGCCGAAATGGTCGACCGCATCAAGGCCGCTGCCGACGCGCGCACCGACGAGAACTTCGTAATCATGGCGCGCACCGATGCGCTGGCCGTCGAAGGGCTGGACGCCGCGGTCGAGCGGGCGGTGGCCTGCGTCGAGGCCGGCGCGGACATGATCTTCCCGGAGGCGATCACGAGCCTTGAGATGTACGCGAAGTTCAAGCAGGCGGTCAAGGTGCCGATCCTGGCCAACATCACCGAATTCGGCGCCACGCCGCTGTTCACGGTCGAGGAACTGAAGGGCGCGGATGTCGACATCGTGCTCTATCCGCTGTCGGCGTTCCGCGCGATGAACAAGGCTGCCGAAAACGTCTACGGCGCGATCCGCCGCGACGGCACGCAAAAGAACGTGCTCGACACGATGCAGACCCGCGCCGAACTGTACGACCGCATCGACTATCACAGCTACGAACAGAAGCTCGACGCGCTGTTCGCACAAGCCAAGACCAAATAATCCAGCAACAAGGAGGAAGAACATGACGGAACAAGCGATCAAGGCCGAAACGCCAGCCTTCAAGCCGAAAAAATCGGTGGCCCTGTCGGGCGTCGCCGCCGGTAACACCGCATTGTGCTCGGTCGGGAAGACCGGCAACGACCTGCACTACCGCGGCTACGACATCCTGGATGTGGCCAACAACAGCGAGTTCGAGGAGATCGCCTACCTGCTGGTGCACGGCAAGCTGCCGACCGCGGCGGAACTGAAGGGCTACAAGGCCAAGCTGAAAATGCTGCGCGGCCTGCCGCAGGCGGTGAAGGACGCGCTGGAGTCGCTGCCGGCGTCTTCCCATCCGATGGACGTGATGCGCACCGGCGCCTCGGTGCTCGGCTGCGTGCTGCCGGAAAAAGACGACCACAACACGCCGGGTGCGCGCGACATCGCCGACCGCCTGATGGCTTCTTTCGGCTCGATGCTGCTGTACTGGTACCACTACAGCCACAACGGCAAGCGCATTGACGTGGAAACCGACGACGACTCGATCGGCGGCCACTTCCTGCACCTGCTGCATGGCGAAAAGCCGTCGGAGGCGTGGGTCAAGGCGATGCATACCTCGCTGATCCTGTACGCCGAACACGAGTTCAACGCCTCCACCTTCACCGCCCGCGTAATCGGCGGCACCGGCGCCGACATGTACTCGGCCATTACTGGCGCCATCGGCGCGCTGCGCGGTCCCAAGCACGGCGGCGCGAACGAAGTGGCATTCGAAATCCAGAAGCGCTACGAGAACCCGGACGAGGCGGAAGCCGACATCCGCAACCGCGTGGCCAACAAGGAAGTCGTGATCGGCTTTGGCCATCCGGTGTACACGGTTTCGGACCCGCGCAACAAGGTGATCAAGGAAGTCGCGCGCAACCTGTCGGAGCAGGCCGGTTCGACCAAGATGTTCGATATCGCCGAGCGTCTGGAATCGGTGATGTGGGAAGTGAAGAAGATGTTCCCGAACCTCGACTGGTTCTCGGCCGTCTCGTATCACATGATGGGCGTGCCGACCGCGATGTTCACGCCGCTGTTCGTCATCTCGCGCACCTCAGGCTGGTCCGCGCACATTATCGAGCAGCGCATCGACAACAAGATCATCCGCCCGAGCGCCAACTATGTCGGTCCGGAAGACCTGAAGTTCGTGCCGATCGAAGAGCGTAAGTGATGAGCCGCGGGGCCGAACGCATCATCGTGCGCGAACTGGGCGTGGCCGACGCCGCGGCCAACACGCGCGCCGAGCGCCTGTACGACTTCTTCGGCTTCCGGCAGTTCGGCCTCGAACCCGACGCCTTCTTTTTAGATGGCAGGTACTGCGCCAAGCAGCATCGCCAATTAATCCTGGATTCATTCCAACATCATGAATAACGCCTACCGCAAACCCCTGCACGGCACCAGCTTGCATTACTTCGACGCCCGCCAGGCCGTCGACGAGATTGCGCCTGGCGCCTGGGACAAGCTTCCTTACACCTCGCGCGTGCTGGCCGAAAACCTGGTGCGCCGCTGCGATCCGCAATCGCTGACCGCCTCGCTCAAGCAACTCATCGAGCGCAAGCGCGACCTCGATTTTCCCTGGTTCCCGGCGCGCGTGGTCTGCCACGACATTCTCGGCCAGACCGCGCTGGTCGACCTGGCCGGTCTGCGCGACGCCATCGCTGCCCAGGGCGGCGATCCGCGGCTGGTCAACCCGGTGGTGCCGACCCAGCTGGTGGTCGACCATTCGCTCGCCGTCGAATGCGGCGGCTTCGACCCGGATGCCTTTGCCAAGAACCGCGCCATCGAGGATCGCCGCAACGAGGACCGTTTCGACTTCATCGACTGGACCAAGAAAGCGTTCAAGAACGTCGACGTGATCCCGCCGGGGAACGGCATCCTGCACCAGATTAACCTGGAGCGCATGTCGCCGGTGGTGCAGGTCAAGGACGGCGTGGCCTTCCCGGACACGCTGGTCGGCACCGACAGCCACACGCCAATGGTCGACGCGCTGGGCGTGATCGCGATCGGCGTCGGCGGGCTGGAAGCGGAGAGCGTCATGCTGGGCCGCGCCTCGTACATGCGCCTGCCGGACATCGTTGGCGTCGAGCTGACCGGCAAACCGCAGCCGGGCATCACCGCCACGGACGTGGTGCTGGCATTGACCGAGTTCCTGCGCAAGGAAAAAGTCGTCTCTGCCTACCTCGAGTTCTACGGCGAGGGCGCGTCCAACCTCACGCTCGGCGACCGTGCGACCATCTCGAACATGGCGCCGGAATTCGGCGCGACCGCGGCGATGTTCTACATCGACGAGCAGACTATCAAGTACCTCAAGCTCACCGGCCGCGACGACGAACTGGTGGCGCTGGTCGAAACCTACGCGAAACAGACCGGGCTGTGGGCGGACACACTCAAGAAGGCCGAGTACGAACGTGTGCTCAGGTTCGACCTGTCGAGCGTCGTGCGCAACATCGCCGGCCCGTCGAACCCGCACAAGCGGGTGCCGACCAGTGAGCTCGCAGCGCGTGGTATCGCCAATGGCAACGTGGCGCACGAGCCGGGCCAGATGCCGGACGGCGCAGTCATCATCGCCGCCATCACCAGCTGCACCAACACCAACAATCCGCGCAACATGATCGCTGCGGGTCTTCTGGCGCGCAACGCCAACAAGCGCGGCCTGAAGCGCAAGCCATGGGTCAAGAGCTCGCTGGCGCCGGGTTCGAAAGCGGTCGCGCTGTACCTCGAAGAAGCCGGCCTGATGCCGGAGCTGGAACAGCTGGGCTTTGGCGTGGTCGCTTTTGCCTGCACCACCTGCAATGGCATGAGCGGCGCGCTTGACCCGGCCATCCAGAACGAGATCATCGGGCGCGACCTGTACGCAACCGCTGTCTTGTCGGGCAACCGCAACTTCGACGGTCGCATCCACCCGTACGCTAAGCAGGCCTTCCTGGCATCGCCGCCGCTGGTGGTCGCCTATGCGATCGCCGGCACGATCCGCTTCGATATCGAAAAGGACGTGCTGGGCGTGGATGCCGAGGGCAAGCCGGTCACCCTGCAGGACATCTGGCCGAGCGACGAGGAGATCGACGCGGTGGTCAACCAGAGCGTCAAGCCCGAGCAGTTCCGCAACGTGTACACGCCGATGTTCGCGCGGCGCGCGGACACGCTGGAGGAAGTGAGCCCGCTGTACGACTGGCGCCCGATGAGTACCTATATCCGCCGTCCGCCGTATTGGGAAGGCGCGCTGGCCGGCGAGCGTACGCTTAGCGGCATGCGTCCGCTGGCGGTCCTGGGCGATAACATCACCACTGACCACCTGTCGCCGTCCAACGCGATCCTGGCCAGCAGCGCGGCCGGCGAATACCTGGCCAAAATGGGCCTGCCGGAAGAGGACTTCAACTCGTACGCGACGCACCGCGGCGACCACCTGACCGCGCAGCGCGCCACCTTTGCCAACCCGACCCTGGTCAATGAAATGGCCGTGGTGGACGGCCAGGTGAAGAAGGGTTCGCTGGCGCGCATCGAGCCGGAAGGGAAGGTCACGCGCATGTGGGAAGCGATCGAGACCTACATGGAGCGCAAGCAGCCGCTGATCGTGATCGCCGGCGCCGACTACGGCCAGGGCTCGTCGCGCGACTGGGCAGCCAAGGGTGTGCGCCTGGCGGGCGTGGAAGCGATCGTGGCCGAAGGTTTTGAGCGCATCCACCGCACCAACCTGGTCGGCATGGGCGTGCTGCCGCTCGAATTCAAGCCGGGTACCAATCGCATCCTGCTTGCGATCGATGGCACCGAGACCTTCGACGTGGTTGGCGAGCGCACGCCGGGCGCGACGCTCACGCTGGTCATCCATCGCAAGAACGGTGAGCGTGTCGAGGTGCCGGTGACCTGCCGCCTGGACACTGCGGAAGAGGTATCGATCTACGAGGCGGGCGGGGTGCTGCAGCGCTTTGCGCAGGACTTCCTCGCGTCGTCGAAGGCCGCCGCGTAAGAAATACCAAAACCACGTCGTCCCCGCGCAGGCGGGGACCCATAGAGCTTTTGCAGCAAAGTTTGCAGCAGCTTTGTCGCACAGGGTCCATGGGTCCCCGCCTTCGCGGGGACGACGGTTTAGGAGTGAACAACTATGGCAAACGTCCCACAAATCAAAATCCCCGCAACCTACATGCGCGGCGGCACCAGCAAAGGCGTGTTCTTCCGCCTGCAAGACCTGCCGACGGCAGCGCAAGTCCCCGGTCCCGCCCGCGACGCGCTCCTGTTGCGCGTGATCGGCAGCCCCGACCCCTACGGCAAGCAGATCGACGGCATGGGTGGCGCCACCTCCAGCACCAGCAAGACAGTCATCGTCGACCGCAGCGCCAGGCCGGACCACGACGTCGACTACCTGTTCGGCCAGGTCTCCATCGACAAGCCTTTCGTGGACTGGAGCGGCAACTGCGGCAACCTGTCCGCCGCCGTCGGCTCGTTCGCGATCAGCAGCGGCCTGGTCGATCCCGCCCGCATCCCCAGCGACGGCATCGCGGTCGTGCGCATCTGGCAGGCCAACATCGGCAAGACGATCGTCGCGCACGTGCCGATGACTGGCGGCTCGGTGCAGGAAACCGGCGATTTTGTACTCGACGGCGTCACCTTCCCGGCCGCCGAAGTGCAGCTCGAATTCATGGACCCGGCGGCGGAAGAGGAGGGCGCCGGTGGCGCGATGTTCCCGACTGGGCAACTGGTCGACCAACTCGAAGTGCCCGGTATCGGCACGCTCGCGGCGACAATGATCAACGCCGGCATCCCGACCATTTTCATCAACGCCGAAGCGATCGGCTACACCGGCGCCGAACTGCAGGATGCGATCAATGGCGACCCGAAGGCGCTCGCAATGTTCGAGACGATCCGGGCGCACGGCGCCGTGCGCATGGGCCTGATCAAGCATGTGGAGGAAGCGGCACGGCGCCAGCACACGCCCAAGGTCGCGTTCGTGGCGCCCCCGCGCGACTACGTCGCCTCCAGCGGCAAGCCGGTCAAGGCGATTGAGGTCGACTTGCTGGTGCGCGCCATGTCGATGGGTAAGCTGCACCACGCGATGATGGGGACGGCGGCGGTGGCTATCGGCACCGCTGCCGCGATCCCGGGAACGCTTGTGAATCTGGCGGCGGGCGGCGGTGAGCGCGAGGCGGTTCGCTTCGGCCATCCGTCGGGCACCCTGCGCGTCGGCGCCCAGGCCACTCTCGTCGATGGTGAATGGAGCGTGACCAAGGCAGTCATGAGCCGTAGCGCACGCGTGCTGATGGAAGGCTGGGTGCGCGTTCCGGGCGACGCATTCTGAGGCGCCAGGCGCGCCGTGCGATTCGGCGCGACTTCACGCCAGCTACATTTTTGTCGTGCTGGTGATCGACCGGGCGTTTATCTAGGCTCCTGCATGCACACGTACCGCCTGCGCACTAACGTAGGGGGCGCGCGGCCGGCGAGGACCAGTGCGCACGCGGTTCGCAAACGCCGCGTAGGTGGAGCAGGTGCCGCAAGCCAGCACGCGGTGACCGCGTGCGCACAGGTGCGCACCCTACGGCGACGGCTTCTATTCAATCGTCGCCACCACCGGCGTATGATCCGACGGCTGTTCCCAAGTCCTCGGATTGCGGTCGATTACGCACGCCACGCAACGCTTGGCCAACTTTGGCGAAAGCAGGATGTGATCGATGCGCAGCCCGCGATTGCGGCGGAACGCGAGCTGGCGGTAATCCCACCAGCTATACGATTTCTCTGGTTGCTCGAACAGCCGGAACGAATCGCACAGGCCAAGTTCGACCAGCGAGGCCAGCGCCGCGCGCTCGCCATCCGAACAATGGATCTGGCCGGCCCATGCAACCGGGTCGTGCACGTCGCGGTCTTCCGGCGCAATGTTGTAGTCGCCCAGGATCGCCAATTGCTCGTGCGTGCGCAGTTCCTCGCACAGCCATTCGCGCAGCGAGGTCAGCCACGACATCTTGTAGACGTACTTGTCCGAGTCGACCATCTGGCCGTTCGGCACATAGGCGCAGATGATGCGCATTCCCTCGATCGTGGCGCCAATGATGCGCTGCTGCTCGTCGGCAAACCGTGGGTTGTTCTTCACCACATCCTCGATCGGGTGCCTGGACAGGATCGCCACCCCGTTGTAGGTTTTTTGTCCCGTAAAGACGACGTTGTAGCCGGCGGCGTTGATTTCTGCCAGTGGGAACTTGTCATCGGTCAGCTTGGTCTCTTGGAGACAGAGCACGTCAACAGGATTTTCCGCCAGCCATTGCAGCAGGTGGGGCAGGCGGACTTTCAGCGAGTTGACGTTCCAGGTTGCTAGTTTCATGTTGGGTCTGTGGGTGATGCGGCAGCCTTCTGCCGCCGGGCAGGCGAAGTATCAACGTTGCGCGCAAATCATGCAACAGGACAAAAAACTTGCCTATTGTCTTTTTTTGTTCAATATACAATTGTAACAACACGAAATTGATGCTTAAATACTAAATAACTTGTCAAATTGCTCTTTGTCGTGTCAACTGTAGCAAAGTGTAACAAATGCGGCGCAGTGTTTTACAATTCCCTATTGTTACTGATAGGGAATATAAAATTGCATTCTTATAATGTCAGGTGTACCATTTAACAGTGTTGTGTAGAAGCTATGATTTCTGGGCGCTGCCATCATTTCGCGAGACGATGTTGTTGCCGAGAGAGACGGTGCCCGGTAGAGTGGTGCTACCTGGAAATATAGTGCTGGACAGTAAGAAATTCTGCACACAGATTTTTAAAGGACAGAGATGCGCAGTGCATTCGAAGCGTGGGCCCAACGCGATGGCCATATCACCCGCCGCCGTGAGGACAAGCCGGACGAGTACCTGGTGTATGAAACCCAGCGCCGTTGGCTGATCTGGCAAGCCGCCCTGACGCACGGCGCGCAGGCACTGGCCCAGCAGCAGGCCAAGTCCGACAGCCAGCCGGCGCCGCAAGCGCCGCTGGGCGCCGACGAGGCGGCCGTGCGCAACCGCGTGCTGAACGAATTGCTCGATGCGTTCAGCGAGCTGGATGAAGGTACCGGGATCGAAGGCGTGATCAAGGTCATCCAGAGCCTGAAGAAAAAACAGGGCGCGTTGGCGGAAAACCAGGGCTGATGCAGTTTCGCCACTACAAGGGTGGTCTGTACGAGCTGGTGTGCGAAGCCACGCTCGAAGCGGACCACGCGCCTATGATCGTCTATCGCGCGGCGGACGGATCCGTGTGGGTCCGCCCCAAGGCCGTGTTTTTCGAGCAGGTCGAAGTCGACGGCAAGCTGGTGCCGCGCTTCGCGCCGCTCTCCTGATTACCGATTCTGAGGCTCATGAATCCACCCCGCCTGCCGTAAACAGGTATGGACGCATTTTCGGGTGGAGCAATGGCACGTTTCGGCACCTTTCTGTTGGCAGGGCTGGCGGCCGCCTTGGGCGGCTGCGCGACACTGCTTGACTCCAGCGAGCAGCTGGTCGAACTGCACACGATTCTGGACAACCGCGAAGTCGCGGGGATCGGCTGCGTGCTGGCAAACGATGCCGGCCGCTGGTTTGTCGTCGCGCCCGGGCGGGTGACGATCGTCAGGAGCAGCACTGCGCTGACCGTGGACTGCGCGCGCCAGGGCGTGGGCAGCTCGCGCGAGCTGGTCGACTCGCGATTCAGTACGGGCAAGCTGATCGGGAACCTGGTGGTCAGCGGCGGGTTGGGCTACCTGGTCGACTGGCGCACCGGGGCAGGGTTTGCGTATCCGGCGACGCTGACCGTGATCATGAAAAGGCCCCCAGCGCCCGAGCAGGTCGGGGCGCTCGACAACCGGGTCTTTTAAGCGACGGGCGCAGTCGCCAGCTGTAGGGTGCGCGGGGCCGCCGATACCTGTGCGCACGCTGTACGGTTGAATGCCGTTGGCGCCGGCATGCATACGTACCGCGTGCGCACAGGTGCGCACCCTACGCCTCTACGCCAGCTTCGCGATCCGCGTGCGCACGTGCCAGCTTATACGCGATTGAGCAGGAACGTCGCCAGCAGCGGCACCGGACGGCCGGTTGCGCCTTTCTGCGCGCCGCTCTTCCACGCCGTGCCGGCGATGTCCAGGTGCGCCCAGGTGTACTTGCGGGTGAAGTTCTCCAGGAAGCACGCCGCAGTGATCGAGGCGCCACCCGGCGTACCAATATTGGCCAGGTCGGCAAAGTTCGACTTGAGCTGATCGTTGTACGCTTCGCCGATCGGCAGCCGCCATGCGGTGTCGCTGGCCTCTTTGCCGGCCGCCAGCAGCTCGTCGGCCAGCTGGTCATGCGCATCGTCGTGACGGGTGAACAGGCCCGAATTGTGGTGGCCCAGCGCGATGATGCAGGCGCCGGTCAGGGTCGCGATGTCCACCACCGCCGCCGGCTTGAAGCGCTCGGCATAGGTCAGCGCGTCGCACAGGATCAGGCGGCCTTCGGCGTCGGTGTTGAGGATCTCGATCGTGGTGCCGTTCATCGCGGTGACGATGTCGCCCGGCTTGGTGGCGCGGCCCGACGGCAGGTTTTCGCAGGTCGGGATGATGCCCACGACGTTGAGCTTCAGGCCCATCTCGCCGATCGCGCGGAAGGTGCCCAGCACCGAGCCGGCGCCGCACATGTCGTACTTCATCTCGTCCATTTGCGGACCCGGCTTGATCGAGATGCCGCCGCTGTCGAAGGTGATGCCTTTGCCCACCAGGACCACCGGCGCATCCTTCTGCTTGCCGCCGTTATGCTTGAGCACGATGAACTTCGGCGGCTCTTCGCTGCCCTTGGCCACCGCCAGGAAGCTGCCCATCTTGAGCGCTTCGAGCTGCTTGCGTTCCAGGACTTCGACGTCGAAGCCGTAGTCGGTCGCCAGCTTCTTGGCCACGTTAGCCAGGTAGGTCGGGGTGCATACGTTCGGCGACAGGTTGCCCAGTTCCTTGGTCAGGTCCATGCCGCCCGCAATCGCGATCGACTGCGCCAGCACTGCCTTGACCTGCGGGGTGGCCGCCGGCACGGCGATGGCCAGCTTGCGCACGCCGCGCTGTTCGGTGTCCTTCTTGCTCTTTTGGGAGTCAGTACGGAATTGGGCTTCGTTGGCGGCGATGACGATGGTGCGCACGGCCCAGGCCAGATCGCGCTCTTTTACCTCTGCCACCGGGAATGCGATAATGGCGTCTGCACAGCCAAGCGATGCGAAGGCCTTGAGCGCGGCATTGACGCCGGCCGCGAAATTCTTTTCGCTGACCGCTTCGTCATCGCCCATGCCGACCAGCAGCACGCGTTGCACGCTCGCGCCGTTCGCGCCGCGCAGCAGCAAGGTGGAGCCGGCTTTGCCGGTGATGTCGCCGGACTTGAGCGCGGCGCTGATTTCACCGTGTTGATCGAGGGCTTTGGCCGCCGCCGACAATTTCTTGTTTTCGAACACCGCCACTGCGACACAGCCGGCTTTTGCCGCAGCCAGGGTGTTTTTTGTGTCGAATGCTTTTATGCTAAAGTCCATTGAATTCTCCGTTGGTGTTTGAAACGCGCACTGCTTAACCTGCAATTATAACTATCGAATGATTTTTCAACGCGCCCTGCATCGTGAATTGGCCAGCGCGGCCGGCGCAACCTTCACGGTGCTGTTTTCAATCCTGACTACCTGGACCTTGATCGCGATCCTGGGCAAGGCTGCCGGCGGCCAGGTCGCCTCCAGCGACGTGCTCGCGTTGATTGCTTTTCAGGTTTTGAATTATCTGCCAACAATCCTCATACTCACCAGCTTTATTTCGGTATTAATGGTGGTCACCCGCAGCTACCGCGATTCGGAAATGGTCGTCTGGTTCGCGACCGGCCAGTCGCTGCTGCGCTGGGTGCGGCCGGTGCTGACGTTCGGACTGCCGCTGGTGGTGCTGGTGGGCGCTCTGTCGTTCGTCGCGACCCCGTGGGCCCAGATGAAAAAGGACGAATTCATGACCCGCTTCGAAAAGCGCGAGGATCTGAAACGCGTCGCGCCCGGGCAGTTCCGCGAGTCGGCATCGAGCAACCGCGTATTCTTCGTCGAAGGCGCGGGCGGCGAGACCAACACCGTGGTGCAGAACGTTTTCGTCAACAGCATCGAGAATGGCAAGAACTCGATCGTGGTCGCGAAAGAAGGGGTAATCGAGCCTGACGGCAAGGGTGGCCAGTTCCTGGTGCTTAAAAACGGCCGCCGCTACGAGGGTGTGCCCGGCCACGCCGATTTCCGCTCGATGGAGTTTGAGCGCTACAGCATGCGCGTGGCGACCAAGGTGCCGGTCTCCGGCACCGAGCTGCGGGTCGAAACGATGAGCACCGCTGCGCTGGTCGCAGTGCCCAACCATGCCACCAAGGCCGAGTTGCTGTACCGGATTTCGGCGCCGCTGATGGCGGTGGTGCTGCTGCTGTTGGCCATTCCGCTCGGCTTCGTCAATCCGCGCGCCGGCAGTTCGGCCAACCTGATCCTCGCGCTGCTGATCTTTTTCACCTACCTCAACCTGTCCAGGGTGACCGAGACCAGCGTCAAGCAGGGCCAAGTTGCATTCGGCCTGGCCTGGTGGCCACTGCACCTGGCGGTCTTCCTGATGGTCGCGGCGCTGTTCGCGTGGCGCCTGAACGTGAACCATCGCTATCACCCGCTGGCCCTGATCAATGCCTGGAAGCGCCGCCGGATGCTGCGCGCGGAAAGCACAAAGGCGGTGAAATGAAGATCCTGCAGCGCTATTTTTTCGTCAACATCACGCAGGCAGTGGCCTTCGTGGCGGTCGCGTTACTCGCCCTGATTTCGTTCATGGACCTGACCAGCGAACTGCCGTCGGTGGGCAAGGGCGGCTACATGATGCAGCACGCGCTCGTGTACGTGCTGCTGCAGGTGCCCGGCCACGTGTATGAAGTCATGCCGGTTGCAGCCCTGATTGGCACCATCTACACCATGGCGCAATTCGCACAGAGTTCGGAATTCACCATCATGCGGGTGTCGTCGATGACGACCGGGATGGCGGCCGGCATGCTGTTCAAGATCGGCATCGTGTTCGTGGCGATCACCTTCTTGTTCGGCGAACTGATCACGCCGCGGGTCGCACCGCTGGCCGAGCGCCTGCGCCTGGCGGCCAAAGGCTCGACCGTGTCGGCCGAATTCCGCTCGGGGATGTGGACCAAGGACATCGTGCATGCGGATGGCGTGCGCGGCCCGGCAATCGGCTCGCGCTTTTTCAACGCCCGCCAGATTCGCCCGGATGGCCAGCTGGTCGACCTGAAGCTGTACGAGTTCGACACCAGCATGCGCATGCGCTCGCTCATCACGGCGGCCAGCGCGACCTTCAGCGGCAATAACATCTGGCGCCTGCAGGACGTGACCGAGACGCTGTTCCAGAACAGCCGCGTACTGCCGGACCCGGGCGCGCCGCTGCCGGCCGGGACAACCATCCAGAGCACCTTCGGCCAGGAGACGGCGTCGGTGGCCACCCGCAAGCTGGAGACGATGGACCTGGTGTCGGAGATCACGCCCAAGATCCTGTCGGTCTCGCGTTCCGACCCGGAGCGCATGTCCGCCAACGAACTGGCGGTCTACACGCGCCACCTGGCCGAGAACCGCCAGGAGACCGAACGCTTCAAGATCGCGTTCTGGAAGAAGATCGTCGACCCGCTGGCGATTTTCGTGCTGATGGCGCTGGCGCTGCCGTTCGGCTACCTGCACACGAGGAGCGGCGGGGTCAGCCTGAAGATCTTCATCGGCATCATGATCGGCGTGAGCTTCTTGCTGATTAACTCGCTGTTCTCGCACCTCGGGATGCTCTCGACCTGGCCGGCGTTCATGACCGCCGTTGCGCCCAGCGTGCTGTTCCTGCTATTGGCGCTAGGTGCGCTATGGTGGGTGGAGCGACATTGATGAAGCGCGCGCTGGTCCTGTTCGCGCACGGCGCCCGCGCAAGCAGCTGGGCCGCGCCATTCGAGCGCCTGCGCGACCTGACCCAGGGCCGCCTGCCAGAGTGCGCGGTATCGCTCGCCTTTCTCGAACTGATGGAGCCGCGCCTGCCGCAGCACGTGGCGGCGCTGGCGGCGGCCGGCGTGCTGGATGTGACCGTGGTGCCGGTGTTCCTCGGTCAGGGCGGCCACCTGCTGCGCGACCTGCCCGCGCTGATCGATGGCCTGCGTGCCGCGCATCCCGACTTGAATATCAAGGTGGCCGGCGCGGTCGGCGAAGACCCGCAGGTGCTCGCAGCGATGGCCGATTACTGTGTGAACGCGCTCGACCGAGAGGCCAAGCTTGCCGGTTCTGCATGAGGATGCACCTCTTAACGTGAAATCTGCAGTTGCCTTGTCCGGCATCATGGCCGCGTACCGCAAGGACGTTTGACAGGGTAGGGGATCGCCCCCACACTGCTTGCAGCCCAGGCGCGGCGAAGTTGATGGCGCCAATCCCCCTCACACTTTCGACGGGTTCATGCCATGCTGACAGCAACCATCAAGCAGATCGTTGCCGCAACCTTGCATTCGCTACGGAGCTCGAAGACACTGATCTTATGGCGGCGCAGGCTGTCGCCATCGGCGCTGTTCGTCGAGCTGCGCTGCGCGCGCCGCATCGACGCGCTGTCGCGCCGGCTCATGGGAATGCAGCGCAAGATCGGCGCGCTGTCGGCGCACCTGCTGTCCGGACGCGCGGATGGCGCGGTCGATGCCGACCGCAGCCTGCGCCGCATGCTTGGCGAGTTGAAGGACGACCTGAACGGCATCCGGCGCGACCTGGCGCAATGGTATGTCAAGGAATGCCGGGGGCGCACAGGGCCCCGGCTGGATGCGTCGATCACGCATCTGAACCGCGTGGCGGCGGACACCTATGCCGCGGCCGACCGGCTGGAGTGGGAAATCGAGGAACACGACCGGCGGTTTTGCCGCTAGCATCAAATCGTAGGGGACGCGGGGCCGCCGAGGACCAGTGCGCACGCGGTCACCGCTTGCGGGCTTGCGGCTGCCGCTCCCACTACGCATCTTTCGCGAACTTCGTAGGGGGCGCGGGGCCGCCGAGGACCAGTGCGCACGCGGTACGTGTGCATTGAGTTGCAGCGCGCAATGCAAACGGCGCATGCTGGTGGTGAGGCCGCAAGCCGGCGAACGGTGACCGCGTGCGCACAGGCCTCGCCGGCCGCGTGCACCCTAACGGTCATTGCAGAGCGTGCCACCCCGGCGCATGAAAGAATATGGGG
>NZ_SPUM01000040.1 GCF_004614195.1 Massilia horti | reverse complement strand
CTCTGCTGCGCACGCGGATTGCGAACACCGTTAGCAGTCCAGCCAACAGGCCCCGCGACGTTGGCGGGACGCCAGCGAAATCAGGTCGCCGCAGCCAGCCGCTGCTGCCACATCTTCCACCTGCGGCTTGCCGATTTCATGATCCCGAACGCGACGCTTCCACTGAGCGCCTTGCGCGCCTGGCTGGCAGCCGTGAGGTCGAATTCATGATCGCGCGAGATCACCGTGCCGCGCTCCATCGCCGCCAGCACCGCGAGCGGATGGTTGAACAGGCTGTCCAGGAACAGTTGCCTGACCTGCGCCCGCACCACGCGCCCCTCGCGCCACGGCAGCTGGTAGGAGGTTTTGACGATCCCCACGTAGAAGTGGCAGGCGGCGACGTCGATATGCATGCGCACCGCGTCGCTCACCGGCAGCGCCACGAAGCTGTCCCTGATCTGACGGAGCGCCCACACGAAGTCGACGCACCATTTGCTCGATACCTGGCACTTCAGGCTGCTCGGGTGCTGGCGGTAATCGATGATGGGCCGCGACAGGTGAAACAGGCTTGCGCATTCGGCCAGCAGGCGCGCTACCACCGCGACGTCTTCGAACACCCGGCCGGGAGGAAAAACTGGCTGGCGCACGCGTTCGTAAATCTCGCGCCGGAACACGTTGGCCCACACGTAATTCTGGCGGCCGGCGAAGAAGGAACAGAGGATCGCCTCCTGGTCATGCAGCAGCGCGTTCGGTGGATAGCCGAGCATCATGCGCTTGCACTTGTGCTTCTTTTTTCTCTGCCGCCAGGTATTGTAGTCGCACGCGACCACGTCCGGCCGGTGCGTCGCGATCGCGCGGTCGAGCGCCAGCAGCGCCCCGGGTTCGAGCAGGTCGTCGGCGTCGACGAACAGCACGTACTCGCCGTCAGCCGCCGCCAGCCCCTGGTTGCGGGCCGTCGCAACCCCGTGGTTCGGCTGGCGCACGATGGTGAACCGGGCATGCGCGAATTCGTGCTGCAGGTGCTCGGCGATTTCGCCGGTGGCGTCGCGCGAGCCGTCGTCGATGACGACCAGCGCATGCTGCGGTTCCAGTTGCGCGAGGATCGAACGCAGGCAAGGTTCGATAAAGGCTGCGGCATCATAGGCCGGAACGATGATCGACAGGCTCTTGCGCAGTAGCTGGTTCATGGTCATGCCACCATTTCCGTTGTCCGCCCATCGGATTGGACACAGAAGAGCTGCGCGAGTTCAAGCGGAACGCGCTTGTCGCGCGGCGCCTGGCGTCGGTGGCATCAGAACCGGAACGTCAGGGGGAGGACCAATAATCGTCGGTTTCTTGCACGACGACCGCTTCCTCCTGCTGTTCCCGCAATCCTTTGACGGCCTGGGTGGTCTTGTTGACCCGGCGTTCGAGCACCATGCGGCGGTTGCTCGATGCGTGGTCGCGCTTGGCTTCGCGATGCCACAGGTGGAACACTTCAGTGGCGAACGCGCCGTCCTTGCGCATTACTCCAGCATGGAACAGCCGCACCACCAGGTCCGCATCCTCGTGGCCCCAGCCCTGGAAGCTTTCGTCAAAGCCGTTGATGCGCTCCAGGTCCGCGCGCCAGATGCCCATGTTGCAGCCCTTGATGCGGCGCCAGGAAAAGCGCGACTTTTCGCGTCCGATATCGGGCAGGGTCCATAGCAATTGCGGCAGTTTGTTGGCTTCGCCGCGCAGGCGCAGGCGCAGCTTGTCCGTCAGGCCGATCGATTGCAGGTCGAGCCGCCCGGCCAGCACGCGCTGGCTCGCCGCCGCATTGAGCAGGATGCGGCTGCCGGTGACCATGAAGCCGGCGCGCGCCAGCTTGCGGTGCTGCTCGATGTAATTGCGGCGGGGAATGCAGTCGCCATCCAGGACCAGCACATAGTCGCCGCTCGAGGCGCGGATGCCGCGGTTGCGCGACATCGACAATCGGTAGCCCAGGTCCGGCTGCCACACATGCATGATCGGCACCGGGGAGCGTTCACGCAGGCGCTCGACGCACTCGCGGGTGGCTTGGCCCGAGCCGTCGTCGGCGACGATGATTTCGAAATTCAGGTCGGTTTGCCGGAAAAAACCTTCGATCACGGCTTGCAGTGCTTCCGGCCAGTTGTAGGTGCTGATGACAACGGACAGTCTCGGATTGGGTGTCATGTTTATGTTTATCGTTATCGTTATCGTTCTTATGGCCCGCGGCTCCCGGCATTTTCCGCATGCGAGTTGTTATGAGCCGGGCCTGTCCTCCGCGCCCTTGCCCGGGCGGACGTGTTCACGTAAGCCTCTCACCGCCTGGGTCGAGCGGCTTGCGGCGCGCTCCAGCACCACGCGCCGGTTGGCCGACTCGTTGTCGCGCTCCGCTTCGCGATGCCACAGGTGGAATACTTCGGTGCCGAACGCACCCTCTTTGCGCTTGACGCCCGCGTGGTGCAGGCGCACCACCAGGTCCGCGTCTTCATGGCCCCAGCCGTGAAAACTCTCGTCGAATCCGTTCACCCGCTCCAGGTCCGAACGCCATACGCCCAGGTTGCAGGACTTGATGCGGCGCCAGTTGAAGCGGTGCCGCACGCGGCCCACGTCGGGCCAGCGCACCAGCAGCTGCAACAGCTTGTTCATGTCTCCGCTCATGCGGTAGCGCAGCTTGTCGGTCAGTCCCAGCGCGTCCAGCCCGACTTCGTCGCGCAGCACGCTGTCGGTCAGTCTTGGGCTGAGCAGGACGCGGCTGCCGGTGACCAGGCAGCCGCGCTGCGCCAGCGCGCGGTGGCGCGCGATGAAGTCGCGCCGCGGGATGCAGTCGCCATCGAGGAATACGATGTAGTCGCCGCGCGCAGCGAGCGTGCCGCGGTTGCGCACCATGGCGGCGCGGAATCCTTCGTCCGGCTGCCACACGTGCAACAGGGGCATGGGCGCGCGTGCGCGCAGCCGGTCGATGCATTCCCTCGTGTTGGCAGTGGAGCCGTCATCAGCGATAATGATCTCGAAGTTCTTGTCGTCCTGCGCGAAACAGGCCTCGACCACCGCCGACAGGGCATCCGGCCGGTCGTAGGTGGTGATTACGAGCGAGATTGTATGGGCTTGCTGCATGCGGATCGCTTTAAAACTTGGCTTAGGTGGCAAGGATATCCCACAAAATTCTGAATGAACAATAATTTAAAGAAAAGTCACAAATCCGCGCCTGTTTGGATCGGCGCGCTGACCTTTTTATTCCCTGCATTGAGCCTGGTTACTTTGTTCGGGGTCAGCACGGTCAGCTTTTTGTTCCTGTTTATCGCGCCGTTCATGTGGCGCGACTGCCGCGCCGCGCTGGCACGCCATTGGCACGAGAGCCGGTGGGTGGTGTTCGCGTTCATGTTCAACTTCTGCTTTGCGTTGTTGTGTTATGTTGTGCGCCCGGAAGCGACCGCCAACAACCTGGAAAAGCCGTTGCGCATGTTCCTGGCGGTGACGGTGCTGATGCTGGTGCTGGTCGCCCGTCCCCCGCGCCGCGCGCTGTGGTGGGGCGTGATCGCCGGCACCCTGGCGGCGCTGGCGCTGGTGGCCTACCAGCGCCTGGGCCAGCACATCGACCGTCCCGGCGGGCTGATCAATCCAATCACCTTCGGCGACCTGTCGCTGTGCATGGCGCTCCTGGCCGTCGTCGCCACCATCGATATTCAGCGGGGCTGGCGGATGGCCTGGCCCGTGCTCGGCGCGCTGGCCGGCATCGCCGCCGCGCTGTTCACCGGCACCCGCGGCGCGCTGGTGGCGTTGCTGCCGGTCGGGCTGGTGCTGTTGCAGGCCAGGCTGGTGCCGGGGCGGCGCGTGCGTGCGCTGGTCGCGGCCGGCCTGCTGATTTGCGGAAGCGCATATTTCGTGCCGTCGCTGGGGATGCAGGACCGGGTGGCGGAGGGCGTGGACGACGTGCGCGCCTGGTCGGACGGCGGCAGCAAGGATACCAGCCTGGGCATTCGCCTGGAACTGTGGAAGGGCGCCGTTATGCTGATCCAGGAGCACCCGCTGTTCGGGATCGATGCCAACCTGACGCACGGCGAGCTGCGGCGTTACGTGCAGCAGGGCCTGCTTGACCGCGCGGTGCTGCCCATGCCGCACATGCATAATGATGGCTTGCAGGCCTTCGCCACCGGCGGGATCGTCGGGTTTGCCGCCTGGTTCAGCCTGCTCGCTGCGCCGTTCGCCTTCTTCTGGCGCGCGCTCGGCCAAGCCCGCGCCAGCGCGCCGCAGCAACTGGCGCCCGCGCTGGCCGGGCTGCTGGTGGTGCTGTGCTATTTCAGCTTCGGCCTGACCGAAGTGATCTTCTGGTCTGTCAAAGGCAGCATG
Source organism: Massilia horti (assembly GCF_004614195.1). Lineage (GTDB taxonomy): Bacteria > Pseudomonadota > Gammaproteobacteria > Burkholderiales > Burkholderiaceae_D > Telluria > Telluria horti. The sequence continues at coordinate 33,707 of NZ_SPUM01000040.1, read as the reverse complement.
TTCTATGCGTTCATGGTGTTCCTGCTCATGGGCTACTGCCTGAATGCGAAAGAGTCAATTGGAAAATAACGTCATCGTCAAGCGCCTGTGGGCGATCGTCAAACCGTACCGTCTGCGTGCCTTTTTGTCCCTGCTGGCGATGGCGTTGACCGCGTCCACCCAGCCGATGCTGACCAAGGCGATCGAACTGCTGCTTGACGACGGCTTCAAGGAAAAGGTCGATTTCCCGCTGTGGTGGATCCCGGCGGTGCTGGTCTCGATCTTCGTCCTGCGCGGCGTCGGCACCTTCGGCACAGCCTACCTGAACAACTGGGTGATCAGCCGCGTGCTCAACGACCTGCGGCGGCAGATGTTCGAGCGTCTGCTGCGCCTGCCGGTGGCGCGCTTCCATGAAGAGTCGACCGGCAGGATCATCAACACCGTAATCGGCGACGTGCGCCAGGTGGTCGACATGATCAACTCGGTATTCGTGGCCTGCGTGCGCGACGTGCTGGTGGTGATCGGCCTGCTGGCCTCGCTCCTGTACCTGAACTGGAAGTTGACCCTGCTGGCGATCGTGATCCTGCCGCTCACCGCCGTGATCGTGCGCACCACCACCGGGCGCCTGCGCCGCCTGAACCGCGAGAACCAGCGCGTGACCGCGGAAATGACCCAGGTGGTGGACGAGGCCGCGCGCGGGCATCAGGTGATCCGCGTGTTCTCCGGCGAGCATTACGAGCGCCGCCGCTTCGAACAGCGCAGCGCGGCGCTGCTCGGCTTCTCGCAGCGCACCACAGTGGCGTTCGCGGCGACCGCGCCGGTGACCCAGATCGCGACCTCGCTCGCGCTGTCGCTGGTGGTGATCCTCGCGATCCGATCCAACATGACGGTGGGCGAGTTCACCAACTTCGTCGCGATGATGATCATGCTGCTGACCCCGATGAAGTCGCTGGCCGAACTGAACGGCCCGATGCAGCGCGGGATGGCGGCCACCGAGACCGTGTTCCAGATGATCGATTCGCCGGTCGAAGAGGACCCGGGCACGCGCGAGATCGGCTCTGCCACCGGCCATTTGCGGTTCGAGCGCGTCAGCTTCCGCTATCCCGGCGCGCACGGCACGGCGCTGTCCAATGTCACGCTCGACGTGCAGCCGGGGCAGACCGTGGCGCTGGTGGGCGTGTCGGGCGGCGGCAAGTCGACTTTCGTGAACCTGGTCACGCGCTTTTACGAACCTGAGTCGGGCCGCATCCTGCTCGACGGCGTGCCGTACCAGGAGATCACGCTGGCCAGCCTGCGCCGCCAGCTGGCGATGGTGAGCCAGAACGTGGTGCTGTTCGACGACACCCTGGCCGCCAACGTCGCCTACGGTGTCGAGCACATCGACCGCGAGCGGCTGGCCGCCGCGATCAAGGCCGCGCACCTGTCGGACGTGGTGGAAAGACTGCCCGATGGCGTGGACACGATGATCGGCGAGAACGGCATGCGCCTGTCGGGCGGGCAGCGCCAGCGGGTCGCGATCGCACGCGCGATCTACAAGGACGCGCCGATCCTGATCCTGGACGAAGCCACCTCGGCGCTGGACAACGAATCGGAACGCGCGGTGCAGGCCGCGCTCGACACGCTGATGGCCGGCCGCACCACGATCGTGATCGCGCACCGGCTGTCGACCATCGAACGCGCCGACCGCATCGTGGTGATGGAGCACGGCCGCATTGTCGAGCAGGGCACGCATGACGAGCTGCTGTCGATGAACGGCATGTACGCCAACCTGTACCGCCTGCAGTTCGCCGCCGCGCTGGCCGAAAAATGAACGGGCAGCCGCGCACCCTGATCGTTTCTCCGAACTGGATCGGCGACGCGGTGATGGCGCAGCCGCTGTTGGCGCTGCTCAGGCAGTCCCGCCCCGAACGGCAGATCGACGTGCTGGCGCCGCCCTCGGTGGCGCCGGTGTGGCGCGCCGTCGCCCAGGTCGATACCGTGCTTGAGACGCCGTTTCGCCACCGCGCGCTGCAGCTTTCCGAACGCTGGAAGTACGCGAAGCTGCTGCGCGAGCGTGGCTACGCGGACGCCTTCGTGCTGCCCAACACGATCAAATACGCCCTGATCCCCTGGCTGGCCGGCATCCCGCGCCGGGTCGGCTACAAGGGCGAGATGCGCTACGGCCTGGTCAACGTGATGCACCACGACGAGGTTCCGCCGCGGCCGATGGTGCCGTTCTATGCGGCCCTGGCGCGTGACCCGTCCGAACCGCTGGCTGCCGACCTGCCGCGTCCGCGCTTGACCGTGCCGGGCGAGCAGGTGGCCCAGGTGCGCGCGCGGCACGGCGTGGGCGAGGGGAGGGCGCTGGTCGCGTTTGCGCCGGGCGCCGAATTCGGCGCCGCCAAGCGCTGGCCGCCGCGCCATTTCGGCGCGCTGGCGCAGGCGATCGTGCAGGCCAATCCGTCAGCGCAAGTGGCCCTGCTCGGATCGCCCAAGGACCGGCCGACGTGTGACGAGGTGGCAGCCAACGCAGGCGATGCCGCACACGCCATCCTGAACCTGGCCGGGCAGACCAAGCTTGACGAAGCGATTGCGCTGATCGCGAAAGCCGCGGCGGTAGTGGCGAACGATTCAGGCCTGCTGCACATTGCCTCCGCCCTGAACCGGCCGGTGCTGGCGCTGTACGGGCCGACCGACCCGGATCACGCGCCGCCGTTCTCCGACATGGCGCGCTCGCTGTCCCTGCGCCTGGATTGCGCGCCGTGCCGCCAGCGCGAATGCCCGCTGGGGCACCACAACTGCATGGAACAGATGGGAGCTGACATGGCGTGGCGCGAGCTGCGCCCGATGCTGTAGGGGGGCGGCCGGCAAGAGGAAGTGCGTCCTATGCGCTGGCGCATAAAAACCATCGTAGGGTGCGCACCTGTGCGCACGCGGTCACCGTATGCTGGCTCGCGGCTGGTGCTTTCGCTACGCAACTTTTGCGAACCGCGTGCGCACAGGTCCTCGGCGGCCCCGCGCCCCCTACGCCTCAGTTAAGCCGTACGTTCTGAATTCAGACTTGCCCGCCCAGCCGCACCGTCACATCATTGGCCAGCGTCGCCACCAGCTCATGCCGCTTGCGCGCCTCCGAGCGCTTCTTCGACGGGATGCTCTCCAGGTCCAGCGGCGCCACTGGCGCGCACGGCAGCATGAAGTCGCCATCGGCCTGCAGCTGCGCGCCCAGCTCGATCCAGAGTTGATCGTAGTCCGAACGTACCCGGCCCTGGCGCATCGCGCTCTTCACCACGCGGTTGGCGTTCGACACCATGCGCAGCTGCTCGCAGCCGAATGCGTGGCCGAGCTGGCGCACCAGCGTCACCAGCAGGTGTTTGGGCCGCGCGCCGTGCAGATCGCGCGTGGCGTGCCGGATCGCCTCCAGCGTGGCGCCGCCTTTGGCGCCCTGGATGCAGCCGATGTTCACCGTCTGGCACTGCCCGCGCCAGGCGAACGTGAATGCGACCGAATACAGCGTTTCGTCCCCGGCGCACAGTTGCAGCACCAGTTCGCCCTCGCGCTCGAGTGGGCCGATCGCGCGCAGCTTGACGTTGTAGCGCTCGCCGCTTTTGCCTGCGCTCGACGCGATTACCACCGGTCCGCGGCTGGCCTGGGATACAAGATCCCCCAGTCCGCGCTGGAACACGAACTGGTAGTGCGAGGCGAGCACCGCCAGTCGCGCTTCGATCGGCAGTGTATTGGTCAGGTATGGCCGGTAAATCTTGTACAGGAAGCGCGGATAGTTCTGCACGTACTCCGAAAACGTCGGGTGCGAGTTCAAGAGCTGCAGCCAGCCTTGCGTCTGTGCCCGGTGCGCCAGCGCGCGCGCCTTGAGCTTGAGCAGCTCTCGCCAGTACGGAATCGTGGGCAGGTCGCGGGAAATCCCCGAGCGGATCGTGATCGACGGCTGGGCCGTCGCGACCAGACGCTCGGCAAAGCCGGGTTCGGCGTTGTAAAGCCTCATGGCACGATCCTCCCGATAATTACAGCGGATGAACTGGGTAACGCGACTTCAGGAAGAGCGTGCATGGCCGGGTGCCTTGTTAATGTTCATGTAAAACTATGTAACGTATTGTATCGACAGATATTCCTCTCGTAAATACTTTTTATATCCGTAGAACATAATTCCAACACTTTAATTGCTCGTTGTTTTTCGCCTGTACGAATGAGGACGGTACGTTTGCTGCCGTCGTGGGGCAAAGAAGCATCCTGTGTGCCTGTATCGCGCTATATTTCTGAGTGTTTCAAAGTGTTACCGGCGTGCGGGGAGGGTAAAGCGATGTACATGGTGTACTGGACGACAGTCGAAAATGGCGAACACAAGCCGCACTCGAAGCTGTACGACACCAGCGCGATGGTCCAGGCCATGAATTTCATGGAGCAGCTACGTGCGCGCCAGCGTGCGGGCGAGGCGGTGCGATTCGTGACGATGTCGTCGGAGCACCCGGATTTAGTCGGGCATCCGGGCGTGGATGTGGTGGGGCCGGATTACAACTGGAAGAAACGCAGGAGATGAGCCCGCGTACCGTACGTAGGGTGCGCACCTGTGCGCACGCGCGGTCACCGCATGCTGACTTGCGGCTGCTGCTTGCGTACAGTTCGCGAACCGCGTGCGCATCATGTGCTCGCCGCCGCCTATTCTTTCTAATTGCGCATCATGCTACCCTCACTGTAACAAGCTTGCGTGAGCTACGGGCTGATCAACCGTACCGCGTGCGCACAGGTGCGCACCCTACGGATCAGCATGCGCATCGAATACAATGAATTCCCCAGGACTGTCTGATGAACCACCCCATCATCCCGATCGCCGCCCAAGGCCCATCGCGCCAGCGCAAGCGCGAGGCGCCGAAGGGCCGCCGCGTCGATCCGCAGGCGTTGCGCGAAGTGCAGGAGCTGCTCGGCAGCGCTTCGCGCCAGCGCGACCTGCTGATCGAGCACCTGCACACGATCCAGGACCGCTTCGGCTGCCTGTCCGCCGCCCATCTGGCCGCGCTGGCGCAGGAAATGCGCCTGGCCCAGGCCGAGGTCTACGAGGTGGCCACGTTCTACCACCACTTCGACGTGCTGCGCGACGGCGAGGCTGCCCCGGCGCCGCTCACGGTGCGCGTGTGCGCCGGCCTGTCGTGCGAGCTGGCCGGCGCCCACGAACTGCTGGCCCGGCTGCCGGACATTCTCGGCTGTGAGGTGCGCGTGCTTGCCGCGCCCTGCATCGGCCGCTGCGAACAGGCTCCGGCCGCGCTGGTGGGCCAGCACGCGGTTCCGCATGCGACGCTGGACAAGCTCGCGGCCCGAGCCGCCGCAGGCGCAGCCCCGGAAAGGATCACTAACCACATCGACCATGCTTCCTACCGCGAGCAGGGCGGCTATCGCCTGCTGCGCGCATGCGCGGCCGGCGAGCACGAGGTCGAAGACGTGATCGGCAAGCTGGAGGCATCCTGCCTGCGCGGCCTGGGCGGTGCTGGCTTTCCGGCCGGGCGCAAGTGGCGCATCGTGCGGGCGGAGCCAGGACCGCGCCTGATGGCGATTAATATCGACGAGGGCGAACCCGGCACCTTCAAGGACCGCGTCTACCTCGAGCGCGACCCGCACCGCTTCCTGGAAGGTGCGTTGATCGCGGCGTGGGCGGTGGGCATCGAGGCCATCTACATCTACTTGCGCGACGAGTACCACGCCTGCCGGGCGATGCTGGAAGAGGAACTGGACAAGCTGCGCGCCGATCCGCCGACACCCGGCATGCCGCAGATCGTCCTGCGGCGCGGCGCGGGCGCCTACATCTGCGGCGAGGAATCGGCGATGATCGAATCGATCGAAGGCAAGCGCGGCATGCCGCGCCTGCGTCCGCCGTACGTGGCCCAGTCGGGCCTGTTCGGCCGCCCGACCCTGGAGCACAATTTCGAAACCCTGCACTGGGTGCGCGAGATCCTGGAAAAAGGAGGCGACTGGTTTGCCGGCCACGGCCGCCACGGCCGGCGCGGACTGCGCTCGTTTTCGGTCTCGGGCCGGGTGCGCGAGCCGGGCGTGAAGCTGGCCCCGGCCGGCATCACGATCCGCGAACTCATCGACGAATACTGCGGCGGCATGCAGGAGGGCCACAGCTTCTACGGCTACCTGCCGGGCGGCGCCTCGGGCGGCATCCTGCCCGCGTCGATGAGCGGCATTCCGCTCGACTTCGACACGCTGCAGCCCTACGGCTGCTTCATCGGCTCGGCCGCGGTCGTGGTCCTGTCCAGCCACGACAGCGCCAGAAAGGCCGCGCTCAATACCCTCAGGTTCTTCCAGGATGAGTCCTGTGGCCAGTGCACGCCGTGCCGCGCCGGCACCGCCAAGGCGGTGGCGCTGATGGAACAGCCACAGTGGGATACCGAACTGTTGGCCGACCTGTCGCAGGTGATGCGCGACGCTTCGATCTGCGGCCTGGGCCAGGCGGCGCCGAATCCGTTCGATTGCGTCATCAAGTACTTCCCGCATGAACTGGTGCAGCCATGAACGCCATTCTTAAGACCGTCACATTCGAAATCAACGGCCGCCAGGTCGAGGCGATGCCGCACGAAACCCTGATCGAGGTCGCCGGACGCGAAGGCATCGAGATACCGCACCTGTGCCACAAGGACGGACTGGAAGCCGTTGGCAACTGCCGCTCGTGCATGGTGGAGATCGACGGCGAGCGTGTGCTCGCGCCATCGTGCTGCCGGCACCCGTCGCAGGGCATGAAGGTCACCACCGACAGCCCGCGCGCGGTGGCCGCGCAAAAGATGGTGCTCGAACTGTTGATGTCGGATATGCGGCAATCCGGGTACACGCGCGAGAACGAAGTCGACCTGTGGGCGCAAAAGCTCGGTGTCGGCCTGCCGCGCTTTCCCGCGACCCGCGCCCAGCCGCAATGCGACGCCACGCACGCGGCGATCACCGTCAACCTCGACGCCTGCATCCAGTGCACGCGCTGCGTGCGCGCCTGCCGCGACGAGCAGGTCAACGACGTGATCGGCCTGGCATTTCGCGGCCAGGACGCGAGGATCGTGTTCGACCAGGCCGACCCGATGGGCGCTTCGACCTGCGTGGCCTGCGGCGAGTGCGTAGCGGCCTGCCCGACCGGTGCGCTGGCGCCGGCGCGCGGTGCGGCGCTTGATATCCCCGACAAAAAGGTCGACTCGGTCTGCCCATACTGCGGCGTCGGCTGCCAGCTGACCTACAACGTCAAGGACAACAAGATTCTGTACGTCGAGGGCCGCGACGGCCCGGCCAACCACGGCCGGCTGTGCGTCAAGGGCCGTTATGGCTTCGATTATGCGCATCACCCGCATCGCCTCACCAAGCCGCTGATCCGCCGGGAAGGCTTCCCCAAGACCGGCGACTTCACGCTCGACCCGAGCCGGGTGCTGGACGTGTTCCGCGAAGCGAGCTGGGAAGAGGCCCTTGAACTGGCCGGCGGCAAGCTGGCGCAGATTCGCGACCAGCACGGCAAGCATGCGCTGGCCGGCTTTGGTTCGGCCAAGGGCAGCAACGAGGAAGCCTACCTGTTCCAGAAGCTGGTGCGCACCGGCTTTGGCAGCAACAACGTGGACCACTGCACGCGCCTTTGCCATGCCTCGTCGGTGGCGGCGCTGCTGGAGGGGATCGGTTCCGGCGCGGTGTCGAACCCGGTGATGGACGTGACGCGCGCCGAGGTGGTGATCGTCATCGGCGCCAATCCGACCGTCAACCATCCGGTCGCGGCCACGTGGATGAAGAACGCGGTGCGCGCCGGCACCAAACTGATCGTGTGTGACCCGCGCCGCTCCGACCTGGCGCGCCACGCGCACCGCTACCTGCAGTTCAAGCCCGACACCGACGTCGCCCTGCTCAACGCAATGATGCACGTGATCGTCACCGAGCGGCTGGTCGACCGGGCCTTCATCGACAGCCGCACCATCGGCATTGAAGAACTGGAGAAGAACGTCGAAGGCTATAGCCCGGAAGCGATGGCGCCGGTCTGCGGCATCGACGCCGAAACGATCCGCTACTGCGCCCGCCTGTACGCAACATCAAAGGCGTCGATGATCCTGTGGGGCATGGGCGTTTCGCAGCACGTGCACGGCACCGACAACGCGCGCTGCCTGATTGCGCTGGCGCTGATGACCGGCCAGATCGGCCGTCTTGGCACCGGCCTGCATCCGCTGCGCGGCCAGAACAATGTGCAGGGCGCGTCCGATGCCGGCCTGATCCCGATGATGCTGCCGGATTACCAGCGCGTCGACAACCCTGCCGCGCGCGCCAGGTTCGAGCAGGCCTGGGGCACGGCGCTCGACCCCAAACCGGGCCTGACGGTGGTCGAGATCATGGACGCGATAACCCGCGGCGAAATCCGCGGCATGTACATCATGGGCGAGAACCCGGCCATGTCGGACCCGGACGCCAACCACGCGCGCGCCGCGCTGGCCGCGCTCGACCACCTGGTGGTGCAGGACATCTTCCTGACCGAGACCGCGTACCTGGCGGACGTGATCCTGCCCGCTTCCGCCTTCCCTGAAAAAACCGGCACCTTCACCAACACCGACCGGCTGGTGCAGCTGGGCCGCCAGGCGATCGATCCGCCGGGCGAAGCGAAACAGGACTTGTGGATCATCCAGCAGATCGCGCGCCGCCTCGGTCTGCCGTGGAACTACGGACACGTGTCCGAGGTGTTCGACGAGATGCGGCGCACGATGCCCAGCATCGGCGGCATCACCTGGGAGCGGCTGGAGCTTGATGACGCGGTCACCTATCCGTGCCTGCACGAGGGCGACCCGGGCGAGCCGGTGGTATTCGCGCACGACTTCCCGCGCGAGGGCGGGCGTGCCCGTTTCGTCCCGGCCGACATCATCCCGGCCAACGAGCGCCCGGACGCCGAGTATCCGATGGTCCTGATCACCGGCCGCCAGCTCGAACACTGGCACACCGGGAGCATGACCCGTCGCACCGCGGTGCTGGACGCGATCGAGCCCGATCCGGTGGCGCTGGTGCACCCGCTGGACATGGCGCGCCTGGGCGTTAAGCCCGGCGAGGTGATCACCATCGCCTCGCGCCGCGGGCAGGTGGCGCTGTATGCACGCGCCGACGACAGTTCGCCGGTCGGCGCGGTGTTCGCCCCTTTCTGCTACTACGAGGCGGCGATCAACCGCCTGACCAACCCGGCGCTTGACCCCTTCGGCAAAATACCCGAGTTCAAATACTGCGCGGTCCGGGTCACCCCGGGCGGGACGGTCGCACCGCAGGGTTCCTTCGGTGGCGGCCAAATTTTGGGGGACATGGCACAATCGCAAGCATGAACTTCCCAGACCTGATCAGCCACCGTCCGCAGCTGTCCAAGGCGAGCGCCAGGCTCACGCACGAGGTGCTCTCCATCGACGAAAAGGGCCGGCGCGCGTCGACCTTCATCCCGGCCGAACGGCCGCTGACGGTGTATGTCGACAAGCGCGAACTGGTGACCCTGATGACCCTGGGCGCCGCGCCCGAGGCGCTGACCCTCGGCTACCTGCGCAACCAGCGGCTGGTGCGCTCGATCGACGAGGTGGAGTCGGTACAGGTCGACTGGTCGGTCGATGCGGTGGCGGTGGTCACCAGGAACGGCATTGCCGACCTGGAGGAGCGCACCTCCAAGAAGGTGGTGACCACCGGTTGCGGCCAGGGCTCGGTGTTCGGCGGCCTGATGGACGAGGTGGACAGCATCGCGCTGCCGCCCCACGCGCGCCTGACGCAGTCGGTGGTGTACCGCATCGTCGAGACGATCCGCACCCAGCAGTCGATCTACAAGCAGGCCGGCTCGGTGCATGGCTGCGCGCTGTTCTCCAACACGGGCGAGCTGCTGTACTTTATCGAGGACGTCGGCCGCCACAACGCGGTGGACGCGATCGCCGGGCTGATGTGGCTGGAAGGGATGGGAGGCGAGGACAAGGTGTTCTACACCACCGGCCGCCTGACGTCGGAAATGGTGATCAAGGGCGCGCAGATGGGCATTCCGTTCCTGCTGTCGCGCTCCGGCACCACCCAGATGGGGCACATGGTGGCCGAGCACGTGGGCATGTCGCTGCTGGCGCGCTGCACCGGCAGGCACTTCCTGCTGCTGGCCGGGCACGAACGGCTCGTGTTCGAGCCCGAATTGCTGGAGGCTGACTTGCGCCCGGTTCCCCGGCCCGCATGATGCACCTGCTGGACACCACCCGCGCCGCCTTCGTGCTGCTGCTGACCGGCGACCCGGCGCTGTGGGGCATCGTCTGGGTCTCGGTCAAGACCAGTACGCTCGGCCTGCTGCTGGCGACGCCGCCGGCCGTCGTGCTGGGCTACCTGATCGCGATGCACCGCTTTACCGGGCGCCGCATCGTGATCTGGCTCGCGCAGGCCGCGCTGTCGCTGCCGACGGTGCTGGTCGGACTGCTGCTGTACCTGCTGCTGTCGCGCCACGGGCCGATGGGGTCACTGCAGTGGCTGTTCACCCAGCCGGGAATGGTCGCCGGCCAGATGATCATCGCGCTGCCGGTGCTGCTCGCCTTTACACTGGCCGCCGTGCAGGCGGCCGACCCGCGCTATGCGGAAACCGCGATCGCACACGGCGCCTCGCGCTGGCGGGTCATGGGCACGCTTTTGCACGAGGTGCGCTTTGGCGTGATGGTGGCGGTGATCAGCGGCTTTGGGCGGGTGATCTCCGAAGTCGGCTGCGCGCTGATGGTAGGCGGGAACATCGAGGGCGCCACGCGCACCATCACCACCGCCATCGCGCTGGAGACGAGCAAGGGCGAATTCGCGCAGGGGATCGCGCTTGGCATCGTGCTGGTGACGGTGGCGCTTTTGATGAACGGCGTGCTGATGCTCCTGCAGGGCGAGGCGCACGCGCCACGCGGACAGGCATGAGCGTGCTGCTGGGGGTTTCAAAGCTGCGCAAGCGGTTTGGCGACCGGCTGCTGTTCGACATCGACCGGCTCGAACTGGAAACGGGGCGCGCCTACGTGCTCACCGGCGTGAACGGCTCGGGCAAGAGCACCCTGCTGCGCGTGCTGGGAGGGCTGGAACCGGCTGAGGTCGGGCATGTTGAATTCGAGGGCAGGGAAGTGACGCTGCGCCCGTACCCGAAGGCGCTCAGGAACGCGATCGTGTACGTGCACCAGCACCCGATCATGTTCTCGACCAGCGTGGCGCACAATATCGGCTACGGCCTGCTGGCGCGCGGCGAACCGAAGGCGCGGGTGGCAGAGGAGGTGGAGCAGGCGATGGCGTGGGCTGGAGTGGCGCACCTGTGCGACGCAGACCCCGCCAAACTGTCGGGCGGCGAAAAGCAGCGGGTGGCGCTGGCGCGTGCCAAGGTGCTCAAACCCAGGCTGCTGCTGCTGGACGAGCCGACCGCGAACCTGGACGGGATGGCGCGCGAGCAGGTGATCGCGCTGATCCCGACTTTGGTAGAAGCAGGCAGCAGCGTGGTCATGGCCTGCCACGACCGCGACCTGATCGGGCTGCCCGGCGTACGGCGCATCAAGCTGCGCGACGGGCAGCTGGAATTTCGATAACAACAAGGAGAAAAAGATGAAACGGCTGTTTGCAGCCCTGTTGTGCGCCCTGCTGGTTTCGCCCTTGGCGATGGCGCAGCAGGTGATACGCCTGAGCACCACCACCAGCACCGACAACTCGGGCCTGCTGGGCTGGTTGCTGCCGCCGTTCGAGGCCAAGACCGGCACCAGGGTCCATGTGATCGCAGTCGGCACCGGCAAGGCGCTGGAGCTGGCCAAGAACGGCGACGTCGACGTGGCGCTGGTGCACGCGCGCCAACTGGAAGACAAGTTCATGGCTGAAGGTTGGGGCAGTGAGCGGCGCGACGTGATGTACAACGACTTCATCATCGCCGGCCCGGTGTCCGACCCGGCTCACATCAGGGGCACCAGGGACGTGATCGTGGCCTTCAAAAAGATCGCGGCGAGCGGCGCCAAATTCATTTCGCGCGGCGACAACTCCGGCACCGACGTGATGGAGAAGTCCTACTGGAAGGATGCCGGCACCAAGCCACAAGGCGCGAACTACGTGTCGGCGGGGCTGGGCATGGGTGAGGTGCTGAACATGGCGGCCGAGTTGAAAGCCTACACGCTGACCGACCGCGCCACCTATTCCGCCTATAAGGCCAAGACGGGGTTGGCAATCCTGGTCGAGGGCGACAAGCGCATGTTCAACCCGTACGGCATCATCGCGGTCAACCCCGAGCGCCACAAGGGCAGCAACGCCAAGGGCGCCAAGATGCTGATCGACTGGATCACGTCGCCGGAAGGGCAGGCGCGCATCGCTTCGTTCAAGCCCTCTGGCGAGCAGTTGTTCTTCCCGTCGGCGCATACGGGTGCGCAGTGAAGGTCGTCATCTTCGGCGCCACTGGCATGGTCGGCCAGGGCGTGCTGCGCGAATGCCTGGCCGCGCCTGACGTTGAGCTGGTCAAGACGATCGGGCGCAATCCGACCGGGCAGCGGCACCCCAAGCTGCGCGAACTGGTGCATGCCGAAATGTGGGACTACGAAGGCATGGACGAGGAGCTGGACGGCTTTGACGCGTGCTTCTACTGCATCGGTGTGAGCCCGGGCAAATTGGGTGAGCAGCAGTACACCCACATCGTCCGCGACATGGCCGTCAACGCCGGGGCGGCGCTGTCGCGCGTGAACCCGCGGATGGTCTTTGTCTACGTGTCCATCCTGGGCGCGGACAGCACGGAAAAGAGCCGCCTGATGTGGGAGCGCGTGCGTGGCAAGACCGAAAACGCGCTGCTGGCGCTGCCTTTCAGGGCGGTCTACGTGCTGCGGCCCGGGATGATCCAGCCGCTCGATGGCATCAAGTCCAAGACGCCGGCTTACCGCATCTTCTATTCGCTGTTCAAGCCAGTGCTGCCCTTGCTGCATCGCGCGCTGCCCAATCTGGTGGTCACGACGCGGCAGATGGGGCAGGCCATGCTCAACGTCGTGCGGCGCGGCGCGCAAAAGCGGGTGCTCGAAGCGGCAGATATCAACGCGCTAAGCCGATCGTAAGGCTCACCGGAAGGCGTAGGGTGCGCACCTGTGCGCACGCGGTTCGCGAACGCTGGGCAGTGAAAGAGCAAGCCGCGAGCCAGTAAGCGCATCCGGATCCGCGCCACCGTTCCGGGGCCTGTTGGCTGAACCGCTAAAGGTGCTCCCAATCCGCGTGCGCACAGGTGCGCACCCTACGGTCCTGAACGACGAGCACGTTACGCCTCCTTACGAACCGTCAAATCACGCCTTTCTCCGCCATCTGCGCAATCTGTTCTTCGGTAAGTCCAATCCCGCGCAGCACGTCGAGATTGTGTTCGCCGAGCTTCGGCCCAAGCCACTCCACGCTGCCCGGCGTCTTGCTCAGCTTGGGCACGATGCCCGGCACCTTCAGCTTGCCGAACTCGGGATGCTCGACGTCGAGGATCATGTCGCGCGCCTGGTACTGCGCGTCGCGGAAGATGTCCTCGATGCTGTAGATCGCCCCGGCCGGCACATTCGCTTCATTGAGTTTGTCGAGCACGGCGTCCAGGTCGTATTGCCTGGTCCAGTTGCTGATCATGTCGTCGATGAACTGCATGTGCTTGACGCGCGCCGCGTTGTTCGCGAAGCGTTCGTCGTCAAACATGTCCTCGCGCCCCATCACCTTGAGCAGGCGCTGCACGATCGCGTCGCCATTGGCCCCAATGACCGCGTACTTGCCGTCGCGGGTAGGGTAGACGTTCGATGGCGCGATGCCCGGCAAGACCGATCCAGTGCGTTCGCGCACCACCTTCTTCTGGTCGTATTCGGGCACCATGCTCTCCATCAGGCTGAACACGGCTTCGTACAGCGCCACGTCGATCTCCTGACCGCCGCCCTGGTGCACGTCGCGGTGGTACAGCGCCATCAGGATGCCGATCACCGCGTACAGCGCGGCCACCGAATCGCCCAGGCTGATGCCCACCCGCGTGGGCGCCATGCCGGGATAGCCGGTCAGGTGGCGGATGCCGCCCATCGATTCGCCGATCGCGCCAAAGCCGGGGCGCTTGCTGTACGGCCCGGTCTGGCCGAAGCCGGACACGCGCGAGACGATCAGTCCGGGATTGATCTCGGCCAGCGCTTCGCGCGTGAGGCCCCATTTGTCCAGTGTGCCGGGCCGGAAGTTCTCGAGCAGGACATCGGCCTCGGCCAGCAGCGCCTTGAGCACTGCCTGTCCTTCCGGCGCGCCGCAGTCGAGGGTGATGCATTTCTTGTTACGCGACTGGACATACCACCAGAGCGAGGTCCCGTTGTGCAGCACGCGCCAGTTGCGGATCGGGTCGCCCTTGTTGGGCGGCTCGATCTTGATCACGTCCGCGCCGAATTCGGCGAGCAGGCGCGCGCCGTACGGGCCGGCGATCAGGGTGCCCATTTCGATGACCTTGATGCCGGCCAGCGGTCCGGGCTTGCGTTCGGTGGCGGCGGTTGCGGGGTCTTTCATTTGTGTGAATCCATCGGTCATGTCGCCAACAACATAGCCCGATGCCGCCGCCTGTGTCAAACGTCAGGTGCCCGCGGTCCCGTTCGACGCGGTGGCGACGACCGGCTTGGCAATCTCGAGCGTTTCAAGCGACTGCAGGAAGCCCGCAATATTGTTCTGCACGGCCCTGTTGATAGCCTCGCGCTGGCGCGCGTCGCCCACCAGGGTCATATCGAAGGGAAGCTCGCCTCTGGAAATGAAGTCGCGCGAATAGATAATTTCGCCGGTCTTGCGGTCGAAGATTTCGTAACGTGCTGCCGTCTCGGTCTTGAACAACATGGCGGCCAGTCCGTCTTCCGGGACATCGAATTTGAGGATCTTGACCGCGAGGTTCACTTTCCTCGGCGCGTCATCGTTGAAGATGGCCATCCGGTTGAGCGACTCCTGCAGCGATGTCTGCCACAACTGCGGAACCATGCGCTCCATGCCGGCCGGCAGTTCGCCGGTCTTTTCGTCGGTGCGGGCGATGGAGACCGTCATCGATTTGAGCTCGGCGTCAATCTTCTTCTGGCTGAAGCGGACGTTAGGCACGGAAAAATTCAGTGGCGGGACGGATTGGCAACCGGCAAGTGCGAAGGCCAAGCCGCATAAAAGCAAAGTCTTTTTCATCGGGATCCCTTTTTTATTGTCGGCAAAGGCCGGATGACGGGACTCTACTTGTTTTTTCTCCCAAGAACTGTATTAAATTGTTAATGAACGTTAGCTGCGCAAGCGCACCAGCGCCTCGTTCACCGCGGTTTCCAGCATGTCGTAGGGGACGGCACCGCGCAGTGGCAGGCCTTCTTCCCACGGCGCGTCTTGCGCGCGCAGGACCATGATCGGTACTCCGTTGATGCCCAGCGCGCGCGCCAGCTGCTCGTCATCGAGCACCTCGGCCGTGTACCGGTTTTCTTCCAGCGCCTGGCGCAGGTCGAACGGGTCCAGCTCGTCGATTTCGGCCGCGACCGCGCACAGTACTTCAATGTCGCCGATGTCGCGCCCGTGTTCGAAGAAGGCGCGGAATAATGCCTCGTGCATGGCGTTGAAACGCCCGTGCGTCTCGGCAAAGGCCGCCGCCTCCTGCGCCTTGCGGCTGCGCGGCTGCACCGGCGGCAGTTTCAGTTTCATGCCGCGGTTTTCAGCAAGCGGGTAGACCGTACGGTTCCAGGTGTTGTGCAGGTATTGCGCGTTGGGGTCGAGCGTGGGATTGGGCTCCGGCCGCAGCTCGAACGCGCGCCACACGACCGCGATCTGGTCGTTGAACTGACCCTCCAAGCGCTGGATTTCCGGCAGTTCAAGATAGCAGAACGGACAGACGTAATCGCTCCAGACGTCGACGCGCAGGGTAGGTGAAGCATTCATGGCCGAGAGTCCATCGTTCGCCGGGATACGCTTGTCATCCTACCCGCTTTTGCCAGCCACCTGCTTTTCAATAGGGGCTGGCATAAGGAAGATCAAATCAGCCGGCCGCCTCGCCCGTCAGCGCGCCGGGCGCGGCAGGCTTGAACAGATGGCTGATGCCCATGCACAGCAGCGGCACGGCCAGGGCCAGGTAGGAACTGTCGATGCCGTACGGATTGCCCGCGAGGAACCAGCCGATCGTCGCGATCACCGACAGGATGACTCCGGCGAACGCGCCCTTCGGCGTGCCGAAACGCGGCGCATAGAACGCCATCAGGACCAGCACCGCGAGCGTCGCGCGCAGCGCCTTGCCGAGAAAGGCGATCATCAAGAGCTTGTCGGCGTACATCGCCATCACCAGTGGCAAGAGGCCCGCGACGACGATCGCGACGCGGACGAACATGACCGATTTGCGATCGTTCTTTTCCTTGTTGAAGAACGGATCATAGAAGTCCTTCAGCGCGAGGGTGGCGGAAGCGAGCGCACCGGCCGAGATGCCGCCGAACAAGGCGCCTGCCAGGCCGACCACCATTACGCTGGCGGAAAACGCCGGCATGTGCGCGATCAGCTCCGGGAATGCGTTGATCGACTTGATGCCGGGGTACAGCACGGCGCTGCACATGCCCACCAGCGCGGCCATCAGGCCGAACGGAATCATCAGCGACGACACGTAGAAGCAGGCGCGCTTGGCGACCTTATCGTTGTCGGTGCTGATCAGCGCCTGGATCACATACTGGGTTGCGAAGATCGAGCCGATGCCGCCGATCATCCACGCAATGATCTGGCTCCAGCCCACTTCCATTGGGTTGAACATCGTCGCCGGCAACTGCGCCTTCAAGGCCCCGATGCCGCCGGTCTGTTCAAGTGCGAATGCGGCGGCAAGGATGATGCCGGCATACTTGACGGCCGAGTGCACGAAGTTGGTATAGACGACCGACCGCATGCCGCCCATGCTCACGTAGAAAACAGTGATTGCGCCGACCAGCACGATCGCCAGGTTTTTGTCGATGTGCAGGACGGCGGCGAGCACCGCGCCGCCGCCCGCATACATCGCCACCGCGATGATGTTCAGGGCGATGATGGTCAGGATCGATGCGGCAAACCGGACAGGTTCGCCGTACGTCTTGGCCAGGATGGCGGAAATGGTGTTCAGGCCAACCTGCTTGTATTTTTTGACGAGCACGAGGGCCAGCAGCAGAAAGCCGATGGACAGGGCGACCAGATTCCAGGCCGCGGAGATGCCCAGCTCGAATCCCTTCTGGGCCGTGCCGAGGCTGACCGAGCTGCCGATGAACTCGGACAGCAGCAGCGCGCCGATCAGGAAGGCTGGATAATTGCGCCCTCCGCTTGTCATGCCTTCGCTGCTGCGCGCGTGTTTGCGCACGCTATACCCGATGTACGTCATCACGCCGAAATAAGCCACCGTGACACCCACGATGATGGCCAGCCTTGTATCCATTGCTTCTCCTCTGTCCTGCCTTGTTAGTACTTGTCGTGCTGGCAGAAGACCGGGTCCGTGCATGGCTGGCCGGACGGGTAAGTCATAACCAGGAATGTGTTACGAAATCTGGCGATCTGCTCAGATTTCCAACCATATTCGCGTTGGCCTCATCCGTCCAAGACCAAGTAAGTATCGGGTCGATACCCAAATGGTATCGCCCTCGTGGTTGCTTAGCTTAGTTGCCCGAACCAGCCGCCCCGCTGGCCGATCCGCTCGCACTGGCTTTCGCGGAACCCGACACCTTGGTATCGGATGCCGATGCAGCTGCACGTCGGGCACCGTGCCCGGCCGAGCGCGACGTGTGCTTTGCGTTTGCAGTGCTGGACGCGGCGTACGAACGGGTGCTGGCGGCCTGAGTTTGAGCGCCTTCGCGGACCGGCGACCCGATCTCGCCGGCGGCACTCGCGACGCCGAGGCCACGTCCGTTGTTCACACTGCCGCCCATCGACGCGCCACCTTTGCCTTGCGCGCTTCCACTAGCGTGCGCGCCGTGCGTGCGATTGGTGCTGCTGCCAGAAGTAGTATCACCCGTGGTCGCTGACTTGCCAGTGCTAGCGATCGCGTTCGAATGTGCGCCGGACAGCGCGCCGCCGAGGTTCAGGCTGCGGTTGGCATGTTCCGAGTCTTTTGCGCTCGGGGCGGCGCTGCCAGGAGCGGTCGGCATGGACAGCTGCGGCGCCGCGCCGTGATTTGCCACGAGGCCCTGCGCCGCGCCACGTGCATTGGGCATCTGCGGCGTTGCCGGCGCCACGCCGCCGGAAGCCCCGCCAGCCTGCGTATCGCTTGCATTGCTGGCGCTGGCTGTCGCCTGGCCGGCGATGCCGCCCGCGCTCGCGGCGCTGCCTTGCGCATCGGCCGCAGCGGTGCTTGCAGTTGCGGCGGCCACATGGCCGGCATTAGCCCCGGCTGCAAGCGCCGAAGAGCTTCCGCCCTGAATATCCATCGCGCCGCGCGACGCCGCGTTGTTCAGCGCTGCCGCGCCTGCGCTAGCCTTGCCTTGCGGACCCTGCAACGCATCCGCGGCCGCCATCTTGCCCGCATCGCTTGCGCCGCCCGCAGCTGCGGTTGCGGAGCCGGTCACGGATGAGGCAGTGGGCAGCGGCACTGCGGGCCGCGCGCCGGAGAGGCTGATGCTGCCGCTGCCTTGGCCGGACGCGCTGCCCTCAGCCGAGGCGCTCTTGGGAAGTTGCGCAGCCCGTTCGGCGCGCATGGCGCCCAGCGACGAGTCCCGCGTCACCATCGGCCCCATGCCGCCGAGCTGGCCCATGCCACCCATCATACCGCCGACCGAACCGCCGAGGCCGCGCCCGCCGAGCAGCTGGGCGTGGGCCGTCGCGGCCGCGCCGCACGAAAAGATGAGAGCGATCTGGACGATGAGTTTCGTGTTCATGCTGTTCTCCTTGGATGTTGGGCGCGGACAATCCGCCGCCGTTGATAGGAGAACGACGCAGCTCAGCCATTTATTCCATCATGGCGAAAATTTTTTATTTCTTTTCGAAAATCAGCGCAGCCAGGCAGGATCGGTGCGCAGTTCGGCGCCCACGATCCCATAGCCGAGGCTGTTGCTGATCGTGCCGCCGTCCACGCCGCTGGTCTGGCGGGCAAGCGCGTCGATGGCCTCGCGCGCACGGGCGCGGTCGGGGTGCGCCAGCCTGGGTGCCAGCAGGCCCGCCACGATCGGCGCCGCGAACGACGTGCCGCGCACCGGCCGATAGGGCGGATCGCCAGGCGCCGCGCTGACCATGTTGTTGCCGGGCGCTGCGAACAGCACTTGCGGCCCGCGCGCCGCTTCCGGCAGCGGCTCGCCGTTGCGGCCCACCGCGGTCACGCCCACCACTCCGGGATAGCTGGCCGGGTACAGCGGGGGCGCTGCCGGTCCGTCGTTGCCGACTGCGGCGACCAGCAGGTGTCCGCGCTTGACCATCGCCGCGACCACGCCCTCGAGCGCCTTGTTCGGCGGCCCGACCAGGCTCAGGTTGATCACGCCGACCTGTTCGCGCGCCAGCCATCCCAGCGCCGCAGCGATTCTTTCGGCCGAACCGCCAGCCGGGTCGTCGCCGCAATAGATGTCGGCCGCATACAGTTGCGCGCCCGGCGCCGCGCCGCGAAAGCGCCCATCGCGGCCTACCATCAATGCGGCGACCGCCGTGCCGTGGGCGCTGGGGTGCGCCGTGCCGGCGCAGCCCCAGGCCTGGATACCGGACCCGCGCAGGGCGCGGTGCGCACGGTCCACGCCGCTGTCGACAAGGCCGACCCTGGGCGCGCCAGGGGCTTGCGCTGTGCGCTCCTCTTGCGCCGGCGCGGGTGCCGGCGCCCAGGCTGCGCCGCTGCCTGTGTAAATGTGATTGAAATCGTATTGGCCGTCGGGATCGAGCGCGCGCAAGCGTTCCAGCATCTGCGCGGTGGCCGCGCCGTCCGGCACGCGCAGCACGACCAGGGTCTGGTCGAGTTCCTCGAGGCGCTCTTCGCGCGCCACGCGCAGGCCGGCCGCGCGCGCTGCGTCGAGCGCGGCCGGCGTCGGATTGAACGCCAGGATCTCGCCGCGCAGCGCCGGTTCGCCGTGCGGATCGGCTTCCAGCACGCCGGGATGACGGCGCAGCAGTTGGCCGACCTGATCCTGCCGCAGCGCGCGCAGGTCGGGCAGGCCGGCGCTCTCCACCAACTGCTGCGCCGGCCGCCGCAAGCTGTCCAGCCCCACCAGGCCGGACGGCAGGGTCAGCGACGGCAGGCGCAACTGGGCGCAAGCGCTGCCTGCGGCCACAAGCCCGGCCAGCAAAAGGAAAATTCTTTTCATAGGCCAATGTTAATATGCGCGAGTTTATCGTCACAATAAAACGAACGGGACAGGGAAGAAAATCCCCGGTTCGTGCGTTTTCCCTACAAGACCATGAGCATCGTGCTGGAAAACGACATCGCCGCGCTGCTGCCGCGCTTGCGCCGCTTTGCACGTTCGATCACCTTTCATCGTGAAGACGCCGACGACCTGGTGCAGGTCGCGGTTGAGCGCGCGCTCACTCGCGCCGAGCAGTGGGAGCCGGGAACGCGCCTGGACAGCTGGATGTTCCGGATCGTGAAGAACGCCTGGATCGACGAAGTGCGTTCGCGCGCCCGCCGCGCCGAGCTGTTCGCGCCGGAAGAGGAGGGCGAACACGTGGGTGACGACGCCGCCGAAGCGCACCAGCGGCGCATGGCGATCGAGAAGGCGATCAGCCTGCTGTCCGAGGATCACCGCATGGTCATCGGCCTGGTGCTGGTCGACGGGCTGCCCTACAAGGACGCGGCCGAGGTGCTGGAAATTCCAATGGGGACGCTCACCAGCAGGCTGGCGCGTGCGCGCGAAGCCCTGCAGGAACTGCTGTCCGACCGGGCGAGGATGAAGGGATGAACATTACCGACGAAATTTTGATGGCTTACGCCGACGGCGAGCTCGATCCTGCGCAGCGCGCCGAGGTCGAGCAGGCCATGCGCGCCGACCCCGGGGTGGCCGCGGCGGTGGAGCGCCACCGCGCGCTGCGTGCCGACGTGTTCGCGGCCTTTGCCGGCGTGCTCGACGAACCGGTGCCGGAGCGCTTGCAGCCGCGCGCCGTTTCGAGCGGCCATGTTCGCGTCGATGCGCTGCAAGCCGCCGGCGCCCGCACGCTGCCTGCGAGATGGTCGTGGCCGCAGTGGGGCGGCATGGCTGCCTCGCTTGCTGTCGGCATTTTGGTGGGGGCGTTGGGCTGGCAGGGCATGCACGTGGACGCATCGTCCGCGCCGCTCGCGCAGGTGGGCGGGGAACTGGTGGCGCAGGGTGCCCTGGCGCAGGCGCTGTCCCGGCAGCTCGCAAGCGAGCAAGGACAGGACGCCGATGTGAAGCTTGGCGTGAGCTTCGAGGCGAAGGACGGCAGCTACTGCCGCAGCTTCACGATCGGTTCAGCCGGCGGGCTGGCCTGCCGCAGCGGCGGCCAGTGGCGCGTTCCGGTACTGGCTGAGGGCGACGCGGAACAGGGCGGGGCTTACCGCCAGGCCGGCAGCGCGATGCCGGCGGCGGTGCTTGATGCCATTGACCAGCGCATCGCGGGCCGCACGCTCGACGCCGAACGTGAGCGCGCGGTGCGCGCGCAGGGGTGGACGCGCCGCTGACGCGCTCAGCGTTGGCAAGTCTGCGATTTGCGCGAGGAAGCGTTCACGCCGGCGGCAGCGCGTATCAGTGCTTTTTTGATCCAATCACTTCGCCGATCGCATCGCAAACGCGGTCCACGTCCTCGATGGTCATGCCGCAGTGGAGTGGAATGGTCACGGTCTGTTCGCCGATACGTTCGGCATTCGGGAATTGTTGTTCACGATAGCCAAGGCTGCGCCCCAGCGTCGACAAGTGCGACGGCTCGTATGACAGTCCAGTGGCGATGCCGCGTTCGCGCAACGCAGCCCGGAAGGCCTGACGCGTCATGCCCAGACTTGCGAACGGCAGCAAGACGCAAAACATGTTCCAGCTCTGACCCGCAACGCCGCGCGGCGGAAGCAGCGCGCCTTCGATTTGTGGGAACTTCTCAAAGTAGCGGTCCGCCAACTGGCGTCGCTGCGCCAGGAAGGCCGGCAGTTGCCTGAGCTGGGCAAGTCCGATCGCGGCTGACACGTCCGACATGTTGTACTTGCCGCTGGCAACGACCACATCACGGGTGCCGTCCTCAAGGCGCTCGATGCCATGGAACCGAAGCACTTCAATGCGGCGGGCGGTTGCCTCGTCCTGCACAACGACCGCGCCACCCTCGATGGTCGTCATGTTCTTGTTCGGATGGAAGGAGAATGTCGCGATGTCGCCGAAGCTGCCGATTGGGCGGCCTTTCCATTCCGAACCCTGCACCAATGCCGCGTCCTCGATCACGCGCAATCCGTGGCGTTGCGCCAGGGCATATAGCGCGTCCATATCCCCTAACGCACCGGGGAAGTGAGTCGGCACGATCGCTTTGGTGCGCGACGTGATGGCGGCTTCTACCTGGTTAAGGTCGATGGCGCGCGAGATCAAGTCGCAGTCGACGAAGACCGGCCGCGCCCCGACCTTGACGATCATGTTCATCGTCGAAAAGAAGCTTTGGGTCGACGTGATCACCTCATCGCCTAGCCCAATGTCACAAGCGAGCAAGGCCACCTCCATTGCGCCGGTGGCCGAAGTCAAGGTGCGTGTCGGGCGGCCGCCAAAGGTATCGGACAGGGCTTGCTCAAACTCCAGTACGCGCGGGCCGCTGGCGATCCAACCGGTACGCATCGTATCTGCCATCGCAGCGATGGTTTCATCGGAAATTAAGGGTTGCGAAAAGTTGAGTAGTGCCACAGGTTATCCTTAACTTTGCAAGAACGGCCCCGCCAACGACGATCTGGCGCATCACATCAGGATCACGTCGTACTGCTCCTGCGGATAACCCTTTTCAACTTGCAGCGAAATGCGCTTGCCGATGAAGTCCCCCAGCATCGCCAGGTGCTGCGACTCCTCTTCCAGGAACAGGTCGATCACTTCCTGCGAGGCGACGATGCGGAACTCGCGCGGATTGAACTGCTTGGCTTCGCGCAGCAGTTCGCGCAGGATCTCGTAGCAGACCGTGCGCGAGGTCTTGACCTGTCCCTTGCCGCCGCAGGCGGGGCAGGGCTCGCACAGGATGTGCGCCAGCGATTCGCGCGTGCGCTTTCTCGTCATCTCGACCAGGCCCAGCGCCGAAAAGCCGCTGACCGACACCTTGGTGCGGTCGCGCGCCAGCGTCTTCTTCAGCTCGGCCAGCACCGCAGTGCGATGCTCGGCATTCTCCATGTCGATGAAGTCAAGGATGATGATGCCGCCCAGGTTGCGCAACCGGAGCTGGCGCGCGATCGCGTGCGCCGCCTCGAGGTTGGTCTTGAAGATGGTATCGGCGAAGTTGCGGCCACCGACAAAGCCGCCCGTGTTCACGTCGATCGTCGTCATCGCCTCGGTCTGGTCGACGATCAGGTAGCCGCCGCTCTTGAGGTCCACGCGGCGGCCCAGCGCCCGCTGGATTTCCTCCTCCACGCCGTACAGGTCGAACAGCGGGCGCTCGCCCGTGTAATGCTGCAGGCGCGACAGCACGCTCGGCGTGTAGACCTGCGCGAACTCGACCAGCTTGCCGTGGTTCTCGCGCGAGTCGACCTGGATGGTGGCGGTTTCGTCGTGCACGAAATCGCGGAGCACGCGCTGGGCCAGGTTCAGGTCCTGGTACAGCAGGCTGGTCGGCGGCTTGGTGCGCGCACCCTGCAGGATCGCGTTCCAGGTCTTGCGCAAATAGTCGATGTCGGCCGACAGGTCGGCGTCGGACGCTTCCTCGGCCATCGTGCGCACGATGTAGCCGCCTTTCTCGTCCGGCGGCAGCAGGCCCTGCATGCGCTGGCGCAGCTGCTCGCGTTCCGATTCCTTCTCGATCTTCTGCGAGATGCCGATGTGGCTGTCCTGGGGCAGATAGACCAGCATGCGGCCGGCGATCGAAATCTGGGTCGACAGGCGCGCGCCCTTGGTACCGATCGGGTCCTTGATGACCTGGACGGTCAGCACCTGGCCGTCGAACAGCAGCTTTTCGATGGGCGTGGTCACCGAGCTGGAGCCATCGTGGCTGCGAGCTTCCCAGATGTCGGCCACATGCAGGAACGCGGCGCGCTCAAGGCCGATGTCGATGAACGCCGACTGCATCCCCGGCAGCACGCGCACGACCTTGCCCGAGTAGACGTTCCCGGCCAGTCCACGCGTGAGCGTGCGTTCGATGTGCAGTTCCTGCACCGCGCCCTGCAGGATCAGCGCCACGCGCGTCTCTTGCGGGGTGATGTTGATGAGGATGTCTTCGTTCATGGGGGCGGCCGTGCAGTATTGTTCAGAGTGTAATCATACACGGCGTGGGTGCAATGTGGAGGCGACGGAAGCGCGTGCGCACCCAACGATGACCTTCGTAGGGGGCGCGGGGCCGCCGAGGACCTGTGCGCACGCGGTACGGTTGCAGATTGTTGGCTCGGGTACGCACACGTACCGCGTGCGCACGGGGTGCACACCCTACGAGAGCTCCGGTAGGCGCGGACGTTTGTTCAGTACTGTAGGGCGGACGAGCCGCGCACCCTACAGATGCGGTTAAATCGGCACCCCAGCCCTGCGCAGCAGCTGCGCCGTTTCGAACAGCGGCAATCCCATGATCCCCGAATGGCTGCCCTCGATCTGTTCGACAAACAGCGCGGCCAGCCCCTGGATGCCGTATCCGCCTGCCTTGTCGTACGGCTCGGGCGTTGCGCAGTAAGCCTTGATCTCACCCGCGCTCAGCTTGGCAAAGCGCACGTTCGACACCTGCGTGATCTGCTGGGCGAAATCGGTGCAGTGCACCGCCACCGAAGTGAGCACCTGGTGCGTGCGTCCCGACAGGAGCGCGAGCATCTGCTCGGCCTCTTTGGCATCGGCCGGCTTGCCGAGGATGATGCCGTCGATGGTGACCGTGGTATCGGCGGTCAGCACCGGGCGCAGCTGCTGGCGGCGCTGCTGCAGCACCTTCCACGCGAACGCCCCCTTGGCACTGGCTACGCGCGCGACGTAATCGTGCGGGTCTTCGCCCGGCAGCACGTCTTCGGGCACGTCGATGCCGCGCGCCGGGTCGCTGCGCAGCATCAGCAGTTCGAAGTCGATGCCGACCTGGCGCAGCAGTTCGCGCCGGCGTGGGCTTTTGGAGGCGAGGTAGACCTTCTTGTCGAGGGCTTTGATCGGAGTGAGTGGCATGGTCAAACGCGGTGGTAGGGGTGGTTTTGGGTGATGCTCCAGGCTCGGTACAACTGCTCGGCAAGCATAATCCGCACGATCCCGTGCGGCAGCGTCATGCTTGATATCCGAATCATACCTTCGGCGCGCGCTTTGAGTTCGGGGTCGAGCCCGTCGGCGCCGCCGATGAGAAATGCAGTGTCGCGCCCGTCCTGCTGCCACTGTTCGAGCATGCGGGACAGGCCGACGCTGGTAAGGTCCTTGCCACGCTCGTCGAGCGCGATGATGCGCACGCCCTTGGGCAGCACGGCTTCGATGCGCTCGCGTTCGAGCGCCATGGCGGTGGCCGCGGTCTTGCTGCCCGAGCGTTCGACCGGCTTGATTTCCTTGAGCACGATGCGCAGCTCAGGGGGCATGCGTTTGGTGTATTCCGAAAAGCCGGCCTCGATCCAGGCCGGCATCTTGTGGCCAACGGCCGCAATAATAAGCTGCATCGAGGCTTACTCGGCGGCCGCTTTCCTGACCACGCGTTTGATGACCTTCTTGGCCGGCGCGGCTTCCGCGGCTTTCGCTGCGCGCTTGGCTTTGACCTCGGCCACGGCGGTCTTGGAGGGGGCGACCTTGACGGTCTTGCCCACGGCTGCTTTTACCGCCGGGGTTTTCTTGGCCGGGGCAGTTTCGGCTGCCGCTTTGCGGGCTGCCGGTTTGCGCTCGCGGACCGGCTTGGCTTCCGGCTGCTCCTGGTTGGCCGCCAGGTGCTTGGACTTGGTTTTCGGCTCGGCCGCGGCGGCGACGCCTTCGGCGCTCGACTTGCGCTTGGCCGCGCCCAGCTTGACCGGCTTTTCGCCCCAGATCTCTTCGAGGCGGTAGTACTGGCGGATTGCGGGCTGCATGATGTGGACGATCATGTCGCCCAGGTCGACCAGCACCCATTCGCCGGTGTCTTCACCTTCCATGCCGACCACGTCGCCGCCCGATTCCTTGACCTTGTCGCGCACCGAGGCGGCCAGCGCCTTGGTCTGGCGGTTCGACGTGCCCGAGACCACGGCAATGCGGTCGAACAGGCTGGTCAGGCCGGTGGTGTCGAAAAGGACGATGTCCTGGCCCTTGACGTCTTCGAGGGCGTCCACGACGATCGTTTGCAGTTTTTTGATATCCATTAGCTCTTGTATAGATTGTGTTGTTGAATATAGTCTAGCACTTGCGGCGCAATGAGCGCGTTTGTGTCGGTGCCGGTTCGGATCGCCTCGCGCACCTGGGTGGCCGAGATGTCGACCGCCAGCGTTTGGACGACGCACACCCGGCCCGCAGCAGTTGCGCGTACCTCGCTTGGGGTGGCCAGGCGGCGCCGCAGTTCGTCCGCTACCGCGGGCGGCAACGTTTCGTGGTCGAGCGCAAAGCCCGGCCGCGCCGCCACCGCGATGTTGGCCAGCTCGAACAACGTGCGCCACTCGCGCCAGGTGTCGAGCATGCGCAGCTGGTCGGCGCCCATGATGAACACGACCGACGCATCGGGCCCCACCTCGGCCCGCACGTTTTTCAAGGTGTCGACGGTGTAGGTCGGCGCGGCGCGCTCGATCTCCTGCATATCGAGCACGACGGACAGCTTCGCATCCTTGAAGGCCCGCTCGAGCATCGCCACGCGGTCGGCATCGCTCGCCCGCAGGCCGGACTTGTACCATGGTTTTCCGGCCGGGATGATGCGCAGTTCGTCCGGCTGCAGCAGGCCGGCAAACAGCGTGGCCAGCGCCACGTGGCCGTGGTGAACCGGGTCAAAACTCCCGCCCAGCAGGGCGATGCAGCGGGTCACGAAGCGAGCCAATCCTTGTGGACCAGGAAGTCGGTGTACAGCCGCGCTTCCGGCGAGCCCGGCTCGGGGTGCCAGTCGTAGCGCCATTTGACGATCGGCGGCAGCGACATCAGGATCGCTTCCGTGCGCCCGCCCGACTGCAGGCCGAACAGGGTGCCACGGTCCCACACCAGGTTGAACTCGACGTAGCGGCCGCGCCGGTAGGACTGGAAGTCGCGTTCGCGTTCGCCGTAGGACGCGTCCTTGCGCCGCTGCAGGATCGGCAGGTAGGCGCGCAGGAAGCTCTCGCCCACGCTCTGCACCATCGCGTACGACATATCGAAGCCGGCTTCGTTGAAGTCGTCGAAGAAGATGCCGCCCACGCCGCGCGGCTCCTTGCGGTGCTTGATGTAGAAGTACTCGTCGCACCACTTCTTGAAACGGTCGTGCAGGGTGCTGCCGTAGGGCGCAAGCGCGTCGCGGCAGACCTGGTGGAAGTGGCGGGCGTCGTCTTCGAAACCGTAGTACGGCGTGAGGTCCATGCCGCCGCCGAACCACCATACCGGCTCCTGGCCTTCGGCGGTCGCCTCGAAGAAGCGCACGTTCATGTGGACCGTGGGCGCGTACGGGTTGCGCGGATGGAGCACCAGCGACACGCCCATCGCTTCCCAGGCGCGGCCGGCCAGTTCGGGGCGCGCGGCCATCGCGGACGGCGGCAGGCTCTTGCCCATCACGTGCGAGAAGTTCACGCCGCCGCGCTCGAACACATTACCTTCCTCGATCAGGCGCGAGATGCCGCCGCCGCCCTCGGGGCGCTCCCAGTGCTCGCGCAGGAACGGCTTGCCGTCGATCTCTTCGAGCGCCTGCACGATGCGCGCCTGAAGGTCGAGCAGCCAGGCCTTGACGGCGGCGGGGGAGGGGGAGGACATCTGGTTTCAGTCGAGGTTTAAAGTGGACAGATTGTACACTGCCAAGGGTTTTTATAACAAAGTGTTCCGGCGTAACGGCATGGGCTAACACTGCGCGGCGTTCCGCGTGCGCACAGGTGCGCACCCTACGGGGCGATTCACCGGCGCTGACCTTAGGGGATCGTAGGGTGCGCACCTGTGCGCACGCGGTTGCACCGTCAATTCAGCCTGCTGCGCTTACTTCGCCGCGCGCCAGCCGATATCGCGGCGATACTGCGCGCCGTTGAAATGGATCTGTTCGACCGCGTCATAAGCCTGCTTCTGCGCCAGCTTGACGTTGTCGCCCAGCCCCACCACGCACAGTACCCGGCCGCCCGAGGTCAGCAGCTTGCCGTCGACAAGCTGCGTGCCGGCGTGGAAGGTGACGCATTCCGGCGCCTCCTGCGGGATACCTTCGATGATGTCGCCCTTGCGCGGGCTGTCCGGATAACCCGCCGCGGCCATCACCACGCCCACCGCCGTGCGGCGGTCCCACTCCAGTTCCACCGTGTCGAGCGTGCCGTTGCAGGCGTGCTCCAGCACGCTGACGAAATCACTCTTCAAGCGCGCCATGATCGGCTGCGTTTCCGGGTCGCCCATGCGGCAGTTGAATTCAAGCGTCTTCGGGTTGCCGTGTGAGTCGATCATCAAGCCCGCGTACAGGAAACCGGTGTACTGGAAGCCGTCCCTGGCCATGCCCTGGATGGTCGGCATGATGATCTCGCGCATCACGCGTGCGTGCAGCGTCGGGGTGACGATCGGCGCCGGCGAGTAGGCGCCCATGCCGCCGGTGTTCGGTCCCTGGTCGTTGTCCAGCAGGCGCTTGTGGTCCTGGGATGTGGCCAGCGCCAGCACGTTCTTGCCGTCGCACATGACGATGAAGCTGGCTTCTTCGCCTTCGAGGAATTCTTCGATCACGATGCGCGCGCCGGCGTCGCCGAAGCGGTTATCCGACAGCATGTGGTCGATCGCCTGGTGCGCCTCGTCCAGCGTCATCGCCACCACCACGCCCTTGCCCGCGGCCAGGCCGTCGGCCTTGATCACGATCGGCGCGCCGTTGGCGTCGACATAGGCGTGCGCCGCGCCGGCGTCGGTGAAGCTCTGGTAGGTCGCGGTCGGGATGTTGTGGCGCGACATGAAGGCCTTGGCGAAGTCCTTCGAGCTTTCCAGCTGCGCCGCTTCGCGCGTCGCGCCGAAGATTTTCAGGCCGCGCGAGCGGAACAGGTTGACGATGCCGGCCGCCAGCGGCGCTTCCGGGCCGACCACGGTCAGGCCGACATTTTCGGCGACGACAAAGTCAGCCAGCGCTGCCGGGTCGGTGAGGTCGACGTTGACGAGCCGCGGATCGCGGGCGGTGCCGCCGTTGCCGGGGGCCACGTACACCATCTGGATGCGTTCCGATTGGGCCAGTTTCCAGGCCAGGGCGTGTTCGCGGCCGCCAGAGCCGACTACCAGGATTTTCATACGTAACTTAATCTTCGATGACGGCGTTGGTATAGACTTCCTGCACGTCGTCCAGGTTTTCCAGGGCGTCGAGCAGTTTCTGCATCTTCTGCGCGTCTTCGCCGGTGAACTCGGTTTCGGTGTCCGGCTTCATGATGACTTCCGCCGAATCGGCCTTGAAGCCGGCCTTTTCCAGCGCTTCCTTGACGCCGGCAAACGCGTTCGGGTCGCACAGCACTTCGAAGCCGCCTTCGTCGTCGGTGATCACGTCGTCCGCGCCGGCTTCCAGCGCCGCTTCCATCAGCTTGTCTTCTTCCGCGCCGGGGGCGAACAGGAACTGGCCGACGTGCTTGAACATGAACGAGACCGAACCCTCGGTGCCCATGTTGCCGCCGAACTTGCTGAACGCGTGGCGTACTTCGGCCACGGTGCGCACGCGGTTGTCGGTCATGCAGTCGACGATGATCGCGGCGCCGCCGATGCCGTAGCCTTCGTAGCGCACTTCCTCGTAGTTCACGCCTTCCAGGCCGCCGGCGCCGCGCTGGATCGCGCGGTTGACGTTATCTTTCGGCATGTTCGCGTCGGCCGCTTTTTCGACCGCCAGGCGCAGGCGCGGATTGGCCGTGACATCCCCGCCGCCCATGCGCGCCGCAACGGTGATTTCCTTGATCAAGCGGGTCCAGATTTTGCCGCGCTTGGCGTCGGTGGCGGCTTTTTTATGTTTGATATTGGCCCATTTGCTGTGTCCAGCCATGTTCGAAAGTTCCTATAGACGGTATGCAAAAGTGGACGTCATTCTAGCATAGGGCCCCCTCGCCAAGACGTTACGGAAACAATATCAGTGAGCCCCAGGCAACAAGTGCAAGGCCCGCGACGCAGGCGATTATGATGCCGCCGCGCAGCAGTTTTTCCGCCAGTGCAAGAGTGGAAATGGCGGCCACTCCCAGCAGGTGGAGCGGGCCGGTCGCCAGCAGCAGGGCGGCGAGCAGCCAGTAGGATCGCACCGCGGCCACGCCGTCCTCCAGCCCCATGCGCAGGGCACCGCCGGCACCCGGCCGCCAGCCGGCCAGCACAAACGGCAGCGGCGCGTGGAAGTGTTCGAGGCTGGCCAGCTTGGGCGGGGTCCACTGGTAGACTCCGGCCGACACCAGCATCAGCGCAACAACGGTGGAGTTGGCGATCGCGTGGTTCCGATCGAGCACGCCGGCGTCGGCCAGCAGCCGCTGGACCACGGCGGCCACGACCGCAAAAGTCGCCAGCGCAAACGCCAGCCCGCAGACGAACAGCATGGTTGCCAGGTAGGGCCAGCGCACCCGGTAACGGTAGCGCGCCGCCCGCAGGTAGAGCAGGGTGGTGCGAACCTGCGCGGGGAGCAGGATCGCCAGCATGGCCGCGTTCCACTGGCCCCACAGGAGGGCATACTCCAGCGCTTTCGGCGACACCGGCAGTTCCAGGTTCAGCCTCTCGAACGGCAGCGCAAGGCTGGCCCAGCAGAGCACCGTCAGCGCACCGAGCGCGGCAAGCACGATCGCGCGTTCGGTCCCGGCCCGGCGGCGCGCGCGGCGCAGCACGTCGGCCGTGTCGGCCAGGCTGGCCGCGCATGCCGCTCCCGAAGGCGAGCGGGTGCGGCTCGGTGACTCGTCGGTCTGCGACATACGTTCTCCATGGATGAGTTGGCGAACATTCGACCACAGCCGTTGGCAAGCGTTCGCGAGCACGATCAGCCAGATTTTTTGTTTCGTTCTAAAATGTTCCGATGAGTAAGATTGCAACGGCCGCACCGATTCCTGCTGTCTCCCGTCCTGCCCTGATCGCCGGCCTGGCCATCGCCATCGCCGGGGCAGTCCTGTTTTCCACCAAGGCGGTGGTCGCCAAACTGCTGTACCGCTACCACATCGACGCCATCACCCTGATCGCGTTCCGGATGTTGTTCTCGCTGCCGTTCTTCGCGGCCGTGGCGGTCTGGAAGATGCGCACCGAAGCGCCATTGGCCAGCGCCGACCGCTGGCGCTTGCTGGGGCTGGGCCTGGTCGGCTACTACCTGTCGAGCTTTCTCGATTTCCTCGGGCTGCAATACATTTCGGTCGGGCTGGAGCGCCTGATCCTGTTCCTCACGCCGACCTTCGTGCTGATGATCACGTCGCTGTTTCTCAAGCGCCGCATCAGCCGCGTCGAATGGCTGGCCCTGGGGCTGTCATATACCGGCATCGTGCTGGTGTTCGCGCATGACCTTGGCGCCGGCGCCGGTAGCACGGTGACCGGTTCGCTGCTGGTGCTGGGTTCGGCAGTGACGTATGCGATCTACCTGCTTGGCTCGGGCGAGATGGTGCGCCGGATCGGCTCGCTGCGCCTGGTGTCGTACGCGATGTGCGTGTCGAGCGTGGCATGCATCCTGCAATTTTTCCTGCTGCGGCCGGCAAGCCTGCTGATCCAGCCCGCGCCGGTCTACTGGCTCTCGCTCGTGAACGGGATATTCTGTACCATCTTCCCGGTGTTCATGACGATGGTCGCGGTGCAGCGCATCGGCGCCACCACCGCGTCCCAGGCCGGCATGATCGGGCCCGTGTCCACGCTGTTTCTCGGCTTTGCCATCCTCGGCGAGCCGATCACCTCGGTGCAGCTGGCCGGAACCGCACTTGTGCTGGTTGGAATTTACATGCTGTCGCTAAAAAAATAGAGAACGGAGCGGAGATGAAACCACGTATCGCGCTCATCGCGCACGACAAGAAAAAAGACGACATCATCGCGCTGGCGGCCGAGTACGTGGATTTTTTGCGCGGCTGCCGACTGTCCGCGACCGGCACCACGGGCGGACGCCTGGCCAACGAACTGGGGCTGACGATCGAGCGCATGCATTCAGGGCCGTTCGGCGGCGACCTGCAGATCGGCGCCAAACTGGTGGAGGGCGAAATCGACGCGGTGGTTTTTTTGCGCGACCCGATGACCCCGCAACCGCACGAGCCGGACATCAACGCGCTGGTGCGAGCCTGCGACGTGCACAACATTCCCTGCGCGACCAATGTGTCGACCGGGCGGCTGGTGTTGTCGCAGTTGATGCTCCTGGCGCGCAAGAAGTGATGTGAAGTGACGCAGGGCGTGCGGGCCGCTCCAGTCCCGCGTACTCTGCGAAAGACCGCAAACCAGAACAGGAGCACGATGATGGCAAAAGCAATTCGTTTCTCAAGAACCGGCGGCCCGGAGGTGCTGGAATACGTCGACGTCGAGGTCGGCGATCCGGGCCCGGGCGAGGCCCGTGTGCGCCAGCACGCGATCGGCGTGAACTACATCGACAACTATTACCGTACCGGCCTGTACCCGGTGTCGCTGCCGTCCGGGCTGGGCCTGGAAGGCGCCGGCGTGGTCGAGGCGGTGGGCGAGGGCGTCACCCACATCAAACCCGGCGACCGGGTGGCCTACGCCGGCGGACCTTTGGGCGGGTACAGCGAAGCGCGGGTGATGCCGGCCCATATACTTGTACACCTGCCGGACAACATTTCGTTCGAAACCGCGGCCGCCATGATGCTGCGTGGCCTGACCGTCGAGTACCTGCTCACTCGCACCTACCAAGTCAAACAGGGCGAGACGATCCTGTTCCATGCCGCGGCCGGAGGCGTCGGCCTGATCGCTTGCCAGTGGGCACGCGCGCTGGGCGCGAACCTGATCGGCACCGTCGGGTCGAAGGAAAAAGCGGAATTGGCGAAAGCGCACGGCGCGGCCCACGTGATCAACTACAACACCGAAGAAGTGGTGCAGCGCGTGCTTGAAATCACGAACGGTCAAAAGGTCCCGGTGGTGTATGACTCGGTTGGCAAGGAAACCTTTTTCAAGTCGCTCGACTGCCTGCGTCCGCGCGGACTGATGGTGAGCTTTGGCAATTCCTCTGGCGCGGTGCCGCCGTTTTCGCTGACCGAACTTGCCACGCGCGGCTCGCTGTATATTACCCGGCCATCGCTGATGGCCTATACGTCAAAGCGTGAAGAACTGGAAGCGATGGCGGGCGCCCTGTTCCAAATGGTTTCGAGCGGCAAGGTGAAAATCGAGATCAACCAGAAATTCCCGTTGGCGGACGCGGCCAAGGCGCAAACCGCGCTGGAGTCGCGCAAGACCACCGGATCGACTATTTTGCTGCCATGAGAGAGTTCAGCGACGACAACGACATGCCATCCGAACCGGAAACGGTAGGCTCGCCGAAGTTCGGCCGGCTGCTGGTGGTGCTGGCGGTCGCGGTGCTGCTCATCGTTGCCGTCGTGTTTGCTTCGGAAGCGTATTTTTCGTAGGTCCTGGCGTCATTTCGCGGCGTTCGTATTGCACGGCGTAGGGCGCGCACCTGTGCGCACCTGTGCGCACGCGGTGCGAACGGTGCGACATGTCGGCAACGCCGCGAGCCGGCAAACTGTGACCGCGTGCGCACAGGTGCGCACCCTACGCCGCCCTGCGAGCTTCACGTATAAAAAAACC
>NZ_SPUM01000048.1 GCF_004614195.1 Massilia horti | reverse complement strand
CATTTGCTGCCAGCGTAGGGGGCGCGGGGCCGCCGAGGACCTGTGCGCACGCGGTCATCGTTTGCAGGCCCGCGGCCCCACCACCATAATGCTACGTTCGCGAACCGCGTGCGCACTGGTCCTCGGCGGCCCCGCGCCCCCTACGCGTTGCGGCGAACTCCCGACTTTTTGGTCTTGATTTATGCGGTTTGCATAATTCGCCATTCCCAGGCCCTCAAAGACGCCCATTTTGGGCTCGCCTTTTGCACCGTCCGGTAGCGCTACACGCGCCCTTTTAAACAGGAGGCGAAAGGACCACCACAAAGCCGCGAAGTTCACCTTTGCGAATGACTGGGCGCAACAAACACAACAATGCGATCTGAGAATATGTGTTCTTCTGATACACAAATAGAAGGAGACCGTTTTGGACAGCGCCAGCGAATTCCTGCGCGTACTGGAACACGAAAGCGCATTGAGTACGGCCCACCGGCCGTTGCGCCTTCGTCTCGCGCATTCCGAACGCCTGGCGGACGACGTGCTCCTTCCGCAGCGGATCGTCGGAACCGAGTCGATTTGCGGCGGAATCGAATACCGCGTGGCCTGCATCGCCAGTAGCCCGCGCCTGCCGCTCAAGGAACTGATCGCGCTGCCGGCCGAAATCCAGATCGTGACCGACCGCGGCCAGTTGCGCAGCGTATGCGGCGTCATTACCGAGGCGCGTGGCGGCGACTGCGACGGCGCGCTGGCTTCGTACCAGCTGGTGATGCGGGACGCCATGGAAATCATGGAAAAGCGGGTCAACAGCCGTATCTTCCGCTACCAGAACGAGCTCGAGATCGTGCAGGTGCTGTTCGACGAATGGCGCCACACCAATGCGGTGCTGGCCGGCGCTTTCGAGTACGAACTGGACCCGCTGTTCGACCAGCGCCAGTTCCCGCCGCGCGAACTGGTCATGCAGCACAACGAGTCGGACGCTGCCTTTGTCCGGCGGTTGCTCAAGCGGCGCGGCGTGTCCTGGTACTTCCGTCCGGGCCGCAGCCACAATACGGCGGTCGACCCGGCGCATGACCAGGTGCCAGCGCACACCCTGGTGCTGTTCAATGATCCGCACAGCCTGCCGCAGAACGCGGCCGGCACCGTGCGCTACCGCCGCGACCTGGCGACGGAAAAGCGCGACACGATCACCTCCTGGAATGCCGCACGCCGGCTGCAGCCGGGCAGCGCCACCCGCCACAGCTGGGATTACAAGAACCCGCTTGGCGCGCATTTCATGACCACCACCGCCCCTGGCGCGGCCGACCAGGGCACCAACGGCAACCAGCTGGCGGTGACGCTGGACGACTACCTCGTCGACGTGCCGCATGTCGGCAACGACGTCGAAGACCACTTGCGGCTCGGGCAGGTGCGCATGCACCGGCACGAGTACGAGAGCAAATGCTTCCAGGGCGAAGGCACGGTGCGCGACTTTTGCGCCGGCGAGTACTTCACGCTGGCAGGCCATCCGGAGATCGACACCCATCCGCCGGAAGAGCGGGATTTCGTGATCACCGAGCTGCACGTGGCTGCACAAAACAACCTGCCCAAGGAGCTGTCGGCGCAGGCCGAGCGGCTGCTGGCCAGGAACCGCTGGAGCGAAGAGATGCTGGCGGCATTCCCAGTGTCTGAGGATCTCGATGGCAGCCAGGTCCGCATGCACATGAGCTTTACCGCCGTGCGGCGCGGGGTGCCGATCGTGCCGCACTTCGACCCGCGCGTGGACTTGCCGCAGCCGCAGCTGCAAAGCGCGGTGGTGGTGGGGCCGCCGAACGAAGAGGTGTACTGCGACGCGCTCGGCCGCGTGAAGATCCGCTTTCCCGGCATGCGCGCGACCGACCACAAGCACGCCCACGGCGCCGGCGCCTCGGACAGCCCGGCCGATTCGGCCTGGGTGCGGGTGGCCGCCAACTGGGCCGGCAATGGTCCGGGCAGTCAGCAGCAGTGCGGCGTTCTCGGGCTGCCGCGTGTGGGTACCGAGGTGCTGGTCTCCTTCCTGGGCGGCGATCCGGATAAGCCGATCATCCTGTCCCAGTTGTACAACCAGCGCGGCACGCCGCCGGCCCTGTCGCGGATGGGCGAGCTGCCCGGCAACCGCTACCTGTCTGGGACGAGGAGCCGCGAAATTGGCGGGCACCGCGGTAACCAGCTGCGCTTTGACGATACCCGTGGCCAGATCAGCGCGCAGCTCGCGAGCGACCACGGGACCTCCGAATTGAACCTGGGTTGGCTGACGCAGCCGAAGCACAACGGCAGCGGCGAGCCGCGCGGCGAGGGCGCCGAACTGCGCAGCGACAAGGCGGTCGCGGTGCGCGGCGCGCAGGGTGTCCTGATCAGCGCGGAGGCAAGCGCCGACGCCGAAGGGACGCTGCTGGATCGATCCGGGCTGGTCGGGCTGGCCGAGGTGTTGCAGTCCGTGTTACAGAAACTGGACCAGCTCGCGACCGAGAATTCGGAAGACGATGCGTCCAAGCCGAGTCTGGCGGAATTGGTGGAGAAGCTCAAAAACTGGCATGAGGGTTCGAACGTGGGCGGCGCCGCAGCCACGGGCGGGCAGCCGGTTGTCGCCGCCAGCGGGCCGGCCGGCGTCATGGTGGCCAGCCAGACCATTGTTGCGATCGGCGCTGAGACCAAGGTCGACATCGTGTCCGCCGCCGACGGCGAGATGTCCGTCGGGCGCAATCTGTTCCTGCGCGCGGCGCGCGCCGTCAGCGTGTTCGCCTATGAACTCGGCCTTAAGCTGGTCGCCGCCCGTGGCAACCTGTTAGTGCAAGCGCATCAAGGCAATATCGAGATCAAGGCAGGCAAGTGCCTCGACCTGGTCGCGACCGAGACCATTACGCTGCAGGCGCCGAAGGTGAGGGTGGTATCACAGGGGACGCAAACCGATTGGGACAACGGCACCATTACCCAGCAAAGTTCGGGCCGGTTTATCGTGAAGTCGGCGCGCTTCCAGCAACTCAATGCAGGCGACGGAGCCCCGGTGGGGCTGAATCTGCCGCGTTCTACATTGGAGACGGACGAACGGGTCGTGCTTTACGATCGCCAGACGGGCATGCCGGTAAAGGGAGTGCGTTATGTCGCCAAGCATGAGGATGGCACCACCATCGAGGGCACCACCGACGACGAGGGGCGTACCGCCATTGTCCGTGCCCACGCGTTCGGGGACATCGAGGTCAGGATGGCGGAAGACGAGGAAGGCAAAGCACCGGACGGAGGCGAAGCATGACAGAGCCTACCCGGCGCATCCCCCAGCCGACCGTCGATGTTGACGGCAGCCTCGTCGCGCATACCACAGCCTCGGCAACTTCGTACAAGGTGC
The DNA here is from genome assembly GCF_004614195.1 of Massilia horti. Classification (GTDB taxonomy): domain Bacteria; phylum Pseudomonadota; class Gammaproteobacteria; order Burkholderiales; family Burkholderiaceae_D; genus Telluria; species Telluria horti. The sequence continues at coordinate 34,969 of NZ_SPUM01000048.1, read as the reverse complement.
GGGCGCGCGTCACGATCGGCTCGCGCAAGGTCATCCCGGTTATCTTTGTGCCGGGAATCATGGGGACGAACCTGCGTGCCCGAACGGACGGAGCAAGCCTGCAGGACTCGGGGTTGAAGCCGGGCGAGGTCGTTTGGAGGCCGCCCAATGGCGTGGTCGACGGGGTGACCGAGATCCGCAATTGGCATGGGCGTACCCCCGCACAGCGCCAAAAGCTCCTGAATCCGGCAATTCTCGAAGTCGACGATTCAGGCGATCTGGATTTCAACTCGACGCTAATATCGCGCGACGAGATGAAGGCTCGCGGGTGGGGCGAACTGCATGCCGGGTCTTACGGGGACCTTATGGTCGAATTGCAGCGCTGTCTTGACCATACGTTCAAGATGAACCGGAATCGCGAGCGCGAGATCCGGGATCATTGGAAACGGGTCATGCAATGCAAACCAAGCGAATGGGGCGTGCGCAGCATCCAGAAAGTGACCGAGCAGGAATTGGAAAAATATGCCGGGTACCAATATCCGGTATATGCGGTCGGTTACAACTGGCTCCAGTCGTGCGCCGTGTCGGCGCAACGGCTCAGCAAAAAGATTGACGAGATTAAGGAATATTGGAACACCAGAAAACATCAATGTGAAAAGGTCATCCTGATCACGCATTCGATGGGTGGCTTCGTGGCACGCGCCTGCGCAAGGCAACGCGCCAAGGACCCGGATGATCCGGCCGACATCGCCGCAATTATTCACGGCGTAATGCCGGCTTTGGGTGCGCCGGTGGCCTACCGGCGGATGGCTTGCGGTACGGAGGGCGCGCGTTATTGGTCAGGGATGGGAGATAACATCGCGGCCAGTGCTTTTGCCGTGATTGCGGGTGATACGACCGAGAAGACCATGCCGGTGATGGCGGTCGCCCCCGGGGTGCTGGAATTGCTGCCGAATCAATTCTATCCTGGACCTTGGCTGAATCTGTCGGTAGTGACATCGGCCGGTCAGGAAGAAAAGCGCACAGACCTGCTTGGCCTGCCGCAAAACAATCCATACGACCTTTACCGTGACTTGGAGTCCTGGTACCGCGTGATTAACCCGGCATTGGCGGACCCTGCGCAGAAATATGACAGAAAGGCGAATAGGGTAGACGATGCTATCAGCAAGGCAATCAAAGCGGCCGAGGACTTGCACCGGAATGTGCTCGCCAGGCCGGACGGCGAGAACGGCCTAAAGCCATATTACCATCCGAATTCGTATGTGTTTTATGGGGACGACGCGGAGCATCGCGCGTTCGGCGAAATACGTTGGGTGGCCCGGCAGCAGCCCGGACAAAGCGTCGCCCTGACTCCCGGTAGCATTCGAAAGGCAAAGTTCATCGGACAGTCAAGCGACGGTGTACGGGAAGTCGAGGTCGACGGCGGTTACCGGCTGCGGTTTCACACAGACGTGCCGGAGTCGGCCGGGGACGACACGGTTCCAAGGCAATCCGGCGCAGGTCCGCAGGGACACGTGCGGGAGATCTACGCAACTCGTGGCTACGGTCATCAGGAAAGTTTTCAGCAAGACTCGATGTTGATGTTGACGCGGCATTTAATTGTCAAGATTGTTCAGGGTTTCAAATGAAGCGGGCCGCATGCAAACTTGCGGCGGCGTTGCTCGCTTTGGCCGCCTTGGTACTACTCGGGCTTTTCATTCTCAATGCGGTGCAGGGCACGCAAGACAGAAAGATGGTGGCGAAGATGACCGAGAAAATGAAAACGGTGTGCGTTGGCAGGCTTCTCATCGATGTGCCTGAAACGGCGGAGGTGACGCTGACGCAGGCATCTGTGGACGGGTTCGACATCACGATGCGTCGCGAGTCGGAGGCGCAGTTCGCGGCGCGCATCGCCTTACGCGAGGCTGAACTGAAGGAGAAGCAGAACGAGCTTGGTCGCAAGAACCTGGAGTCGGCGCGGGATGTGAATGTGAATGGCCTAGCGGGACGGATTCTGATCCACGGGCGGGAACGGACCTATTTGATCAAAAACGAGCAGCGCGTCTATAGCGAGAACGTTGCCATAGATGGCTATGCACACAAGAATGGCGTTAGCTTCGACCTGATCTCAACGGGGTACGATCCGAAGCTGGTCGGGAACGTTGCTCGCCTGATTGCCCAAATCGAGCCGCGCTTACAGGATGAGGTTCCTGCGCAGCCTGGATTTTGCATCAATGGCGGCTTTATCCGTGATCCGTTGACTGCGGACCAACATGAAAGCGTCACGATGTTCGCCGGATTGCCGGGGCACCCCGATTTGGGAATCGTATTTTCCACGTTGAGCGGAACCAAACCGGACGAAGGCCTTATCGCTCGAGATGCCAAGGCGGAGGAACAATTCCCGTTGTTTCTTAGGGCGGCTTTCAGCACCTTGCGAAAAGGCGAACGGACGCTCAATGGGCTGCCGGGTGAAGAAGTGGCGTTTAAAGCGCGGGAGGCGAATTTCGCGGTCACATATAGCTTCCGATGGGAGATGCAAGGGAAACAGGATGACGTTTATGCACCGGTGCTGACATTGGAGCTGGGCGCCGGCCGGAATCCTCGTGCCGGAGGAAAGCCGCTCCAGTCGAGCATGTCGGAAGTGGCGTTGCTAGATCTCTGGGACAAGATTTCATCCAGTCTCCGGGTGCGCACGGCGAGTCCCCCCAAGCAGGTTGCGCAGGCTGAGCCAAGCCTGCCACCTCTCGGGACCCATGCATCGGCAGGCGATACGTGCCCACAGAGCGGTTGGTGGTTATGCAACCAAGGCGGGGACGGGGTCGGTGTCCTGGGCGGGCAGCGACAGTTTCTGAAAAAGGGGCAGCGAATGCCGCAGGCGCTCCTCCTGCCGCCACAGACATTGTGGGAAAAGCTTAAGGGAATCCAGCCTAGTTATGAAAGCAAGGTAGCGACAACTTGGGAGCTGGTAGACAAACGTAGCCGTCCAAGGACGCCGTCGCCGGTTGTGCTGGCGCCGTCAAGCAGCACGCAAGGAAATGCGATGACGGACCAACAGCACGCAAGTTCAGGGGGACCTGCCGCGCCGATCGGAAGCTACGTCAAGACAGGGAGTCCTTGCCCAGCCAGTGGATGGTGGCGCTGCGAGGATTCCCAGGCACTCGATGGCACGCGCTGGTTTGCCCAAGGAAGCTTTTTGCCTGTGGCGACCTTCAAATTACCGCCCCGAGCGTTCGGGAAATCCGCAGGCCCCGAGGTGATCCAGCGACGAAGCCAGTGGCAACTGGTACGTTATGCGCAAGCGCCCGGCCCTGAGCCTTCCGCGCCCGACGGCGGGAACAATCCTGAAGCTCCCAAGTCGTCCGCCTGATTTTGCATCGAAATCAACAACCTTTTGGAGTTGACGTGAGGCGTTCCTTTAAGTCGCTGCCACTGGCATTGTTCGCTCTAGCCGCTCTTGTACTACTCGGGATTTTCATTTTCAGAGCGGTGCAGGGCACGCAAGACAGAAAGATGGTGGCCAAGATGACCGCGAAGATGAAAACGGTGTGCGTTGGCAGGATTCTCATCGACGTGCCCGAAACGGCGGAGGTGACGCTGACGCAGGCATCTGTGGACGGGTTCGATATCACGATGCGTCGCGAGTCGGATGCGGAGTTCGCGGCGCGCATCGCCCTACGCGAGGCTGAACTGAAGCAGAAGCAGAATGAGCTTGGTCGCGAGAACCTGGAGTCGACGCGAGATGTGAATGCGAATGGCGCGAGGGGGAGGATTCTGATCCACGGGCGGGAACGGGGCTACTTGATAGAAAACGAGCAGCGCGTCTATAGCGAGAACGTTGCCATCGATGGCTATTTGCACAAGAATGGCGTGACCTTTGATGTGAGCGCATCGCTGTACGATCCCAAACTGGTCGGGGACGTAGCCCTATTGATTTCCCAGATCGAACCGCGCTTACAGGACGAAGTTCCTGCGGAGCCTGGATTTTGCATCAATGGCGGCTTTATCCGTGATCCGCTTACGGCGGACCACCACGAAAGCGTCACAATGTTCGCCGGTTTGCCGGGGCATCCTGATTTGGGAATCGGATTTTCAACCATAAGCGGAGCCAAACCGGGTGAAGGCCTTATCGCCCGGGATGCCAAGGCGACTGATCAATTCCCGATCTTTCTTCAAGCGGCTTTCAGTACCTTGCGAAAAGGCGAACGGACGCTCAATGGGCTGCAAGGTGAAGAAGTGGCGTTCAAAGCGCGGGAGCTGAACCTTGCGGTCACATATAGCTTCCAGTGGGAGATGCAAGGGAAACAGGATGATGTGTATGCGCCATTGTTGGCGTTGGAGTTGGACACGGGCATGAATCCCCACGCCGGAGGAAAACCGCTCCAGTCGAGCATGTCGGAAGTGGCTTTGCTGGCGCTCTGGGACAAGATTTCATCCAGTCTCCGGGTGCGCCCCACGAATCCTCCCAAGCCGGTTGCGCGGGCTGAACCAAGCCTGCCGCCTCTCGGGACCTGATACTGCTCGGAGATCCACAAGCCTCGGGAGTTGACGTAACCCGCCCCTTCAAGTCGCTGTTGCTGGTATTGTCCCTTCCGGCTACGGCCGTTTGCTGACAGGCCCAGGACAACGAAAACCTTCCGCCATGCGCTGCGCGATCCTCGGCTTTGTCGTCGGCGCCTCTTTCCTGCAAACCTGCGCCGAACTACCGGCTCATGCGGTGAGCGTCGCGTGCATCGTCCTGGCCGTCGCCTTCCTCCTGATCCTGCACGGTGCGGCGCGCGCTGCCTGCGCCGGCGCCCTGCTGGGTTTTGCCTGGGCGGCCCTGTTTGCCCATCTGGCCCTAGTCGATCAGTTGTCGAAGGACGATGAGGGCCGCGACATTACGCTGATCGGCACCGTAGACAGCCTGCCTTACCGCTTCGATCAGGGCGCACGCTATAACTTCGCGGTGGAGAAGGTGCTAGCGCCTGCTACCGCTGTGGTCCCGGCGCGCGTGGCGTTGTCGTGGTATGGGCGAGGCGATGCGCACCAGGCGGGCGATGTGCAGCCCGGCGAGCGCTGGCAGCTGACGGTGCGGCTGCAGCGGCCGCACGGCTACGCGAACCCGTACGGTTTCGACTACGAAGTGTGGCTCCTCGAGCAGGGCGTGCGCGCGACCGGCTACGTGCGGCAAGATCGCGGCAATCACCGCCTTGACGCCTTTGTCCCCAGTTTCGGCAATGTGGTCGAACGCTGCCGCGCTGCCCTGCGGTCGCGCATCCTGCAAGCGCTGCCTGGCAAGCCTTATGCCAGCGTCATCGTCGCACTGGTGATCGGCGACCAGCGCGGGATCGATCAATCTGACTGGACGGTCTTCAACCGCACGGGAATTTCACACCTCATATCCATCTCTGGACTACATATAACGATGATCGCCGGCTTTGTCGCGTTTGGCGTATCGACACTCTGGCGCAGATCGTTTTTCACGAAAGCGCAGCTGCCCCTGCTGCTGCCGGCACAGAAGGTCGCAGCACTGGCAGGCGCCGGCGCCGCGCTCTTGTACGTACTGCTGGCCGGCTTCGGTGTGCCGGCGCAGCGCACGCTGTATATGCTCAGCGTTGTCGCGGCTGCGCTCTGGCTCGGGCGTATCACCAGCGTATCGCATGTGCTATGTTCGGCGCTCGGCATCGTCGTGCTGCTCGATCCCTGGGCGATGATGTGGCCGGGGTTCTGGCTGTCGTTCGGCGCGGTGGCGGTGATCCTGTACGCGAGTGTCGGCCGCATCGAAGGCGTGCGGGAGGGCTTTCGCTCATCGCTGCGCCTTGGCGCGCGCACCCAGTACGCGGTTACTGTTGGCCTGGTGCCGCTTACGATGCTGTTGTTCGCGCAGGTGTCGCTCGTCAGCCCGCTCGCCAACGCGGTCGCGATTCCGCTGGTGAGCTTTGTCGTGACGCCGCTGGCGCTGGCCGGCAGCTTGCTTCCGGCGCCGCTATCGGTGTGGCTTCTAACGGCGGCCCATTTCGCCGTCGAACAGCTAGCGCACCTGCTCAAGTGGATGGCCGAGCTGCCGCTGGCGATATGGAGCGCTCCGGTGCCGCCCTGGTGGATGTTCGTGCTGGCGCTGGCCGGCACTTTCTGGGTGTTGGCCCCGCGCGGCTGGCCGCATCGTTGGGCGGGAGCCGCTGCCTGGCTGCCCCTGTTCACCCAGTTGCCAGCGCATCCGCCGCAGGGCCAGTTCAGCGTCATCGCTTTCGACGTGGGGCAGGGCATGGCGCTGCTGATCGAAACCAGCAGCCACCGCTTGTTGTACGACACCGGGCCTCTCTATGGCGGCAATTCGAACGGCGGCAATCGCGTGATCGGCCCGTATCTGAAGGCGCGTGGTATCGCGGAGCTGGACGGAATGATCGTCACGCACAGCGACACCGACCATTCCGGCGGGGCGCTGACGCTGCTGGATACCGTGCGTGTCGGCTGGGTCTCGTCGTCGCTTTGGCCAAGAAATCCGATCGTGCGCGCGGCGCCAAAGCACGTGCGCTGCATGGCCGGCCAGCGCTGGCGCTGGGACGGGGTGGACTTCGAAATGCTGCAACCGTCGATGGCGAGCTATGACAACCCACGCCTCAAGTCGAATGCCCGCGGTTGCACGCTGCGGGTGGCAGGAACCAGGCGTGTGATGCTGCTCGCGGCCGACATCGAAAAAGCGCAGGAAGCGCAGTTGGTGCTAACCGCGCGGGACAAGCTGAAGGCCGACGTGCTGTTGGCGCCGCACCACGGCAGCGGCACCTCGTCGACGCTGGCGTTCTTGCAGGCGGTACAGCCGTCGCTGGCCGTGTTCCAGGTCGGGTATCGCAATCGTTACCATCACCCGAAGAAGCAGGTGTACGAACGTTACGGCGCGCTGGGCATCAGCCGCCTGCGCACCGACGAGTCGGGTGCGGTCATGCTGGATTTCGGCGACAGCGTCGAGGTGCGCGCATATCGCAGCGAGCACGGTCGCTATTGGTACGGACGCTAGCAAGATATTTAACAGATCTCATGCGCGGGTGAGAATGTACGTAGTTTTAGAAGAACGCTAGCTGGTATTCTGTTTGCTTGGATGTCACTTCTTCAACACCCGCGAAGGTAAATATGCGAGCTTATGACCCGGAAGACCTGATAAACCAATATATCGCTGCCTACAACGCATTTGATCTCGAACGCATGTTCGAGCTTATTGCCGAAGACATACGCTTTGAGAACTATTCCAGCGGCGAACTCACCGCTCGCGCGGATGGGCTGGAAGAGTTTCGAAGATTGGCGGAGGGTTCCAAGGGGCTGTTCGTCGAAAGGGAGCAACGTGTCACTGGGCTTGAGCTCACCGAAAATGAAGCGATCGCCGAAATTGCTTATCGAGGGCGACTCGCGATCGATATACCGGGTGGACCGCAGGCAGGGACTGTCCTGAACCTGAACGGCACTAGCGAGTTCTCCTTTGCGAACGGCAAGATTAATAGGATTATTGATCGCAGTTGATTGCTTGTTTGATGTAGCGGTGCCGCAACCGTTTCCACCCACCTCGCTCGCCACCCGCTAGCTGGCCAATGGCAGCGAGATTGTCACGCACAATCCGCCGGCCGAGCGGTTGGCGGCCATGATTTTGCCCTCGTGCGCCTGCACGACACGCTGCGCGATGGCCAGGCCCAGCCCGTGGCCGTCCACATTGTTGGACTGGGGATTGGAGCGGAAAAAGGGCTGGAAGATCGACGGCAGGTCTGCATCGTCGATGCCCGGGCCGCGGTCGAGCACTTCGATATGCACGAAGTGTGGATCGCGCCGCAGTGCGATCTGGACGCCGGCCTCGCCGCCGTGCTTGATGGCGTTGCGCACCACGTTCTCGATCGCGCGCCACAGCAGGTCCGGGGCGCCGCGCACCAGCGCGCCGGGGACCACGTCCACCAGAATTGCGGCGTCGGTTTGCCCGGCCTCGAAACGGGCGTCGTCCGCGATCTGCTCGATCATTTCTGCCACGTCAATGGTTTCGGTTCGCGGAACCTTGGGCGAGGACTCCAGGCGCGAGAGCGTCAGCAATTCACCGACCAGCCGGTCCATGCGCATGCTCTCGCGTTCGATCCGTTCCAGCGATGCGGCCACTTTTTCCGGCTGCTGATGCGCCAGTCCAATCGCCGCCTGCAAACGCGCCAGCGGCGAGCGCAGTTCGTGCGATACGTCGTGCAGCAGCCGGCGCTGGCCGTCCATCAGCGAGCGCAGTTGGGCACTCATGCGGTCGAAGTCGCGGCCAAGGTCGGCCAGTTCATCGCGTTGGGCGCCACTGGCAGCGGCAAAGCGCGGCGCGAGGTCGCCGGCGGCGGCAGCTTCGAATGCGCTGCGCAGCGCGCGGATTGGGCGGGCAAAATACCAGGCCAGCAGGGCAGCGAACAGCAGGCTCGCGAGCACCGCCGCGACGATCGGCGCGATGCGGCCGATATGGTGGCCGAATGGGAGCGAACCGCCTGGCGGGCCGAGACGTCCTTGTGGTTCGCGTCCCGGTCTGCCAAATTCGTAGCCGCGCGGGACAAAGGCGATGTAGCGCTGGCCATCCGGGCCGGTGAATGCGCGCACGGCGTGCCGCTCCCCCTCGCTCGCAAGCATCTGGTCGACATGGTTGCGCAGCTCGTCCGAGACCGGGCGCCCGAGTATGTCCTTGCCGTTCGGGTCGAGCACAAACAGCGCCGGGCGCTGCAAGTCGCCGAGCATTTCCCGAAGCGCTTCGATGCCGCCGTGCCGCAGGGTGACTGCGGCGGCGCCGGTCATCACCTCCGCGGGTGGCCCGGCGTCGAGCGTGGGCGCGGAGCCGCGGTGCGCGCGGTCGCGCAGCCAGATGGTTCCGCCGATGGCGACCGTGGCCGCCACCTGGGCCAGCAGGATCGAGAGGAAGAACTTCCAGAACAATCGACCCATGCTATTCGCGGATCAGCTGGTAACCCTGGCGGTACACCGTCTGCAGACAAGAGCGGCCGTCGGACAGCGTGCCGAGTTTGTGGCGCAGGCTGCTCAGGTGGACGTCGATGTTGCGGTCGAAGCGTGCCAGAGGCCGGCCCAGGCCCTGTTCGGACAGCTCGTTCTTGCTGACGGTGCGGCCGGCATTGCGCGCCAGGATTTCGAGCAGGTTGAATTCGGTGCTGGTCAGCTCCAGCAGCTTGCCGTCCCAGGTGGCGCGGCGCTGCTCGGGCAGCATGGTGAGCTTGCCGACGGCGAGCGTGATCGCGCCGCCTTCGTCACGCGGCGCGTTGGTACGGCGCAGGATGGCACGTACACGGGCCGTCAGTTCGCGCGGCGTGCACGGCTTGGTGACGTAGTCGTCAGCCCCGAGTTCCAGTCCGAGGATGCGGTCGGCGTCGTCGCCGCGGCCGGTGAGCATCAGGACCGGCACATGGCTGCAGGCGCGGATGCGGCGCAGGGTTTCGATCCCGTTCAGGCGCGGCATCATCACGTCGAGCACGACGATCGCGTAGCGGCCGGATGTGGCCTCGCGTGCGCCGGTCTCGCCGTCGTATGCGCAGCCGACGCGGAAGCCCTCCTGTTCGAGGTACTCGGTGAACATGCCGACAAGCTCGGCATCGTCGTCGATCAGCAATACCTGGTTCATGTCCGCATCATAGCAAAGCGCGAGCGGTCACGGCTGTGCCCCTGGCGCCCTTTACGCGCTTTTACAAGGCTTTTACCGCGCTTTACATGCCTCAGTTCGACAATGCGCTCTCTCAATCAACAAAGGAGCAACCATGAAACTCAGTTGGATTTGCGCATTCACCCTCGTCGTGGCAGCACTGGCCAGCAGTGCGAGCGCGCAGTCGATACCGCCGCAGCCGGACGGCCCGGATCACGGTCCGATGCACATGGGCCGCGGCGAGCACGCTATGCGCGGGCCAAGCATGCACGGACCTGGCTTGCACTTGCCACGCGGCGTGGAGCTGAGCGAGGCGCAGCAGGACCGCGTATTCGCCATCATGCACGCCCAGGCGCCGCAGCGTCGCGAGATCGAAAAGAAGGTCCGCGCCGCGCACGACGAGCTACGCACGCTGACCGAATCCGGCCAGTTCGATGAGACCAAGGCGTCAAGCCAGGCGCAGGCGCTGGGGCAGGCGACTGCGGCGGGCGCACTGCTGCGAGCACGCACCGCAGCGCAGCTGCTGGCAGTGTTGACGCCCGAGCAGCGCGAACAGATGCACAAGGTTCGCGATGCACGCCGCGGCCGCCAGCAATTTGGAGATGCGCGCAAATGGCAGTGAACAAGCCGATCCTGCCCTGATGGCGGACGACGAGGCCGTAGGGGTTTCCCTCTAATCCAGGATCGCGCGCCCGGTAATCCCATTACAATTGAAAGCAGTTCTCTTCAATTGGCGCGCGTTGCATGAGCAAACCACTGCTGCATTTCTCCCACGGGAACAGCTACCCGGCCGGCACCTATCGCCAGCTGCTTGATTTATGGCGTGACGAGTTTGACGTGCGCGCCCTCGACATGCACGGGCATGATCTGGCCTATCCGGTGTGCGATGGCTGGAAGGGCCTGGTCGCTGAGCTGATCGCGCAGTTGGAGCGTTATGACGAACCGGCCATCCTGGTCGGCCATTCGCTCGGCGGCATGCTGAGCATGATGGCAGCCAAAGAGCGGCCGGAGCTGGCGCGCTGCGTGGTGATGCTCGATTCGCCCGTGGTAGCGGGCTGGCGCGCGCTGGCTTGGCGGCTGGCGAAGCTGCGCGGCTGGGCGGGCCGCCTGTCCCCGGCCAGGTTTTCGGAACGTCGCCGTAATGTGTGGCCGAGCCGCGGCCACGCCCGCGAGCACTTTATCGCCAAGCCGATCTTTGCCGCCTGGGCGCCGGGCGTGCTGGATGATTATCTCGACAATGGCCTCGAGCCGAACGCACAGGGCGTGCAGCTGCGCTTTTCGCGCGACGTCGAGACGGCCATCTACAACACCCTGCCGCATCATATGGGGTCGATTATCCGAGAGCCGTACCCAAGGCCGGTTGGGTTCATCGGCGGTACAACGTCCGAAGAACTGCGCCAGGCCGGCATCAAGGCGACCCGCAAGCTGGTGGGCGAGAACCTGGTGATGATCGAGGGTGGCCACCTTTATCCGATGCAGTCGCCCGCGGAGACTGCGGATGCCACACGCGCGATGATCCGCAAGCTGCTCGGCGGGGAGCAGGCGACCGTTGCCGCGTTTTTCGCGTAAAATCGACGGATTATCCTCACCTAGCAAAGCCCAGCGATGACAATCAAAAGCGACAAATGGATACGCCGCATGGCGGAGGAACACGGCATGATCTCGCCGTTTTCGCCATCCCAGGTGCGTGAGGCCGACGGCCGCAAGATCATTTCGTATGGTACTTCGTCGTACGGGTACGATATCCGCTGTGCCGACGAATTCAAGGTTTTCACGAACATCAACAGCACGATCGTCGACCCGAAGAACTTCGACTCGAACTCGTTCGTCGACGTTAAGAGCGATGTGTGCATCATTCCGCCCAATTCGTTCGCGCTGGCGCGCACGATCGAATACTTCCGCATTCCGCGCAACGTGCTCACCGTCTGCCTCGGCAAATCGACTTACGCGCGCTGCGGGATCATTGTCAACGTGACCCCGTTCGAGCCGGAATGGGAAGGTTATGTGACGCTGGAGTTTTCGAACACGACGCCGCTGCCGGCCAAGATCTACGCGGGCGAAGGCTGCGCGCAGGTGCTGTTCTTCGAGAGCGACGAGGTGTGCGAGACTTCGTACAAGGACCGGGGCGGTAAGTACCAGGGGCAGCATGGGGTGACGTTGCCGAAGACCTGATGCGTCTGGAAGCCAGAAAAAAGGAGCCGTTTGGCTCCTTTTTTTGTAACTGGCTGCGATGGTGCCGCGGCTTCGGCGGTCCTGGCCACCATCGACCATCGTAGGGGGCGCGGGGCCGCCGAGGACCTGTGCGCACGCGGTTCGCGAACGCGGCGTAGCGAAGAAGAAGCCGCAAGTCAGCATGCGGTGAACGCGTGCGCACAGGTGCGCACCCTACGCGAAGCGGTTCGCGAACGCGGCGTAGTTTTCGTAGGGGGCGCGGGGCCGCCGAGGACCCGTGCGCACGCGGTTCGCGAACGCGGCGTAGCGGAGCAGTAGCCGCAAGCCAGCATGCGGTGACCGGGTGCGCACCAAAGGTGTACACCCGACGCCCTCGGTAAGCCGCGCTTATTGCTTGACGCAGTCGACGAAGTAGCCCAGCTTGCCGTCTACCTCGCGCTTGACCAAGCCGTGCACATCGGTCTCGAAGCCCGGGAAGCGTTCGTTGAAGTCACGTGCAAAGCGCAGGTAGTCCACGATCGTGCGGTTGAAGCGCTCGCCAGGGATCAGCAGCGGAATGCCCGGCGGGTAGGGCGTCAGCAGGATCGCGGTGATGCGGCCTTCCAGCTCGTCGATGGCGACGCGCTCGATCTGGCGGTGGCTCATCTTCGCGAATGCGTCCGACGGCTTCATCGCCGGCACCATGTCGGACAGGTACATCTCGGTGGTCAGGCGCGCCACGTCGGACTGCTTGTAGAACGCGTGGATCTGCGAGCACAAGTCGCGCAGGCCCCAGCTTTCATAGCGCGGGAAGGCCGTGGCGAACTGCGGCATGACGCGCCACATCGGCTGGTTACGGTCGTAGTCGTCCTTGAACTGCTGCAGCGCGGTCACCAGCGTGTTCCAGCGACCCTTGGTGATACCGATCGTGAACATGATGAAGAACGAGTACAGGCCGCACTTTTCGATGATCACGCCGTGCTCGGCCAGGTACTTGGTCACGATCGAGGCCGGGATGCCGGTGTCGGCGAACTGGCCGTCCAGGCTCAGGCCGGGCGTCACCACGGTCGCCTTGATCGGGTCGAGCATGTTAAAGCCCGGCGCCAGGTTGCCGAAGCCGTGCCAGTCGTCTTCGGCGCGGATCAGCCAGTCTTCCTGGCTGCCGATGCCTTCCTCGCTGAAGTTGTCCGGACCCCAGACCTTGAACCACCAGTCCTGGCCGTATTCTTCGTCCACTTTTCTCATCGCGCGGCGGAAGTCGAGCGCCTCGAGGATCGACTCCTCGACCAGCGAGGTGCCGCCCGGCGCTTCCATCATTGCCGCCGCCACGTCGCACGAGGCGATGATCGAATACTGCGGCGAGGTCGAGGTGTGCATCAGGTAGGCCTCGTTGAAGGCGTCCTGGTCCAGCTTGACGGTTTCGGATTCGCGCACCAGCACCTGTGAGGCCTGCGACAGGCCGGCCAGCAGCTTGTGGGTCGACTGGGTCGAGAAGATCATCGACTGCCTTGCGCGCGGCCGGTCGCGGCCGATCGCGTGCATGTTCTTGTAGAAGTCGTGGAAGGTGGCGTGCGGCAGCCAGGCTTCGTCGAAGTGCAGGGTGTCGATTTCACCGTCCAGCATCTCGCGCAGCACCTCGACGTTGTACACCACGCCGTCGTAGGTCGACTGGGTGATGGTCAGGATGCGCGGCTTCTGGTTGGCCGCCTCTCGGGCGAACGGGTTGGCCTCGATCTTCTTGCGGATCGACTCGGGCGTGAACTCTTCGAGCGGGATCGGCCCGATGATGCCCAGGTGGTTCCGGGTCGGCATCAGGAACACGGGAATAGCGCCGCACATGATAATCGAGTGCAGGACCGACTTGTGGCAGTTACGGTCGACCACCACGATGTCGCCCGGGGCGACGGTCGAGTGCCAGACCATCTTGTTCGAGGTCGAGGTGCCGTTGGTGACGAAGTAGCAGTGGTCGGCGTTGTAGATGCGCGCGGCGTTGCGCTCGGACTTGGCGACCGGGCCGGTGTGGTCGAGCAGCTGGCCGAGTTCTTCGACGGCGTTGCAGACGTCGGCGCGCAGCATGTTCTCGCCGAAGAACTGGTGGAACATCTGGCCGATCGGCGACTTGAGGAACGCCACGCCGCCCGAGTGGCCCGGGCAGTGCCACGAATACGAGCCGTCGTTGGCGTAGTTGACCAGCGCGCGGAAGAACGGCGGCGCCAGGCTGTCCAGGTAGGCCTTGGCTTCGCGAATGATGTGGCGCGCGACGAATTCCGGCGTGTCCTCGAACATGTGGATGAAGCCGTGCAGCTCCTTCAGGATGTCGTTCGGGATGTGGCGGCTGGTGCGGGTCTCGCCGTAGATGTAGATCGGGATGTCCGAGTTCTTGTGGCGGATCTCCTGCACGAACGCGCGCAGCGCGGTCAGCGCGAAATTGGTTTCCTCGATCGAGCCCTCGCCGAATTCTTCGTCGTCGATCGAGAGCACAAAGGCCGAGGCGCGCGACTGCTGCTGGGCGAACTGCGACAGGTCGCCGTAGCTGGTCAGGCCGAGCACCTCCATGCCTTCCTTCTCCATCGCGGCTGCCAACGCGCGGATGCCGAGGCCGGACGTATTTTCAGAACGGAAATCCTCGTCAATGATGACGATGGGGAAACGAAATTTCATGGGCAGCTCCAAAGCGAAGCGCCGTGGGAGCAGCCGGCATCGTCAAGCAGGCTGCCGCACACGGCACCGATAAAAATTAAGATGCGGATTTTCGCAGAAATTCCGCGGTTCGGTGGAACTTTTTTGCTAGGTTATCCAGATGCGCCCGCTTGGGGCGCACTATTGTGTTGCAATCCCGGTTGCATGGGCACGCCGTCACGGCCAAAAGCAGGACATGGGGTCTATTTTCTTCTTTCGTAGGTGACGAACGCGTAATCGTAACCGTTTGCTTCCGAATGATGCGTCTCGCGTGCGGTTTCGACCCACTGGGCGGGGTCAATTGGCGGGAAGAAGGTGTCGCACCTGAAGGTGTGATGGATTTCGGTGACGATCATGCGCGTCGCGGCGCTCATCGATTCGCTGAAGATTTGCGCGCCACCGATGATGCTGACAGGTTCCATACCTACCATCGCGATCGCCTGATCGAGCGAGGCCGCCACTTCCACGCCCTCCTGGCGCCAGGCGGCATTGCGGGTGACGACGATGTTGCGGCGCTTGGGCAGCGGGCGGCCGATCGAGTCGAACGTCTTACGGCCCATGATAATTGGGTGGCCGAGGGTGACCCGCTTGAAGTGTGCCAGGTCTTCCGGCAAGTGCCAGGGCAGCTTGTTGTCCACGCCGATGCCGCGCTGTTGGTCCATCGCGACCACCAGGGTAAGTTCGCCCGTCATACCGCCACCGGAGCCTTGATCGCGGGGTGCGGTTCGTACCCGGCGATCTCGAAGTCTTCGAAACGGTAGTCGAACAGCGACTCCGGCTTGCGTTTGATGACCAGCTTGGGCAGCGGGCGCTCTTCGCGCGCAAGCTGCAGCTCGACCTGCTCCATGTGGTTGGCGTACAGGTGGCAGTCGCCGCCGGTCCAGATGAATTCACCCACTTCGAGACCCGCCTGCTGGGCCATCATGTGCGTCAGCAGGGCATAGGACGCGATATTGAAGGGCACGCCGAGGAAGATGTCCGCGCTGCGTTGATATAACTGGCACGACAGCTTGCCGTCGGCGACGTAGAACTGGAACAGCGCATGGCAGGGCGGCAGCTTCATCTTCGGCAGGTCGGCGAGGTTCCAGGCCGAGACGATCATGCGGCGCGAATCCGGGTTGTGCCTGATCTGGTCAAGCACCTGCGCAATCTGGTCGATGTGCTCCCCGTTTGGCGCCGGCCAGCTGCGCCACTGGTAACCGTAGATCGGTCCGAGGTTGCCGTTCTCGTCGGCCCACTCGTCCCAGATCGACACGCCGTTCTCTTTCAGGTAAGCGATGTTGGTGTCGCCGTGAAGGAACCAGATCAGTTCATGGATGATCGATTTCAGGTGCAGCTTCTTGGTCGTCACCAGCGGAAAGCCATCCTGCAGGTTGAAGCGCATCTGGTAGCCGAACACCGAGAGCGTGCCGGTGCCGGTGCGGTCGGTCTTGACCGCGCCATGCTTGGCTACATGGCGCATGAAGTCGAGGTATTGGCGCATCGGTTCTAATGTAGGGGCAAACCCTGATTGTACCTTAGAGGTACGTCTTAGGCGCCAGCGCGTAGTGCATCGACAAACACAGCCAGCGCCTCGCGCAGGCGGTCGTCAGACATGGCCAGCAGGTTGTCGCCGACGTAGATTTCGACATAGCTCGTGTCCGGCAGCGCGGCGTGATTGACGCGATTGAACATCCAGATGCCGTGCTCCTCGGCCAAACGGTTGCGGATGGCGAGGGCGCGCTCGCGGCGCACCGGCAGGTGCAGGTGCAGCATGTTCGCCTGCGGCTCGCGCGGGTTGACCTTGATCTCGGGATGGGCGCGCAGCGCCTCGTAAAGGTCCCTGGTCCGCTGGAAGTAGGCAGGCATCGCCGCCAGCCGCTGGTCGAACTGCATCGCGGCTGCCACGATGTAGGGCGAGCGGTGGATCAGATTCCCGCCTTCGCGGCGAAACCATTCTGCGGCGCGGTCGACGAACTGCCGGCTGCCGGCGAGCACCGCGCCGCCCAGGCCGCCGATGCCCTTGTATAGCGAGACGTAGACTGAATCGAAGCCGGCCGCGATCTCGGCGTAGGGCTTGCCGAAGGCGGCAGCCGACTCCCACAGGCGCGCGCCGTCCATGTGCAGGTGCGCGCCGCGCTCGCGGCAGTGTGCCTTGATCGCCTCCAGCTCGTCCCACGGCGGGTTCTGGCCGCCGATTTCGCGCATCGGCACCTCCAGCGCGACCGCGCCAAGGAGGTCGGGCACCGCGCGCAGGTCATCCAGGCTCCATGGGCAGTGGCGGTCGCCGACCTGCAGCGCGTGGAAGTGCCCGAGCAACTGGTAGTTCGACTTCTCGTGCACCAGCATGTGCGAGGTAGGGTGCAGTGCGACCAGGCGGCTGCCGCGGTCCTCGCATGCCAGGCGCAGGGCGGTGGGCTGGGTCATCGTGCCGCTGATGCAGAACACGGCGGCTTCGAAGCCGAGCAGTGCGGCCACCTTCTGTTCGAACTGCTGGATCAGCGTTCCGGCACCGTAGACGTCGTGCTCGACGTCGTTCGCCTCGCACCAGGCGGCCATCTCGGCGAACATCTCGGCGGGACGGCGGGCGCGGTGGCCGGGAAACACGGTGTGACAGCGGGCGAGCAGTTCGGTGTCGGTCAAGGCCATCTTCTAAAGTGGGGTCAGAGTCGATTAAATCGGAAATTTTACAATGTTCCGATCAATTCGACTCTGACCCCGATTGCTTTTTGCTACTTTTGTTATAACGGAACCAGGGTCAGAGTAGATTTATTGGGAAATTTAATAATGTTCCGAATAATTCCACTCTGACCCCAGCGAGTTTACGAACCTGACCCCAGGCTTTTACGCTGGCGGCGGGTGCGCAGGCCTGTGGCGGCGAGCAGGCCGGCGGCAAGCATCGCGTATTGCCCAGGTTCCGGGACCACCGATTGGATGGTGAACGCGGTCTCCGGCGTCCAGCGGTAGTAGGTGTCCCACGAGACTCCGGCGCGTGCAAAGATTGAAAAGAAGTGCTCGGCGTTACCTGTCTCGAACGTGTTCTCCCAGTAATAGGCCAGCGGCGGCTCGCGCCCGCCGCGGTAAATCGAAAAGTCGAGCCCTCCATCCAGGGCGAAGGAGAAGCGGTCGATGCGGCATCTGATGTCATCTGGCCCGGGAGGGCAGGCGATGTAATCGTAGTTGTTGATCACTAGCTTCGAAATTTCGGAGAGATCGAGCACGTTGTCGTGGTTGAGGTCCTCTCCGATGAAGACGCCGCGGATTACGTGTGTCGGGTCGAATTCGCTAATGGGTGTCGCGTCGGTGCCGCTGAATTCGTGGAGGAAGCCGGTGTAGCTGAACTCCCATCGGGAGGGCTCGGCGCGGGCGGCAACCGCGGAAAAGAGTAGCAGGCCGGTAAGGTACAGTTGTTTGCGTTTCATGGCGCACTCGCTTTCATGATCGGACAATCGGGATGGGCCCGGATGCGCATGCTGGGAGCGCTCAAGCGGGCTCTGCTGAAAGAGTAGTGCGGTCCGGTGTGCGGTGTCGCCACGCAGGCGAATCTGTTGCATGCGCGAGTCAACAGTAAGTGCGCTGTGCTTATTGTTCTGCACGACACGTAAAGACACTGCAGCGCCGCCAGGTTGGCAAGCGACCAGTGACGCGCGGATGCTGATTTGGAAGATGCGTACGTCTTCGATCGCGATGGCTCGATTGGCCGCTGGACCGTGCCCAGTCGGTGCGCGATGACCAGGGTGGCGCGACCGGATGGCTGGGGGATGGCTGGAGTCAGGGATGGCTGGGGTCAGAGTCGATTAAATCGGAAATTTCACAATGTTCCAATTAATTCTACTCTGACCCCAATTGCTGCTTGCTACTCTTGCTGACACCCAACTGGGGTCAGAGTCGATTTATTGGGAAATTTGACAATGTTCCGATTAATTCGACTCTGACCCCTGGCGTTTGCGCTGGCGGCGGGTGCGCAAGGTTGTGGCGGCGAGCAGTCCGGCGGCAAGCATCGCGTATTGCCCAGGCTCAGGGAACGGCGATTGGATGATCGTGAACGCGGTCTCAGGCGTCCACCGGTAGTAGTCGTTGCGCCATACTCCAGCACGCCCCACGATCCAAAAATCGTGCTGGGTGTCCCCGGTCGCAATTGTGCTGTACGTGTAAAAGGAGGTGGGCTCGTTGTGAGTGGCGAGATATGCCGAAAAGTCCAGTGCGCCGTCCAGGGTGTAGGAGAACCAGTCGATGCGGCATGTGCGGTCATCTGGTTCAGGGGGGCAGGCAATGTAATCGAGGCCGTTGATCTTCAACATCGAAATTTCGGAGCGGTCGATCATGTTGTCGTGGTTGAGGTCCTCGCCGAGGAACGAGCCGGTGATCTGGTGTTGTGGGTCGAATTCGCCGGGGATGGGCGGCCCGCTGTCGGTGGTGACTTCGTGGTAGAAGCCTGTGTAGCTGAACCACCAAGGGGACGGTTCGGCGCGGGCGGCAGCCGCGGAAAAGAGCAGCAGGCTGGCAGCGTAAAGGTGTTTGCGTTTCATCGTGCACTCGCTTTCGTTATCGAAAAATCAGGATGGCCCGGCTGCGCGTGCTGCGAGCGCTTAAGCGGGCTCTGCCGAAAGACTAGTGCGAGTCTGCGCGCAATGTCGCCACGCAGACGATTCTGTTGCGTCCGCGAGTCAACAATTTGCGCGCTGTGCTTAGTGTGCGACGTGCACGTTGTGAAACTGCAGTGCCGCCAGGTTCGCGTAGACGCCGCCTAGTGCGACCAGGGAGGCGTGGGTGCCGGTTTCGACGATACGTCCGTCTTCCATCACGATGATCCGGTCGGCGCGTTGCACCGTGGCCAGCCGGTGCGCGATGATCAGGGTGGTGCGGCCGACCATGGCCGCTTCGAGCGCGCTTTGCACCAGGCGCTCGGATTCGGCGTCAAGCGCGCTGGTGGCTTCGTCGAGCAGCAGCAGGGGCGGGTTCTTGAGCAGCGCGCGGGCGATGGCAATGCGCTGCCGCTGGCCGCCCGACAGGCGCACGCCGCGTTCCCCCAGGAAGGACTTGTAGCCCTGCGGCAGGCGCTCGATGAATTCGTGCGCGGCCGCCATTTTGGCCACGGCGATGACTTCGGCATCGGTGGCGTCGGCGCGGCCGTAGCGGATGTTTTCCATGGCGTCGGCCGAGAAGATGATCGTGTCCTGCGGGACGATGCCGATCGCGCTGCGCAGCGTGTGCAGGTCGAGGTCGCGGATGTCGACGCCGTCGAGTGTAATCGCGCCTGCCTGCGGATCGTAAAAGCGCAGCAGCAGTTGGAACAGGGTGCTCTTGCCGGCGCCGGATGGTCCGACCACGGCTACGGTTTCGCCCGGGCGCACGGACAAGGACAGGTGCGCCAGCGCAGCGGTCTCGGGGCGCGAGGGGTAGGAGAAGCTCACATCGCGCAGCGCCACCGCGGCGCCGATCGATCCGCGCGGCGGCAGCGCCTTGGGATGGACGGGATCCTGGATGTCCGAGCTCACGGCCAGCAGTTCGAGCAGGCGTTCCGCGGCGCCGGCGGCGCGCTGGGCTTCGCCCATGACTTCCGACAGCGCGCCGATGGCGCCGGCGACGATCGATGCGTACAGGATGAACTGGCCAAGGTCGCCGCCGGTCATCGATCCGGTCAGCACTGCGTGCGCGCCGAGCCACAGCACGAACACGATGGCCCCGAATACCAGGACGATCGCGATCAGGGTCAGGAGCGCGCGTGCCCGGATGCGCCGCAGCGCGGTCCGGAACGCGCCTTCGACCGAACTCTTGAAGCGGTTCGCCTCCAGGTGCTCGTGGGTGAACGCCTGCACGGTGGGCATGGCGTTGAGAATTTCGCCAGCCAGCGCCGAGGCGTCGGCAATCCGGTCCTGCGAGTCGCGCGAGAGTGTGCGCACGCGCCGCCCGAACAGGACGATCGGCACCACCACCAGCACCAACAGGCCAATGATGATCGCCGAGAGTGTGGGACTGGTCACGAACAGCATGGCCAGGCCGCCAACGAACAGCAGGGTGTTGCGCAGCGCGAGCGAGATGCTGGTGCCGACCACGGTCTGGATCAGGGTGGTGTCGGTGGTCAGGCGCGAGAGCACTTCGCCGGTCTGGGTGGTTTCGAAGAATTCCGGGCTCTGGTTGACGACGTGGCGGTAGACGCTGCTGCGGATGTCGGCGGTGACGCGCTCGCCCAGCCACGACACGGTGTAAAAGCGCGCGGCGGTCGCGATCGCCAGCACCGCCGCCACCGCGAACAATGCGAGGAAGGTCTGGTTCACGTGCTGGATGCTCTTGATGCCGGCCGAGGCGCCGAAGCCCAGGTCGATCATCTGCTTGAACGCGTAGGGGATCGCGAGGGTGGCGGCGGCCGCCACTACCAGCGCGATGCCGGCGAAGGCGAACTGTCGGCCGTAGGGCCGCAGGAACGGGAGCAGGCCCTTGAGTGCGGCAAGCGTACCCTGGCGGGCGGCTGCCGAGCCGTTATTGCTGGTGGCGCGGTTGGTCATCGTGTCAATGCTTGTTGTTCTGGGTGATTCACAGTTTCATCGGGTCGACGTAGCCGGTGAGCTCGAGGTAGCCGTGCCCCGCCGGGACGCCGTCGCGCGCGACCCGCACCGCGCCTTCCCAGTACACGGCGCCGGTCGAACGGCGCGAGTCGAGTTCCTGGTCCTGCTGCAGGGGCTGGATCCGCCAGCGCGTGGCGCCTGTCGTGATCGTGGTGGCCACCGGGTAAACGGCTTCGGTTCGCGGCGACTTCCATTGCGCCTGCGGTGCGAAGCTGACATCGTCCGGCGCATATTGCGTCACTTTTCCCGACGCGTCGCGCACAGTTGCGTGCGCCCACAGTTTACCACCTTGTTTCGAACGGATCTGGAAGGCCATGAGCGCGCTGCCGTCGTCGAGATTCGCGCCGATCCAGTCCCAGCCCGCCGCTTGCGGCATCAGGACGGTGCTCGACCATTCGTGGTCGAGCCAGGCGTCGCCGCTGACCTCTATTGGATGCGTGCCGGCGTGCGCGACAGTGCCGCGCACCGCAAGCTGCGGCTGGCTGTAGTAGTAGCTCGCGTATTCCGGACGCGGCCCCTTGCGCGAGTAGCCGTGCTCGCCTTGTATCAGTGGCGGCTGGGTTGGCGCGAGGACCAGGTCGAGCGTGAGCTCGCGCCCGCGCACGCCGACCTGGTAGCGGCCGTCTGCCAGGCGCACCATGGTCCAGTCGCCCGCCCTGATGTCGGTGTCGCCGGTTTTGGCGTACGCCAGTCCGAAGCCTTCGCGCGCGCTGCGCTGGTCGTGCACCAGGCGGCCCACGCCCGGGTCGGACAGGGCCGCGTGGCCGATGATCAGCTGCTTGGGCGCGAACGCGCTCGGGTTGGACTGGTCGATCTCGGGCCGGCTGCGGAAGAACGTGACCTGAAAGCCGAGTGGCTTGCCGCCCTTCGTTTTTAACCAGCCGGTGACGTACCACCATTCGGTGCGAAAGGCGGGGTGCGCGCCGAAGTCGGACGGGAAGTCCAGCGCGTGGACGGGCGTGACCGGCGGATAGACGGGGCCAGCGGCACTGCAAAGCGCGCACGCGAACAGCAGCAGGAGCGCGGACAGGATGCGCATTACCAGTCCTCCCTGACCGCGCGCACCGGGCCGCCGGTCAACGCAAAGCGCCCGGACACCAGCGCGGTGGCGATCGAAGCGGCCACCAGCACCGCGGCGACGGCGGCGAGCAGGGGAAGGGGAAGGTGCAGCTGCATGGTCCAGTGGAACGACTGCGGGTTGATGACGAATACCAGGACCAGGCTGATGACCAGCCCAAGCGCGAAGCCGCAGGCCACGCCCAGCGCGGTCAACAGGCCGCCTTCGAGAGCGAGGATGCGCAGCACCTGGCCGCGTGTGACCCCGACGTGGCGCAGCATGCCGAATTCCTTCGCGCGCGACAGCGTCTGGGCCGAGAAGGTCGCTGCCACGCCGCTCAAGCCGATGGCGATTGCGATCGCTTCGAGCAGGTAGGTCACGGCGAAGCTGCGGTCGAAGATTTTGAGGCTCGCGTCGCGGATTTCGCCCGGGCTCGCGAACTGCAGGGCCGGGCCGAACTGCAGGGCGCGCAGCCGCTGCACCAATTGGTCGACGCTGGTGCCAGGGGCGGTCCAGAGCGCGGCGTCGGTCACTTGCCGTTCGCCGGTCAGAGCGCGATAGTCCGGGAGCCGCACGACCACCGAGCCACTCTGGTTGGCGTAGTCGCGCCACACCCCGGCGACGAAAAACTCGGCGCTCTGGCCGCCCAGCGGAAGGCGCAACGTGTGGCCGACCCGTGCGCCGTACAGGTCCACCATCGCCTCCGATACCCAGGCCGGCCGGGCGCCGTGGGGCACCGTTGCGCCGGCCCCGACCAGGTCGAGCAGCTTGCCGGGATCGTGCGCGTCGATGTCGCGCGCGATCAGCGTGACGTTCGGGCGATCTGCCTCCAGTGACAGCGGCCGGGTGCGCAGGAACCTGGCCTGCGCCACTCCCGGGGTGGCCGCGATCGCAGCCTGTTCGGCCTCGCCCAGTCCCGCAGTATTTCCGCCGCTCGCGGTGCGCAGGTACAGGTCGGCGGGCAGGATGTGCAGCATCCAGTGGTCCACTGAAATTCGAAAGCTCGCCACCATGATGCCCATCGCGACCATCAGGCTGAAGCTGGCCAGCACCCCGCCCAGTCCGATGGCAGCCTGGCCGGGGGCATTGGCCAGGCGCGCGAGCGCGAGCGAGAGTACCGGGTAGTGCCCGGTGCGGCGTTGCAGGGCGCGGTTCATCAGCCGGAACACGTCGCGCGCCAGGCGCGGCATCAGGCCGATGCCGCCGACCAGCAGCAGCGCGATCGCCAGGTAGCCGAACAGGGGCAGCTCGAACACCGGCGGGGCGAAGGTGAACAGCACTGCGACGGCGATCGCCAGCAGAGCGGGCCATGCACGGGCCAGGCCCGCGAGCGCGGATTCGTCGGCGCCAGACTTGAGCGCGATGGCGGGCTTGGCGCGGGCCGCTTCGAGCGCGGGGGCGAGGCAGCCCAGCAGAGCGACGGCCAGGCCGAGTGCAAAGTAAACGGCGGCAGCAAAGGGTGCGAACTGCACGCTGGGGCGCTCGCCGGAAAAATAGCCGGCGCCCAGGTCGCCGCCGAACAGCCGCAGCGCGGCAGCGGCCAGCGCATAGCCGCCGCCGATGCCAAGCAGCGCGCCGACCAGTCCCAGGCTCGCGCCTTCCAGCAGCACTTGACGCAGCAGGCTGCGGCGTTCCATGCCGAGCACGCGCAGCAGCGCGAACTGGCTGCGCCGGCGCAGCACCGCCAGCGCCTGGGTCGAGAACACAAGGAAGGCGCCGGTGAACAGGGCTACCAGCGCGAGCACGGTCAGGTTCACCCGGTAGGCGCGCGAGAGGTGGTTGTTGCGGGTCTCCTGGTCGGCATCGTTGGGCTGGCCGACGTTAAAGCGTCCCGGGTAGTCGCGCTCCAGTTCGCCCGCCAGCTTGCGCTGGAATGCGTCGCGGTTCACCCCTTCCGCCAGCTTGAGGTCGATGCGCGAGAGTTTGCCGAGCTTGTCGAAGCGCCACTGCGCGGCGCCGATGTCCATCACGCCGATGCGCTGGCCGGCGCGCGCGTGCGCCACTGGCCCGGCCACGCGCAGCTCAAAGTCATGTGTGCCGGCGCGCAGCCGCAGCGTATCGCCCGGGCGCTTGCCGGTCCAGGCTTGGGCGGCGGGCGACAGGAACACGGTGTCTTCGCGCAGCACATCGATCTGGCGGCCCTGTCCCGCCACACCGAGCAGGTCAGGCGAGATGCCGGCAGCCCTGAAGGCGTCGAGCCCGATGATCTTGAGGCTGCCTTTCAGGCCCGGGATGGCCGCGTCCACCTCGAGCACCGGCGAGGCCAGTGCTACTGCCTCGTGCCGGGCCAGGCGCGGGTAGACCGATTCGTCGAACAGCGCCTCGCGGCCGGTGACCTGGACGTCGGCCTGTCCGGCGAGGCTTTTGATCGCGGCCGAGAATTCATTGAATGCGGCGGCGTTGATAAGGTGGATGGCAAAGCCCATCGCGACACCCACCGCGATGGCGGCAATCGCGACGACGGCGCGCAGCGGGTGCGCGCGCCATTCGCTCAACAGCAGCCAGCGTGTCAGGGCGCCGAGCGACCGGAACATGGACTCTCCCTGGTTCAAAGAATTTTGCCAGGGTTCATAATGCCGAGCGGGTCGAGAGCGGCCTTGATGGCGCGCATCATGTTCAGCTCGACTTCTGTCTTGTAGCGTGGCAGTTCGTCGCGCTTGAGCGCGCCAATGCCATGCTCCGCCGAAATCGAACCGTCGAATGCGTCGACGCTGTCGTGCACGATTCGGTTGATGGCGTGCTGGTTGGCCAGGAAGTCTTCGTGCGGCACGCCGATTGGTGGCGCCACGTTGTAGTGCAAGTTGCCGTCACCTAGGTGCCCAAAGGTCACGAGCTGGACGCCGGGAAACGCCTTGTGCAACTTGGCGTCGGTGGCCGCGAGAAAGTCGCCAATGCGTGAGATCGGCAGCGAGATGTCATGCTTGATGTTTTTGCCGGCGACGGCCTGCGCCAGCGGGACATGCTCGCGCAGTTGCCACAGGGCTTGCGACTGGGCGATTGACGTGGCCATGACGGCGTCGTCGGCGATGCCCGCGGCGATTGCGCTGGCGATGGCCGTTTCGAGCAGCCTGGCAGCATGCTGCTCGGACTCATTGCTCGATAGTTCGACAAGAACGTACTGCGGATGATGTGTCGCAAACGGCCGTGGCAGTTGCGGGAAATGGCTTGCGACCAGCCGCAGGCAGAAGTCCGACATCAGTTCGAAGCCGGTCAGGCTGGGGCCGCAATCGTCCTGCATCAGCGTGAGCAGTTCCAGCGCGCGCTGCGGGGAACCGACCGCAACCAGGGCGGTGATCGCTGCCTTTGGCTGCGGATAGAGCTTCATCACGGCGCCGGTGATCACGCCCAGCGTGCCTTCGGCCCCGATGAAGAGGTCACGCAGGTCATAGCCGGTATTGTCCTTGCGCAGGCCGCGTAAGCCATCCCAGATGTCGCCGTGCGGGGTGACGGCTTCGATTCCCAGACACAGTTCGCGCGTATTCCCGTAGCGCAGCACCGCGGTGCCGCCGGCATTGGTCGCAAGGTTGCCGCCGATTGTGCAACTGCCTTCTGCCGCCAGCGACAGCGGAAACAGCAGGCCGGCCTCGCGTGCGGCTTGCTGCACGTGGTACAGGATGGCGCCGGCATCGACGGTGATGGTGCGGTTGACGGTGTCGAGTGCGCGAATCCGGTTCAGGCGCTTGAGCGAGAGCACCACCGCTTCTCCGCTCGCGTCCGGCACGCTGCCCAGCACAAGACCGGTCCTGCCGCCTTGCGGCACCAGCGGCACGCGATAGTCCGCGCAAGCCTTGACCAGCCGCGCGACCTCAAAGCTGTCGCCGGGCAGGAGCACAGCGCGTGCCTTGCCGGTGAAGCGTCGGCGCCAGTCGGTGAGGTAGGGCGCCATGTCGTCAAGCGTGGTCAGCACATGCGTGGTGCCGGCAATGTCGCTGCAGCGCCTGAGGAATTCGTCAGTCATGCGGAACTTTGACCTTGTCCAGAAGCTCCTTTGCCATCCGCTTGGCGGCCTGTTTATAGGGGCGCAGATACAGCAGGGCGCAGGCAAAATACACGATCGAGAGCACAATTTCGCCCAACGCCATCATGCGCGAATGCGCGTCCTGGTCGGCATAGGCGCGCACCACGCCTTCTGCGAAATAGAGCAGGATCAGCATCGATGACCACTGCAGTGTGTAGAGCTCGCGCTTGATCACGCCACGCAGCGGGATCAAGAGCGGCAGCGCCTTGAGCGCCAGCAGCCACCCGCCCGGATAGACGGGGGCGATGAAGGCTTCCCACGCGATCAGCCAGCAGATCAGCAGGACCAGGCTCGCGAGGGCGCCGGCATGGAAGTACCTTGCGGTTTGCATCAGCGTGTATTCCCGTGCAGTTTGACAGCTGCGGATGCCAATCGTCTCCCGAGTGCGACCGCGAGCCGCTTTTCATCATCCGTGACCGGCTTGTCGCCGTCGATTCCGGCCCAGTGCGTTGCCCCGTAAGGGCTGCCGCCGCTGGCCGTATTCATCAATTCGGGATGGGTGTAGGGTAGTCCCATCACCAGCATGCCGTGGTGCAGCAGCGGAATCATCATCGACAGCAAGGTTGCCTCCTGGCCGCCATGCAGGCTGCCAGTCGATGTGAATACTACCGCCGGTTTGCCCGAAAGTGTGCCCGATACCCAATCGGTTGCGGTGCCGTCCCAAAAGTATTTCATCGCGGACGCCATATTGCCAAAGCGCGTAGGCGAGCCCAGCGCCAGACCGGCGCATTCGGTCAGGTCCTCCAGTTCGACGTACGGCGAGCCACTGGCCGGCACGTCCGGCGCCACCGCCTCGGCGACGGTGGACACTGCCGGTACCGTGCGCAGCCGTGCCTCGGCACCGGGTACGCTGTCGATGCCTTGCGCAATCAGTTCGGCCAGCTTGCGGGTCGCGCCATGGCGCGAATAATAAAGTACGAGAATTATCAGGTTGGTTGGGTTCATCATTGGTATTATAGGGTGCTTTGCAGAGTGACACGCCCGGGCGCGACCCCATTTTTTCGATCCATGCTATCCAAGACCGTCTCATCGATTTCCCGTTCCACGAGCGAAATGTTCAATGTCAGCGTCGACAAGGTGCGCGGCCTGACATGGGATGAGGTGCGCGACCTGGTGCGCTTCGCGCGGCGCCGCCTGCGCGAGGAGAAGATGCCGCAAGTTGCAGGCAGCCTGACCTTCACCACCACGCTGGCGTTGGTGCCGCTGCTCACCATCGTGCTCGCCATCTTTACGACATTTCCGATCTTCGCCCAGTTCCGCACCGCGCTCGATCACTATTTCGTGCAGACGGTGATGCCCAAGGCGATCTCCAATACGATCCTTTCGAACCTGAACCAGTTCGCGAGCAAGGCCACCGGACTATCGGCGCTCGGTGCGGTGGTGCTGCTGTTCGCGTCGACCGCGATGATGGGCATGATCGAACGCGTGTTCAACCAGATCTGGCGCGTGCGCCGCCCGCGTCCGGTGATGCAGCGGGTGCTGATCTACTGGGCGCTGATCACGCTCGGTCCCTTGCTGTTCGGCCTGTCGCTGACGGTCACATCGCAAATCTTCACCGCCACTGGCTGGCTCGGCAAGCTGCCGGTCATCGGCACAGTGTTCACCACGCTGGTGTCGCTGGGACTGACCACCGGCGCCTACACGCTGCTTTACATGACCGTGCCGAACCGTTACGTCGACTGGCGCGACGCGATGTGGGGCGGGCTGGTCGCTGCAATCGCGTTCGAGATCGCCAAGCGCGTGTTCGGCGTCTTCATCCGCCAGTTTCCGACCTACGCGATCATCTATGGCGCGCTGGCCGCGCTGCCGCTGTTCCTGGTGTGGATTTACGTGTCGTGGATGATCACGCTGGGGGGCGCGGTGCTGGCCGCCGCGCTGCCGGTGGTGAAGTATGAGCGGTGGTGGCATGAGCCGGCGCCGGGTGCAGCGTTCGTCGATGCGATGGCGATCCTCAAGGTGCTGTATGGCTGCGCCCAACTGAGCGGGACTGCGCTGGTGTCGTCGGCAGCGATCCGGGCGCATACCAGGATCGGTTACGACGAGATGAGCAGGCTGCTCGAACAGATGGTGGCGGCCGGCTGGGTGGGGCGGGTGCAGAACGAGGCGTCGGCACGCGCGCGTTGGGGCGTGGGCGGGCGCGAGAGTGCGGATAGCTGGGTGCTGCTGGTTGATCCTGCCAAGATCAAGCTGGCGGATGTGTACCGGCTGTTCGTGTTCGGCGTGGCGGGAGAAGGGCCGACGACAGGGAATGGGCCGGCTTCGCCGCTTGCGCTTGATACGGTCGATCTTGCCCGGCAGGTGGAGGCGACGGTGGAGCGCGGGCTGGGGCAGACGCTGGCCGAGCACTTTGGCGGTAATGAGCAGGTGCCCGAACACTCCGCGCAATCGTACAGCCAGCCGGAGGCGTAGGGTGCGCACTCCGTGCGCACGCGGACGCTAACTTCGCACAGCCGTACCGCGTGCGCACAGGTGCGCACCCTACGATGGTCCGCATTCAGCCACCCTGACATTCCTTATTTTTTCGCGCACGCAAAGCCGTACAGCGCGTCCAGCACGGCGTCCGGCTGCTCTGCCATCATCTGATGCCCAGCGTCGACATGAACGACGCTTGCGTGAGCCATCGCACTGGTGAGCAGCTTGGTAGAACGGGGCGGGGTCATCACGTCACGGGTGCCGAGGATGAACAGTGCCGGGCAGCGCGCTGCCGTAGCAGCCGCCTCGCCGTGAACATACGCGTTACAGGCGGTGAAGTCAGTATAGAACAGGTGCTCAGGATTGAGTTGCGACATCCGCTGCATCAAGCGCTGCGAGCCGCCCATCACTGAAAAACCGGGACCGGGACACGAGGGCTTGGGCGCAATCGTAGAGTGCGACCAGATGTTCACCATGTCGATCGCGCGCGATTCATCGCTGCGCGAAGTCTCGAGCAGCGACTCGGACACCTTCATCGGATAAGTGGTGCCGAGCAGCGCAAGGCCCGTAACCCGATCGGGCGCGCGATGGGAGGCTTCGAGCGCAATCAGCGACCCCATGCTGTGGCCGGCGAGCAGCGCGCGCTCTACGCCTGCCGCGTCCAGCAATGCCAGCAGCCAGTCGGCCATCGCCTCCACGCTTTCGAGTGCCGGACCGCTGCTGCGCCCGTGGCCGGGCAGGTCGAGCGCCAGCACGCCGAATCCATGGTGGGCAAAGTAGCGGGTCTGCAGCGCCCAGACCGAGTGGTCGTTCTGCGCGCCGTGGATGAATACGATTGTGCGCAGCGATGGGTCGAACGGTTTGCCGCCGGTGTAGCAGTAGGTCGTTTTGCCATGTACGTCGAGGATCACGTCAGGCTCCTTTCTGCGCCAGCTTGAGGCTGCGTGCGACGTCTTCGATCAGGTCGTCCGGATCTTCCAGGCCGACCGACAGGCGTATGGTGCCTTCGGTGATGCCCGCGGCCGCCAGTTGGTCGGCGGGCACGCGCAAATGCGTGGTGGAGGCCGGATGGATCACGAGTGACTTGGCATCGCCCACGTTTGCCAGGTGCGAGAACACTTTCAGACTTTCGACGAAGCGCGTGCCGGCCGCGCGGTCTCCCTTGAGGCTGAAGGTAAACACGGCGCCGCAGCCGTTCGGCAGCAGGCGTTTGGCGAGCTCGTAATCTGGATGCGATTCGAGTTCGGGCCAGGTCACCGATTCGACCGCTGGGTGGCTCGCCAGGAATTCGACAACTTTGCGCGCGTTGACGACGTGGCGATCCATGCGCAGCGCGAGCGTTTCGATGCCCTGCAAAATGGCGAACGCGTTATGGGGACTCATGACCGCGCCAAAATCGCGCAGCCCTTCGCGCCGCGCGCGCAATGCGAACGCGCCGACGGTCGATTCCTCGGCAAACACCATGCCGTGAAAGCCTTCGTACGGCTCGCACAGTTCGGCAAAGCGGCCGGTGCGCTGGTACGCGCGCTGCCAGTCGAAGGTGCCACCGTCCACCAGCAGGCCGCCGATCGCGGTGCCGTGACCGCACAGGAACTTGGTCGCGGAGTGGATCACGAGGTCGGCCCCGTGCTCGAACGGCCGCAGCAGATAGGGCGTGGTGAAGGTCGAGTCGAGCATCAGCGGCAGGTCGTGTTCATGCGCGAGTTCGGCCACGCGCGGCACGTCCAGCACTTCCAGGCCAGGATTGCCGAGCGATTCGGCGATCAGCACACGTGTGTTGGGCCGGATCGCCGCGCGCCAGGCGTCCAGGTCGCGCGGGTCGACGAAAGTGGTGTCGATGCCGAAGCGTTTGAGCGTGTAGGCGAGCAGGTTGTGCGAGCCGCCGTACAGCGCACGTGAAGCGACGATGTGCGAACCGGCCCCGGCGATGGTGCACAAGCCCAGGTGCAGCGCGGCCTGGCCACTGGCGGTGGCGATGCCGGCCACGCCGCCTTCCAGCGCGGCGATGCGTTCTTCGAGGACCGCGTTGGTCGGGTTCGAGATGCGCGAGTAGACGTGGCCGGCGCGTTCCATGTTGAACAGCGACGCCGCATGGTCCGAGTCGCGGAAATTGAACGAGGAGGTGAAGTAGATCGGCGTGGCGCGCGCGCCGGTGGCCGGATCGGGAGCGGCGCCAGCGTGCAGCGCCAGGGTGTCGAAACCGGGATATTGTGGTCCGCTCATGGTTGGCTCATCAATAAATCTGCGATGCGCGCATCGTAGCATCTATTCACTATTTCGCCCGCGCCATGTGGGTATGATCTGTCGCAAGGCTGGATTTTCTGTGCGCCTTACGCTAAATTGCCTGATACACAAGCTACATCTTCAAAACGTTTTTTCACCAAACAGGGTGGCCAATCATGAAAGTCTCGGAAATTTTGCAGGTGAAGGGCAACATCCTGTACACCGTAACCCCCGACACGCCGCTGGTCGAGGCGGTCAATACGATGTCCGAAAAGGACATCGGCTCGCTGGTGGTCATGGAATATGGCGACCTGGTGGGCATGCTCACCTTCCGCGAGGTGATCAAGGCGGTGCACGCGAATGGCGGCTCGGTTGGGGCCGGCACCGTGCGCAAGCACATGAACGACAGCCCGATCACGGTTACGCCCGACACCGAAATCAATGAGGTGCGGCGCATGATGCTGGAAAAGCACGCGCGCTACCTGCCGGTGATGAACGCCAAGACGCTGCTGGGAGTGATTTCCTTCTACGACGTGGCGAAGGCGGTGCTGGAAGCGCAAAGCTTCGAGAACCGCATGCTCAAGGCTTACATCCGCGACTGGCCGGCGGAAGAGCAGGCCGAAGACTGAGGGGCAGGGCCCCGCCCGTTCAGGTGCGCGCCGCGTCCTTGGCCAGCCACTCCAGCAGGGCCTGCGGCGCCAGCGGTTGCGCGAACAGGTAGCCCTGGCCCAGCGGGCATCCGAGTTCGTGCAGGATCCTGGCCTGCCGGTCGTCTTCCACCCCTTCCGCCACGATCGACAGTCCGAGGTTGCGCCCAAGCTGGATCACCATCTGCGCGATGCTGCTGCCGCGCGCCGAGCCGGTAATCTCGGTCACGAAGGTGCGGTCGATCTTGAGCCGGTCTACCTGCAACCGCTGCAGGTGCGAGAGCGAGGAGAAGCCGGTGCCGAAGTCGTCGATCGCGATCGAGACGCCGGTACGCTTGATCTCGCCGAGCAGTTCGACCAGCACTTCCGGTTCTTCCATCGCCATCGATTCGGTGATTTCCAGTTCCACGTAACGCGGCGGCGCGCCGGTCTCATCTAACGCGCGGCGCAGCATGGCCAGGAATTGCGGGTGGCGGAACTGCACCTGCGACACGTTAATCGACATCATGAAGTCGGCGTAGCCTGCCGCACGTAGCCGCACCAGTTCGGCGCAGGCCTCGCGCAGCACCCAGGCGCCGATGTCGATGATCAGGCCGGAATACTCGGCGATCGGGATGAAGCGGTCTGGCGGCACCAGGCTGCCGTCTTCGGTGCGCCAGCGCAGCAGCGCTTCGGCACCCTCCGCGCGGCCGTGCGCGAGGCAGACCTGCGGCTGGTACACCAGGAACAGTTCGCCGCGTCGAAAGCCGTTGCGCAGCGCGTGCATCATGTTCACCCGCGTCCGGATCTCCTCGCCCATGCTGCGCGTGAAGTAGAAGTGGCCGCCGCGGCGCTGCGTCTTGGCGCGCTTGAGGGCGATGTCGGCGTCCTTGAGCGCGTCGGCGCCGTTGCCGTCGTGTTCACCAAGCCGCACCAGGCCCAGTGTCGCCGATACCTGCACGTCCTGGCTGTCGATCGTGAATGGCGTGGCGAACAGCGCGTGGATCGCGGCCGGATCGACGGAACGGTCGTCGCCCAGCACGCAGAAGATGTCGCTGCCCACGCGCGCCACGGTCAGGCGCTGATCGAGGCGCGAGACCAGTCGCTGCGCCACCGCGCCCAGCAGCAGATCGCCGAAGTGATGGCCGAGCGCGTCATTGGTTTCGGCGAAGTGGTCGATGTCGACCAGCGACAGCGTGGCGGCGGCGCGGCCTCGGCCGGTCAGGAGCGTGTCCAGCAGTTCCACCAGGCGGGTGCGGTTGGGCAGGCCGGTGAGCGGATCGTGGAACGCCGCCTGGTTCAGGTGCGTGAGCAGTTCGACGTTGTCCAGGCCAACCGCGACGTTGCGCGCGAAGACGTCAAGCAGGCGCCGTTTCAGTTCACCGATCGGCTTGGCCAGTTTGAGGTAAGCGGCGAAGTCGCGTCCGGATTTGCCGGGCAGGTAGAGGGTCGCATGCTGCGATTCGTACAGGCTGCTTCGCTGCTTGAGTGTACGCAGCAGGGGATCGAGCAGGGCCGCGTGCTCGACCTCCAGCATTCTGCCTGCCGACAGGCGGCATGAGCCGGCCGCGGCCAGCGCCTGCAGCCTTCCCTGGGCCGGCGCACATAACACGCCGTCGACCGGTTGACCGATCAGCGCCGCGGCCTGTTCCAGCACCCCGTGCGCAAAGGCTGACAAGCCGTGCAGCGCCATCAGCTCCGTGCTTGCTTGTACGATCTGCTCGAGGCCTGCGCGCCCCCGTTCCAGCATGCGGATCTGCTGGTAGGAGCGGATCGCGGCCGCGACGGCTGTATACAGTTTGGCGCGGGTCAGCTCGGATTTGGTCCGGTAGTCATTGATGTCGTAGCCGCGGATCGCGTCCATTTCCGGCGCGTAGCCGGGCTGGCCGCTGCGCAGGATGATGCGCACGTCGCTGCGCCCGAGCGTCTCGCGCACATGCCGCACCAAATGCAGCCCGGCGTCGGGCTGTTCCATCACCACGTCGAGCAGGATGACGGCCAAATCCGCTTCGTGCTCAAGCTGGGCGCGCGCTTCTTCGGCCGAATACGCATGCACGAATTCGAGCGGGCGGCCGTGCACTTCCAGGCTGTCCAGCGCGAACCGGGTGGTCGAGTGCACGTCGGCGTCGTCGTCGACCACCATGACCCGCCATGCACGGCGGGCGCGAGCGGTGGGCGGTTCCGGCGGCTCGTCGAGAAACAGCAGATCGTCGCGGTCGCCGGACATGGCGCCAAGTGGCGCGCTCGTTGCGGACATGAAAGACAACTCCAAGTATAACGGGGCAGATTTATCGGGGACCAAGTATAGCCGTAATCGCCGGGAATCCAACCGGGAAATTGGCCAAGTGTAAAAAATATAGCCGTAGAGCAACACTTAGTTGCAATGTGTGGAGATTGTTGGTAAATCGCACAAAAACATGGAAAGACAGCGGGCTGGTAGAATGTGTATTTCCCAAATTTGCTTTTTTCTTACCCATGTCCGGCAATTCTTTTGGCAAGCTGTTTTCCGTTACTACTTTTGGCGAGTCGCATGGCCCAGCCATCGGCTGCGTCATTGACGGCTGCCCGCCGGGCCTGACACTGTCCGAAAGCGACATCCAGCCCGAGCTGGACCGCCGCAAGCCGGGCACCTCGCGCCACGTGACCCAGCGCCAGGAACCGGACCAGGTGCAGATCCTGTCCGGCGTATACGAGGGCGTCACCACCGGCACCCCGATCGCGCTGCTGATCCCGAACCAGGACCAGCGCAGCAAGGACTACGGCAACATCGTCGAGACCTTCCGGCCGGGCCACGCCGATTACACCTATTGGCACAAGTACGGCGTGCGCGACCCGCGCGGCGGCGGCCGTTCGTCGGCGCGCCTGACGGCGCCGGTGGTGGGCGCGGGCGCGATTGCCAAGAAGTGGCTGCGCGAGCATTACGGCACCGAATTCATGGGCGGCATGAGCCAGCTTGGCGACATCGAGGTGCCGTTCGAGTCGTGGGAACACGTGCACGCCAATCCGTTCTTCGCGCCGACCTCGGATTGCGCGCTGCTGGCGCGGATGGAAGCGGCGATGGACGAGCTGCGCCGGGCCGGCGATTCCGTCGGCGCGCGCATCGACGTGGTGGCGCGCCGCGTGCCGGTGGGGCTGGGACAGCCGATCTACGACAAGCTCGATGCCGACATTGCGTATGCGATGATGGGGATTAACGCGGTCAAGGGCGTGGAGATTGGCGCCGGCTTCGGCTCGGTGGTGCAAAAGGGATCGGAGCACGGCGACGAGCTGACT
Organism: Massilia horti; assembly: GCF_004614195.1. GTDB lineage: Bacteria > Pseudomonadota > Gammaproteobacteria > Burkholderiales > Burkholderiaceae_D > Telluria > Telluria horti. Next base: position 405 of record NZ_SPUM01000048.1, on the reverse strand, counting down.
CCGGAAGGATTTGTCGGCAATAACGCCGGCGGCGTGCTGGGTGGGATCTCGACGGGGCAGGACATCACGGTGTCGATCGCGATCAAGCCGACATCCTCGATCCGCACGCCGCGCCGCTCGATCGACAAGGCCGGCAATCCGGTGATGGTCGAGACGTTCGGTCGCCATGATCCGTGCGTGGGCATCCGAGCAACGCCGATTGCCGAGGCGATGCTCGCGCTGGTGCTGATGGATCACGCGCTGATGCATCGGGCGCAGTGCGGCGATGTGCGTGTGACGACGCCGAAGATCGCTTGATGCGGCGGGCACCCCACGACAATAGTTAGCCCAAAAACGTCGTCCCCGCGCAGTGAACTGACCCAGAAAAGTTGGACACCAGTTCCAACTTTTCTGGGGTCTTATGAA
>NZ_SPUM01000013.1 GCF_004614195.1 Massilia horti | reverse complement strand
AGAAAGCGGACATTTCTACTTTGCTAGAACCGGACATTACAACTTTGCTCTTACACACCCTACGACATGCGTACGGGCACCGGGCATCCCGGACGTCCGTACATGCATACGCGGACACCACCGGACACGTGTCCGCTCCTTGAAAATCAATGACTTAGACCTGGCACGGATCGTGCAAATACAGCTGTGTCCAACAACACAACTGCATTGAAAACATGATCCGCGACACCTCACACCAAGACGCCGTCATCGCCCCACCACGTGGCCACACGTTCAAACGCCGCGCGCTGTGGATCGGTGGCGTGACCACCATCGTCGTCGTCAGCGCGATGCTGCTGTCGGCCTGGCGCAGCAGCGAGCATTCGGTCAATGCCGCCCGCCTGCGCATCGCCGAAGTCGGGCGCGGCACGCTGGTGCGTGACGCCTCGGTCAACGGCCGCGTGGTCGCCGCCGTCAGTCCTACCCTGTATTCCACCGCGCCGGCCACCGTCAACCTGAAGGTGGCGGCCGGCGACACGGTCAAGAAAGACCAGGTGCTGGCGGTGCTGGAGTCGCCCGACCTTGCCGATGCCTTGAAGCGCGAGCAGTCGAGCTACGAGCAGCTCAAGGCGGAAGTCGCGCGCCAGCAGATCCTGGCCAGGAAGCAGAAGCTGACCGCGCAAAAGGAGGCGGACACCGCCGAGATCGATCGCCTGTCCGCGCAGCGCACGCTGGAGCGTTACCAGGGCGTGGCCAACGAGGGCATCATCGCCAAGATCGACTTCCAGCGCGCCAAGGACGCGCTGCAGTCGGCCGAGATCCGCGCCAAGCACGCCGCGCAGGCCGCCGCGCTCGAAGGCGACGACGTCACGCTCGCCCTCAAGACCAAGGTCAATGAACTGGAACGCCAGCGCCTGTCGCTGGCCGAGGCCCAGCGCCGCGTCGACGAACTGACCGTGCGCGCGCCGGTCGACGGCTTCATCGGCACGCTCAACGTCCAGAACCGGATGGTGGTCGCGGCCAACACGGCCCTGATGACGCTGGTCGACCTGTCCAAGCTCGAGGTCGAACTCGAAGTCCCCGAAACCTACGTGGCCGACATGGGCCTGGGCATGACCGCCGAGATCGCGCTGCCGTCGGGCGTGGCCACCGGCAAGCTGTCCGCGCTCTCGCCCGAAGTGGTGAAAAACCAGGTGCTGGCGCGCGTGCGCTTCGACGGCGCGCAGCCGAAGGGTCTGCGCCAGAGCCAGCGCGTGACCGCGCGCCTGCTGATCGAGGAAAAGCCGAACGTGGTGATGGTCCAGCGCGGACCGTTCGTCGAAAGCGAGGGCGGACGCTTCGCCTACCTCGTCAAGGACGGCGTGGCGGTGAGGAGCCCCGTGCAGATCGGCGCCACCTCGATCTCTTCGGTTGAAATCCTGTCCGGCGCAAAACCGGGCGACAAGATCGTCATCTCCGGCACCGACACCTTCCAGAACGCCCAGCGCGTTTCGATTAACAACTAAGAAAGCGTCTCCATCAAATGAAAGGACATCCCATGCTGCGCATGAAAAACCTCTCCAAGGTGTACCGAACCCACATGATCGAGACGCACGCGCTGCGCGGCTTCGAGATCGAGGTCAATCAAGGCGAATTCGTCACCGTGACCGGCCCGTCCGGCTCGGGCAAGACCAGCTTCCTGAACATCGCCGGCCTGCTCGAGACCTTCGACGACGGCGAATACGTGCTGGACGGCGTGAACGTGAAAGGCATGGACGACAGCGCCCGCTCGCGCCTGCGCAACGAAAAGCTCGGCTTCATCTTCCAGGGCTTTAACCTGATCCCCGACCTGAACCTGTTCGACAACGTCGACGTGCCGCTGCGCTACCGCGGCTTCAACGCCAAGGAGCGCAAGGAGCGCATCGAGGACGCACTGGCGAAAGTCGGCCTGGCTTCGCGCATGAAGCACTTCCCGGCGGAGCTGTCGGGCGGCCAGCAGCAGCGCGTGGCGATCGCGCGCGCGCTGGCCGGTTCGCCCAGGCTGCTGCTGGCCGACGAACCGACCGGTAACCTCGACACCCAGATGGCGCGCGGCGTGATGGAGCTGCTGGAGGAAATCAACGCCCAGGGCACCACCATCATCATGGTCACGCACGATCCGGAACTGGCGCTGCGCACCCAGCGCAATGTGCACATCATCGACGGCCAGGTGTCGGACCTGGTGCGTTCGGCGCCGACCCTGGTCGTCGCGTCGTAAGGAGCTGCCCATGTTCGGCTACTACTTCAAGCTCGGCGTGCGCAGCCTGCGCCGCAATCCGGCGCTCACCGCGCTGATGGTGCTCACGCTGGCCATCGGCGTGGCGGCATCCATGTCCACGCTGACCATCCTGCACATGATGTCCGGGAACCCGATTCCCCACAAGAGCGAGCAGCTGTTCGTGCCCGTGATCGACAACGGCCAGCTGGAAGGCTACAACCCCGGCAGCAAGCCGCCCTCCCAGTCCACCTATATGGACGCGATGAACATGCTCAAGGCAAAGGTCGGCGAGCGCCGCACTGCCATGTATGGTGTCGGCCTGTCGATCGAGCCGGAACGCCATGACCTGGGCGCCTTCAACACCCAGGGCCTGGCCCCGACCCACGACTTCTTCGCGATGTTCGAGGTCCCGTTCCGCTTTGGCCAGCCGTGGGGCGAACTCGAGGACAAGGCCGGGGCCGACGTGGTTGTGCTCTCGGCCGGGCTGTCCGAGCGCCTGTTCGGCAGCGCCAACCCGGTCGGCAAAATGGTGCGCATGAACGGGTTCATGTACAAGGTGGTCGGCGTGGCCGAGCATTGGAAGCCGCTGCCGCGCTACTACCACGTGATCGCCGGTAACGGCCAGTACGGCAATGAGGAAGACTATTTCATCCCGTTGTCCTCGGCCATCCGCCACGAGTACGACCACAATGGCAGCATGAGCTGCAACAAGCGCGTCGAGAAGCCGGGCTTCCAGGGCAGGCTCGAATCCGAATGCACCTGGCTGCAGTTCTGGTTCGAGACCACATCGAGCGCGCAGCGCAACGACGTCAAGAACTACCTCGACAGCTACGTGAGCGAGCAGCGGCGCCTCGGCCGCATGAAACGCAACGTCCCGCCCGAGCTGTACAACGTGATGGAATGGCTCGACTACCAAAAGGTGACCGGCAACGACAGCCGGCTGCGCGTTTGGCTTGCGCTCGGCTTCCTGGCGCTGTGCCTGGTGAATACGATCGGTCTGCTGCTGGCCAAATTCTCGGTGCGGGCCTCGGAGGTCGGTGTGCGCCGCGCGCTGGGCGCCTCGCGCCGCGAGATCTTCAACCAGTTCCTGATCGAGAGCGGCGTGGTGGGACTGGCCGGCGGCGTGCTTGGCCTGCTGCTGGCTTTCGGCGCGCTGGCCCTGATCGCGATGTCGGGCGACTCGATGAAGCACCTGGCGCACATGGACCTGCCGATGCTGGCGTTCACCTTCGTGCTGTCGGTCACCGCGGCCGTGCTGGCGGGCCTGTTGCCCACCTGGCGCGCCTGCCAGGTCACGCCGGCGCTGCAACTCAAATCCCAATAAGGAAGCGAACATGGAAATCCGTCCCATCCTTTCCGCGCTCATGCGCAACAAGACCGGTCCGATCCTGGTCGCGATCCAGGTCGCGCTCAGCCTGGCGATCCTGGCCAACGCGCTGCACATCGTGAACGTGCGCCAGGCCACGGCCGCGCGCCCTTCCGGCATCGCCGACGAGCAGTCGGTGTTCTACATGCAGGTGCAGGACCTGGCCCAGGCTGGCTTTGAAGACGAGGTGGCAACACGCGAACGCGAGTTGGCGGCCCTGCGCGCGGTGCCCGGCGTGGTGGCCGCAGCCCAGGTCAACCAGGTGCCCATGACCCACAGCGGCAGCAACAGCGGCTGGTCGGTCGACCGCAAGCAGAGCCAGATCACGACACTGGCCGCAATGTACTTCACGCCCGGTGCGCTGCTCAAGACCTGGGGATTGAAGCTCGTGGAGGGCCGCGACTTCACGCCGGACGAATACGCTGACATCGACACGCGCACCAGCGACGAGTTTCCGAAGCTGGCGATCATCACCAGCAAGATGGCCGAGAAGATGTCCCCGGGCCAGTCCGCGGTCGGCAAGACCATCTACGTGGGCCTGGGCGAAGACGCGCGACCGATCCGCGTCGTCGGCGTGGTCGAACGGCTGCAGACGCCGTTCGCGCAGGTGAGCGATGACGTCGAATACTCGGCGATCATGCCGGTACGCCTGGCCAGCGGTTCGAATTTCGGAACGTATGCCGTGCGCGCCGAACCGGGCCAGATCGAGCGCGTGATGCGCGACGCCGAGGAAGCGGTGCGCAAATCCTCGCCGGTGCCCAAGGTGATCGAAAAGACCTCGATGACCGACGAGCGCAAGGACTGCTACCGCAGCGACAATGCAATGGCGTGGATGCTGATCACGGTGTCCTCCCTGCTGCTCTTGATCACCGCGAGCGGCATCGTCGGCATGGCCAGCCTGTGGGTCACCCAGCGCCGCAAGCAGATCGGCGTGCGCCGGGCGCTGGGCGCACGGCGCGTGGACATCCTGCGCTACTTCATCACCGAGAACTTCCTCATCACCAGTACGGGCGTGTTCTCCGGCGTGCTGCTTGCCATCGGGCTGAACCAGCTGCTGGTGTCCAAGCTCGAGATGGCGCGCCTGCCGCTGGGCTACCTGGGGTTTGGCGCGGGCCTGTTCTGGCTGCTGGGCGTATTCGCGGTCTATGGTCCAGCATGGCGCGCGGCGTCGATCTCGCCGGCCATGGCCACCCGCACTGCCTGATACCAAACCGGCAATGGTATGCTAGCGCACATGCCTACCGTACTGATCATCGACGATAACGCCGCCGTCGCCATCGCGCTCGAGGTCCTGTTCTCGCTGCACGATATCGCGGCGTTGCGCGCCGCCTCGCCCGACGAGGGCCTGGCTGTGCTGGCGCGCGAGCCGGTCGACCTGGTCATCCAGGACATGAACTTCACCGCCGACACCACGTCGGGCGAGGAAGGCGTGGCGCTGTTTCGCGAGATCCGCAAGCGCCACCCGGACCTGCCGGTGATCCTGCTTACCGCCTGGACCCACCTGGACGCCGCCGTCGACCTGGTCAAGGCCGGCGCGGCGGACTACCTGGCCAAGCCATGGAACGACTCACGCCTGCTGGCCACCGTCACCAATTTGATCGAGCTGGGCCAGGCCAACCGCGCGCTGGGCCAGCGCCTGCAGCGCGAACGGCGCGCGCGCCGCGAGCTCGAACAGAACTTCGATTTGCGCGGCCTGGTCTGGGCCGATCCGGCCACCGAGCGCGTGCTGTCGCTGGCCTGCCAGGTGGCGCGCTCGGACGTGCCGGTGCTGATCACCGGCCCGAACGGCACCGGCAAGGAGCGCATCGCCGAAATCATCCAGGCCAATTCGCAGGTGGCAAGCGGCCCGTTCGTCGTGCTCAACTGCGGCGCCCTGCCCTCCGAGCTGATCGAGGCCGAACTGTTCGGCGCCGACGCCGGCGCCTACACCGGCGCGTCCAAGGCGCGCGAAGGCAAGTTCGAAGCGGCAGATGGCGGCACCCTGTTCCTCGACGAGATCGGCAACCTGCCGCTGGCGGGCCAGATGAAGCTCTTGCGGGTGCTGGAAACCGGGCGCTTCGAGCGCCTCGGCTCGAACCGCGAGCGCCAGGTCAAGGTACGCGTGATCAGCGCCACTAACGCCGACCTGCAGGCGATGATCCGGGCCGGCACCTTCCGCGAAGACCTGTTCTACCGCCTGAACGTGATCGAACTGCGTTTGCCGCCGCTGGCAAGCAGGCCGGGCGACATCCTGCCGCTGGCCACCAGCTTTCTCGCCAGGGGCAAGACGCTGCACCGGCTCGCCGAGGCGGCGCTGCTGGCGCATGCCTGGCCGGGCAACGTGCGCGAACTGAAGAACGTGATGGCGCGCGCCAGCCTGCTGGCCGAGGGGAACGAGATCAAGGCCCAAGACCTCGGCCTGCCCGTGCCGGTGCACGCGAGCCCCATTGCCATGGAAGCCGAACCGGATCGCGACACGATCGTCCAGGCACTGACACGCGCCGGCGGCGTGGTGGCGCAGGCCGCCGCTGAACTGGGCCTCTCGCGCCAGGCCCTTTACCGGCGCATGGAGCGGCTGGGCATCGCGCGCGCCGCATGAACGCCCCCGACGCGCCTGCCAGCAAGGGCTTACGGCCCAAAGCCAAGCGCCCGCAAGGCTTGCGCCTTTCGCTGGTCACCCGCTGGTCGGCGCTGATCGCCACGCTGCTCGCGGTGGGCATCCTGATCGCGATCTGGCTGGAGCACCTGCTGCCCAACCAGCCATGGGCAGTATTCGCGATCTGCCTGGTGTGCGTGGTGCCGATCGCGATCATCACGATCCGCTCGCAAATCCAGCCGATCCTGTCGCTGTTCCGCGCGCTCGAAGGCACCGTTACCAGCTATCGCGACGGCGACTTCTCGTTCAGCCTGCACTGGCAGCAGAACGACGAACTGTCCGACCTGATCGCGGCCCACAATGACTTGGGCAACGTGCTGCGCGAGCAGCGCCTGGACCTGGTGCAGCGCGAGCTGCTGCTCGACACCATGGTGCAGAACACGCCTGTGGCCATGCTGCTGGTGGCCGACTTTGCCGCGAGCCGCGGCACCATCGTCTACGCCAACGCGGCCGCGCGCCAGCTCCTGGCCGATGGCCGCAAGCTGGAAGGGCGCCAGCTGCGCGACCTGCTCGAACAGGCGGCGCCCGCCTTGTCCGAAGCGCTCGGCCGCGGCGGCGACGGGCTGTTCACCGCCGGCGAGGGCGAGGACGAAGAGGTGTATCACCTGGCCCGCAGCAGCTTCAGCCTGAACGGGCGCAAGCACGAGCTCCTGCTGCTGCGCCACCTGACCGTCGAGCTGCGGCGCCAGGAAGTGCAGACCTGGAAAAAAGTGATCCGGGTGATCAGCCATGAACTGAACAACTCGCTGGCGCCGCTGGCCTCGCTGGCGCATTCCGGCGCGGAGCTGGTGCGGCGCGGGCAGACCGAACGCCTGCCGCAAATCCTGGAGACGATCGGCGAGCGCACGCGCCATCTGGAGAGCTTCATTTTGGGCTACGCGCGCTTTGCCAAGCTGCCGACGCCCCGGATCGAAACGTGCAGTTGGGACGCGTTCGTCAAGCGCCTCGCATCCCAGGTGCAGTTCCGGGCAGGCGACGCGCTGCCCGCCGAACCGGCGCAATTCGACCCGGCGCAGATGGAACAGGCGCTCCTGAACCTGCTCAAGAACGCGCACGAATCGGGCGGCAAGCCGGAACGCGTGGAACTGCACATCCGCCGCACGCAGGACGCGATCCGTATCGACGTGCTCGACCGCGGCCATGGCATGAGCGAGGCGGTGCTCACCAACGCGCTGGTGCCGTTCTACTCCACCAAGCGCAGCGGCACCGGGCTGGGCCTGGCGCTCGCGCGCGAGATCGCCGAAGCGCACGGCGGGCGCATCACGCTGGCCAACCGCGAAGGTGGCGGTCTGGCGGTCACGCTGATCCTGCCAGTTACCCAGCCGCTCAATCAGGCATAAGCTCACAGTCTGGTAAGATCGGCTCTTGACGCTGATTCACGCACCATGCCTTCTCCAGATTCCCGCTTCGCCCAGCCGGGCCATCCCCCCGCCACGATCACCGAATTCGAAGGCGTCCGCTTCCTGCACCTTGGCACCACCTGGGTCCAGGGTGCGATGCGCCTGTCGCGCCCGGATGTGATCGAGCTCGATTATGTGCAGATGATGATGATGTGGATGCTGTTCCAGGACGCGCCCAAGCACATCGTGCAGCTTGGCCTGGGCAGCGCCGCGCTGACCAAGTTCTGCTACCTGCGCTTCCCGGACGCACGCGTGACCGCCGTGGAGCTGAACCCGAACGTGATCGCGATCTGCCGTGCCCTGTTCGGCCTGCCGGACGACGACGAGCGGCTCAAGGTGCGCGAAATGAACGCGCTGGACTTTGTGCTCGACCCGGCCAACCGCAACAAGGTGGACGTGCTGCAGGTGGACCTGTACGACGAAGAGGCGCGCGGCCCGGTGCTCGACACCCCCGAGTTCTACCAGGGCTGCTTCGACTGCCTGACCGAAAACGGCATCATGACCACCAACGTGTTCGGCGACTTCAGCAACTACGACAAGAACCTGCAGGCGATGGAGCAGGTATTCGACGCGGTCGTGTGGCTGCCTGAAGTACACGATGCGAACATTGTCGTCATCGCGTTCAAAAAAGCGCCGCAGATCGACTTTTCGGTGCTGTACCAGCGCGCGGGCGAGATCAAGCGGCGTTTCAACATGCCCGCCAAGAACTGGGTCAATGGGCTGAAGGAGTGGATGCGCGACCGGATGGGCTAGCCACCGGGTCACCGCATGCTGACTTGCGGCCGCCGCTTCACTATGCTGCGTTCGCGAACCGCGTGCGCACGGGTCCTCGGCGGCCCCGCGCCCCCTACAATGTGCTGCGGCTACGGGCTTCGGCACAGGCGTAGGGTGCGCACCTGTGCGCACGCGGTCACGGCTTACTGACTTGCGGCTGCCGCTTCCCTGCGCTACGTTCGCGAACCGCGTGCGCACAGGTGCGCACCCTACGCCTCTTCTGAAGCCCGTAGCCGTAGTAGATTAAAGGGTGCGCCTCGGCTCAGCGCCTTTCGCGCCACCACAACGCCAGCATCGCCACTCCAAACAGCAGCACGAACGGCCACCCCGACAGTGGCGCACGCTGGACGTCACCAGGCACTGGCGTGCGCGCCGCATAGCGCGCGGTCGCATCGCGGCGCTGTGCCGCCTGCCACATCGGCCAATCCTCGCGCGCGAACACATACACCTCGCCAAGCGCGGGCTTGGTCCCTTGCGCCTGCATCCTGAGCCAACCGGCCTTCTGCGGCCACACCGCGACGCACGCCGCATCCGCCTTGTCCGGACGGCGCTGCCACGCGAGCGTCTGCCCTAGCTCGGGGAAGGTCACCTCCCCGCGTACGCCCTGCGCGCAAACCTCCAGCCGCTGGCCGGGCAGGGGCATCTCAAGAGGATCGAGCCAAACCACGTCCACCTGGTCCTGTACGCCAAGGCGGTCGAGCACACCCTGCCACCACAACGACAGCGCCTGCGGTTCACTGATCGCATAACGGTGCCAATCGGCTGCGGCCAGCCAGCCGATGCGGCCATTTTTCCATGCGCGCGTCCACAGCACGCCCTCAGTCCCGGTCCACTCGCCGGCGTTGTTCGACACGGGCGCAAGATGGGCGCCCGTGAGCACAATGCTTGATCCGACCTGCTTGTCGGCAGGCTGCGGCTTGAGGTCGAGCCCCAGCGTGCGCGACCAGAGCGCCGCGTCATTCGCGTTCCCGGCCAGGACCAGCAGTGGCGTGCCCTGCGCCACCTGATCCAGCAGGGCGGTGCGTGCCGATGCGGAGGCGCGTTCGAACCAGGCCGCATCGATCACCAGCAGGTTCGGCGTCATCTGCGAGCGCGCGGTTTCGCTGCGCGTCACCGTTTTGCCCAGCGTGACCTGCCAATCGATCAGCGCATTGCTGTCGGCCAGCAGCTCGTCCAGTATCCGCAAGTCGAACGACGGCGCGCTCAAGCGCCCCTGCACCTGCAGCGCCCGCGCGTCGCGCACGCTGACCGGAACCGGCCCCTGCGCCACCAATTTGCCACTGCCATCGAACAGGCGTGCCTGCAGCACCAGCGGTTCGGCCAGCGGCGGCAGCCACTCCACGGTGAGATCGCCCTCCCCACGCGCTTCGGCCAGCGCCTGTCCATTCTCGGCAAGCAGCTGCAGCCGGCCCGGCTCGCTGCCGCTCCGGTGCACGGTAAGCCTGAACACGCGGCCGAGCGCGAGCTGACGAGGAAACTCCAGGCGGATCACGCTTGTCGCCGGCTTCGTCCACGCCAGCGGCCGCGCCGGCAAGTCCTGCCATTCGGCCTCGCGCAGTCCGTCGCCAGACAGCGCCAATGCGCGCACCCCGTCCAGCGCAACGGGAGGATTGGCCGGATCGATCGTCAAGGTGGCACCGACTTCGCCCGGCAACGTAAAGCGCCCGGCCGCCAGCGCCAGCGCGGCCGCGGCCACGATAGCCAACCCAGCGCAGATCCAGTTCCGCCTGCGCAGGTACAGCAGGGCGCTTGCCGCGCCGACCAGCGCCGCCACAATCATCATTTTTTGCCTCCACTACGCCACGCCCGGGTGAACGGCGTCTCGGCCACCGGCTTTGGTTGCAGCAGCGCCGGCGCCTGCGGGACCGCGCCGCGCAGCCATGCGCGCAGGGTTGCGCGGCACGGCACACAGCCGTCGGCCACGTCCTGGATTGCGCGCTGCGCCCCCAAGCGCTGCTCTTCGCTGGCGATATGCTCGCGCACCCAATCGTGCGCGGTGCGTGTCCACAGCGCGGGCAACGGCCCATCCGCGGACAGCGCCTGCACGAGTTCGCGCACCTGCGAGGGAATCGTTTCGGCGGCCGCGCCCTGCTCGCGCTTGTAGCTGGCGGCGCCCACCACGTCGCCGGAGAGGCGCTTTTCCTCCTTGATCGCCGGCGGCGTGAACGCGGTCTTGTGCAGGTAGATACGGTCCGCCTGCTGCAGCTCCTTGATCGCATCGAGCGCCTTATACTCCGGCGGCAGCGCGGTCGCTGGCGTAATCGCGCGCAGCGCCTTTTCGGCATCCCACATCGCGGCCAGCGCGCGGCGCAGCACCTTCTTGGTCGCTTCGTCGAACAGGGTCGCATTTTCAGCCTGGTCGTGTGCGTGGCCGAACTGGTGCAGCACGTCCTGTTTGCCGCCGCCGTGGTCGTCGTCGTGATCTTCGCCGCCGAACAGCGTCGATTCCTCGCCCAGGAACTGGCCGTAGCGGCGGCGCAGCGTGGCCTGGTCGGCCGCGATCGACTCGCTGCGCTCGCGCACGGTTGCGGCGTTGGGCTTGCGCGCCTTGATGTCCGCGACCAGCTGCTCGGTATCGATGATGATCTGGCGCTGGCTGCGCAGGCTCTCGGGCTTGACCAGCGTCGGCAGAGCGGAGCTGGCCTCCTCCTCGGCCGCTGCGGGCGCCGGCAGCCGCAACGTATAGGTCGGCGACTGCACGGTGTGCTCGCGCTGCGCGTTGTCGGTTGCGCGCACGAAGAAGTACAGCTCGTCGCCGGGCTCCATACCCAGGTCGGCCAGCGTCCACTGTTTGGACCAGCGCCGCACGCGCGGATCGTTCGATGCCGGCAGCGGCATTTCGCGGTCCGAAAACCGGATGTTCTCGCCACTGCCGCGAGCCAGCGTCAGGTGCAGCGTTGCGCGCGCGACCTGGTAGTCGTCTCGCACTTCGATCGCCATCGCCGCGCTCTTTGCGTCCGGCGCGAGCTCATGGACCATTTCCGCCGGTTCCGACACGATCACCTGCGGCGGCTGGTCAGGAGTCACCCGCAAGGTGTAGCGCGCGCCATTCCAGCGCCAGAAGACCGATTCGGTTGCGCTCCAGCGTGCGCATTCGCGTCCGGGTTTAAGGACCTGGCCGTCGGAGAGCTCGACCGATTCGTCCACGGCAGCCGGATTCTTCAGGCACCATTCGACCACGCTGGCCTCCGGCGCCTGCAAATCGCGAGGAGCGGACTCGATTGGTTCGACCCCGGTGTACTTTGGCGGCGTGATGCGAACCAGCAGCTCGGATCTTGGCGATACGGCCGCGCCGGCGGTCGCTTTTTCCACCTGACTTGGTACGGTCGGCTTCAAGCCCCCCCAGCCCCAGGTCAGCCCCGCCGCGGCCACGCTGATCAGCACTGCTGCGTACCCGCCGCTTACGCGCTGGCGGGAGATTCGTTTCAGTTCAAGCGACGTAACGACGCCTGCAAGCCGTGTCAGCAACCGTTGCTGCTGCAGCCGTGCGAGCGGCGTGTCGGCCTGCACCAGCAGCGCCGTGCTGTCCTCCAGTTCGGGCACCGCATCGTCGAGCCAGCGCATCCACTCGGCCTTGATGCGCTTGCGCAGGCGTGCCGCGTCCCATGCGCTCCATGCCACCCAGCCCACTATGCCGGGCGCGCAAAGCAGCGCGCACCAGGGCAGGACACCCGCGATCCACGATGGCACGCGCCGCAGCAGCGCCGCGCGTTCGACGCGCTTGGAAAGGTCAGCGGCGGCGTGCATGGGTCAGTATCCTTTCCAGCGCAAACAAGGCGACCAGCGCAAGCATCATCTTGTCGCGCAGCGCCCCGGCGGACTGCGTGGCCGCGCCTGTTCCAGCCACGCCCAGCACTTGTGGCGGCGCCGTGTAGGCGACGGGCGGATAGTGCAGATGCTGCCAGGTCTCGAACAGTTCACGTGCGCTGTCGGCGTCTTGCGGCGGCCATGCCGCCGAAGTCCACAGCCTGCCGCGCGTGCTGTCCGCGTAACGGATGCCCGCCACTTCCCGCGCCTGTTTCAACTCCGGGAACGCGGTCGTATCAAGCACCCACCACAAGGGCGCCTTCAACCCGGCCGGCGGCGCCTCGGTGCGATCCCACACGATCAATTCGGTCCTGGAGTTTGGTGCGTCGTCGATCACAAAGCGCTGCGGGCCATCGAGCGCAGCAAACAGCGCCCGCCACTGCCCAGCATGCTCGCCGAAGATCGCAACGTGATGCTCGGTCTTCGCGAACGGTTCGGCCATCGTCCGCAGTTCGACACGGCGACCGAATCGCGGCTGCGCCGCCGGCATCGGCACATCGCCCACAACCAGCAGCCTCGCGCCATCGCGCCACTCGCGCTCGTGTGCGTGCAGCCAGTTCAATGCCTCGGCAGGCGGCAGTGTCAGCTGCTCCGCCTTGCCGAAACCGGCCTGCCCGATCTGCTGCTGCGCCCATGCGGCATCCACGCCCTCGACCACGACCACCGTGTCGCCGCGCCATGCGATAACCGGATCGGCCAGCCACGCGATCGCCGTGGCGAGCAGCAGGCAACGCACCAGCAGCAGGACCAGCTCGCGCCAGCGCCACACGCGCACCTGCTTCGGTTCGGCCTTCGGCAGAAAGCGCGCCGTGGCGAGCGGATCGGCGCGGGTCTCTTCGCGCTTCTGGCGATGCCAAAGAACCGGCAACGCCAATACCGGCAACGCCAGCCACCACAGGCTGTTCATGCGCGCCCTCCCTGCCGCAGCCACAGGCGCAGCACTTCACCGGGCGCCTGCTCGATGCGTGCGGCAGTCAGCAGCACGTCGTGCCTGCGAGTCTCCCGTGTCACCTGCCCGAAATGGTCTTCGCGGTTGCGGCGATAGGCATCGCGCAGGCTTGCTCCGAAACGGAACACGCCTGCCCCATGCTCGGGATCGCGATACGCGGGCCTGGTGTCGAAATCGGCATCGCATTCAGCTTGCGTTTGCAGGCACAGCGCGCGTACGTCATGGCGCATGTGGCGCAGGCGCACCAGCGCTTCGGACAGTGGTGATGGCCAGTCCAGGAAATCGCTGGCCACGAACACCACGCCGGGAGAACGTGCGAAATGCAGGCTGGCGCGAAGCGTGTCCGCATCCGGCAATGCGCCGGCGGCAGTTGCGCGGTTCAGCTGCGCCAGCACACGCTGCTGCTGGCGCGGCCCGCGCGCAGCCGGCGTGAACTGGACTTGTCCGTCGGTCAGCACCACCAGCCCAAACGCGTCGCCCTGGCGCTGTGCGATAGCGGCCACGCAGCCGAGCATCACACGCGCATAGGCCAGCTTGTCCAGTCCTTCGATTGCGCGGCTCGGCTCCTGCATCGACGCGGTCGCGTCCAGCACCAGCCACACAGCCACGTGGCTGTCACGCTCGGCCTCGCGCACGAAGTAGCGGTCGGCGCGCGCCATCAGCTTCCAGTCGACGCGGCGCCATTCGTCGCCGGGGGCGTAGGCCCGGTATTCCGAGAACTCGACACCTGCGCCACGTTCGCGCCCGACATGGATGCCATGTCCGAGCCCCGCCAGCACGTGGCGGATCACGAGGTCAAGGTCAGTCGTGTGCGCGATCAGCGCCGAACCATCCAGCGCCAATCTAGTCGACCTTGATTTCTCGCTGCAGCGCCTGCAGGATTTCGGCAATGGCGACGCCGTCCGCTTCCGCCTCGAAATTGCGCAGCACGCGGTGCGCCAGCACCGGCAGCAGCATGGCGCCAATGTCCTCGCGCGTGACCGCAAGGCGGCCGTGCATCAGCGCGCGCGCCTTGGACGCGAGCACCAGCGCCTGCCCGGCACGCGGACCGGCGCCCCAGCCGATGTGCTTGATTACCGCCTGGACGGTACTTTCGCCCGGGCGCGTGGCGCGCACCAGGCGCGTAGCGTAGCGCACCAGGCGCTCGCCGATTTCAATGTCGCGCACCAGCTGCTGCAGGCGCAGCAGGCTTTCCACGCTCATCGCGGCCCTGGCATCCGCGAGACCTGCGTGGGTGGTTGCCGCAACCATCGCCACTTCCTCGTCCTCGCTCGGGTAGCCGACGTCGATGCGAAGCAGGAAGCGGTCGAGCTGCGCTTCGGGCAGCGGATAAGTACCTGCCTGCTCGATCGGGTTTTGCGTGGCCAGCACGAAGAACGGGCGCGGCAGCTTGTGGGTTTGCCCGGCAAAGGTAACGGCGCGCTCCTGCATCGCCTCCAGCAGCGCCGACTGGGTCTTGGGCGGCGCGCGGTTGATCTCGTCGGCCAGCAGTACCTGCGTGAACACCGGCCCCTGCTGGAAGCGGAAAACACGCTGGCGGGTGGCGTGGTCTTCCTCCAGGATCTCGGTGCCAACGATATCTGATGGCATCAGGTCCGGCGTGAACTGCACGCGCCGGAACTGCATGTCGGTCGCCTGCGCCAGCGACTTGACCAGCAGCGTCTTGCCCAGTCCCGGCACGCCCTCGACCAGGGCGTGCCCGCCCCCAAGCAGGCAGGTGATGAGCAGCTCGACCACGTTTTTCTGGCCGATGATCACCTGCGCCATGCTGGCCTTGAGCGCATCCACCTTCGCCACCAGGTCGGCGACTTCCGTTTCCTTCCACGCTATCACGTCATGCTCCGACACTGCTCATGCTCCCAACGCATATTGAATGATATTGACCGCAAAGCGGGTATTGTCGATCGCCAGCCAGCGCTTGTTGCGAAAGTCGTAGTCCCACTCGCAGCCGTAGTCCTTGTTCGAGTACAGCACGCGGATGCGCCCTTTCACCTCGATCGCCTTCAGGTACTCGTGCACCAGGTCGTCGCCCCAGCCGTTGAGCTCCACCGCGGTATTCGGCGGCCCATCGAAATGGAAGAAGCACGAATACAGCGGATGGGTGTTGGCGATTTTCTGTAACGCCTTCGGCCCGAAGATGCGCGCCATCTCGGCTTCGAACGATTTGGCGAACAATCCGTCGATGTCGTGGTTGCAGTCATCCACGAACACAAAACCGCCGCCGCGCACGTAGCGCTCGAAGTTCCTGCGCTCGGCGGGCGTAAACTGCACCAGCTTGTGGCCGGCCAGGTAGCAGAACGGCGCCTCAAGCATTTTTGGATCCGACAGGTTGATCATCCGTTCTGCCGGATCCACCCGCAACGTGGTGTACTCGACCAGCGAATTGAGCACGTTGCTGGGCATGCGGATATCCACGTCCCAGTCGCCCGACTCGTACATCAGGCGAGTGAAGTAGAAATCGTAAGCCGCCATCTACACCGCGTCGGACAGCGAGGTAAAGTTAAAGTCGCGCAGGCGCATCGGCGGAATCACCATCTTGAACGACATTTCGTCCGGGGCGACCACGACCGGCTTGCCCAGTTCTTCCACGTTGTTGAGCATCGTGACCGGGCTCTCGTTGAAGCGGAAGTTCTTGATCGGGTACTTGATCTTGCCGTTCTCGACGTAGAAGGTCCCGTCGCGGGTCAGGCCCGTGATCAGCAGCGACTGCGGATCGACCATGCGGATGTACCAGGTGCGGGTGACCACCACGCCCTTCTTGGTCGAGGCAATCAGCTCCTCCAGCGACTGGGTGCCGCCGCCCATGATCATGTTGCCCGGGTTGCCGACCGCGCGCACGCCGTTCTTCTGCGCCCAGAAGCGCGAATAGTTGAGCGAGGCGACCTTGCCGTTCTTGATCAGGTCGGCGCGTTCGCGCGCCAGCATCCTGTCGCCGTCCCACGGCGTCACCGGCACGTCCGGATCCCACGGGTCGGACCAGACGTTGATCCGTTCGTCGAACATCTTTTCGCCCAGGCGGTTGCCGCCGCCCTTTTTGGACAGGAAGCTGCGCCCCTCGTCGGCCTGGCGCGCGCCGAACGAGCCGAACATGTTACCGAGGATCTCGGACGTGGCGGCCGGTTCCAGGATCACGGTATAGCGGCCCGGTTCGAGCGCGCGCGCATCCACCGAACGCAGCGCCTTTTCGATCGCCACTTCCGACGCCTCGCGCGGATCGAACTGGCGCGAATTGACAGCCGTGCGGGTCACCCAGCCGGAGCCGCGTCCGTCCTCGGTGCGAACGGTGCAGGTGTAGTCGAGATTGGTGAATTCCTGGTGGCCGAACACGCCGTTCGAGTTGGCGACCGTCTCGAACCCCGTCACGTCGGTGAAAAAGCCGGCCGCAACCAGGTTCTTCTTGCGGCAAGCCGTGATCGCATGCGCCGCCACCTCGGCCCGGTACCCCGGATCGATCGCTGCGGTCGCGGCCACGAAGGTCTGCGACGCCTTGAATTCCTGCTTGCCCGCGGCCGGCACGAACTCCGGGTTTTCCGGTGCCAGGCGCGCTGTCTCCTCGGCGCGGCGCACCGCGCGCTCGAGCGACTTGTCGTCGAATTCGTTGATGGTGGCGATGCCCTGGCGCTTGCCGAAAGCGACCGTCACCGCCAGTTCCATGTTCTCGGTCAGGCCCGAGGTGGATACGCCGTTACGCGCAAAACGGATGTTACCGGTGCGCTTGCCTTCGATCTGCACGCTGCACTCGTCGGCTTTCGAAAAGCCGATCACGCGATCGCAGATGCGCTTTGCTTGTTCCTGGTCGAGCTGTTTCATCGTGCCTCCCTTAACCGATCTTGCGTGCAGTGTTAATCACGTTGATGCCGTTAAAACGCGTTGTCGACGAGCCGTGCGATACCGCGCTGACCTGGCTCGGCTGGCCCTTCCCGTCGAAGAACGAGCCGCCCATGCGCCAGTCGCGCTCGTCGCAGATCGCGCTGCAAGCGTTCCAGAAGTCCTGCGTGTTCGACTGGTAAGCCACATCTTCCAGCGGCCCGGTGATCTTGCCGTTCTTGATCTCGAAGTACAGCTGGCCGCCGAACTGGAAGTTGTAGCGCTGCTGGTCGATCGAGTACGAGCCGCGGCCGAGGATGTAGATGCCCTTCTTGACGTCCTTGATCATCTCGTCCGGCGTGAGGCGCGCCTTGCCCGCCGCCAGCGACACGTTCGGCATGCGCTGGAACTGCACGCTGCTCCAGCTGTCGGCGTACGAGCAGCCGTGCGATTCCTTCTCGCCGATGATGTGGGCCTGGTCGCGCGTGGCCTGGTAGTTGACCAGGATGCCGTCCTTGATGATGTCCCAGCGCTTGGCCGGCACGCCCTCGTCGTCGTAGCCGACCGCGCCCAGCGAACCCGGCGTGGTTTTGTCGCCCGTGACGTTGACCAGCTTGGAGCCGAAGTTGAATTTCTTGGTCTGCCACTTGTCCAGCGTGCAGAAGCTGGTGCCCGCATAGTTGGCTTCGTAGCCAAGCACGCGGTCCAGCTCCGTCGGGTGGCCGACCGATTCGTGGATGGTCAGGAACAGGTTCTCGGGCGCGAGCACCAGGTCGTAGCGGCCCGGCTCGACCGACTTGGCGGTGAGCTTTTCGCGCGCCTGGCGGCCCGAGTCGCGCGCCTCCTCGATGATGTCGTAGGATTTGGTGTACAGCGTGGCCACGCCGCCGGCTGCCTTGATCTTGTGCTCCGGCCGCGCGTCGAAGTATTCGTAGCCCATGCCGACCGGCGAAGCCAGGCCGGCGCGCGAGCGGAATTTGCCGGTGGCCTTGTCGACCGCGGTGGCGGTCAGCGGCGCCCACAGGCGGTGGATGTCCTGGTCGATGTACGATCCATCGGTCGAGGCAAAGTACTTCTGCTGGTTTACCTGGAACAGGTTCGCGGTCATGTAGCTCGCGCCGGCCTCCAGGCCCGCCTTGTTGGCGGCGATGAGCATCTCGGCCTTGTCCTTGATGGGCACGGTGCGCCAGTCCTTCTTGAACGGCGTGGCCCACGACACTTCGCCCACACCCTTCACCGGCGCCAGCTGCAGCGGCTCGGTCTGCAGGCGCGCGTTGGCCTTGGCGATCGCCACCGCCTGGCGCGCGGCATTGGCCACGGCGTCGGGCGTCATCGAATTGGTCGCGGCAAAGCCGTAGGCGCCGTTCGCGATCACGCGCACGCCCACGCCGCTCGACTCGGTGTTGGAGATGTTTTCGACGTTCAGGTCGCGCGTGTTGATGAACTGGTTCAGGTAGCGCCCGATGCGCACGTCGCAGTAGCTGGCGCCGGCCTTGGTGGCGGCGTTCAGGGCGACGTCGGCGAGCGACTTCTTGAAGCTGACCGCCATGGGATTGAGCAGCTCGTCGGCTGCGATGGCGTTGCCGAACACCGGCACCAGCATGGCGCCGGCCGTGCCCGCGCCGATTTTAAGGAAGGTACGACGTTCCATTGATTCTCCGATTATTTACCGCTTCCCGCAGCGCGCCGTTCGTTCGCACGGCACGGCGCGCATACGGGATTACACCGCGTCCGACAGCGACGTGAAATTAAAGTCGCGAACCTTCATCGACGGGATCATCATCGAGAAGCGCGACTCGTCGCCGCCGATCACCACCGGCTTGCCGATCTCCTCGATATTGTTGAGCATCGTGACCGGGCTCTCATTGAAGCGGAAGTTCTTGATCGGGTGCTTGATTTTGCCGTTCTCGATGTAGAAGGTGCCGTCACGCGTCAGGCCCGTGAGCAGCACCGACTGCGGATCGACCATGCGGATGTACCAGGTTCGCGTCACCAGCACGCCCTTCTTGGTGTTGGCGATCAGTTCTGCGGTCGACTTGTCGGTGCCGGCCATGATGATGTTGCCGCCGCGAGCCGTCGGGCGCACGCCCTTCTGCTTGGCCCAGAACAGCGAGTAGTCGAGCGCATTGATGCGTCCATCCTTGACCAGGTCGACGCGCTCGCGCGCCAGCATGTCGGCCCTGTCCCACGGGAGGACCGGCACGTCCTTGTCCCACGGGTCGGACCAGATGCTGACCTGCTCGTCGAACAGCTTATCGCCCAGACGGTTGGCGCCGCCCTTCTTGGACAGGAAGCTGCGGCCCTCGTCGGCGCGGCGCGCGTCGAAGCCCGAAAACATAAAGCCCAGCAGGTCGTTGGCGGCGGCCGGTTCCAGGATCACCGTGTAGCGGCCCGGCTCGAGCGCCTTGGCCTCGACCGAGCGCAGGGCCTTTTCGATCGCCACTTCGGCCGCTTCGCGCGCGTCGAACTTGGCCGCGTCGCGCGCCGAGCGCTTGACCCAGCCCGAACCCCGGCCGTCCTCGGTGCGAACGGTGCAGGTGTAGTCGAGCGAGGTCTGTTGCTGGTGCCCGAACACGCCGTTCGAATTGGCGACCGTCTCGAACGAGGTGCTGTCGGTGAGGAAGCCCGCCGCCACCAGGTGGTTCTTGCGGCACGCCTCGATGCTGTAAGCCGCGACCTGGGCGCGGTACTCCGGATCGATGTCGGCGGTGCGCTGCAGGAAGGTCTGCGACGTCTTGTATTCCTGCTTGCCCACGGCCGGCATGAACTCGGGGTTTTCCGGCGCCAGCCGCGCCAGGTCCTCGGCACGGCGCACGACCTTTTCCAGCGACTTGTCGTCGAATTCGTTGATGGTGGCCGTGCCCTGGCGTTTGCCAAAGGCGACCGTCACCGCGATCGACGTGTCGTCGGTCAGGCCGGCGGTCGACACCGCGTTGCGGGCGAAGCGGATATTGCCGTGGCGGCCGCCGTTAATGGTGACGACGCACTCGTCGGCCTTGGACAGGGAGAGCACGCGATCGGTGATGCGTTTGGTTTGTTCCTGGTTCAAGATACTCATCTAGCTGTTCCCCTGCCTTAGCCGATCTTGCGAGCGGTGTTGATCACGTTGATGCCATTGAAGCGCGCGGTGGAAGAACCGTGCGAAACGATGGAAATCTGCGGCGGCTGCCCCTTACCGTCGAAGAACGAGCCGCTCATGCGCCAGTCGCGCTTGTCGCACACTGCGGCGCAGGCGTTCCAGAACTCCTGGGTGTTCGACTGGTAGGCCACGTCTTCCAGCATCTGGCCGATCTTGCCGTCCTTGATTTCGTAGAAGAGCTGGCCGCCGAACTGGAAGTTGTAGCGCTGCTGGTCGATCGAGAACGAACCGTCCCCCACGATGTAGATGCCCTTCTTGATCCCCTTGACCATCTCGTCCGGCGTGAGCGATTTTTCGCCGGCCTGCAGCGACACGTTCGGCATGCGCTGGAACTGCACGCTGCTCCAGCTGTCGGCGTACGAGCAGCCGTGCGATTCCTTCTCGCCGATGATGTGCGCCTGGTCGCGCGTGGCCTGGTAGTTGACCAGGATGCCGTCCTTGATGATGTCCCAGCGCTTGCCCTGCACGCCTTCGTCGTCGTAGCCGACGCAGCCGAGCGAACCAGGAGTGGTCTTGTCGGCCACGATGTTCACGTTCGGCGAACCGTACTTGAATTTCTTGCTCTGCCACTTGTCGAGGGTGGCGAAGCTGGTGCCCGCGTAGTTAGCTTCGTAGCCGAGCACGCGATCGAGCTCGGTCGGGTGGCCCACCGATTCGTGGATGGTCAGGTACAGGTGCTCGGGCGAGAGCATCAGGTCGTATTTGCCCGGCTCGACCGACTTGGCGGTGAGCTTGGCCTTGGCGTCGCGGCCCGCCGCGCGCGCGTCCTCGATGATGTCGTAGGACTTGGTGTACAGGGTGGCGACGCCGCCGGCGGCCTTGATCTTGTGCTCGGGGCGCGCATCCAGGTATTCATAGCCCATGCCGACTGGCGCGCCCAGCGCGTTGCGCGAGCGGAACTTGCCGGTCGCCTTGTCCACCGCGGTTGCGGTAAACGGCGCCCACAGACGGTGGAAGTCCTGGTCGATGTAGGAACCGTCGGTCGAGGCGAAGTACTTCTGCTGGTTCACCTGGAACAGCATCGACTGCATGAAGCTCGCGCCGCCGTCCATGCCGGCCTTGTTCGCCGCCAGCAGCAGGTCGGCCTTCTCCTTGATCGGCACGGTGCGCCAATCCTTCTTGAACGGCGTGGCCCACGATACCTCACCCACACCCTTGACCGGCGCCAGCCGCACCGGCTCGGTCTGCAGCTTGGCGTTGGCCTTGGCGATCGCCACCGCCTGGCGCGCGGCGGCTGCGATGCCGTCCGGCGTCATATCGGACGTCGCGGCAAAGCCGTAGGCGCCACTTGCGATCACGCGCACGCCGATGCCGGCCGATTCGGTGTTGACCACGTTCTCGACGTGCAGGTCGCGCGTCATCACGTACTGGTTCAGGTAGCGGCCGATGCGCACGTCACAGTAGCTGGCGCCGGCCTTGGTGGCGGCGTTCAATGCGACGTCGGCCAGCACTTTTTTGGCGCTGGCCGACATGGTAGTGAGCAGTTCTTCGGCGGCGATTGCGCGGCCGAATACGGGAACCAGCATCGACCCGAAGGCCAGGCCGCTGATGTTGAGAAAGGTACGGCGTTCCATAGATGTCTCCTGAAATCAACCTGCGTCGAACTGCGGCGCGTAAGGCCGGGTCGGCTTATATGTATTTGTAAATACAGGACAATTTTTTTGACGGATGCGTCAAGTTGGAAAAGATAGCAGCAACGAAAGATTTTGAATAGGTAATCTTTGTTGAATCGGATATGTATGCCGCGCGTTTTCACAACAGGCATGTGCGAGGAATCGGCATGCCCCGATTTGGCTACTCGCGTCGGTTAACTTGACGACAACACCAACAGTCGCCGATGATCGGCACGCGGCCCGCACCTATCCCTGCCGCCATCCATTCAACAAGTGAGAAAGCGACCCATGAAACGACTGATCCTGGCCGCCCTTCTGGCCACCAGCCTTGGCGGCACCGCTGCCCATGCCGATGACGCACTAAAGGCGGCGATCGCCGGCAGCCACCGCGCGGCCGCCAACGCTGCGCGTGACGTGTACCGTCATCCGTACGAAACGCTGACCTTCTTCGGCATCAAGCCGAACATGACGGTAGTGGAACTGGTGCCGGAAGGCGGCTGGTACACGGAGATCCTGGCACCCTACCTGCGCGAGCACGGCAAACTGATTGGGGCCGGCCAGCCGGTCGAGAACCGCTACGGCATGATGTTCAAGAAGAAGCTCGAGTCCAACCCGGCGGTGTACGACAAGGTGTCGGTGGCCGTCTTCGATCCGCCGTCACGCTACGAGTTTGCGCAGCCGGGCAGCGTGGACATGGTGCTCACCTTCCGCAACGTGCACAACTGGGTGGAGCTTGGCGACGACAACGTGAAGACGGCGTTCAAGAAGATTTACGACAGTCTCAAGCCGGGCGGCGTGCTGGGCGTGACCGACCATCGCCTGCCGGAGTCGATGCCCCAGGACGCCAAGGCATCGAGCGGTTACGTGCACGAATCGTATGTGATCAAGATGGCCGAAAGCGCAGGCTTCAAGCTCGCGGCCAAATCGGAGATCAACGCCAACCCGAAGGACACCGCGAACCACAAGCAAGGCGTATGGGCGCTGCCGCCCACGCTGGCCAACCGCGACGAGGACCGCGCCAAGTACCTCGCGATCGGCGAGAGCGATCGCATGACGCTCAAGTTCGTCAAGCCTTGATCATTTGAGCGAATACCGTCGTCCCCGGGCTCGGCGCCGAGCCCGGGAACGACGTGCTAACTTCAGCGCAGAGGCGTAGGGTGCGCACCTGTGCGCACGCGGTCATCGCATGCGGACTTGCGGCTGCTGCTCTACCACGCTGCGTTCGCGAACCGCGTGCGCACAGGTGCGCACCCTACGAATGCTTAGTTCGCCTCTGCCGCCTTCTTCACGGGCACAAAACTCAGATCGTGGAAGTCATACGAGAAGTCGGTCTCGGTGGAGACGGCCTTCATCTTCATACGCTCGATCGAACCGTCCGGGTTCAACGCGAAGGTCACGTATGCGTCGGCGTTGAAGTTGCGCTCCTTCCAGCGCACGATGAAGGTATCGTGCTGGAAGTGCTCCAGCTCCCCGGTCAGGTCTGGCGTGCGTGAAAAACTCATCACCTGCTTGCCGCCCACGTGCTTGATGGTCGCGGTGCCGTACCACTGATCCTCGTAATCGCCGTCGTACTGTGCAAGCGGCAGCGACGGCTGCGACTTGGCGGCGCGCGTCGTGTCAGCCTTCTTCAGGCGCGCCTGCTCCTTCTCGTGCGCCTCTTTCTCGACGTCGGCGACGATCTTGATCCAATCGGTCGACCCCGCGCCCAGATACTGGTCGAGCAGGCGATACTGCAGCGCGGAGAGCGCACCGCCGCTTTCGGCATTGGTAAAGATCGCAATGCCCAGCTTCGCTTCCGGCACCAGCAGCACACGCGAATAGAAGCCCTGCAGCGCACCGCCGTGCATCGCCAGCAGCTTGCCCTGGTAGTCGCGCAGCTGGAACCCCAGGCCGTAGGCGCTGAAGTTCGGCTTGGTCGCGGCCATCGTCGGCTTGGGTTCCATGATCTTCATCGGCGTCTGGGCGCTCCACAACTCGCGCGACTGCTTGGCGCTGAACAGGCGCGCTTCCTTGCCGTTGGCATCGACGCCGATCTTGCCACCCGCGAGCAGCACGTTCATCCAGCGCGCGATGTCCTCGGCGTTGGTGTTGATGCCGACCGCGCCCACCGCGTTCGGCACCGGCATCGGCTTGACGACCGAGATCTTGCCGTTGATTTTGCTGTGCGGGCTCGATACGTCCGGATTACCCGCGTTTTCCGCCAGGCTGGTGGTGGTGGTCGTCATGCCAAGCGGCTGCAGGATGCGCTCGCGCACCGTCTCGCCCCAGCTCTTGCCGGACTTGGATGCGATGATTTTGCCGGCCACGATGTAGAGCAGGTTATCGTATGCGTAACTGCTGCGAAAGCTCGTGGCCGGGCGAATGTAGCGCAGCTTGTGGATGATCTCGTCGGTAGTGAACCCGGTGCTCGGCCACCACAGCAGGTCGCCCGCGCCCAGCCCAAGGCCGCTGCGGTGCGTGAGCAGGTCGCGTACCGTCATCTCGTGGGTGACGTAGGCGTCGTACATCTGGAAGTCCGGCAGGTGCTTGGTCACCGGGTCGTCCCACGCCAGCTTGCCTTCGTCGACCAGCATCGCCAGTGCGGCTGCGGTGAATGCCTTGGAGTTGGACGCGATCTCGAACAGCGTCTTGCCATCCACCTTGTCCGGCGCGCCCAGCTTGCGCACACCAAAACCGCGCGCCTCGAGCACTTGTCCATCCTTTACCACGGCAATCGCGATGCCGGGCACGTCGAAGGCCTTCATCACGCGCGTGACGTCGGCCTCGAGGTCGTACGCTGGTGCGACGGCCGGCGCGGATGCCGGAACCGCCGCCGGCTGCGCAAAGGCGCCAGCGGTGGAGAAAGCGATCAGGATTGCTGCTGCGATGCGGTTCATGGAGTGCATTCTTTCGTTGTCCTTTCTGTTATAGCCATCGGTCTTACCCAGACTGGCCGTGAGGGCTGCGGCGAGAATAGCACTTTCGGTTGGGCTGCAAAAGCAAAAAGCCCGGCGCCAAGCCACGTATGCATGCGAAAGGCACGACGCCAAACACGCGTGGGTCTGCTATGATCCGCCCTTTTCACCTGCCTCACTTCCCCATGGATGCCTTCCTCGTCTCCACCGGTATCGTGGCGCTTGCCGAGATCGGCGACAAGACCCAATTACTGGCCTTCCTGCTTGCGGCACGCTTCCGCCGTCCGCTGCCTATCGTGTGCGGCATCCTGGTCGCGACCCTGTTCAATCATGCCTTCGCCGCCGCGGTCGGCGCGCTGGTCAGCCATTTGCTGGGACCGGAGGTGATGCGCTGGGTGCTCGGCCTGTCCTTCATCGCGATGGCTGCCTGGATCATGGTGCCTGACGAAATCGATGAGGAGGAAACCAAGATGGCCAGGTTCGGTGTATTCCTCACCACGGTGATTGCGTTCTTCCTGGCCGAGATGGGCGACAAGACCCAGGTTGCGACGGTGGCGCTGGCAGCGCGTTATTCGTCCGTCGTGGCGGTGGTGGCGGGCACCACCTTCGGCATGCTGCTGGCGAACGTGCCGGCGGTGTACTTTGGCGGCCGCATCGCCAACAAAGTGCCGATCAAGCTGGTGCACGGCCTGGCGGCGCTGATTTTTGCGGTGCTCGGCATCGCGACGCTGCTCGGTGTGGGCGCGGGCCTCGGCTTCTGATTCACTTTTCAACAAAAACAAAATGAGACAAGCGATTTCCCTGATCACCGCCACGCTGATTGCCTGCGCGGCGGCGCCCTCCTTCGCGCAACCGGCTACCGCTCCGGCACCGGGGCAGCAGCAGCGCAAGTTTGAACCGCCGCCGCGCGTGCCGGCCGATATGGCAGCTTTTTTCAGCGGAGACTGGGCGGGCAAGGGACAGTTCGCGTCTGGCCGGCCGATCGAAGCGGATGTTAGCTTTCGCCTCGAACTCGATGGACAGTGGCTTGAATACCGCCACACGGACCGGGCACCGAACAGCTACAAGGCGCTGGGCATGTGGGGCTTTGACAGTACGACGCGCAAGCTGGTCATGACCGTCAACGACAACGGTGGCAGCGCACGTAGTTTTGACAGCGACGGCTGGAACGACGGCACGATCACGTTCTCGCGCACGATCTCGAGCGATCCCCTGCGCGAGGAGCGGTTTGTATTCGCAAAGCTGTCCGATAACAGCTGGCGCATGACGTACGAGGTGCACGCCGCGCCGCGCGA
This sequence comes from Massilia horti, assembly GCF_004614195.1. Classification (GTDB taxonomy): domain Bacteria; phylum Pseudomonadota; class Gammaproteobacteria; order Burkholderiales; family Burkholderiaceae_D; genus Telluria; species Telluria horti. The sequence continues at coordinate 12,752 of NZ_SPUM01000013.1, read as the reverse complement.
ATGGCGCATGATCGATACGCTCGTATTCGAACGCGTCGCAAAATAACGCGGTTAGCAGCATAACCACCGTCGCCCCCGCGAAGGCGGGGGCCCATAGGCCGCGTGAAATGACGCTCAGCATGGGTTCCGGCCTCCGCGGGAACGACGGGGTGAATTTACCGTTTCCTGGCCGGCTTCGGCCCCGCGGCCTGCCTCACCCACACCGGCGCCGACCACAGGATGTTCCCGTCGTTCTGCGTCACCTTGGCGTAATAAAAATGCTCGCCCGGCGCGGGTGTGATGGTGGTAACGCCGGTCGCCGACAACTGGCTCACGCTGCCACCCCGTCCCGGTACGCCCTCCATCACCGCCACCGAGGCCACGCTCTTGCCGGTGCTGCTGGCGAAATGCACGGTGAGCGTCAGCGGTCCCTTATTGACGAAGCGTTCGCCCATGATGTGGCTGTTCGCGGTCAGCACCAGCTGCGAGTTCTTGTCCATTGTCGCAAACACGCGGCGCGCCTTCACCGCCTGCAGGAAGCTGGCCTGCGTGAGCGGCTTGTGCGCGGGGATCAGCACCGCCGTGCGGTTGGTGTAGGAGGCGCCCCAGTTGGCGCAGTGATTGTCCTGGTCGCTGGAGAATGCGACATGGTATCCCGCTTCCAGCAGCTTGTTACAGGCCATTTCGAAGTTGCTGCGCCGGGTCTCGGTTTCGCTGTCGTTGTTCGAAAACGCGGTGCTGTTCAACACTTCGCACAGGGCCATCACCTGGTCGCCGTCACGGGTGTAAGCAAGCGGGACGCCGTTCACGATGAATTGGCCGGTGATCGCCGGATGGTTGAACTGGCCGATCCAGCCGCGCTTCCTCATCAAGGTGTACAGCGCGGCGTAGTCGCTGCGCGGCGTGAGCGTGTCGGCCACGAGCTCGCCCTTGGCGTTCTTTTCCCAGCCGAGCAGCTCGGGGCTGTTGAAGATGTTCAGGTGGCCGCCGTTGTTGATCACCCCCCACTCCAGGCCGTAGATCGCCAAAAAGCCGTGGTGAGCCTTTGTAAAGCTGGCTGCCGTCGCGAGACCCGACTGGTAGCGGGCCTTGGCGGCGCCCACGTCGGCGTTGGGATTGGTGCCGTCCGAACCGTCGTACATGTGGTTGTGCTCGGACGTGAACAGCATGTCGAGTCCCTTTTCGCGCGCATAGGCGTAGGCCGCGTCGGGGCCGAACTTGCCGGTCTGCGGGTCCTGCGCGCCCTTGCAACTGGCCAGGTCACCGCCGCCGTCGCTGTGGTTGGTCTGGCTGTGCAGGTTGCCGAAGTAGACCGTGTATGGCAGCGATGCCGGCGCCGGCGCTATTTGCGACGTCCCCACATCGGCACGCTGGTCACGGCCGACCGGCATCGGCGCAAAGTGCGGCAGGTTCGGGGCGGCAGGCGCGCCGACTGAAATCTCCCACGACTGCTCGACCTCTTCCACCTCGCTTGTCGTCGGAGGCGGGCCGGCATCGCGGCTCACGGCACGCATGCGCACGCGGTAGATGCCGGGCGATCCGGCGCTGCGGCCGGACCAGTCCACCGGCACGCTGACCGGATCGCCACTCAGCGTGACCGATCCCTGCCAGCGCTCGACCACGCTGCCGGACGGCGCCAGCAGCTCCAGGTGCCAGTCGACCGTTTGCGGCCGCTGCAGGCCCGGGTATTCGAAATCGAGGGTGAAGGTGCGCGCTTCGGGCGACATTGCGCCGGTGCCGGCAGTAGCCGTGTAGGGCGCGTAAAGGGTGGCTTCGAACTCGCGGTGCTCAAGCGGTGCGGCAATGGCGGAGGCAATGCAGCAGGAGGCGGCCAGGCAGGCGAGGCGGTGGTAGGGGCGAGGTAAGGTATCCATGATGCAATTCTTGCAATTGCATCAATTGCCACTTTGACCCGCCGAGCCTCGCCAAGCTTCTAGCCTTGCGGAAAATTAATAAATAATTAATTTAGTGAAAAATAAATTCATTGGGGAAACATTTTTGACACCGCGTCGGACTGCGGCTCCTGCAATAGCAGCAAGGTGGCCTGAAACTGCGGGTCGGCTACGAAACGCCGCTGCATCGGCCGGTCGTGCAGCAGGTGCGACAGCGCCAGCAAGCCCATGCCCTGATGGCGCGTCATGAACGCGCGCACGACAGCAAAATCCTGCCCGTGCCCCAGGCGATCCGCGGTGTAGTCGACCGCATCATAAAAGCCGTAGCGGCACATCAAGTCCAACTGCGCCAAGCGCTGCAGGTTGGCGCAGGCCTGTTCCGGCTCAACCATCAGCGCCAGCATGGTGGCATACGGCGCGATCACCAGGTCATCGCCCTGTTCGCGCTTCAATCGTGCGCCGGGTACGCCAAACTCCCGGTACTGGTAATTGGACGAGGCGTCGATCGCGTTGTAGCAGGACTCCGATATGCCCCATGGGACTTCGTTCCTGCTCCCGTAATCGATCTGCGCACCGACGATTCCGCGGCAGGCCTGGTCGAGCAGCGTGTTGCGGTACGTCGGCATCACCAGCACCGGCATCAGGTACTCGGACATCGAGCCGCTGCGCGACAGCAGCATCTGCTCGCCTTTGATGGAGCACATCTGGCGCCCAAGCGCGAACCAGTGTTCCTGCGGGAGCTGCCCCTGCGCGATGGCGACGAAGCTGGCCAGCCGCGTTTCGGACGCGAGCAGGTCGCAGCTGGCAGCATCCAATCGGTGTTCGCCCACGTCATAGCCGGTCGCCAGCAGACGGGTGCCTGCGTCGTACAGCAAACCAAAGTCCATGACCGCGAACGCGCGTGCCTGCCCCGCGAGTTTCTCGATCTCGGATAGCCGTGCACGCGCCTCGGCGCGGCCCTCTGCCACCAGCTTTGCCAGCGCCTGGTGGCGCTCCACCTGCTCAGGCGCCGGGTCACCGGAAGGCATGTGGCCGAAACTGAAACCGGCCAGTTCGCGCAGGGTCGGGATGCGCGTCAGGCTCGCATCGAGCACGTATTCCTGCGCGACGTGCATCCACGGCGCGAGTGCGAACAGCTCGTCTCGCGCTGCCTGGCATTGGGCGGCCAGCTTGCCAGCCCAGCCGCGGATCTCGGGGTCCGCGCTTGGTGTCAGCGTCGCGACTATCGCCTCGGCCTTGATGCACGCGGCCTGGAGACAGTCGGCTTGTCCGGGCAGCGTATCCAGATTGCTGCAGCGCTCGGGAGAAAGCTGGTGCGCGAGCGCGGCCAGCGCCTCGCGCAGATCCTCTTCCCCGGCGCAGGCCTCGACCAGCACCTGCACAGTGGCGCAGATGCCTGCGAGCGACCGGGCCCCCGCGATCGGCTGATCAGCCAGTTGCGCCAGACCGCTCGCGAGCGTCAGCAAGTGCGCGGCCAGGTTGCCGCTGTCGGCCGAAGAAATGTACAGCGGCTGCAGCGGCTCAAGCGTTTGCGTGTCGTACCAGTTATAGAAGTGGCCGCGGTAACGCGCGAGCCCTGCCATCGTCGACAGCGTTGCGCGGCTGCGTGCGAGCAGGGTCGAGGTGGCGATGAATCCAAAATCCCAAGCGGTCAGGTTGGCCAGCAGCGCCATGCCGATATTGGTGGGCGAGGTGCGGTGCACGACAACGGCAGTTGGCTGCTCCTGCATCTGGTCCGGCGGGAGCCAGTTGTCCGCGGGGCCAAGGTGGGTTTCGAAAAAGCTCCAGGTCCGGCGCGCCAGCAGGTGCAGGAACTTCTTCTGGTCCGTGGACAGACGCGGCGCCTGCCGCGGGGCCGGCCGGCTGATCCACCACGCGACCACTGGCGCCAGAAACCACAGCAGCAGGAGCGGCGCCGCGGCGAACAGCGCGAGCGGATTGGCAAAGCTTAGCAGTGTGGCCGTGCCCACCGCCAGCACCGGTGAAAACCACATGTCGCACCAGTTACGCTCCATTTCGTTGGACGAGCGTGTCCGAACCGATGCCTTCCACTGCAGCAGGTGACGGCGCGAGACCAGCATTCGCCAGGCTGTGCGCGCGATGGCATCGACGCTATACCACGCCTCATGCGGCAGAAAGATCATGCCCAGCACCGCGCGGCAAAAGGCGATGCGAGCGCGCGGCATCGAGTCCGCCAGATGCGCGCGCCACGACACGTTCTCCGGCTTATCAAGCAGGCGGACCAAGGCGCCCGCGAAGGCGGGCAGGAAGAACACAACCAGCACCGCCGCGCTCCACAACGCCGGTCCGGTCAGCAGCGCCCAGCAGCACAGCAGCAGTGCGGTAAGGCTGGGCGCCACCAGGCTGCGGCGCAGGTTGTCGAACAGCTTCCAGCGCGCGAACGGCGACAGCGGATTCGGTTCGCGCCCTCCGCCCGCCGCAGGCACCTTCGAACGCAGCCAGGGCGCCAACTGCCAGTCGCCGCGGATCCAGCGGCAACGGCGGCTCGCGTCGTCGCCGTAGCTTGCCGGGCAAGGCTCGTATAACTGGTCGTCGCTGAGCAGGCCGGCGCGCACGTAGCCCCCTGCCAGCTGGTCGGTTGACAGCACGTTGTCCGGCAGGCGCTGGTCGAGCACGCGCTCGAAAGTGTCGACCTCGTAGATTCCCTTGCCGGCGAAGGTCCCTTCCCCAAACAGGTCCTGGTACAAATCCGACACGCCCGGTTCTGCGCAAAACAGGCGCTCGTAGCGCGACGCGTTTTCGGATACTTGCTGCGACAAGACGCGCGGCTGCAGAATGCCGTAGCCTTCGATGACCCGGCCGGACGCGGGATCGAGCACCGGCTGGTTGAGCGGATGCGCCATCGCGGCCACAAACTTGCGCGCTGCGTCGCGCGGCAGCCGGGTGTCGGCATCGAGCGTGATCACGTAGCGGACGTTGGCAAGGCCTTCGGTGCCGCCGACAACAACCGCGAACCGGTCGCGCGCACCACCGCGTAGAAAAAGGTTGAAGTCGGCCAGCTGGCCCTGCTTGCGCTCGCGGCCAATCCAGGCCTGCTCGCTTTCGTTCCACGTACGCGGCCGGTGCAGCAGCAGGAACGGTTCGAAGCGCACCATGACCTGTCCGGGTTCGCCCTCTTCATTTTGTGCGTCGATCTGGTGCGCGTGGCCGTACCGGGCGTTGAGCAGCTCGATCGCGACACGCGCCTGCTCCACCAGTTCAGCATCGCCGAACATCTCCTGCTGCGGCGCATCGGCCAGGTCGGTGAGCAGGCAAAAGCGCAGGTTGCGGCGGGCTCCGCCGCGCTCGCGGTTGGCGAGGTAGTGCACTTCCAGCGCCTCGCACAGCGCGGCCACGTTGTCACTGCTTGCAAGAAGCGACGGCACTACCACGATGCTTTGGCAGTCAGCCGGAATGCCGCAGCTGAAATCCATGCGCGGCAGCGGCTTTGGCGTCACCAGCCGGGTGACGATGGCGTTCACCAGCGCCAGCGCAAGCTGGCTGGAGCAGATGGCGGCCAGCACTGCCAGCAGCACCAGCAGGCCGCCCTCTGCCCCTCCGTGCTGCGCGATGGCCACGACGGCGGCGCTGAGCAAAACGGTGAAGAGGCCAATGGCGCCAAGGTAGGCCGGCAGCGGTGCGACGCGGCGCAGGCGCGCGAGCGCCCTGCTGCGCGGCTGGAGCCGCCGCCCGAGCAGTGGCAAACCGGGCCCGATCAGGTAATAGCCGATGTGGCGCAGGCGCAGGTCAAGGCCTCCTTCGGTCGGCGACCGGGGCTCGCCGGCGAGCGCCAGCGCTTCGGCTGCGACCTCCGGCTCGGTATGGCCGCACTGGCGCGCCAGGCGCTCGACAACGTGCCGGTAATGGTCGCGGGTAGAGAAATCCATGCGAGCGTACGTGCCGGCCGGGTCCAGCCGCAGGGTTTGCTCGACCGCGCTCATGGTCTCGACAAATTGGCGCCAGTCGGTGGCGCCGAGCAGGCGCAAGCTCTTGACGCTGTTGCTGATCGATGCAAGGTCCGCGTCTTGGGCCGCCATGTCGGCCTGCACCTGCTGTTCGATTGTGCTGCCCGCGTCCTTCAGGCGCATGGCAACCCACTCCAGCGCTTGCGGCAGCACGCCGGACTGGCCCTGCAGCCGGTGCGCCAGTTCAGCGATGAAGCTTGATCCCATCGGCTGCACGGCGCGCTCCATGTCGGCCACCTCCAGGATCAGGTCCCCGGGGCGGCTCTCCGCGACGGCGGCCATCCGGCCGGCCCAGGCGCTGGCCAGGTCACGCTGCGCGCAGCCATCTTCCAGGCGCGCCGACAGACGGCGCAGGTTTTCGATCAGCACCAGGCGCAGCATGATCGGGATTGCCCGCAGCTCGCCGAGCGTGAGCGGCGCAACCTCCTGGTAGGCCTCGATCAAGCGCACCAGGCCTTCTCGCTCGAAGCGGCCATCGCCATGTGCGATCACCTCCAGCGCCAACTGATACACGCGCGGCATGCCAGCCGGATCGGCAAGGCGCGGCAGCCGGCGGCTGTAAGCCTTCGGCAAAGAGCGAGGCGCGGTGCGGACCTGCTCTTCGATCAGGTGGATGTTATCGAGCAGGCATTCGTCCGCAGGCGTCAGGCGGCCGCCGGCGTTGGCCGAATGGGTCAGGCGCGTAGTGGCGCGCGCGACCACAGCGGCATTGTCGGCCAGTCGGGCCAGCATGCGATCGGGGCCGCCTTGCGCGCCAGCTTTGTGCTGCTTTGCTAACTGGCGGCCATGGACCGCCATCTGGTCGACGCCAAGCAGTTCCGCGCGCAGCGGCGCCGCGTCCGCAACTCTACTTAACCTGGGGTGATTGAGGCCGTGCCTCGGGCGCTGCGTGCTTCGTTCGACTTTCAACAGATTCCTCAATCATGGCGTGCGCTGCCCACCTCGGATTCGCACGTCGGCGATGGGTCGGGCCAGGAAGGAATTTCGAGCGCGCACGGCTGCAGCCATGCTAAGAGGGTATCGAAGACGTGACTGTGCGCTAGCGAACACAGCCACGATAGAAGCGCCGGCGCACGGCCGGCGCACGGGGTCAGGCGGCCAGTGCCAGGCCGCCCGCCAGATGCCACGCCTGCGCATAACCGGCCTGGCGCAGGCACTGCGCCGCTTTGGCGCTGCGGTTGCCGCTACGGCAGAAGAACACCAGCGGGCGCGGCTCGCCGCGCAGCCAGTACGGCAGCCTGCCGGCCAGTTGCGAGAGCGGCACGTTCACCGCCCCCTTGTTCCATAACCTCGGCTCGCCTGCCGCATGCTCGGGCGCCTCGCGCACATCGAGCAGCAATGCGTCCGGATGGGCAGCAAGGAAGGCGGACAAGGCCTGCCCGTCAAGGTGCATGTCGCCCTCCGGCACCGCCGGAGCGAAGGTCGTGCATGGCACGGCGTCGCCCAGGACCGCGGCGCACAGCACGGTGGCCGGGCCAACCAGTGCGCGAATCTCCCTCACCGCCGCCGGGCCGAACGCGAAGCGCACCGCGGACGCATGCAGTTCACGACCGGTTGCGGTGCCCAGCAGGTAGGCCGCATGGCGGCCGTCGCTGGAGGGCACCCGCGCGAGCACATGGCTGCCGAAAGAGAGCGCCGGCGCCGTGCTGCCGTCCGCCAGCACCACTTGCTGTTCGCCGGCGAACCAGTCCTCCCCAAGACAACCGAATTCGGTGGCCCACGCAGCACATGCGTCTTGCGCGCCGGCGTCGCTGGCGAGGACCGCCGCCATGCGGTAGCCTTCGCGCCGCACCAGCGCCGCGACCCGGTCGACCAGCGCAATCGGCGGGTCGATGGCCACGCAGGTGCTGCTGGCCTCGTCGAATACCAGCCAGCCGCAACTGTCCTCAAAGCCCAGCTGCAGCAGGCCGATCCCGTCTTCGCCCGGCGCCAGCTGCGGCGCGCGCAGCGCCTTGCCGCATGCAAGGATGCGCTCGCAGGAAGCTTCGATGAACGCATCGTTCACCAGCGGTCCGAACGACAGGCGCACTGCGGCCGCGCTGCGGGTGGCAGGCAGGCCCATCGCCTCGAGCACGTAGCTGGGCGCCGCTTTGGACGCCGAGCAGGCCGAGCCCGCGGAGACGCGCACGCCGGCGGCATCGAACAGATCGAGCAGGTCCTTGCTCGACAGCCGCGGCACGGAGAAGTTAATGGTGGTTGGCAGCGCATGCGCGAACGGCGCGTTAAAGACGATGCCGGGGAAAGTCTCGCGCAGCGCCTGCGCCAGCCGCTCGCGCAATCCCAGCAGCTCGGCATGGCTGCGGAAGGTGCCGCCCTCTTCCAGCGCCTGCAGCACAGCGCCCAGCGCGGCGATGCCGGCCATGTTCTCGGTGCCCGAGCGCTGCCCGGACTCCTGCCCGCCGCCGCAGATCAGCGGCGTGTACGGCGCGCCGGTGCGCACATACAGCATGCCGATGCCCTTCGGGGCATGCAGCTTGTGGCCGGAGAATGGCGCGTAGTCGATGCGGGTGGCGTCAAGATTGAGCGGCAGCTTGCCGAGTGCCTGCACGCAGTCGACCATCCACAGCGCGCCGCTTCCGGTCTCGCGCAGCACGCGCGCGATCCCTTCAAGGTCGGAAATCACGCCGGTCTCGTTGTTGGCCGCCATGGTGCACACGAACACCGCGCGCGGCGCGAGCTCGCGCAGCACGTCGAGCCGGTGGCGGCCGTCGCCGTCGACGGGCAGCGCCTGCAGGGTGAAGCCGGTGCCCAGCAGCCGGTTCCAGTGCGCCAGCGCTTCGGGCACGGCCTTGTGCTCGGTCGCGCCATACAGCAGCAGGTCGCCGCACGGCTCGCCCGCGGCCTTGCGCGCGCGCGCCGCGCACAGCGCCGACAGCACCGCGGTCTGGATGCCCTCGGTGGCGCCGCTGGTGAACATCAGCCGGCCGTCGCCAGCGCCAAGTACCCGACGCGCCCGCGCACGCGTCGCCTCCAGCATCGCCTTGGCCCGCAGGCCGGTGGCGTGGCTGCTGCTCGGGTTGCCGAAGCTCGCCCGCATTGCGTCCAGCGCGGCATCGGCGGCGGCTGGCAAAACGTCCGAGGTGGCGTTGGCGTCTAGATAAATGTCCGTGTTCATGAAAAAATTACCAAAAATCTAAGAATCGAGTGGAAACGTGTTATTGTTAAGCAATATGTTACGGAGCCAAGCAGAAGAAGATGTGCTAAATTTCCTGCTAGTTCGAGAAAAACGAGGATGTGCATTCTCATAACCAAGAAAACGAGAAATGAACTCACTTGACAAGTTTGATTGCGCGATTTTGGCGGCCCTCCAGGCCGACGCGACACTCTCGATTTCGGCCCTGAGCGAAAAAGTCGGCCTGTCCAGCACGCCATGCTGGAAACGCGTCAAGCGGCTGGAAGAAGAGGGGTACATCGAAAGCCGGGTCAGCATCGTCAACCGCAACAAGGTCGGCCTGCCGGTCACCGTCTTCGTCTCGGTGCGCACCAGCGAGCACGACGAAAAATGGCTGGAGCGCTTCGCCTCGTCCGTGATGGCGCTGCCCGAGGTGCTCGAGTTCCACCGGATGAGCGGCGACGTCGACTACCTGCTCAAGGTGGTCACCACCGACATCGAAGGCTACGACCGCTTCTACAAAAAGCTGATCAAGACCGCGCGCCTGACGGGCGTGTCGTCCGCGTTCTCGATGGAGCAGATCAAGTGCAGCACCGCGCTCCCGCTCGAACTGCTGTCGCACGGCCTGACCGCCTGAACCCAACCATTCGCACACGAATCGTGCGATGATGGCGCCCGTTCGAAAACAAGGAGACAAGGGTATGCCATCGACAATCAACGCCACGCCACTGGCGCTGGCCGCGCTGCTGTTCGCCTCGAACGCGCTCGCCGCCGACGAAACCGTAGTGAAGATCGGGGTGTCCGGACCGCTGTCCGGCGCCAACGCTTTTGCCGGCAAAGACAACGAGAACGGCGTGCGCCTGGCGATCGAAGACCTCAACGCGCAGAAGATCAAGGCCGGCGGCAAGCCGCTGCGCTTCGAGCTGGTTTCGGAAGACGACCAGGGCGACCCCAAGCAGGGCGTGACCGTGGCGCAGAAATTCGCCGACGCCGGCGTCAAGTTCGTGATCGGGCCGTACAACTCGGGCGTGGCGATTCCCGCTTCGCGCGTCTACAGCGACAACGGCATCCTGATGTCGACCGTCGGCACCAATCCCAAGATCACCCAGAACGGCTACCCCACGGTGTTTCGCATCGTCGCCAGCGACAGCCAGGTCGGCGGCTCGGTGGCGTCCTACGCCGCCAAGGAACTCAAGCTCAAGAACGTCGGCGTGATCGACGACCGCACCGCGTTCGGCCAGGGCATTGCGGCCGAATTCAAGCGCCAGGCCAAGGCCGCGGGCATGAACGTGGCCGGCCATGAGTTCACTACCGACAAAGCGACCGACTTCGCCGCCATCCTCACCGCGCTCAAGGCGCGCAAGGTGGACGCGATCTTCTTCGGCGGTTACGCCCCGCAGGCAGCGCCCATGGCGCGCCAGATGAAGCAGCTGGGCCTGAACGTGCCGCTGCTCGGCGGCGACACCTTGTGCAGCCCGGAGATGGCCAAGCTTGGCGGCGACGCCGTGGGCGAAAACGTGCGCTGTGCGCAGGCTGGCGCGATCCTCGCCAAACAGACCGATGGCCCGGCATTCCAGGCCAAGTACAAGCAGCGCTTCAAGCGCGAACCGGACGTGTACGCGCCGTCGTTCTACGACCAGACCATGTTCATCGGCCAGGCGATCAAGACCGCCAACTCGTCTGACGCGCAGGCGGTGAACAAGGTGCTGCATACAGCCACGCATGAAGGCGTGGTCGGCACCTACTCGTACGACGCGGCGGGCAACCTGAAAAAGACCTCGGTCACGGTCTACACCTTCAAGAACGGCGCGCTTGTGCCGCTGGCCAGCTACTGATTCAAGGAGCACACGATGAAACCTTCGTTCACGCGTGGCCTGATTGCCGCGGCAGTGATGATCGCCTGCGCCCCCGCCGGCGCTGCCGACATCGCGGTACCGGCGCCGGCAACCGCCACCGCTGCGCCCGCAAGCGAGCAAGGCAAGCGCCTCAATGCGCTGGCCGACGAATACTATGATGCGCTGGCGCGCTTCAACCCTGTCAACGCCAGCGAAAACGGCGACAACCGCTTCGCCGACCAGATCGGCATGTCGATCTCGCCAAGCGTGCGCGCCAAGCAGTTCGCGAAATACCACGACTTCCAAAAGCGCCTGCACGCGATCAGCCGCGACAAGCTCAATCAGCGCGACCAGACCAGCTACGACATCCTCGCGTGGGAACTCGCGATTGCCCTGCGCCTGGAACCCTTCCCCGAGCACCTGCTGCCGCTGAACCAGATGGACAGCATGCCGGTCACGCTGGCCAACTACTCGAGTGGCCAGGGCGCGCAGCCTTTGACCACGGTGCGCGACTACAAGGCCTACCTGAACCGCATTACGCAGCTCGGCCCGTGGATCGACCAGGCGATCGCCAACATGCGCGAAGGGATGAAACGCGGCGTGGTGCAGCCGAAGGCGATCATGCTGTCGGCGCTGCCGCAATACCGCAAGCTGGTGGCCGCCAAGGCGCAGGACAGCATCTTCTACACGCCGATCAAGGACATGCCGGCCAAGTTCGGCAACGCCGACAAGCAGGTACTGACCGATGGATACCGGCGCGCGATCGAAACCGGGCTGAATCCTGCGCTGCAGCGGCTGGTGACCTTCATCGAAAAGGAATACCTGCCGGCCTGCCGCACCAGCACTGGCCTCTCCGCGCTGCCCAATGGGATGGACTGGTACCTCGCGCGCGTGGCGGAACAAACCACCACGGACCTGAAACCGGAGCAGATCCACCAGATCGGCCTGAAGGAAGTGGCGCGCATCCAGGGTGAGTACGCGCGCATCGGCCCAAAAATGGGCTACAACGGCCCGGCCGCCGGGCTGCCGACGTGGGTGCTGCAGCAGCCCAAGTACAAGCCGTTCAAGACCGACAAGGAAGTCATCGACGTCTACCGCAAGCTGGACGAAAAGCTCAAGCAGAAGCTGCCGCAGCTGTTCTCGCTGCGCCCCAAGACGCCGCTCGACCTGCGCCTGGAGCCTGAACTGTCGCGCGCTACGGCGTCTGACCACTACACCGCGCCGGCAACTGACGGCACGCGGCCGGGCGTGTTCTGGTCGGTGGTGAACGATCCGAAGGAATACGGCAGCACCGGCATGGTCACGCTGTTCCTGCATGAAGGGCAGCCGGGCCACCACTTCCACATCGCGCTGATGCAGGAGCTGAACCTGCCGAACTTCCGCAAGTTCGGCGGCAACAACGCCTTTACTGAAGGCTGGGCGCTGTATGCCGAGACGCTGGGCAAGGAGATGGGCCTGTTCGACAAGCCCGAGGATTATTTTGGCCACCTGAACGACGAGATGCTGCGTGCCGTGCGGCTGGTGGTCGACACCGGCATGCACGCCAAGGGCTGGACGCGCGAGCAGTCGATCCAGTACATGCGCGAGACGCTGGGCTATCCAGAGTCGCTGGCGAAAAGCGAAACCGAACGCTACATGGCGTGGCCGGGGCAGGCGCTGGGCTACAAGATTGGGTCGCTGAAGATCCAGGAACTGCGGCACCGCGCGGAGAGCGCGTTGGGGAACAAGTTCAGCCTGCCGAAGTTCCATGAGATCGTGCTGGGAGAAGGCACGCTGCCGCTGTCGCTTCTGGCAGCCAAAGTCGATCGCTGGATCGCGGCGAACAAGTAAGCGTGTGTGCGGGCCGGCGGTGACTGCAGATGCGCATCGTAGGGTGCGCACCTGTGCGCACGCGGTTCGCGAAGGCTGCGTAGTGAAGCAGCAGCCGCAAGTCAGCATGCGGTGACCGCGTGCGCACAGGTGCGCACCC
>NZ_SPUM01000090.1 GCF_004614195.1 Massilia horti | reverse complement strand
GCTGGCGCGGTGGCGCCGGGCGCGGCGGCGCGGACGGGCAGGGGGCGCAAGGAGCGCAACGAGGGCAGGGAGGCCAGGAAGGACACCGCCGCCGCCAGCCGGAGGCCGCGCAATGAGTGTGAATGAGCGAGCGATCCGCCGGGTGACGCCATGAGCCCATCCGGACCGTTCATCCGCCGCCCGGTTGCGACCTCGCTGCTGATGCTGGCGATCGTGCTCGCCGGCCTGGTCGGCTACAAGTTCCTGCCGCTGTCGGCACTGCCGCAGGTCGATTTCCCGACCATCCAGGTGCAGACGCTGTACCCCGGCGCCAGCCCCGAGGTGATGGGGCGCACCGTGACCGCGCCACTGGAGCGCCAGTTCGGCCAGATGTCGGGCCTGGCGCGCATGAGTTCGACGAGCGCCGCCGGCGTGTCCGTGATCACGCTGCAGTTCACGCTCGGCCAAACGCTCGACGTCGCCGAACAGGAGGTGCAGGCCGCCATCAACGCCGGCGGCACGCTGCTGCCCACCGACCTGCCGGCGCCGCCGGTCTACGCCAAGGTCAACCCGGCCGACGCGCCGGTGCTCACGCTTGCGATCACTTCCGACACGCTGCCGCTGACCGAGGTGCAGAACCTGGTCAACACCCGGCTCGCGCTGAAGATCAGCCAGGTGTCGGGCGTGGGCCTGGTCACGCTGTCCGGCGGCCAGCGCCCCGCGGTGCGGATCCAGGCCAATGCCGACGCGCTGGCGTCCTACGGCCTCGGGCTCGATACCTTGAGGAGCGCGATCACGGCAGCCAACGCCAACAGCGCCAAGGGCAGCTTCGACGGCGCGCAGCGTTCCTATTCGATCAACGCCAACGACCAGCTGGTCGCTGTCCCCGATTACAAGAACCTGATCGTCGCCTACCGCAACGGCGCCCCGGTGCGGCTGGAGAACGTGGCGCGGGTGGTCGACAGCGCCGAGAACGTTCGCCTGGGCGCCTGGGCCAACCTGAAGCCCGCGATCATCCTGAACGTGCAGCGCCAGCCGGGCGCGAATGTGATCGCGACCGTGGACGCGATCAAGGCCCGCCTGCCCGAATTGCAGGCAGGCCTGCCGTCGGCGCTGCGGGTGGACGTGCTGACCGACCGCACCGCCGGCATCCGCGCCTCGGTCGAGCACGTGCAGATCGAGCTGGTGCTGGCAGTGGTGCTGGTGGTGCTGGTGATCTTCGCCTTTTTGCACAGCCTGCGCGCAACGGTGATCGCCAGCCTGGCGGTGCCGATTTCGCTGATCGGCACCTTCGGCGCCATGTACCTGCTCGGCTACAGCCTGAACAACCTGTCGCTGATGGCGCTGACAATCGCGACCGGCTTCGTGGTCGACGACGCGATCGTCATGATCGAGAACATCGCGCGCTACATCGAGGAAGGCGAAAAGCCGATGGCGGCGGCACTCAAGGGCGCGACCCAGATCGGCTTCACCATCATCTCGCTGACGGTGTCGCTGGTCGCGGTGCTCATTCCGCTGCTGTTCATGGGCGACGTGGTCGGCCGCCTGTTCCGCGAGTTCGCGGTGACGCTGGCGATCACGATCCTGATTTCGGCGGTGGTGTCGCTGACCCTGGTGCCGATGATGTCGGCGCGCTGGCTGCGCAGCCATGCCGAGGAACAGCCGAACGCGTTCGCGCGCCGCACCCAGATGTGGTTCGACCGCGTGATCCGGCGCTACGACTACGCGCTGACCTGGGTGCTGGAGCGCCAGGGCATGACGCTGCTGGTGGCGCTCGCCACGCTGGTGCTGACCGTGCTGCTGTACCTGTTCATCCCCAAGGGCCTATTCCCGACCCAGGACACCGGCCAGCTGCAGGCCCGGGTCGAGGCGCGCTCCGCGATTTCGTTCCAGCGCATGGCCGAAATGCAGCAGATGGCCGCGCGCGAAATCCTGCGCGACCCGGACGTCAAGTCGCTCAGTTCGGTGGTTGGGGTGGATGCGGCCAACAACACCATGCTCCACACCGGCACCATGCTGATCAACTTGAAGGACAGCCACGGCAACCAGGACAAGCTCATGGAGCGCCTGAAGCGCCGCGTCGACGAAGTCGCGGGACTGACCCTGTACCTGCAGCCGACCCAGGACCTGACCATCGACGCCGAAACCGGACCGACCCAATACCGGCTGGCGATCGAGGGCGCCGACACCGCCACCGTCAACGACTGGGCGCAGCGGCTGGCGCAGCGCATGCAGGCGCAGCCGGAACTGCGCAACGTGGTCACCGACGCCGGCGCCACTGGAGCTGCCGCCTACGTCACCATCGACCGCGACAGCGCGGCGCGGCTGTCGGTCACCGCCGCCTCGATCGACGACGCGCTCTACAGCGCCTACGGCCAGCGCATCGTCTCGACCATCTTCACGGAGACCAACCAGTACCGCGTGATCCTGGAAGCGCAGCAGGACGAGCAAATGTCGCTCGCCAACCTGGCCAACCTGCCGATCCGCACCGGCTCCGGACGCCCGACGCCGCTGTCGGCGATCGCCACCATCACCGAGCAGGCGGCGCCGCTGCAGCTCACCCACGTGGCGCAGTACCCCGCGACCACGATCGGCTTCGACACCGCGCCCGGCGTCAAGCTCGGCACGGCGGTCGAAGCGATCCGGCACGCCGCCGACGACATCAAGCTGTCGCCCGCGGTGAGCATGACCTTCCTCGGCGCGGCGGGCGCCTACCAGGCATCGCTCTCCAACCAGCTGTGGCTGATCCTGGCCGCGGTGGTCTGCGTGTACATCGTGCTCGGCGTGCTGTACGAGAGCTATATCCATCCGCTGACGATTCTCTCGACGCTGCCATCGGCGGGAGTGGGCGCGCTGCTGGCGCTCATGGTCACCGGCCAGGGGCTGGGCGTGATCGGCATCATCGGCATCATCCTGTTGATCGGCATCGTCAAGAAGAACGCGATCATGATGATCGACTTCGCGATCGAGGCCGAACGGGTCGACGGCAAGAGTCCGCGCCAGGCGATCCACCAGGCCGCGTTGCTGCGTTTTCGCCCGATCCTGATGACCACCCTGGCCGCGCTGTTCGCGGCGCTGCCGCTGATGTTCGGCTGGGGCCAAGGGGCAGAGCTGCGCCGGCCGCTCGGCCTGGCCATCTTCGGCGGGCTGGTGGTCAGCCAGTTGCTGACCCTGTTCACGACGCCGGTGATCTATCTCGGCTTTGACCGCCTGGCGCGGCGCTGGGGCCGCCGGCCCCAAGCCCAGCGGGGCGAGCGCGAGGTCGACGCATGAATTTGTCCGCGCCGTTCGTGCGCCGCCCGATCGCGACCGTGCTGCTCACGCTCGGGCTGGCGCTGGCCGGCATCGCCGCGTTCTTCGTGCTGCCGGTCGCGCCGCTGCCACAGGTCGACTTTCCGGTGATCTCGGTATCGGCCAGCCTGCCGGGCGCGAGCCCGGAAACGATGGCCAGCTCGGTGGCCACGCCGCTCGAGCGCCGGCTGGGCGTGATCGCGGGCGTCAACGAGATGACCTCGAACAGCGGCAACGGCTCGTCGCGCATCAACCTGCAGTTCGACCTGAACCGCAAGATCGACTCGGCCGCGCGCGAAGTGCAGGCGGCGATCAACGCCTCGCGCGCCGACCTGCCGGCCACCCTGCGCAGCAACCCGACCTACCGCAAGGTCAACCCGTCCGACGCGCCGGTGATGATCCTGGCGCTGACCTCGAAGACGCGCAGCCCGGGCCAGATCTACGACCAGGTGTCCAACCTGGTGCAGCAGAAGCTGGCGCAGGTGCAGGGCGTGGGCGACGTCGAACTGGGCGGCGGCTCGCTGCCGGCGGTGCGGGTCGACCTGAATCCCTACCAGCTGAGCCGCTACGGCGTCGCGGCCGAAGACGTGCGGGCCGCGATCCAGGCCACCAACGCCAACCGGCCCAAGGGCGCGATCGAGGGCAACGGCAAGCGGCTGCAGATCTACTCGCAGGCCAACACGGCAGGCGGCGGGCGCACCGCGGCTGACTACCGCGACCTGGTGGTGGCGTGGCGCGACAACGCGGCGATCCGGCTGCGCGACGTGGCCGAGGTCAGCGACGGCGTGGAAGACATCCACACGCTGGGCCTGTTCAACGGCGAGCCGGCGGTGATCGTGCTGGTCACGACGCAGCCGGGCGCGAACGTGATCCAGACCGTGGACGGCGTGCGCGCGCTGCTGCCGACGCTGCAGGCGCAGCTGCCTTCGGACGTGAAACTGCAGGTCGCCTCCGACCGCACCAACTCGATCCGCGCCTCGCTGCGCGAAATCGAACTGACGCTGATGATCTCGATCCTGCTGGTGGTGCTGGTGGTCAGCGTCTTCTTGCGCAGCGTGCGCGCCACCATCGTACCGGCGGTGGCCACCGTGGTGTCGCTGCTGGGTACGTTCGGTGTAATGTACATGCTCGGTTTTTCGCTCAACAACCTGTCGCTGATGGCGCTGACGGTGGCCACCGGCTTCGTGGTCGACGATGCGATCGTCGTATTGGAAAACACCAGTCGCCACGTCGAGCGCGGCATGGACCGGATGCAGGCGGCGCTCCTGGGCGCGCGCGAAGTCGGCTTTACGGTGCTCTCGATCAGCCTGTCGCTGGTGGCGGTGTTCATTCCGCTGCTGTTCATGGGCGGGCAGGTCGGGCGGCTGTTCCGCGAGTTCGCGGTGACCTTGTCCAGCGCGGTGCTCATCTCGCTGGTGATCTCGCTGACCACCACGCCGATGCTGTGCGCGCTGCTGCTGCGCCGCGGACAGATCGAACGCCAGCCGGGGCTGCTCGCGCGTCTTGCCGAGCGCGGCTTCGCGCGTGTGCTGCGGGTGTACGAGCGCTCGCTCGACTGGGCATTGGACAGCAAGCTGTTGGTGATGCTGATCCTGCTGTTCGTGGTCGTTCTTAACGTGTACCTGTACGTGGCGGCGCCGAAGGGCTTCTTTCCGCAGCAGGACACAGGGCAGATCAATGGCGGCCTGCGCGCCGACCAGAGCATCTCGTTCCAGGCAATGCAGGACAAGCTGCGCCAGCTGGTGGACATCATCAAGCGCGACCCGGCGGTCGACACGGTGGTCGGCTTCACCGGCGGCTCGCGCGCCGGCGGCGGCTTTTTGTTCGTGAACCTCAAGCCGGCCGGCCAGCGCAAGGACGGCGGCCAGGCCGTGATCGCGCGCCTGCGCCCGCAGCTGGCGCGCGTGACCGGGGTGTCGCTGTTCCTCAACCCGGTGCAGGACCTGCGTGGCGGCGGACGCAGTTCCAACTCGACCTACCAGTACACGCTCAAGAGCGACAACACCGCGGCCCTCAAGCGCTGGGCGATGAGGCTGGCGGACGCGATGAAGCACCAGCCGGAATTGATCGACGTGGACACCGACCAGGCCGAAAACGGCGTGGAAACCTATGTCAACGTCGACCAGGACAGCGCCGCGCGCCTGGGCGTGAGCGCGCGCGACGTCGATAACGCGCTGTACAACGCGTTCGGCCAGCGCCAGGTGGCCAACATCTATACGGAGCTGAACCAGTACCACGTGATCATGGGCGTGGCGCCGCAGTACGCGCGCTCGCCGGAGGCGCTGCGCGACGTATATGTGGCCGGCACGGCGAAAGGCGCAAGCGGGGCGGGCAACCTGACCGCCGCGCGCGACCCGTCCACCGGCCAGGCGCTGTCCGGCACGGCGAACGCGCTGGTGCCGTTGTCGGCCATCGCCAGTTTTTCCGAACGCTCGACCAAGGCCTCGGTCAGCCACCAGGACGGCGAGCTGGCCACCACGGTCTCGTTCAACCTGCAGCCGGGCTACAGCCTGTCAGACGGGCAGGCGGCGGTACAGCGCGCCGAGGCCGAAATCGGCATGCCGAACAACGTACGCGGCAGCTTCCAGGGGACGGCGCTTCAGGCTCAGCAATCGAACCAGCAGCAGCCGCTCCTGATCGTGGCGGCGCTGGTGGTGATCTACATCGTGCTCGGCGTTTTGTACGAAAGCCTGGTGCACCCGATCACGGTGCTGACCACGCTGCCGTCGGCCGGCGTGGGCGCGGTGCTGGCGCTGCTGCTGTTCAGGATGGACTTCTCGATCATTGCCCTGATCGGCGTGTTCCTCCTGATCGGCATCGTCAAGAAGAACGCGATCCTGATCATCGACTTTGCGCTCGAACTGGAGCGCGCGCACGGCTGGAGCGCGGTGGCGGCAGTGCGCGAAGCCTGCCTGCTGCGCTTTCGCCCGATCCTGATGACCACGCTGGCCGCAGCGCTCGGCGCGCTGCCGCTGGCGATCGGATTCGGCGAAGGCTCGGAGCTGCGCCAGCCGCTGGGTGTCTCGATCATCGGCGGCCTGCTGGCCAGCCAGTTGCTGACCCTGTTGACCACGCCGGTGGTGTACGTCCTGCTCGACAGGATGCGCCGCAAGAGCCCGGGCGAGCGCGAGCTGGCCCGCCATCCGCTTGAAGAAGAAGTCCCAACGCCATCGACATGAGTATGCCCATGCGTCCTGTTCCGCCGCTACGATATTCCCTGGTGCTGCTGTGCGCCGTTCTCGCCACCGGCTGCTCCGTCACGCCGGCTTACCACCGCCCCGTCACTCCCGAGCCTGCCGCGTTCAAGGAAGCGCACGGCTTCGTGCCGGCGGCGCCTGCGGATCTGCTCGAACGCGGCCCGTGGTGGCGCCTGTTCGGCGACCCGGTGCTGGACGAGCTGATGGCCAGCGTCGACATATCGAACCAGAATGTGGCGCAAGCGGTGGCGGCCTACGACCAGGCCCGCGCGCAAGTGACGCAGCAGCGCGCCTCGCTGTTCCCGCTGCTCGCGTTAGATGCCAGCGCCAACCGGTCCGGCGCGCGCGGCGAGGGTGACCTCGGGGACCGCTATCGCTTGTCACTGGATGGCAGCTGGGAGCCGGATGTCTGGGGACGGCTGCGCGCTGGCGTGGCCGGAGCCAATGCCATCGTCCAGTCCAGCGCCGCCGACCTGGCAGGGGCACGTCTGTCGGCCCAGGGCGCACTGGCGAGTAGCTACTTTTCGCTGCGCTCGTTCGACGCCCAGCGCGCGCTGCTGGCCACCACGATCGAAGGCTACAAACGGGTGCTGCAGATCACGCGCAACCGTTACGAAGCCGGCATCGCGCCGCAGTCCGACGTGCTGCAGGCGGAAACCCAATTGGCCAACAGCCAGGCCGACGACCTGACGCTGGCGAACCAGCGCGCGCAGGCCGAGCACACGATCGCGATCCTGATCGGCAAAGCGCCTGCGGACTTCTCGCTGCCGGTGGCGCCGGTGCGAATCACGATTCCCGAAGTGCCCGCGGGCGTGCCTTCGACCTTGCTCCAGCGCCGGCCCGACATCGCCGCCGCCGAGCGCCGCGTTGCCGCCGCCAACAACCAGATCGGCGTGGCGCGCGCCGCCTATTTCCCGAACATTGGCCTTAACGCCTCGTACGGCTCGACGACGAGCGCAGTCCCCGATTTGCTCAAGGCATCCAACGCCGTGTGGGCGCTGGGGATGACGGCGGCTCAGACCTTGTTCAATGCCGGGGCCACCAGCGCCGCCGTGAAGGTCGCACACGCGCAGCACGAATCAGCCGTGGCGCAGTACCGGCAGACGGTGCTGAACGCATTCGGGGCGGTCGAGGACCAACTGGCCGCCACGCGCATCCTGGCCGAGCAGAACGAATTGCGGCGCAAGGCAACGGAGGCCGCGGACAAGGTCGAGACGCAGCTGCAGAACCGCTACAAGATGGGCCAGGTGGTGTACACCGACGTCGTGACGGCGCAGGTGACGGCCCTGAACGCGCGGCGCGCGCTGGTGCAGTTGGAGGCGAGCCGGCAGCTCGCGGCGGTGGCGCTGATCCAGGCACTGGGCGGCGGCTGGCACGCCGACCTGCTGGCGGAAGATTCGCCGGACCAGATGCGGGCCAGGTAAGCGCAGGAAGCGGGGGGGAGTGCCCCGGCGTCCTACGCTTTGACTTCGCTTGCCTTTTCCTCGGCTTCGATTTCGGGCCGGCGCGCCCAGCGCTGCGCCAGCACGGCGCACACCATCAGCTGGATCTGGTGGAACAGCATCAGCGGCAAAATGATCATGCCCAGCGAGGTCGATGCGAACAGCACTTTGGCCATCGGTACGCCGCTCGCCAGGCTCTTTTTCGAGCCGCAGAAAATGATCGTGATCTCGTCTTCCCTCGAAAAGCCCAGGCGCCGGCTGACCAGCGCCGACAGGCCCAGGGCCAGCGCCAGCAACACGCAGGCGAACACCAACAGCCCAATCAGGGTCGGCAGCGATAGCTGGCGCCACAGGCCTTCGGTCACCGACGCGCTGAACGCGGTATAAACCACCAGCAGGATCGATCCCTGGTCGACGAACTTGAGCATCGGCTTATTGCGGTCGACCCAGCCGCCGATCCAGGGGCGCAGAAACTGGCCGGCGAGGAAGGGCACCAGCAGCTCCTCGACGATCGCGAGCACTGAATCGAGCGATGAACCGCCGGCAGCCGCGCCGCGCGCGATGAACAGGCCGACCAGCACCGGCGTGATGAAAATACCGAGGAAGTTGGACGCGGACGCGCTGCACACCGCGGCCGCCACGTTCCCGCGCGCCATCGCCGTGAACGCGATCGACGACTGCACGGTGGAGGGCAGCACGCACAGGAACAGGATGCCCAGGTACAGGTCGGGGGTGAGCAGGGCAAGCGCGAGCGGCTTGAGCGCGAGCCCCAGCAGCGGGAACAGTGCGAAGGTGATAACCAACACCAGAACGTGCAGGCGCCAGTGCGTCAGCGCCGACAGCAGCGCCTGGCGCGACAGCTTGGCGCCGTGCAGGAAGAACAGCAGGCCGATGGCGAACGTGGTCAGATGGCCAAGGCCGACGGCAACCGTGCCGGCGGCGGGGAGGAAGCTGGCGAGGACGACCATCCCCAGCAGCAGGACCATGTAGGTATCGATCGACAGCCGGCGCGCGGCTGCGGCGATGAGTTCGACGGTACGTCGCATCGTAATTCGAATATCAGGTAAGGAAGCCAGCCCGGGATTGTAATCTCATTCGTGCCGGGGTGTGGCGCAGCCGAGCCGGCCGTGACAACTGGCGGCGCCTTGGCGGTGCAGGGGCGTCGACACGTCGCCCATCATCCAGTTGAAAAATAGGGTCAGAGTCGAATATTCCGGCAACTTCCCAAACTTTCCGGCTATTCGACTCCGACCCTAGTTCTGGGGCAGCACCGGCGTTGCCAAGCAAATGGGGTCAGAGTCGTATTGTTCGGAAATTTAACAAAAATTCTGATTAATTCGACTCTGACCCCACGGTTTCTCGCTTGCGAATTCAACAGCTAATGGTGCCAATCGTGTCGCCGGTCTTGAGATTCAAGCCGATCCAGCATCGGTAAGGGCCGTCCTTGTCCTTCTCGTCTTGCGCAGTGTAGGAGCAAACAATGCCCTTCTTGACGCGGTCCCGGTCCCCCTTCTCAGAGCCGCATGTTTCGGGGTAATCGGGGCCTATCGAGTTGAAAATTTCCTTTGCAATGTTACCGTCCACAAGGAAGGTTAATCGGCGGTCATTCGCCGTGGGCGGGGTTGCGTCGGCCACGATTCCGGAATGGAATTTGTAGATTGCCCCCTTGAGCGGCTTCCACAGGCCATACGGATCACCGGAGAGGTCGGCGGCGTATGCAAGCGAGAGTGCGGTGGCCGCGGCCGCACATGACATCAGGCAGGTGATCATTCGCATGTCAGCCTCTCAATTCAATATGCATATGATGGTCGTGGTCGTGATACGGCCTGACGAACGGCACGCGGGCATCGTTGAAGAAAACTTTGGTGACCGGCGCGAACGTGCGGAACAGCTCAATCAGCTTCTTTGTGGCCTCCAAATCGTATTCCGCTTCAAACCACCGCACCGGCTCCTCACGGCCGTCTTTGCGTAAGGGCCGCACGTCCACCTGCAGGCCGTTTCTGTGTGAGTTGTGGTCGTCAGGCTTCCGCCCGCCCGGCAAGCTGATGTTCCCCACACCGAACCGGCGCCTGTCAATGGCCTGCCATTCCAGTCCCACGCGCAGGATGGCGGTCATCATGATCGGGTGTGCATACTGGTACGCCCCCAGGTCTGGTTTCCCGTAGAGCATGCCGTAGGTGTAGTAGCCCGAGTCCATCGGGGCCTGCGGCAGCATAAAGTAGCCGCGTGTATCCTGGGTCGGGCGCGGGCGCAGAGGATCGGGGCATCTTTCGTCGTCCTCGTATCTCCATTCGGCCATGGCAGGTCCTCCGTCACGCGATTTTGTTTGCGGCGAGGTCCCAGCCACCGACTGTACTTCCGCCAGCACCGCCACCGATCTTCTGCTGCGTATAGGTCCACTTGATCTTCGAGAACCGGAGGCCGATGTTATCGTGCAGGATGCTGCCTTGGCTGACTTGCTGTTCCATATTGGCGATCATGACGTTCTCCAGTTCCACCTGGTAGTACTTCACAGGCTTGCCCTGGCCGTCGGCCCGCATGAACTCCAGTTTGGCTTTCGGGATGGTTTTGCCCATCGAGCAGTGTTGCATCAGGATCGGCGAGGCCAAGTCCGCGAGTTTGGAAAGCGACAGGGCGCGATGCTCGCAACGTTCGGCGGTGTGCCCACCGCCAGTGGAAACGGTTGCGCTCCTGGGCTGCGTGACGCCCCATTGCGCCGAGACCAGCTCGATCCAGCCCTGGTGCGCAGAGTCGGCCGATTCTCCCTTGATGCCGTCGATCTGCAGATATACGTCGAATGCCATGATGTGCGTCTCCAAATTGATAGGAAGATTTTTTATTCTTCGCCAAAATGGGTATGGAGATATTGGCAATGCGCAAAGCAGTTGCGGGTGCGTATGGGACGCGGCAAGACATGCGTATCGGCGCTCGAGGTGCGCGTCGCCCGTGGTTGATACAATAATTAACTTAATCACGTATGCATGGAGGCTATACTTTCGGATTGCATCAATTTCATCCGGGGTACATCTTGTTTAAATCCATGGTCCTGCCGGTCGCCCTGTTGGGCGCCGCCGCCGCCGCGTTTGCCGATGAAGGTCAATGGCAACCGCATCAACTGCCGCAACTGAAGTCCGAACTCAAGCGGGTTGGCATCACGATCCCGGCCGAAAAGCTGGCCGATCTGTCGAAACATCCGATGAGCGCGATCGTTTCGCTCGGCGGCTGCTCGGCCTCGTTCGTTTCGCCCGACGGCCTGATCGTCACCAACCATCACTGCGGCTATTCGGCGATCCAGCGCAACTCGACCCCGGAGCACAATTACATCGTCAACGGCTTTTTGGCCAAGACCCGTGCCCAGGAGCTGCCGGGCGGTCCGAACACCCTGGTCTACGTGACCGAGAAGGTCGAGAACGTGACCGACCGCGTGCTCAAGGGCCTGTCGCCCAACCTGTCGGGCAAGGAGCGTCATGAGCAGGTCGAAAGCCGCATCAAGGCCCTGATCGCCGAGTGCGAGACCGACAAGGCGTACCGCTGCACGGTGCCGGCATTCCATCGCGGCCTGGAGTACTACCGCATCAAGCAGCTGATGATCCGCGACGTGCGCCTGGTGTACGCGCCGTCGGACCGCATCGGCAACTTCGGCGGCGACATTGACAACTACGAGTGGCCGCGCCAGACCGGCGACTTCAGCTTCCTGCGCGCCTACGTGGGCAAGGATGGCCGCCCGGCCGATCCGTCGCCGGATAACGTGCCATACAAATCGAAGGACTTCCTGGTGGTGTCAAGCGAAGGGCTGAAGAACGGCGATCCGATTCTGCTGGCCGGCTATCCGGGCCGTACCAGCCGCTACAAGCTCCCCAGCGAAATCCGGTTCGCGCGCGATGTCGACTACCCGGCCAAGGTCGCGTCGATCACCGCCGACCTGTCCGTGATCGCCGCCGCGACCATGGGCAATGAAGCGTATGACGTGCGTTACGCGAGCGTGGTCAAGAGCCAGAACAACGTGCTCAAGAAAACCCAGGGCCTGCTGGACGGCTTCGCGCGCAAGGACATTGCGGCGATCAAGGACGTGCAGGATGCCCAGTTCCGCGCCTGGTACAAGCAGAACGGCGGCGCCAACAAGAACCTGCTGGCCGAACTGGATGCGGCGATCGCGGCCGACATGACGCTGTCGCGCCAGGAGTTCGCGCTGTCCGAGGCGACCCATAGCGACCTGCTCAAGAACGCGCGCACGCTGTACCGGCTGGCGCTGGAACACACCAAGCCGGACGCAAAGCGCGAAGCCGGCTACCAGGAGCGCGACGTTTCGTTCATCAAGGCGCGCCTGACGCGCCTGGAGCAATCGTTCGTGGCGAGCGTGGACGAGGCGCGTTTTGCCGCGGCCCTGAAGCGCTACGCGAAGCTCGATCCGAAGACCCGGCCGCATGGACTGGACGCGCTGCTGCCGGCACCAGGCGCGATCCCGGCGCTGTACAAGTCGACCCAGCTGGGCGAGACCGACAAGCGCCTGGCGTGGATCGGCAAGGATCCGGAAGCCTTCCGCAAGTCGGACGATCCATTCATCCAGCTGGCCGTTCGTTTGCAAGACGTCGCCGGCGCGGTGGAAGAGCGGCGCAAGGAAGTCGACGGCAACCTGGAGCGCGTGATCCCGCAGTACATGGCTGCCGTGATCGAGTGGAAGAAGTCGCAAGGCAAGCCGGTATACCCGGACGCCAACTCGACGCTGCGTGTGACCTACGGCACCGTGTCGCCGTACTCGCCGCGTGACGGGCTGGTCAAGGGGCCGTTCTCGACGGTGCAGGGCATCCTGGAGAAGGCGACCAACAAGGATCCGTTCATCGTGCCGCAGGCGCTGACGCAGGCGGTCAATGAAAAGCGCTACGGCGTGTACAAGGATCCGGTGCTGGGCACGGTACCGGTTAACTTCCTGTCGAGCGCCGATACCACCGGCGGCAATTCGGGGTCGGCCGTCATGAACAAGCGCGGCGAGCTGGTTGGCCTGAATTTCGATTCGACCTATGAGTCGATCACCAAGGACTGGTATTTCGACAGCGCGATCACGCGCGCGATCCACGTCGACATCCGCTACATGCTGTGGGTGATGCAGGAGGTCGATCATGCCGACAATCTGCTCAAGGAGATGACCATCAAGTTCCCGAAGAAGTAAGCGGGCTTGAGGCGCGCCGCGGCACTGGTTCGCGGCGCCTCCTCGCACACGTAAATCTGAAAAGGCGTAGGGGGCGCGGGGCCGCCGAGGACCTTTGCGCACGCGGTTCGCGAACGATGCGGGGTGGAGCTCTCGCCACGGGCCTGAAAACTGTGACCGCGTGCGCACAGGTCCTCGGCGGCCCCGCGCCCCCTACGCCCATCCTCACGTGCATGGCCAGGATTCGCGCTTTCTGTTCTGCAAACTTAAAGCGCGCTTCCTTGGCGGTCGATGTTGCGAATTCATGCCGCCCGGCGCATACTCGGCGGTTCGCCGGCAGTACGCCGCCTTCTATTCCATCCTTTTTTCCATGAACGAAAGCCTTGTCTTTGCCGGCTTCACGACGACGCCGCTGGAACTGATTTCCTTTGCCCTGGCCATGGTCACGGTGCTGCTCAACATCCGGCAGAATCACTGGGCCTGGCTGTTCGCGATCATCTCGTCGGCGACCTACGGGGCAGTATTTTTCGATGCCCGGCTGTATGGCGACGCGGGCTTGCAGGGCGTGTTCATCGCGACCGCGGCCTGGGGCTGGTACCAGTGGCTGCGCGGCGCCCAAGGGGAGCAACTGGCGGTCACGCGCCTGTCCGGCACAGGCTGGGCATGGTCGGCGCTGGCCTGGCTGGCCGGGTATGTGCTGCTGGCTGCGTTCCTGAAGACTTACACCAATACCGATGTGCCGCATATCGACGGCTTCCTGACCGCAGGCAGCCTGCTCGGCACCTTTCTGCTGGCGCGTAAAAAGGTCGAGAACTGGCATACCTGGCTGGTGGTCGACGTGCTGTATGTGGGCCTGTACATCTACAAGGGGCTGATGCTGACCGCGATCCTGTATGCCGTGTTCTGCGTGATGGCGGTCGCGGGCCTGCGCGCGTGGAGCAATGTCGCGTTGGTGGAGGCGCGTTGAACGTGGCTGCGCGCATTGCGATCCTGGGCGCCGAGTCTTCGGGCAAGTCGACCCTGGCCGAGGCGCTGGCCAAGCGTTACGGTACGCTGTGGGTGCCCGAGTACCTGCGCGAGTTCGTCGAAATGCACGGTCGCACGCCGCACGAGCATGACCAGCTCTTCATCGCGCGTACCCAGCAGGAGCGCGAGGACGCGCTGGCATTGCGCGCGCGGCGCTTTTTGTTCTGCGACACCGCGCCCTTGATGACTGCGGTGTACAGCCGCTTTTACTGGGGCCGGCTGGAGGAGCGGCTCGCTGCGTTCGAGCAGGCGCACGACTACGCGTGGACGCTGGTGGCGGCGCCGGACCTGCCCTGGGAGCCGGACGGGCTGCAGCGCGATTCGGACGAGGTGCGGCAGGCGGTGCACCACAGGCTGCTGCAGACGCTGGACGAACGGGGCATCCCGTTCGTGCTGGTCACGGGCAGCTTGCAGCAGCGAGTGCGGCAGGTGGAGAGCCTTCTCGGCGCGCCGTAACATCCGCCCCGGCGCGAGTGGCCGGGAACCAGATATCGAAACGTGTTTCGGCATCAAAGCCGGGCGCCAGTGAATAGGTGCAGTCGTGGCGGTTCAGTACTTCGCGCACGAACATCAGGCCGATGCCCTGGCCGCCTTTCTTAGTGCTCACAAAAGGCGTGAACAGCTGGCGTTGCAAGGCGCCGCTGAGCTGGCCGCCCGAGTCGATGATCGAGAGCTTGATCCGGCCGCCGTCATTTTCCAGCGTCGCGCGGACGAAGCCGGCGGCGCCGGCGTCTTGCGCCCTGCGTGCGTCGATCGCTTCAATCGCATTCTTGACGATGTTAAGCAGCGCCTGCTCCATCAGCTGGATGTCGATCGGCTGCGGCGGCACAGAATCGCAGCGGCCCCATTCCAGCCTGATGTCGCGCGCATTGCATTGTTCCCGGTTTAACCACAGGATGCCGTCCACCACCTCCTTGAGGTTTGCAGGCCGCAGTTCAGGCGCCGGCATCTTGACTACGCGTGTGAAGCGCTCGATGAATTCGCCCAGGCTGACGTTGCGGCGCCTCACCGCAACGATGGCGGTACTGAAGTCGGTGGCGTCGCGCTCTGTCAGCTGGGACGCATAGTACCGCAGCGAGTCGAGCACCGAAGCGGTCGCCGCCACGGTGTTGTTGACCTCATGGGCCAGCACGCGGATCAGCTTTTCGTAGGCCGCCCGTTCCGAGCTTTCCAGTTCGGCAGTCAGCTCTTCGACCATCAGGAAGTCGCGCGCGAACCCGCGGTCGAAGAAGCGGCCGCGCTGGGCGCGGTAGCGCCGGCCGGCCGGATCGGTCAGCAGCCGCGCGTCGCCCGCTGTGAGCGTGTCGAGCTGCTTGAGGAGACTTAAGCTGCGCGCTCGCGCCACGTCGTCCAGCGTACTTGAGAGCAGGGCGCTGCCGTCCAGCCACGCGGCCAAGGGCTTGCCGCGCGCCTGTTCGAGCCCGAGCAGCGCGGCCGCGCTCGCGTTGAAGAGGCTGATGCCGCCGTCGAAATCGAATACCAGCACCGCGCTCGGGGTGGCTTCGAGCAGGCGGTCCAGGAAGCCTTGCTGCTCGCCGATCTCGAGGCGCTCGCGGTGCAAGGTGGCGAGCAGGGTGTTGAACAAGGCGACCAGTTCATCGAGTTCGCCGGCTTCGGGCGGCGCCAGCCGGTTCGCATAGTGCTGGTCCTGCAGCAGGTCGTGCAAGCGCCGTGTGTAGCCGAGCGGTTCGAGCGCCCGCTTGAGCAGATGGAACCCGCCGGCCAGGCTCGCCATCAGCAGCAATTCAACGGTCACGAACAAGCTTGCCTGCTCGATCAATAGCAACGCGGCCATTACGAACAGCAGGGTATGCAAACCCACCAGGTAAGCGGAGAGGCGCGTGCGCAGGCTCATGGCGCGGTGTCGGCGCCGGGGGCCGCCAGGCCATGCCGTTCCAGCCGGCGATAGAGCGCGGTGCGGGACAGGCCCAATGCCTTGGCCGCGCGCGAGATGTTGCGGTCGTGCTGTCCGAGCGCGCGTTCGATCATGTGCCGCTCGACCTGTTCAAGCGTCATGCCATCCACGCCCAGCTTGTGGGCCGCGCCTTCGTCGACGGCGCCGTTGGCGAGAAAATCGGCCTGCGTCAACTGCGCCTTGCCCGCTAATAGCAGCGTTCGTTCGACGGTTTGCCGCAGCTGGCGGATATTTCCGGGCCATGGCTGGGCGGACAGCCATTCGAGCGCGGCGCTGTCCAGGCCCACTTCGCCCAAGCCGTAGCTGGTGGCGACAGTGCTGGCGATATGGCGCGCCAGTGGCGGGATGTCGCTGCGCCGTTCGCGCAGCGGCGGCAGCCGGATCGTGATCAGGTTCAGGCGGTAGAACAGGTCCTCGCGGAACTCGCCGGCCGCCACCAGTTCCGCCAGTTCGCGGTTGGTGGCCGAGACCACGCGCACGTCGGCTTGCTCGGCATGGCTGGCGCCTACCGGCTGGTAGCGCTGGTCCTGCAGCACGCGCAGGAGCTTGACCTGGTCGGCACGGTTCATTTCGCCGATTTCATCGAGGAACAGCGTGCCGCCGTGCGCGCTGGCGAAGTGGCCCTTGCGGTCGGTCTTGGCGTCGGTGAACGCGCCGCGCACGTGGCCGAACATTTCACTCTCGAACAGCGAGGGCGTGATCGCGCCCATGTTTATTTTGACCACTGGCCGGTCCGCGCGCAGGCTGTTGCGGTGGATGGCGTCGGCGATCAATTCCTTGCCGGTGCCGCTTTCGCCCAGGATCAGCACCGGTGCGCGCGTGTGCGTTACTTGGCCGACCGTGGCCAGCACGCGCACCAGTGCCGGATGGTTGCCAACAATGCCGCTGAAGTCATACTGGCTGTCGAGCGCCTGGCGCGACTGCCGGCTGGAGGAGGAGGCCGCAAGCTCGAGCGTGGTGCGGATCAGCTCGACAAGCTGGCTGTTGTGCCACGGCTTGGTGAAGAAGTTGGCGGCGCCGGCCTTGACGCCTTTCACCGCCAGCGCAATCGAACCCCAGGCCGTCATCAGGAGCACCGGCATGGCCGGGTGGCGCTCCTTGATCCGCTCCAGCAGTTCCAGCCCTTCGTCGCCGCTGGTCTGCAATGAAAAGTTCATGTCCTGCAGGACCAGGTCGATGCCGCCGGCCGCCAGTTGCGCCAGCGCCTGCTGCGGGCCGTCGCAACAGAGCGCGTCGAAACCGGACTGCTTCAACAACAAGGCCAGCGAGACCTGGACTGCGCTGTCGTCGTCGACGATCAGGATGCGCTGCGGGCGGGTTGATTCCATCGTGTTTGCCGAGTTCCTTGTGCTATTCGTAGTGCAGGGCTTCCGTCGGGCTGAGGCGGCTGGCGCGCCAGCCCGGATAAAGCGCGCACAGCAAGGATATCAGATAGATCACGAACATCGACAGGCCGGTGGCGCCGAGGAATACCGTCCAGTTCAGGCTGGCGCCGAGCGCGCCCGTGAGCGGCAACTGCACCAGCAGCAGCATGCCGACCACGATCGCCACCGTACTGAGCAGCATCTGCTCGCCGACGATCTGGCGGTAGATGTCGCCCGCGTTGGCGCCGGCGGCGCGCCGCAGGCCGAATTCCGGAATCCGCTGCGTGGTGTTTTGCCAGAGCGCGCCGAACAGGCCGAACGCGACCATGACAAGCATGAACGCGGCGATCACACCCAGCACGATCAGCGGGGTGGTCTGGGTCTTCATCTTCGTCTGGCGTGTGGCCGAGAGCGGGGAGATCTGGTAGCTCCAGCTACCTTGAATCTGCCTGAGCCGCTGGCTCAGCCGGAATTCAAAGCTGCGTTCGGTTCCCGGCTGGAGTTTCAGGATAATGGTGCGCGCGTCACGCTGCGGCGTAATGGTGCGCGCGTCACGCTGCGGCGGCTCGTGGCGGATGAAGGTGAAATTGCCCGGCGTGCCCAATTCGCCCTGGTCGCGATACTCGTCGACCACTCCGACCACCTTGTAGGTGATGATGCCGTCGCGGTCGCTATCGGTAAATTGCTGGCCGATGGCCGACTTGCCTGGAAACATCGCGTTCGCCATTCTGCGATTGACCACGACCGGAAACGCGGCCGAACCATCGTCCAGCGCGGAAAACCAACGACCCTCGATTACCTTGATCCCAAGGGCCTTCGCCAGCCCGTCGTCGGCATAGAGCATGTCGGTTTGCACTTTGACCCCCGACTGGTTCTTCGGACTGGAGCGGTTCATCATCATCGAATAGGGCTCCCAACTCGCGAACGCGACCTGGCCGACTTCCGGCAGTTCCTGCAAGCCGCGCTTGAACGCGTCGTAGGTGGCTTGGTCGATGTTGTCCCTGCCGCCGTTGCTTGTCCTTACGCCCACCGCCCATACGTCGTCGCCGTTGAAACCGATCGGCATCCGGTATAGCTGGTAGTAGCGCACGCCAAAGGCGGCGATCGCGAACACCAGTGCAAAGGCGAGTAGTATTTCAAGGCTTAGCATCAGGTTCCTGGTCTTGCGCTTCCAGGTCAGCTTCAGCAAATGGCGGAACATCAGGCGGCTCCCTTCAGGGCATGGACAGGATCGAGGCGCGACATCTTCCAGGCAGGAAGAACGCCGGAGATCAGACCGAACACGGTCGCGATCAACATGGCATAGCCGAATACGGCCAGGTTAAGGCTCACTTTCAGGTAGGGGATCAGGTTGGCGTGTTCTAGCCACACCAGCACACCGGCGCTGGCGACCAGTCCGATGAGTCCGCCGGCCAGGCAGAGCAAAATGTTTTCGACCACCAGTTGCGCGGCCAGTTGGGTGCTGGTCGCGCCGAACGCTTTGCGGATGCCGATCTCGGCGCGCCGTTCCATGATGCGGCCGGTGTTCAGGTTCACCATGTTCAGGGCGGGCAGAAGCATGAATATCAGCATGGCGGCCACGATGATTGCCACCAGCTTGCCGGCTCCCGAGTCGGCCTGCTGGTCGTTGCCGACGGTCAGCCGGGCAAACAGGTCGATCTTGCTGTCGGCCCAAAAGCGGGGCGTTTTATACCGTTTCGGGTCGTCCGGCACCACGCCCCGGGCGATTTGCTCCACCTGGCTGCGAATGCGGGGCAGGTCGGCCTTCGAATGGGCCAGGATCAGCGCGGTGAATTGGTCGATCAGCTTATCTCGATATTCCGACGATGGCGAACTGCTGATGGGCGCCCAGATATCGGCGAAGGAGTTCAGGTGCAGCGTATCGTCGACCACTCCCACGATCTCGAAGATCCGCCCGCTTACGTTGATCTTCTGACCAACGGCGGCACTTGGGCCGCCGGGGAACAGCTGGCGCGCGGTGGTCTGGTTGACCACCACTACCGCGCGGCCAAGGTGGTCGTCGTCAACCGTCAGCAACCGGCCGGCCAGCAGGGTGAAGTCCAGCACTTTCCAGTAATCGGCGTCCGCGCGTCGCATCAACAGTTCACTGACGCGGTCGCCCTGGTACACCGACACCGAGCTGGGAATGGTGACGGCAGCGACTCGTTCGACGCCCTGCATCGGCTTTAAGTATTTCTCGATCAGCTTGTAGCCGAGTGGCCCGTTGGTGTAGCCGTGGCCCTCCTTCGCCTCCATCTTTATCATCAACACTTGCAGGAAGCGGTCGCTCTTGCCCTCGACGCCCTTGGGGTAGAACGCGGTCTCGAGCAGAGCGGCGACAACCGTCAGCACCACCAGGGTCAGCACGATGCACAGCAGGTTAATGGCGGTGAACAGCTTGCGCCGCATGAAGACCTTGTAAGCAGTTAGTAAATAATTCCTGAACATGCTTGCCTCCTCAGGCGACCAGCTGGCCGTCGAACACGCGCACGATGCGGTTCACGCGGCGTGCTTCGAGTTCGTCGTGGGTGACCATCACCACGGTCGTGCCCTCGCTGTTAAGCTTGAGCAGGATGTCCATGACTTCCGCGCCCATTTTGCTGTCCAGGTTGCCGGTCGGTTCGTCCGCCAGCAGCACCTGCGGCTCGCCCACGATGGCGCGCGCGATCGCCACCCGCTGCTGCTGGCCGCCCGAGAGCTGATTGGGATAGTGGTCCAGGCGCGCGCCCAGGTCCACTTTCTCCAGCGCCGCGCGGGCAAGGCGGCGTCGCTCGGTTCCGGAGATGCTGCGGTAGAGCAGCGGCAGCTCGACGTTGTCGATCACCCTCAGGTCCGGGATCAGGTGGAAGCTCTGGAAAATAAAGCCGAAGGTTTGGTTGCGCAGCTTGGCCACCTGCTTGTCGCGGTAACGGGTGATCGGCACGCCGTCCACTTCGATGCTGCCCGCGCCCGGCCGGTCGAGCAGGCCGATCAGGTTCAGCAGCGTGCTCTTGCCGCAGCCGCTCGGGCCCATCATCGCCACGAATTCCCCGCGCTTCACGTGCAGGTCGATGTCTTTGACGGCCAGGGTCTCGACCTTGTCGGTGCGGTAGGTCTTGCTGACTTTGTTCAGTCTGATCATGGTTTTCCCTTCAGGTCCTGGTGAGTTATTGTGAAATGCGAATGCTGTCGAGCTCCTTGAAAGTACTGGTGTCCGACACGATGAAGCGTTCCCCGGGCTGTGCGCCGGCGACGATTTCGACCAGCTTGCCGTCGCTGCTGCCCAGTTCCAGCGTGGTCTTGCGCGCCACGCCGTCTTGCACCTGCCAGGCCGGCTGGCGCCCGCGGCCGTTGAATGCCAGGCCGCTGGTGATGACCAGCGCGTTGGCCTTGCGATCGGTGACGATGTTGACGTCGACCCGCATCTTGTTACGCAGCAGCTGGTTGTGCGGCTGCGCCAGATCGACCAGCAGCTTGATGGTGCCGTTCTGGATTTCGGGCAGGATCGTGTGCACGGTGCCGGCCAGCACCTCGCCGTTCTGTTCGACGCGCACCGCCTGGCCGGGCGCCAGCAGGCGTGCATGGAAGTCGGACAGCGTCGCCTCGACCCGGTAGTTGTTCAGCTCGGACACGCGCGCGACCTGCTGCCCGACCGCGACGCTGGCGCCTTCCTCTTCGATCAACGAGGTCAGCATGCCGGAGAAGGGCGCCGTCACGCGGGCCTGGGCCAGCCGCTGTTCCTGCTGCGCGATCTGCTTTTGCAGGATCGCCTTTTGCAGGTTGGCCGCCTCGATCGCGCTGCGGGTGGCGCGGCGCGTGTCGTCCACCTGCTCGCGCTGCTGGCGCAGCTGGATCTCGGTACGCTTCACATTGAGCTCGGCGGTGAGCATGTCTTCACCGGATACGGCGCCGCTGGCGCGCAGCTTCTGGAAGCGCTCATGTTTGGCACGCACCGATTGCAGGTCGATCTCGAGCAGCTCGATGCTGCTCACGAGCTGCTTGTGCTTTTGCTCCAGCTCCTGGGTCAGGACGACAATCCGGTTTTCCTGCTGCGCCAGTTGCTCCTTGAGCGAGTCGAGCGCCAGCCGCAGCTCGCGGTCGTCCAGTTCCAGCAGCAGTTCGCCCTGCGTGACCTGCTGCCCCGGCTTGGCATGGACCTTCGCGACCCGGGTGGCGACCGGGGTCGATACGACTTCCTCGTGGACGGGGATGACGACGCCGCTGGCGTTGATGGTATTGGCGATGTCGCCGCGCCGAACCTCGGCGACCACGATCTCGCTGGCCGTGATGCTCGGCCGCACGACGCGGTTGATGCCCCATGCGGCGGCGCATAAGCCGGTTACGAGAACGAGGCCGGTCGCGATGCGCAGGTGCAGTCGGCGGCGGAGGGTGTCAATGCTGATGGCGCGGTCCATGGTTGCGAAGAAGGCGGTTATCCTGCGGACCTTCATTGCAAGCTTCGTGCCAGCGGCGTTTCAGTGGGGAAAGGCGCTGATGGACGACGTTTTTGCGCCCGGGGGCGGGCATCGGTGTCCGGATACGGACACCTTTGCCTCGGTTGGGGAGGGGGTGTTTGACCGTGCCGTGGCCGCGGGCGCGACGATCAAGCGGCCGGTGCAGGACGAGTTCTGGGGTGACCGCTATGGCACAGTCGAGGATCCTTTTGGCCACCGCTGGTCGATCGCCACGCATGTTCGCGACGTGTCGCCGGAGGAGATGCAGGCCGCGATGGCGAAGGCCTACGAGTAAGGCGGCGTACGAACGTTAGCACGTCGTCCCCGCATAGGCGGGAACAGCGCCACTGGCGCTGTTCCCCCATAGGCAGCGTGAAGTGACGCTCAGCATGGGTCCCCGCCTGCTGCGCGGGGACGACGATTTTTGGAGTGGGCAGGAGAACCTGCTCACCCTACGCCCCCCACCTGACGTATGGCGGCCTCGATGGTCAGATGTCGAACTGCGCCGACAGGCGGAAGGTGCGCGGTGCGCCCGGCAGCAGGTAGCCGCCCAGCGCCGGCGTCACGTCACGCCAGTAGAACTTGTCGGTCAGGTTGTCCACGCGCGCCCGCAGCGTCACCCTGGTAGCGCCGGCCTTCATCCCGTACGACGCGCCCAGGCCAAAGGTGCTGTAGCTGGGGACGAAAACGGTGTTCTCGACATCGAACGCCTTGCGGCTCGCGAACTGCCAGTCGGCGTTCACCTTGAGGCCGGCCACCGCCGGCACCGCGTACTCTAGCCACGTGGTCGACCTGAAGTTCGGGACGTCGGTCACGCGCTTGCCGTCGAGCGTCGGGTCGCCGGTGCCTTCCTGGCGGGTGTGCAGCGCCAGCAGCGACAGGCCGTAATTCAGGCCGGCGGCAGCCTTGCCTTCGGCCGCGATCTCGATGCCGCGGTGGGTCTCGTCGCCATTGCGCACGTAGGGATGCAGCGACTTGCCGTCGACCACGACGGTCTGATTCGGGTCGATGTACTCCAGGCCCTTGCGGATCTGGAACAGGGCGGCGCTCAGGGTCAGGGCGTTGCCGACCGCGCCTTTCACGCCCACTTCGGCCTGGCGCGAGCGGCTCGGCGAGAGCGCCTGGTTCTGGTTCGAGGTTTTCTTCGGCGCGATGCCGCCCAGTTCCATGCCGTGGCTGAACGAGCCGTACACGTTCCAGTCGCCAGACACGCCGTAGACGAGGGCCACGTTCGGCAGCAGGAAGTGGTCGTCGGTGCTGGTGCCCACGACGCCCGGCGCGGAGAACTGCGTGCGCTGGAAGTTCACGTAGCGCACGCCGGTATGCAGCGTGGTCTGCGGCGCCAGGGTGATGATGTCCTGGGCGAACAGGTCGCGTTCGCGGTCGCTGCGGCGCTCGAATACATTCTCCGTCACGCGATCAGACTCGACCGGCGGCACGGCGACCGGCTTCCAGATGTTGCTGGTGCCGACGTAGTCATAGACGTAGTCGCCGAAGCTGTCGTGGCGCTCGTAGTAGGCGCTGCCAAGGGTCAGCGCGTGGCGCAGTGCTCCTGTCGCGAACTTGCCCTGCACCATGGCCTGCGCGCCCCACGGCGTCTTGCGCTCGCCCGTGCTCTGGTAGTCGTAGACATCGTAGTCGCCGTTGCTGCAGTAGCCCGGATAGTAGCCGTCGCCCTCGGTTGAGCAGCCGTACGGGAAGGCGGTGTAGTCGTCGCGCTTGAACCAGTGCTTGTTGGCGTTCACGGTCGCGACCCAGTTTTGAGCCAGCTTGTACTCGAAGCGCAGGCCGAGGTTGGTGCTGTCGGTCATGACCGGGCGCTGCCACGGCTGGTCTTGCAGGAACATCTTGGACGAGACGCCGGTCGGCAGGTCGGTGCCGCGGATCAGCTGGAAGCCCGGGGCCGTGAGCTGCGACTTGTGCTGGTGGTCGATGTCCAGCTGCAGCAGGGCGTCGCGGCTGATCTGCCAGTCGAAGGCACCGGACACGAACTGGCGCTCGCCGTTGGCGCCGCGCACGTAGGGGCGCAGTTTCTCGGCGGCGGCATTGATGCGGTAGCCGAAGCGCTCGTCCGCGAAGCTGCCGCCCAGGTCCACCGCGCCGTACAGGGTGCCGCGCTCGCGCACTTCGACTGTGGCCGAGCGCAGGGTGGTCGCGGTCGGGCGCTTGGTCACGAAGTTGACGATGCCGCCCGGGGTGGTCACGCCGGCCTGCAGGCCAGACAGGCCCTTGAGGATCTCGATGCGCTCCTTGTTCTCGAGCGGGATCTGGGCGTCGGAGGGTATCGCGATGCCGTCCTTGCGGTAGCTGGTATTGTTATCGAGGTCGAAGCCGCGGATCGAGAACTGCTCGGCATAGCCGACCGCGTTGTAGGAATCGCTGACCGAGGCGTCGTAGCTCATCGCATCGGTGGCCGAGCGGATCGAGAGGTCCTGCATCTTCGCGCTGTCGATCACGCTGACCGAGGCCGGGGTGTCGACGATCGAGGTGTCGGAAAAGCCGCCCACGCCGGCGCGGCCGGTGGCCGGCTGCCTGGTGCCGGTGATGACGACTTCGGGCACCGCATGGTCAAGGCTGGATTGCGCCTGGGCGCCGATCGAGAATGCCTGCATGATGGCGCAGGCGAGGAGGGAATGCTTGAGTGTTGGTTTCATGTTTGCTCGTTTCGCGCCGCTGGCGGCGCCGCTTTTTAAAAAGCCGGGAGCCAACGGGGAAGGGCAAACAACAAGAAATTGTTTTTCTTTTGCGCTTTCCTTCGCTGGCATTATCCAGATCAGGTACGGAGGGTATCTCTCACCCGGAACAAAAGTCCCAGGACCCCTAGCGAGCGCGCAGTGTATCACGAACCGGACCGGGCCGTAACGGACTGCGCTTACTTCAACTGCGTTTACATCAACTGCGCTTACGTGCTGTGCACGGTCACCTCCTGCTTGAAAGCGGCGTAGGGTGCGCACCTGTGCGCAAGGGTTCGCGAACGTTGCGTAGTGAAGCGTTCGCCGCGAGCCCGCATGCCGTGACCGCGTGCGCACGGGTGCGCACCCTACGATTTACTGATGCCGGCGGCCATATTGGATTTCGTGTGCAGGGCCGCCGAGGCAGTGCGCACGTGTTCACCGCTCTTGCACCGTGCATCACGCCTCCGCCGGCTCGCGCACCGGCGCCGCGTGCTCGACGTGGGCGCGCGCGTGCAGCAGGTGGCGCTGCAGCGTCGTGCGCGCCCCGTCGCCGATCGCCTTCCAGTATTCGCGCCGCTGGGCGGCACGCTTGCGGTGCTTGGACGGCATGTCGGCCAGCGGCTTGAGGTAGAACGGCAGCTTGATCAGGTAGCCGGGACCAGCCATCTCGGTGCCGCCAAGGACCTTCCAGAAGCCATCGTAGGCGTTGGCGAAGTGCCTTACGTCGGCCGGGTCATAGGCGATATGGGCGGTGCACTTGACCGCCACCACCTGCGTCAGGCCGACCGCCTGGGCCACGCCCTGGATCGCCGCAAAGCAGAAGAAACTGGGCGAGTTGTTGGGGAAGGCCCGCTCGAAGGCCTCGAACGCATGGCCGGAATCGGTCCAGCGCCCCTGGTTGCGCGCGACCAGGATCGTCATCGGCGCGGCCACCCCGGCCAGCGCGCCTTCTACCCAGCTGAACGAGAGGCG
This sequence comes from Massilia horti, assembly GCF_004614195.1. GTDB lineage: Bacteria > Pseudomonadota > Gammaproteobacteria > Burkholderiales > Burkholderiaceae_D > Telluria > Telluria horti. The sequence continues at coordinate 13,905 of NZ_SPUM01000090.1, read as the reverse complement.
GTGCAGGCACTTGCCATTGGCCAGGAAGGCAATCGTCAGATCGCCTTCCGCATTGCTGCGCGAGGCCATCTCCAGCTGCAGCATGAAGCTGCCATGCTCGCACGCGTGCTGCCACAGCGGCAGGCTGCGGTGCACGTAGACCGCCTGCTTGTAGGCGTTGTTGAAGGTGGTTTCCTCGAAGCGGTAGTGGGCCAGCACGCACTGCACGCGCTGGCGCGCGCTCAAGCCCTTGACCAGGTAGTCGCGGTGGCTCAGGTGATGGAACAGGTCGTCGTTGGGCGGCGCGGCCACGTAGTGGCGGTAGACGTCCAGCTGGCACAGCGCGCGGTGGTCGCGGTAGTACAGCATCACCCGCAGGCTGCGCACGATGCACAGCATCCAGGATGGCAGGCTGTACTGGCGACGCCGCGCCAGCCAGTGACGGGCCAGGTGAGCAAAGATCATGGGCGCTCCGTTTTTTGTCCGTTGTTGTCACGCGTTTTTATCTTGGCTTACCTGCTGGGGCGAGCAGGTGATCTTGCTCAAGAGAAATTATTCCCTTGACCTGGTGTTGCGCTTTGCCCCGGTTCCTGTGACTTTTGGTCGAGTTCGGCATCGCGAAGACTAGCACGATCGGCCGCGCCGCCGCGCCTGATCCTGGGCGATCATTGCGCCATGCCGAGCACAATGGAGGGAGTCCGATGAGCTATGAACTTTTTTACTGGCCGACGATCCAAGGCCGCGGTGAATTCGTGCGCCTGGCCCTGGAGGAGGCGGGGGCGGGATATGTTGACGTGGCGCGCCAGCCGGGCGGCATGCAGAAGATGATGGCCGCGCTCGGGAGCGACCTGCATCCGCCGTTCGCGCCGCCATTTTTGAAGGCGGATGGCCTCACCATCGGCCAGAGCGCCAATATCCTGCTCTATCTCGGCCAGCGCCATCAGCTCGCGCCTGGCGACGAGGCGGGGCGGCTGTGGACCCACCAACTGCAGCTGACCATTGGCGACCTGGTGGCAGAGGCGCACGACACCCACCACCCGATCGCGAGCAGCCTGTATTACGAGGACCAGAAGCCGGAAGCGAAGCGCCGGGCGGCCGACTTTACCGCCGGGCGGATGCCCAAGTTCCTCGGATATTTTTCGCGTGTACTGGGAGAGCGCGATACGTTGGTCGGCGACAGGCTCACCTACGCCGACCTGTCCCTGTTCCAGGTGATCGCCGGGCTGCGCTACGCGTTCCCAAAGGCGATGGCGCGCATCGAATCGAAGCTGTCCAACCTGGGCCGCCTGCACGACCGGGTCGCGGCCCGGCCGAATATCGCGGCCTATCTCGCTTCGCCGCGGCGCCTGCCGTTTAATGAGGAGGGCATTTTCCGCCGCTATCCGGAGCTGGAGGGTTAGTCCAGCGACGTAGCCCGTGTTGCGCGTGGCGGTGCCGGCGTTACCCCTGCAGCGTGTCGCCGTGTTCCAATCGTTTGTAGTACACGAGCGACCAGGCCGCCGGAACCAGTATGGCTGCCATCAACAGGACGGCTGCCAGTAGGGTCGGCAGCCTGGAGACGGTCACGGCCAGCGCGAGCAGGCCGCCGGCCACCATGGTCTTGGCGGCCAGCCGGTGCGTGGCGTACCATACCCGCTCGTCGGCCAGGGTCCACGGTGTGCGCACGCCGAGCCAGAAGTTGCGCCGCACCTTGCCCATCACGTTGCCGAGCAGTGCGTAGGCGACGCACGCGCCGCCCAGGATGAAGCGCATCAGCTCCAGGGAGCCGTTGTAGGCGTGCCAGATCAGCATCAGCTGGATGTAGCCGAGCATCGCGACCGCGACCAGGCAGGTGTACCACCAGGTATCGCGAAAGCCGTCGACCGAGAACCGGCGCGGCGACACGATGGGCAGCACCGTCCACAGCACCATGAACACGATCATCATGAGGGACGGGAGGAAGATCGAGGGGCGCGCGCCATAGCGGTCGGTTTCGCCGCGCAGGTTCCAGTGCAGCGGCAACTCCGGCGGCAGCTGGGTGTAGAACCCCAGGGTGATCGCGAATGTGACGACGAGGACCAGGCCGCACAGCAGCAGGTATTTGTTTTTCACTATTTTTCTCCTTTGGCGCTGCGCGCCAGGTCCATGCCCCATGCCAGCAGGTCTTCCAGCACCGTGGTGTTGAGCGAATACCAGATCGTCTGCCCTTCGCGCCGGCTGGCGACCAGCCCGGCCTGGCGCAGCACCGCGAAATGGTGCGACATGGTCGGCTTGGTCATGTCGAAGTGGGCCGCGACGTCGCCGGCGGTCATCTCCTCCTTGCTGAGCAGATGCAGGATCTCGCGCCGGGTGGGATCGGCAATTGCCTTGAACACCGTGTTGAGCTTGCCTGACATGATTCGATCGATCTCTAATTAGATGTCTATCTAAATATAGGGCTGATTGATCCAGATGTCAAGCACAGCAGGCGGCCCGAATTTTTTTTGCACAAGCGTGTCGATTCCGGAGCACGCCGTCCGTCGTAGCGGTGTAGCACAACCCGAAACCTAACGAAAGGAAAGCAATATGAGCACAGCGAACGTCAAGCCGATTCCCGAAGGCATGCACAGCATCACCCCGCACCTGGTCTGCACCAATGCCGCCGGCGCGATCGAGTTCTACAAGAAAGCCTTTGGCGCCGAGGAAATGGCCCGCCTGCCGATGCCCGACGGCAGGATCGCGCACGCCCTGTTGCAGATCGGCGACTCGAAACTCATGCTTACCGATGAAATGCCGGAATGCCAGTCGCTCAGCCCGTCCTCGCTCAAGGGAAGCCCGGTGACGCTGCACCTGTACGTGCCCAACGCCGACGCCGCGTTCGAGCGTGCGGTGGCGGCCGGCGCCAAGGTGCGCATGCCGCCGGCGGACATGTTCTGGGGCGACCGCTACGGCGTGGTGGAAGATCCGAACGGCCACGTGTGGTCGATCGCGCACCACCAGCGTGACGTGGCGCCGCAGGACATGGCCGCCGCGATGCAGCGCGAGTGCGCCTGAGCGATCGAGGCCTGCCATGCGGTTCATGCTGATTGAAAAAAACGGGAACCGGGCAGGCGCATGCGAGGCGGGCGCGCCCGAACGGGCGCGCTACGAGCAGGCGCTGGTCCGCGCCGGCGTGCTGCTGGCAAGCGAACGCCTGCGCCCGGGCGCGGGCGATGCGGCCGAGGTGGCAGGGTTCTGGCTGATTGAGGTAAAGTCGAAGGAAGAAGCGGCGGAATGGGTCCGCCGCTCCGGCATGAATGCGCGCATCGAACTGCGCGAAGTCTTGATGCCCGACGAATTTGCTGCCCGAGGAGGAGTTGGATGCGGTTCCTAATTTTGTGCAAGACGGATCAGGCCAGTTACGCGGGTGACGCGCCCCACTCCGGACGGGGCGCGGCGCTGGTCCGCTTGCTCGCGTCGCTGCGCGAGGCCGGCGTGCTGCGCCTGGCCGGGGAACTGCTGCCCGCGAGTTCCGGTGCGCGCCTCGTGTTCGACGGCCGCGAGTGGTCCACGCACCCCGGTCCGTTCGGCGCCCCGGACGAACTGGTGGCGGCCTTCGCGCTGGTCGACGTGCGCGATCGCGACGAGGCGCTCACCTGGGCGGCGCGTTGGCCGGCCGCGGACGGGCAGGAGGTCGAGGTGCGCGAGGCTGGCTGCTCGGCCGGTTGCGTCGGCTTCGAGGTCGCCACCGGGGCGCCGCAAGATGGCCGCCAGCGTTACATGGTGTTGCTCAAGTCCGACCACGAGCAGGAGCTGGACGTGCATCCGCCACCCGGCATCATCGCCGCCATGATGCGCCACAACGAGGAGGGCGCGCGGGCCGGGATCGTGCTGGCCGGCGAAGGACTGCAACCGAGCAGCAAGGGCAGCCGCCTGCGCTTTGCGGGCGGGCGCCACAGCCTGTTCGACGGGCCGTTCACCGAAACGAAGGAACTGGTCGCCGGCTTCTGGCTGATCGAGGCCGCGTCGCTTGACGCGGCCTGCGACTGGGCCAGGAATTATCCCTATCCGCGTCGCGGGCGGGTCGATGTCGAGGTGCGCACGCTGGCGGGAGCGCAAGCTTGACCGAGCCGGTGCACAAGGTGGTGGAGGCGGTCTGGCGCATCGAGTCGGCCCGCATCATCGCCGTGCTGGCGCGCATGCTGCAGGAGGTCGGGCTGGCGGAGGAACTGGCGCAGGATGCGCTGGTTGCCGCGCTCGAACGCTGGCCGCGCGACGGCATGCCCGACAATCCGGCCGCCTGGCTGATGACGGTGGCGAAGAACCGCGCGCTGGACCACCTGCGCCGGCGCAGCCTGCATGCCCAGAAGGAGGGCGAACTCACCTACGAGGTGGAAAACCAGCTGCGCGACGCAATGCCGGAGGAACCGGACGCGCAGCTGGACCGGGACGATATCGGCGACGACCTGCTGCGGCTGATCTTCGTGTCCTGCCATCCGCTGCTCTCGACCGACGCGCGGGTGGCGCTCACCTTGCGCCTGCTGGGAGGCTTGAGCACCGACGAGATCGCGCGCGCCTGCCTGGTGCCCGAGCCCACGGTCGCCCAGCGCATCGTGCGCGCCAAGCGCACCCTGCTGGAAGCCAGGGTGCCGTTCGAGGTGCCGCGCGCGAGCGAGCTGCCGGAGCGGATGGCGTCGGTGCTGCAGGTGGTCTACCTGATCTTCAACGAGGGCTACGCGGCCACCTCGGGGCCAAACTGGACCCGCCCCGCGCTGTGCGAGGAGGCGCTGCGCCTGGGGCGCATCCTGGCTGAACTTGCGAGCGGCGAGCCGGAGGTGCACGGCCTGGTGGCGCTGATGGAGATCCAGTCCTCGCGCCTGGCCGCGCGGGTCGGCCCGGATGGCCAGCCGGTGCTGCTGATGGACCAGGACCGCAGCCGCTGGGACCAGCTCCTGATCCGGCGCGGGCTGGCCGCGCTCGAACGCGCCGCGGCGCTGGGACTGGGGCTTGGGCCATACGGGCTGCAGGCGGCGATCGCCTCCTGCCACGCACGGGCGCTCACGCCCGGCGAAACCGACTGGGCGCGCATCGCGGCGCTGTACGACGCGCTGGCCCAGGTTGCGCCGTCGGCGGTGGTGGAGCTGAACCGGGCGGTGGCGGTGTCGATGGCCTACGGGCCGCAGGCGGGGCTGGAGCTGGCCGACACGCTGCTGTCCGAGCCGACGCTCAAGCACTACCACTTGTTGCCTTCCGTGCGCGGCGACATGCTGGCGCGGCTCGGGCGGCGCAGCGAAGCGCGCGCCGAGTTCGAGCGCGCTGCCGGGCTGACGCGCAACGCGCGCGAGCGCGAATTGCTGCTGGCGCGGGCGCACGGCTGCCTGGAGCGGTAGTTTTCGCGTGCGGACCGTAGGGTGCGCACCCGTGCGCACGCGGTTCGCGAACGTTGCGCAGGAAAGCGGCAGCCGCAAGTCGGCGGCTCGGCCGACCTGTTGTTCCTGACTCCGAATCCCGCCATGGCTCGATGTGCAAGGCGCCCCGCCCACGGCTGCTGAAAATGTTGCAAAGAAATCTTGGTATTTCCGTTTAAAAATTGCATTTGCGGCATGTATACCACAACTAGAAAATTGCCAAAGTTAAAATAAAAGCCTGAAAAACATTTTACCTTTGCATTTTGATATTCCTCGACCCATTGATAATGACCAAAAGCAATTTCGGTTTACAAATTTCAATTTCGAGGAGCATCACCATGGACCTGAGCACGGTCACTCTTGCGCCCCGGCGCTTCACCGGCACCGTCCCGCCCACCGGCGCGGCGAGCCCATCGGGCGTGACCACCGAGCGCCTGCCGTTCACGGTCCGCCGCGTGCAGGACGAAGACAGCCTGCGCAAGGCGGTGCGGATCCGGCACGCGGCCTACGCGCGCCACGTGCCCGAGCTCGCGCGCACGCTGACCCTGCCGGAGGAGTGCGACTTCGAAGAGGACACGGTGGTGCTGCTGGCCGAGTCGCGGCTGGACGGCACGCCGCTGGGCACGGCCCGCATCCAGACCAACCTGTACCGCCCGCTCCATCTGGAGGAATCGGTGGTGCTGCCGGATTGGCTGCAGGGGCGGCGCCTGGGCGAGGTGGAGCGCCTGGGCGTGGCCGAAGGGCGCATCGGGCACGTGGTCAAGGTGGCGCTGGTCAAGGCCTTCTTCGAGTATTTCGAGAAGACCGGGATCGAATGGGCCGTGATCGCCGGCCGCACCCCGGTCGACCGCCAGTATGAGCAGCTGCTGTTCACGGATGTCTTCGGCCACAAGGAAATGGTGCCGCTGCGCCACACCGGCAATATCCCGCATCGCGTGATGGCCTTTGAAATCGCCACCGGCGAAGAGCGCTGGCGCGCGGCCGGGCACCCGCTGCTGAAGTTTTTCCGGCACACCCACCACCCCGACATCGACATCGGGCCGCTGGCACCGCAATTTGCGCCGGCGCCAACCGCGCGCGCGGCGAGCGTCGGGCTGTGCGCGGAACTGGCGCCGGCCTGATAAAAAAATATTGCATGACCGCATGATTGGTTAGCTGTATCCTTACAGGATGTGTGGTGCCGGCGCCTGGCCGGCATCTGCCCGCCTGATCGATACACCTTATGTCTGAGCCGTCCAGTTCGCCATCCGAACCGCTACCATCGCATGCCCACCGCGTCGTCGTGGCGCTGACGCGTCTGTTGTCGGTGTACCTCATCCCGATCGGCGTGGCACTGCTATCGGTGTTCGCCCTGGCCACATGGAACAGCCACTACCGGGCCGGCGACCGCTCGCCGCTGCTGCTGCGCGTGATGGCCGAGACCGGCGCCCCACTCACGCCCCAGGCCGCGCTGCATGAGCTGGCGCGCGCCCCGGCGCTCGATCACTACACTACCCGGCTGTCCGAGGCTCCGGTCTGGTTCGCGCTGCGCACCGTGGGCCGGGCCGGCCAGGCCGCTGACATTGAGTTCCCGTCGCGCCACGCGGTCGCGATCCGCTGCTGGGATGGCGACCGCCTGCAACCGCTGGGCAGCGCCTGGCGTGGCGGCGCGGAAGGGGCGCTGACGGCGGCCAAGGCCGGTTTCGTGCTGCAGCTGGCGCACCCGCCGGCCCAGGTGCTGTGCCGCGCCACCTTTTCCGGGCCGGCGCGCCTGTCTGCCGTGCAGTGGCCGCCCGACCAGATGACGCTCTCGGTGCAGCAGTTCCACCGCAAGTCGGGCCTGCTCGACGGCGGCATGATCGTGCTCTCCCTGTTCGTCCTGATCACCGCGCTGATCAACCGCCAGGTGCTGTACCTGCAGTTCGCGGGCTGGCTGATCCTGAACCTGCGGGTGGGCGCGATCTCGGCCGGCTGGGACATCCAGTGGCTGGGCCAGGAGCTGCCGCCGGAATGGCTGACGCCCAGCCGCGCGGTAACCACCGCGCTGTATGCGATCTCGACCCTGACGCTGTACATGACCCTGTTCTGGGCGGATGTGGCGCGCTCGCGCTTCGCGACGTCGCTGCGCCTGATGCAATGGGTGTGCCTGCCCTTGCTGGCGCTGTCGCTGTTGCTGCCATTTCGCATTTACCTGCCGGTGATGTGGGTGCTGGTGGTGGCCGGCCTGGCGTTGATGACCTGCGGTCTGGTCAGCGTGATGCGCCATTCGCAGGCGCGGGTGGCGCTGTGGTTCGCGGGCTCGTTCGCCGTGACGTTCCTGTCGAGCCTGGCCGAAGTGATCGCCGCGGCGCTCGGGATGAGCGAAGTGCTCGGTGTGGCCAACAGCGTCACCGCCGCGCTGGCATCGAGCCTGCTGGCAGCGCTGGCGGTGGCCGAACAGATGCGGCTCGAAACCGAGAAGCGGATCGCGGCCCAGGCCGAACTCGAACATGCCTACGAGGCGATGCCGGTCGGCCTGCTCACGCTCGACCTGGAAGGGCACTTCCTCTCCGCCAACCCGGCGCTGTGCCGCATGCTCGACTGCGATGTAGTGGTGCCGGGCCGCACGCTGTGGCGCCAGTTCTTCGACGACGACGCCTGGCGCAGCCTGCTGGAACTGGTGCGCGAGCGGCCCAACACCGAGCTGGAGATCGACACCCGCGAGCGCGGGCGCCGCTTCCTGGTGCGCGCCACGCTGGCGCGCGGCCGGATCGAGGGGGTGTTGGAAGACATTACCGAAAAGACCAAGGCCACCGAGCAGTTGCGCTTCATGGCCAACAACGACCCGCTGACCAAGGTGTTCAACCGGCGCGGGATCGAAAGGATGTTCGAAGGCGCGACCGTGACGCTGGCGTCCGGCCTGCCGCTGGCGCTGGCCTACCTCGACCTGGACCGCTTCAAGCTGATCAACGACCTGTTCGGGCACGCCGCCGGCGACGAGGTGCTGCGCCAGGTGTGCGACCGCATGGCGCTGGTGCTGGGCGGCGGCCAGAAGATCGGCCGGGTCGGCGGCGACGAGTTCGTGATCGTGATGCCCGACACCTCGATCGCGCTGGCGACCCTGGTGTGCCGCACCATGGTCGAGCGCATCGGCGGCCAGCCGTACCGGGTCGGCGACAAGGCGTTCCACGTGCGCGGCTCGATCGGCCTCATTGAGGTGTCGAGCGGGATGCCGATGAAGGACGCGGTGTCGGCCGCCGACCGCGCCTGCCGCGAAGCGAAGGAGGGCGCGGCCGACGGCCTGGTGGTGTACGAGCGCAACGCGCGCGCGTTCCGCGAGCGCGAGGCCGAGCTGAACCTGGTGGCGCGCCTGGCAGGTCCGAACGCGACCGACGGCATGTTCCTCGAAATGCAGCCGATCATGTCGCTCAAGGCGCCGCGCGCCTCGCTCAACTTCGAGGTGCTGCTGCGCATGCGCGAGCCGGACGGGCGCGTGGTCGGCGCCGGCCCGATCATCGGCGCGGCCGAAAAGAGCGGGCACGTGGGCGTGATCGACCGCTGGGTGCTGACATCGACCCTGCAGTGGATCGCCGCGCACGAGGCCGAGCTGGCCAACACCCGCTTCGTGTGCATGAACCTGTCCGGCGCATCGCTGAACGACGAACGCTTCGTGCAGGACACGATCGACATCCTCGCGCACCATGCGCACGTGGCCGACCGGCTGTGCATGGAGATCACCGAAAGCGTCGCGCTGCACGACCTGGACAACACCCGGCGCTTCATCGACCAGGTGCGCGCCTACGGGGTCAAGGTGGCGCTGGACGATTTCGGGGCCGGGTACACCTCGTTCTCGTACCTGAAGGAACTGCCGGCCGATGTGCTGAAGATCGACGGCAACTTCGTCGTCAACATCAACGCCCACCCGGCCAACGTGGCAATCGTCGAGGCGATCGTCAACCTGGCGGTCAACCTGGGCATGAAGACGATCGCCGAATGGGCGGAGGACGCGGCCACCGTGCAGACCCTGGCCGAGATCGGCGTCGATTACGTGCAGGGCTGGGCGGTATCGCGCCCGCAACTGCCGGAACGCGTGCTCACCGCCGGCTCCTCAGCCGGTTTCATCCAGGATGAGCAGGTACTGCAACTGGTGGATTCCCTGGAGACGGGGCAGCGCGGCGAGATGCTGGCGCTGTTCGACCTGCGCTAACCTCAATCCAGCCGCGCCAGCCCCTGCGGCGGCCGGTCCTTGTTCCCTGCATCGATCAGCAACTGTTGCGCGCGCGCAGCCTGGACCGTGGCGACGTCGCGCGCCAGCGGCGCGTGCGGGACGGTGCTGACGTGCCTGCGCAGTGGTACCGGCCGCGGGGGCAGCAGTGCGGGCAGCGTCGGGTAGGGCTCGGGTGCGGGCCGGCTGGCCTGCGCCTCGCCTGCCAGCCGTATCGTCGCAGCGCCGGGCTCGCATGGCTGGTCGGTCAGCGTCACATGCCCGTCAGGATCGATGCACTTGACGATGTCGCCCCCGGCCGCGCCGTTTGCTGCCGCCAGCGCGGCGCCGATCAGGATGAGTTGGCAGGCTTGGCGCTTCATGATCCGCTCCCGGTTCTTGAACGGTTCCGATTGTCCGCTCGCCGCCGTTCCAATTCTGTTCGCTGCCACACGCTGAACCCATGGCGGTAGATCATGAACGTTGTCCGAACCATGATCGAACAACCAACTCTAACGTGCCAGATTTGCCCGCTTAGTTTGTCGCCCGCTTGGAGGTTGTTTCCAAATGAGCATGGCCGCGTCGCGGCTCCTTGCCTGCTCATCTTGAAGCGACCTCTGAATCAAACAGAACAAGAGAGGGAAGGAACAGACGATGGAAAAGCTGACGCGACGTACTTTCTTCAAAACTACCGCAGCGGCGCTCGCGACGCCGACCGGCGCCCTTGCCGCCGGCCAGGCGGGGCACGATCAGGGAGCAAATGCGCCCCAGCCCGCCGGCAATGTGTCCTACATGTTTTTCCGCCCGGACGAGGCGCGCTTCGTCGAGGCGGCCACCGAGCGCCTGATTCCGGCCGACAGCAACGGCCCCGGCGCGCTTGCCGCCGGGGTGCCGTCCTATATCGACCGCCAGCTGGGCGGCGCCTGGGGAGCGGGCGAGCGCCTGTACCGCAGCGGGCCGTGGCGCCAGGGCATTCCGGGGCAGGGCTACCAGCTGCCGTTCACGCCGGCCGAGCTGTTTCACAACGCGCTACGGGGGATCGACGCCGACCTGCGACAACGGCACAACACCAGCTTCGACCGGCTGCCGGTGGCGGACCAGGACGCCTACCTCAAGACGCTGCAGAACAGCAAGCAGGACTTTAACGGGGTGCCTGGCAGCACCTTTTTCGAGTCGCTGCTGGCGCTGACGATCGAAGGCTTCTTTGCCGACCCCATCTACGGAGGCAACCGCGACATGGTGGCCTGGAAGATGATCGGCTTTCCTGGCGCGTACGCCAGCTACTACGAACTGGTGGACCAGTACGGCCTGCTGTACACGCGGGCCCCGATGTCGATCGGCGAAACCGGGCGCGGCACGATCCAGATCCACAAGGCCAGTCCGCCCGCCTATGCGCCGTCGGCCGAGGCGCCGGCCAGAAAAGGAGGCAAATAATGGCTACCCGGCTCAAGGAAGTGGACGCCGTGCTGATCGGTGTGGGACTGGTCGGCACCATGCTCGGGCGCGAACTTACCCGTGCGGGCCTGAAGGTGGTCGGGCTGGAACGCGGCAACCCGCAGTTCACCGTTCCCGACTGGCAGGCGCCGCAAATGCATGACGAGCTGCGCTATTCGATCCGCAAGGCCTTCATGCAGGACAACACCAAGGAAGCGATGACCTTCCGCAACAACCCGGATCAGGTCGCGCTGCCGATCCGGCGCTGGGAGAGCTTTCTGCCCGGTACCGGCCTGGGCGGCGCGGCGGTGCACTGGAACGGCCAGACCTACCGTTTCCAGGACGCGCACTTCCGGATGCGCAGCCACAACATCGAACGCTACGGCAAGGATTTCATCGACCCGGAACTGACCATCCAGGACTGGGGTGTGACCCATGCCGAGCTGGAACCATACTACGACCGGTTCGAATACCTGCTCGGCACCTGCGGCCAGGCGGGCAATATCAAGGGCCAGAAGATCTCCGGCGGCAACCCGTTCGAGGAACCGCGCTCGCGGCCCTATCCGAACCCGCCCATGAAGGAGCCGTACGGGTCGGCGATCTTCCGCCAGGCCGCTTCCAGCCTGGGCTACAGTCCGTTCCCGCAGCCGTCGTCGAACATGAGCCGGCCGTACACCAATCCGGAAGGCATGACGCTGCAGACCTGCATGTTCTGTGGGTATTGCGAGCGCTACGGCTGCGAGCACTACGCCAAGTCGTCGCCGCAGACGATCCTGCTGCCGGTGCTGCTCAAGGATAAGAACTTCACCCTGCGCACCAATTCCCACGTCCTGCGCATCAACCTGGCGAAGGACAGGAAGCACGCGACCGGCGTCACCTACGTCGATGCCGCCGGGCGCGAGTTCGAACAGCCGGCCAAGCTGGTGATCCTGTGCTCGTTTTCGCTCAACAACGTGCGCATGCTGCTGCTCTCGGGCATCGGCCAGCCCTACGATCCGCGCTCCGGCCAGGGCACGCTCGGGCGCAACTACGCGTACCAGACGATGAGCGCGGTGCAGGTGTTTTTCGACGAATCGGTCAACATCAACCCGTTCATGCGCTCCGGCGCCAACGGCACCCTGATCGCCGACTTCGCCGCCGACAACTACGACCACGGACCGCACAAGTTCGTCGGCGGCGTCTACTTTGGCGAGCTGTCGACCAACGGGCGCCCGATCGAGTTCCACCCGACGCCACCCGGCACCCCCGGCTGGGGCGCGGCGTGGAAGGCGGCGGTGGTGCGCCACTACAACCACACCGCGATCATCAACATCAACGGCAGTTCCGCGTCCTGCCGTACCAACTATCTCGACCTGGACCCCACCTACAAGGACGCGTGGGGCCTGCCGCTGCTGCGCATCACCTTCGACTTCCCGGCCAACGACCTGCGCATGTCGGCCTACGTCACCGGCAAGGCGCGCGAAGTGGGCCGCGCGATGGGCGGGCGGATCGTGGCCGGGGAAGGGCGCAAGGGACCGTACGTGGTGACCCAGTACCAGACCACGCACAATACGGGCGGCGCCATCATGGGCGTGGACCGCACGAACAGCGTAGTCAACCGCTACATGCAGCACTGGGACGTGCCGAACCTGTTCGTGATCGGCGCCAGCGCCTTTCCGCAGAACGCCGAGTACAACCCGACCGGCACCGTCGGCGCACTTGCCTACATGTCGGCCGAGGCGATTGTCACCCGTTACCTGAAGACTCCCGGACCCTTGGTGCAAGCATGAAGACCACCTTGACCCCACTGATGATACTGGCGGGCGCGCTGGCGGCCTGCGCCCAGGGACAACACGGCGGTGCGGGGCCGGCGCCACCGCCGCCGCAATCGCAGTTCGAGCCCCTGCCCCAGCCCGCAACGCGGCCGCCCCAAGCCTGCCCGTGCCGCCAGCCACGATGCCGACAGCGGGCAACCTGCAGGCCGGCCACCAGATCGCCACCAACGGCGCGCCGGGCGGCGTGGCAGCCTGCGCCAGTTGCCACGGCGCCCAGGGCGAAGGCAATGCCGCGGCCGGTTTCCCGCGCATCGCCGGGCAGTCCGCCTATTACCTGGGCAAGCAACTGACCGCGTATGCCGACGGCACGCGCCAGAACGCGGTGATGGGGCCGATCGCCAAGGCGATGAGTGCACAGCAGAAGCGCGACGTGAGCGCGTATTACGCCGAGCTCAAAGGTCCGGTTTTGACGGCGCCAGCGGCCCCACCGGGAGCCGGCGCCACCCGTGCGCTGCAACTGGCAACGGTGGGCGATAGCGCGAAGAGGGTGCAGGCCTGCAGCAACTGCCATGGCCCGGGCGGCATCGGCGAGCCGCCGGCCTATCCATTTCTTGCCGGTCAACATGCGAGCTACCTGACGGCCGCGATGGCGGCCTGGAAGAACGGGACGCGCAAGACCGACCCGAGCGGGCAGATGCCGCACATTGCCATGGCCCTGTCCGACGCCGACATCCAGGCCCTGTCGGCCTTCTTCAGCGCCCGGCCGCCACCGCCGCAGCCGGCCGCGAAGGACATCAGCGTACCGGCCGGCTCGCTGCTCAAACCGGCCGAGGCAGCCGGCGGCGCAACCCAGGGCGCGCCCCCGGCCAGCCGCTAGCGCGGCCTGCGCAGGCGGGTTGAATAACGTTGGCTTCGGTCCGAACATGTGCCGCGTGCTGAGGCGTAGGGGGCGCGGGGCCTTTGATGCCCTGTGCGCACGCGGTACGGTTGAATATCGTTGGCTCCGGTACGAACACATGGCGCGTGCATCGGAGTAGGGTGCGCACCTGTGCGCACGCGGTACGGTTGAATATCGTTGGCTCCGGTACGAACACGCACCGCGTGCATCGGAGTAGGGTGCGCACCTGTGCGCACGCGGTACGGTTGAATATCGTTGGCTCCGATACGAACACCTGGCGCGTGCATCGGAGTAGGGTGCGCACCTGTGCGCACGCGGTACGGTTGAATATCG
>NZ_SPUM01000144.1 GCF_004614195.1 Massilia horti | reverse complement strand
GGTGGCACGCTCTGCAATGACCGTTAGGGTGCGCACCTGTGCGCACGCGGTACGGATATGCAGTGTTGGCTCCGAATGACGTCAGTACGTCCCCGGCAGCAGGATATTCCTGTCCACGTCCCGCACATCGCGCAGCCCGCAAAACGCCATGGTCAGGTCAAGCTCATTGCGGATGATCTCGAGACACCTGCTCACGCCCGCCTCTCCCATCGCGCCCAACCCGTACAGGAACGGCCGGCCGATATACACGCCCTTGGCGCCCAGCGCCAGCGCGCGGATCACGTCCTGCCCGGAGCGCACGCCGCCGTCCATGTGCACCTCGATCTGCTTGCCAACCGCTTCCACGATCGCAGGCAGCGCACCGACGCTCGACTGCGCGCCATCCAACTGCCGCCCGCCGTGATTCGACACCACCAGCGCATCGGCGCCGCTGTCGACCGCCAGCCGCGCGTCTTCCGGGTCCATGATGCCCTTGATGATCAACTTGCCGCCCCAGCGCTTCTTGATCCATTCAACGTCCGCCCACGACAGCGCCGGGTCGAACTGCTGACTGGTCCACGACGACAATGAGCTCATGTCCGAGACGCTGGTCGCGTGGCCGACGATATTGCCGAACTGGCGGCGCGGGGTGCGCAGGATGTGGTAGACCCAGCGCGGCTTGGTCATCAGGTTCAGGATGTTCGGAATCGTCAGCTTGGGCGGCGCGCTCATGCCGTTGCGGATGTCCTTGTGGCGCTGCCCCAGCACCTGCAGGTCGAGCGTGAGCACCAGCGCCGAGCAGCGCGCGGCCTTGGCGCGGTCGATCAGGCGGTTGATGAATTCGCGGTCGCGCATCACGTACAGCTGGAACCAGAACGGCTTGGTGGTATGCGCCGCTACGTCCTCGATCGAGCAGATGCTCATCGTCGACAGGGTGAACGGCACACCGAACTGCTCGGCCGCGCGCGCTGCCAGGATCTCGCCGTCCGCGTGCTGCATGCCGGTCAGGCCCGTGGGCGCGAGCGCAACCGGCATCGACACCTCCTGGCCGACCATCGTGCTTTTGGTGGTGCGGTTCTCGAGGTTCACCGCCACCCGCTGGCGGAATTTGATCTTCCGGAAGTCCTCTTCGTTGGAACGGTAGGTGGACTCGGTCCACGAGCCGGCGTCGGCGTAATCGTAGAACATGCGCGGCACGCGCTTTTTCGCCAGGACCCGCAGGTCTTCGATGTTGGTAATGACGGTCATCTCTTCCTTTTAGCTTGCGTTATCAATCGCCCCGCTGTCGAGTGGAAGGTCGAGGATGAAGGTGGTGCCTTGCCCCGGCTCGCTCTCCACCCGCACTGTACCTTTCAACAGCGAGGTCACGATGTTGTAGACGATGTTCAGCCCAAGTCCGGTTCCGCCCTGCCCCATCCGGGTAGTGAAGAACGGGTCGAAGATGCGGCCCAGGTGTTCGCGCGCGATGCCGCGTCCGTTGTCGTGGAACTCGATGCGCACCCGGTCCCGCACCGGCGTAAAGGCCGACAGCTGCATCTGCCCGCCCGGTTCGTCGAATGCGTGCAGCAGCGAGTTGTTGACGAAGTTGATCAGTACCTGGCCGAGCGGCCCGGGAAAGCTGTTCATGACGATCCCGTCCGGGACGCGCAGTTCGAGCAGGTGCCCTTCGCGCCGCACCTTGTTCATGATCGTGGCCGCGATCTCCTGGCTGACCTGCGCCAGTTCGAAGCGGCGCCGCTGCGCGCTGGCCTGGTCCACCGACACCTGCCGGAAGCTGTTGACCAGTTCGGCCGCGCTGTGCAGGCTGCGCGTGATCAGGCCGGACGCCTCGCGCGAGTCCGCAATCCAGCTTGCCAGTTCGGAGCGGCGCAAGGAAGCGTCCTCGAAGCGCGTGGCCATCTGCGCGGTCTTTTCCTGCAAAGTGCTCGCCATCAGCAGGCTGTTGCCGATCGGGGTATTGAGCTCATGGGCCACGCCCGCCACCAGCGAGCCGAGGGAGGCGAGCCGCTCCTGCGCCGCCAGCTGCGCCTGGGTTTCCTTGAGCCGGCGATAGGCATCGGCGTTGTCGAACGCGACCCCGACGTAGGCGGCGAGCGTGCGCAGCATGTCCAGCTGCACCGGCCGATAGGCGGCGGGGGCAAAGCTCTGGACCGTGACCGCGCCCAGCACCCGCCTGCCGACCAGGATCGGCACGAACATCAGCGAACGCGGCAGGCGCAGGGGGACGTCGGCGCACGGCAGCGCGACGCGTGCCGCCTCCTCCGGGCGGGCGCCCGGCAGGAAGTCGCGGCACTGGCGCTCGATGTCCTCGATGAACACTTCGCTGCCGTGGTTGATGCACCATGCGGCGAGCTGGTGCGGCTGCGCGGCGGGCCGCTCGAATGGCGTGCAGCGCCGGCCACCGACGACCGCGAACGGATACGCGAGCAAGCCGCGTTCCGGGCGCCCGATCACGATGGCGAACACGCTCGCATCCATCAGTTCGTGCACGTGTTCATATAGCGTGCCCATGATCGCCTCGCTGTCCAGGTTCGCGGTCAGCTTGCGTCCGATCGCCGACAGCCGCGAAATGTCGCGGTGCGCCTGTTCGACCACTTCCTTCTGGCGTTCCACCTCCTGGCGGCGCTGCTCGGCCTCTTCCTTCTCGAGCCGCAGTTCGCCGGTACGCTCGGCCACCTCGTGCTCGAGCGTCTGCTTCTGCTGCACCAGCGCGCGCACCCGCAAGCGATAGCCAGTGTACGCCGCGCTCAGCGCCACAACCAGCGCGAGCGTGCGGAACCACCAGGTCTTCCAGAATGGCGGCGCGATGGTGATTCGAAGCGTGGTCGGCTGCTCGCTCCAGACGCCATCCTTGTTTGCGGCGACCACGCGGAACACGTACTGGCCCGGATCGAGGTTGGTGTAGGTCGCATACGGCTTGCTGGCATCCGCGTCGGCCCAGCCCTCGTCGAAGCCCGCCAGCTGGTAGGCGTAGCGGTTACCGCCGGGGTCGGCGTAATGCAGCGCCGCGAACTGGATCGTAAACACCGATTCCCGGTGATTGAGCGTGACCTCGCGCGCACCGCCCAGCGGGCGCGAACGGTTCGCGACCTGGAAGTCCGTGATCGCGACCACCGGCGGATAGGGATTGTCGCGGATTGCTTCGGGCATGAACGAGGTCAGCCCGCGCACGCCGCCAAAATGCAGCTGGCCGTCCGCGCCGTGCCAGGCCGAACCGACGAAGTACGAACCGTCGATCAGGCCATCCTTGGCGGTGTAGTACTTTAACTGCCCGGTCGCGGGATCGAGCCGCGAAATCCCCTGCGTGGTGCTAACCCAAAGCATGCCCGATGCGTCTTCCAGCATGGCGCCGATCGGCACCGGTTCCGGTCCGCTGCTGACGCGGAATAGTCGGAACGTCACCTTGCCGTGCTTGTCCCGCTCGAGCCGCTGCAGCCCTCCGGCGGTGCCGACCCACAAATCGCCCCGCGCCGACTCGAGCAGGCTATAGACGCGGTCGTGGCGCAGGCTCGTCGAATCGGCTGGATCATGGCGGAAATGGGTGAACTTGCCGCTGGCCTCATCAAAACGATCCAGGCCGTTGGCGGTGGCGATCCAGATTGCGCCGTCGGCCGCTTCGAGCAGCGCATAACCGTAGTCCTCACCCAGGCTGTTTGGGTCGCCCGCATGGTGGCTCCAGCTGCGCGTTCTCCCATCCGGCGACAGAGAGAACAGGCCACCGCGCGTAACCGCCCACAGGTTGCCGTTGCGGGCGATGCGCAGCGCCTGAATGAAGCGATCCTCGGCGTCTGCGCTACGGTCCAGCATCACCTGGGTAAAACGTCCGGTGGCGGGATCGAGCCAGGCAAGTCCGTTGGAGGTGCCAACCCAAAGCCGTCCAGGCGCACGCGCCAACGCCGTGACCGTGTCGTCCGGCAGACCGCCACGGCTTGCGCGGATCTGCTCGGTGTGGCTAGTGC
The DNA here is from genome assembly GCF_004614195.1 of Massilia horti. GTDB lineage: Bacteria > Pseudomonadota > Gammaproteobacteria > Burkholderiales > Burkholderiaceae_D > Telluria > Telluria horti. Next base: position 35,810 of record NZ_SPUM01000144.1, on the reverse strand, counting down.
GCGGATCGATGCGGATCAAGCCGCCGCCGGTCGTGCCAAGCCAGAGACGTCCGTCGGGATCGCCGACGATGGCGCGCACCTTGCCATTGCCGATGTTGGCGCTGGCATGGGTGAATCGCGAAAAGCCGCCGCTGGCCAGGTCAGTGCGGTTCGCGCCGCCGAACAGCGTGCCTACCCACAGCGTCCCGGTGCGATCGACCCAGATCGAGCTCACCTGGTTGTCGGACAGGCTGTGCGGGTCGAGCGCCTCGTTGCGGTAGCTGACAAAGCGCCCGGTGGTCGGATCGAGCCACTTCAGGCCCTCCAGATCGGTGCCCACCCACACGTTGGCGCCGCGGTCGACGTACAGCGCCAGCACGCGCTGATCGTTCATGCCGTCGCGCGCGTCCAGGTGGCGGCGCGTGGGAGCGCCGCCACCCAGGTGCCAGGCTTGCAGGCCGGAGCCGGTGCCCACCCACAGCGTATCGCGCGGGCCCATTGCGAGCGCCTGCACGCTATTGCGGCGCGCATCTGACGCCCGCTCGATGGCAAAGTGTTCGAAGTGCCGGGCGCCGCGCGCAAGCCGGTCGAGCCCATCGGCAGTGCCGACCCAGACTGCTCCCGTATTGTCCACCGCCAGCGCATTGACGCGGTCGTTGCGCAGGCTGGATGGATCGCGCGGATCATGGCGCAGCGTTACGAAGTGCCCGCTTGCGGGGTCGAAGTGGTTAAGGCCGTCGCCAGTGGCGAGCCACAAGCCTCCCTCCCCGTCGGGCGCGATCGCGTTCACCGACTGGTTATGTAACTTGCGCGCGGCACCGGGCGGCGCATAATGCACGAAGCGGCCGGTGGCGGGATCAAAGCGCGTCAGGCCGCCCTTGGTGCCGAACCACAGGCGCCCGCTGGCATCCTCGAACGACGCGTTCACGTAGTTGTCGACAATGCTGCCAGGATCGCGCGGGTCGTTGCGAAAGACGGTGATCTTGTAACCGTCGTAACGGTTCAGGCCGGCCTGCGTACCGAACCACATGAATCCCTGGCGGTCCTGCAGGATGGTAAGCACCGATTCCTGCGCCAGCCCCTGTTCGATCGACAGGCGCTCGAAACGCAGGCTGCGCGACGTCATGCCGAAGGCCGTGGCGCAGGCCACCGCCAGCAGAGTACCCATGCTCCAGCGCGCAATGCGCGCGAAGGTCAAGCCCAGCATATTGATCCGATTCCAAAAGATGAGTAAATCTAACAGAACATCTTACAAAGCTGAAAGAAATTAAGACTTCCGGAAACAAAACCCGGCTGCTATAATGCGTGCATCGGGCGGCTGTAGCTCAGCTGGATAGAGTACTTGGCTACGAACCAAGGGGTCGTGGGTTCGATTCCTGCCAGCCGCGCCAGAATATGAGGGACCAGATTGAAAAATCTGGTCCCTTTTTTCGTTTGGGAATGCGCACGCGAGCCGGCGCAGCTTTGGCCTGCCGTACGACCCGATGCCTTTTGACCACGTCATGCGATCAATGATTATTGATCGTGGGCACTAATTCCGTTGACGATTGCCAACTTCTTCCAGGACGAGCCACGCAACAATGGCTTACCCGGTTCTTTTCCTGGAGGCAATCATCATGCAAGAACGCGTTCCACCACGCGGCTGGATAGAACGCCGCAGCACCGAGCGCCGGTGCGCCGCGGATATCCCCCTGCGCATCCTGGGAGCTGCCCTGTGCGTCTACGGGAACCCGACCAGCCCGACCTATGAACAACGCGGCTTGTGGCTCGCCTTGTCGCTACGCGTGTTGACCAAGCCAAACCGCTCGCGCGCGTCCCACAGCCGGCGGGCCGCCCCCTCCAAGTGAAGGCGGATTGCGTGGCGCGGCGAGATCGCGGCGCCCGGGAGTTTCTTGGAGCATACGACTTTGCCATTCTACGAGGCCCTGATATAATGCGTGCATCGGGCGGCTGTAGCTCAGCTGGATAGAGTACTTGGCTACGAACCAAGGGGTCGTGGGTTCGATTCCTGCCAGCCGCGCCAGAATATGAGGGACCAGATTAAAAAATCTGGTCCCTTTTTTCGTTCTGCCTGCTGCTTTTCGATGTGACGTGCGATTTATCCATCTATTGATCGTACGTACCGAACCCATTGAGACCTGACAACCTCAGCCAGGCTCAGTCACGCAAAAATGGCTGTTCATTACCCGCAGGGGTGGCGATTCTTCCGGATTGCTTCAAGAGAAAGCGCTCCGACTTGGACACCCCCTACAACCTCGTGCTGATGCCATGCGGATCATACTATTCATGGCCATTGTGCTGGCCTCCGCCGTCAATGCTCAAGAAGTCGAATGCCCAAAGTTCTTTCCTGCTGAGGTCATAACTCTTGGGGGCAAGCTTTCGGGCCACGCTGCCAGTGCTCGCCTCACATCAGCCAATCTTTCGTTCGCCTATATGTTTTCTGGGCAGCTTTACGCCGAACAGACGATGGTGCCGCCTGGGGACGAAAAGGTAAAGGGAGGCTGGAATACCGAATTCTATTTCACGCCCGAGGAAAAGCACTGGCTGGTGTGCAGGTACGGCGGCAGTAAGTGGGGTGATGGAAACATCGAACGGTGGGAACAGTTGGGCCAAAAAATCACTTCATGTATGTTAAAGGTCAGAGAGTTCAGGCATCCGCATACCCCGACCGACTGGTCGGCCACGGCTATTTGCAAGTAAGTGCCATGCGAGGAAATATTACTATTTGGCGCTAACACATGCCAGCAAGGGGCTTTGCCTTTCCCGGTAACCGCTGCTATAATGCGTGCCTCGGGCGGCTGTAGCTCAGCTGGATAGAGTACTTGGCTACGAACCAAGGGGTCGTGGGTTCGATTCCTGCCAGCCGCGCCAACTTTTCAAGATAAATGGCTCAGAAGAAATTCTGGGCCATTTTTCTTTTCCCCCTCGCCTTTCCAAAGGTGCCTGTTCGAAATCCGTACGCCATAGTCTTGCGCTGGCCCGTCGTCAGTTGAAGATTTTCTCGTAGGCCTTGAAGGTGCCGCACGCCGCGACTGGCATGGCAACGATCAATCCCGCGCCCAGTGGCAGGATGCCGAGGATCAAGAGAGCACCGGTCAGTACAAAAAACGCCAGCAACGGGACCACATTCTTGAGAGAGCCCAGCAGGCTGAGGCAGATTGCCCGCAAGGGATTGGCGCCGTTCAGGATAACGAGCGCTGGGGCCATGCAAAATGCCATGCATGCAAGCAGCGTCAGGGCAATGACAGCCAGGAAGTACAGGTCGGGTCGGCCGAAGTGTTCGCCGATGAGCCAGGATGGTGCAAGCGCAGGTGCGCCAATCGTCTCGCCCAGCCGGCGCAAGCCCAGTGCAACGGCACTTGCAACGGCAGCCACGATCCAAAGCGATGCACTGCCGTAGACCTGCGCGTGGTCGCACGGAACTTGCTCACCCTGGTCCAACGTGCGGCAGTATCCGGCAACGATCCCGAGATAGAAGATCACCGCTGCCGGGAAGAGGACGGCTCCAACCCTCGTGGAGGTCAGCAACGCCGCGCCAAGCAAAGTCACGCTCAGAACGGCCAAAGGTGCCGTCATCCGCATGAAATAGGACCATCCGGCTCCAAGCCACGCCACCGCGCTGCCGGGATGCACGCAGCCTGTCGTGAAAATGCCCGTCCGGGGATCTGTCCCCGAAGTTTGTGTTCTGTGCATTGCTCTCACCTGGTTGGCGCTACAGGAAGCGGTCCACGCCGGCCGTTGATGCCCTGCTCGCGGACGGGCGCTCCGATTGCATAGTATAGCGCGATTTTATTGCCATTTCGCAAGTAAGGATGGCGAAATATCAACGCCGCAAGCGCTGAGCAAAATTGCTGAATGTTCAATAAAACGCCAAGCCCGGGAACGGACTGTGCGCAAGAGTAGCGCGCGACTTTTTGTAGGACCGGGCTGACGGATTCTTGGCAACTCGACCATTTTTTTACGTTTGGCAAGACGGAAGAGGCCGCTCTCCCTCTGACGGCTGGGTTTTTGACGTACCACGAGGAAATTAATTAACGTCTGGAACTTTAGCGACAGATAGCGCACACATCAATCGAATTACCCGATTTTGATGCTGTGTGCGCTAGGATGAAGGTCCCCGATTCTTGAAACCCCAGCTGCAGGACGCGGCTGTTTCTTTGCGAGGTAAGAAATGAAAAAAACTCTCTTTGCTGCAATCGTCTTGGCTTCTGCTTCTTTCGCTTCCTCGGGCGCGATGGCCCAAACCACGATCGGCAACTCGCCCCAGGCATTGAAGCTGATCGACAACACCGCCTTCTTTGGCGATACCTTCGCCGCCAACAACCAGGGCAACGTGTTCGCCGACAAGTTCACCTTCTCGATTGGCGCTGGCATGAACCAGAACCTCGACGCGATCGTTTCGTCGATCAGCCGCGACCGCAGCACCGGCCTGGATATCTCCGGCATGGCACTGTTCGGGGCGACCGACAACCTGATCTCGCGGGGCGTCTCGCAGCATAGTGGTGCAGCCGATGTCTGGACCCTGCGAAGCGACAACCTGGCGGCCGGTGACTACTACATCCTGGTCCGTGGCACGATGGTGGGCAATGCAGGTGCAAGCTTCGGCGGTGCCGTGGCGCTGGCCCCGGTTCCGGAACCCGAAACCTATGGCATGATGCTGGGCGGCCTGGGCATCCTGGGCTTCCTGGCTCGTCGCCGCAAGAAGCAGAGCCAGTAACAAGCTGAATTGATGGTGGGCGGAGGCGCGTCAATCGCGCTTCCGCTTTTTTTATGTGCGCAGCTTCTTGATCGTGTTGCGGTTGGCGAGGATTTCCTCGATCTGCTCGAAGCGCACCGGCTTGACCATGTGGTGGTCGAAGCCGGCCTCGAAGGCCAGCTGGCGGTCCTTTTCCTGGCCCCAGCCGGTCACCGCGATCAGCACCGTCATCGCCCCGCACGACAGGCGCCGGATGCCGCGCGCCAGGTCGTAGCCGGACATCTGCGGCAGGCCGATGTCGAGAAACGCGAAGTCGGGGCAAAACCGCGCCGCGGCGGTCAGCGCGTCGGGGCCGTTATGCGTGATGACTACGCTGTGCCCCATCGCCGACAGCAGCGCGCCGATGCTGTTGACGAAGTCGACGTTGTCGTCCGCCAGCAGGATGCGGTAGGTCTCCGAAGTGATGAAGGACGCGGCGGTCGGCTTGCTCGGCATTTCGGGACCGACCACGATCGGCAGGCGCACCGTAAAGCTGCTGCCCTTCCCCAGCCCTTCGCTGGCGGCCGCGATGGTCCCGCCATGCAGCTCCACCAGGCGGCGCGTCAGCGACAGCCCGACTCCCAGGCCCGCATTGGTGCGCTCCAGCGTCGAATCGACCTGCACGAACATTTCGAACACCGAATCGAGCATGTCCGGCGCAATGCCGATGCCGGTATCGGCCACGGTCAGCACCAGCTCATCGTCCACGACGCGGGCCGACAGGCTCACGCGCCCGCCGCGGTTGGTGTACTTGGCCGCGTTGTTGAGCAGGTTGGACAGGATCTGCGCGAGCCGGGTCGCGTCGCCATGCAGGAACACCGGCCGGTCCGGCAGGTCGATCGCCAGTTCGTGCCCGTGCAGTTCGATGTACGAGCGCACGACTTCCAGCGCGTCGTTGATCACCGCCTTGAGCTCGACGCGTCCCATCTTGATCGCGAGCTTGCCGGTGTTGATGCGCGAGACATCGAGCAGGTCGTCCACCAGCCGCACCATCTGGCGCAGCTGGCGCTCCATGATGTCGATCGCGCGCTGGGTTGCCTGGGCGTCGCCGCTGCGCAAGCGCAGGATGTCAAGGCCGGTGCGGATCGGCGCCAGCGGATTTCTCAGTTCGTGTGCCAGCGTGGCCAGGAACTCGTCCTTGCGGCGGTCGGCGGAGCGCAGCGCTTCCTCGGCGCGGTGGCGCACGTCCATCTCGTGCTGCAGCGTGCTGTTCGCTTCCTGCAGTGCGCTCGAACGACGCCCGATCTCGGCCAGCATGTCGTTGAAGGCCGCCACCAGCACGCCGATCTCGCCGCTGTTATTGCCCGGCACCCGCAAGGTAAAGTCGCGCCGCTGCATGACCTGGCGCGCGACGTTGGTCACCGCCTCCAATGGCCGCGTGATCGACGCCTGCAGGCGCGAGGCCACCAGGGCCGCGATCAACAGCGAAACCAGCATCACGGCGCCAAGGATCGCCCCGTAGTTGATCAAGCGCTCGACCAGGCCATAGCGCGAGCGCAGGTAGACCGTGCCGAGCAATTCGCCGTTTTCGACGATGTTGTGGAACACCACCAGCTGGCCGCCCTCGATCCGGTGCCCCGGCCGTTCCGGCCGCACCGGCAGCGCGCTGTCGTTCGGATCGTGCGCGTACGAGGCGAACAGCGCGCCGCTGCTGGTGTACACGGCGGCGCCCAGGATCTGCGGACGCACCCGCAGCACCGCCAGGTTCTGCTGCGCGGCCTTGGCGTCGTTGAAGGCGATCGCCGGCGCGGTCACGCTGGCCATGATGTCGGCCTGGGTTTTCAGGTCGTCGACCCAGTAGCGCTGGAAGGTGCGCAGGTCGACCAGCAGCATGGCGATCGCGGCCGCCAGCAGCGCGACGCAGGTGGTCGACACCGCCATCAGCATCAGCTTGCCCCGCACCGAACCGGTATCGGCGGCGCTCATGGCTGCGCTCCCTTCTGCACGTGGTTGGCGACGGTCAGCAGGCGCGAACTGAGCTTCACGTTGTTCCTCTCCGCCACGTCCAGCGCCACATCGAAGCGCACGCGCTCATCGACAATCCTGAAATTGATCACACTGCCGCGGGGAGCGCCGCTCTCACACTCGGTCACCACCAGCAGCGCCCCGGTGGCGGCCTTGACGAGACGCGCGCCTTTCGCGCAATCGCTGCCGGCCACGAACAGCAGGTGCAAGCTTGTGCCCAGCTCGCTTTCGCGCAGCGCCCGCACCGCGACCGGCCGGTTGTTGATGCTGCGTCCCGCAACCGTGCGCGCAAGCTCGGCGGCCATGTCGTCGGCACCGACCACCCCGATCACGATCGGACTGGCGGCGTCGGCAAAAGCGTTGACGGGAAACTCAGTATAGCCGAGGAATTTGTAGAGAAAGGCCACCTTGACGCGTTGCTCGAGCGCGAGGCTGGACGGGCCGCTCTGGGCCGATGCCGGACGCAAGGCGAACCCGGCCGCGGCCAGTACGATGACGCAGCAGCCGAAAGCGGCGCGCACCAGCGCGCGCCTGAGCCTCTTGCGCGGGGGGGCCATGTACATGCGCTCCATGGCCGCTCAGAACCGCAACGTGGCGGAAAACATCACGAACCGCTCGAACAGCTGGCGCGCGCCCTGCGGTCCGAATTCGGCATGCGCGTGATGCAGCAGGTTGCCCCCGGCCACAGCGAGTTCGAGGTTGGGCCGCACCTGCCACGCCACCCGCGCGTCGAGCTCATGATAGGCCGGCACCTGCGGCTGCGGCAGGCTGCCGACATAGCGCAGCGAGAAGTCGGCCTGCAGGTTGTGGGCCAGGTCATGCGAGGAGCGCAGGCTCCAGTAGCGGCGCGGGTCATTGCCCGGGGCCAGGCCGACCAGCCCCGAAACGTCCATGCTGCCGGGCTCGGCCCCGGTGTCGACCCGCTGGATCACGCCGCCGCCGGACAACCGCCAGCTGGGCAGCGGCTGCCAGCCCGCCCACAGCTCCACCCCGCGTGCCACCCCGCGCCCAAGGTTGCCGAACAGGGCCGGCTGGCCCGGGGGCAGCTCGAGCGTGCGCAGGCGGGCGTATTTGCTGTAGAACGCGGTCGCCGAATACGACAGCGTGCCCTTCTGGGCCCGGTAGCCCAGCTCCAGCACGTTGGCGGTTTCGGACACGAAGTTCGGGTTGGCCACGATCAGGTACGGCCCCACGCCGGGCAGCTCGCCATGGTTGGCGATATACATGTCGCGGTCGATGCGCGACGGCGCGCGCACGGTGCGCGAAGCGGCAGCCCACAGCAGGCGCGCACTGTCGGGAGCCCAGGCCAGGCGCACGCTCGGCAGGGCCTCGACGCCGGTATAGATGTTATGTTCGAACTTCACGCCCGCGGTCGCGCGCAGCGTGTCCGACAGGGCAATCTCGTCCTGGGCGAACAGGTTGGCCCAGCGCAGGTTGCGCGTCGCCGGAATGAACTGCAGCGCCGGGCCGTTGCTGATGCGGTCGGTACTATGCCGATAGCCGCCGCCCCACGCCAGGCGATGGCGCGAGCCGATGCGCCCCCCGAACTGCGCCTCCACGTCGAACGTATAGAGGTGCTGGACGGCGACGCCGGCTTGGTCGCGCTGAAACTGGTCGAGGTAGGCCTGCAGCCGCATGTCCGAGCCGTCCTGCAGGGTGCGCGTGAAACTGGCGTTCAGGTTGGCGCCGGCGATCACGATCGGGCCCGGGCTGTCGGCCAGGCGTCCGGTGTAGGCATCGCCACCGATGCTGGCCACCTTGCCCTCCCCGTCCCAGTCGAACCTGAAGCCTGTCTGCGTGCGGTGCCAGCCGCTGCCGCGGATGTCGCGCCCTTCGTTCTCGGTGTCCCCCAGTTCAATCCCCTGGCCGTACACCCGGTACCAGACGCCGTTCTCCAGGCGTCCGCCGTAGCGCACGCTGGCGCTCCTGCCATGTTCGCTGCCGCGTGCCATCGCTCGGCCGCCCTGCGTGTCGCGTGCCGACTTGGTGATGACGTTGATGACCCCGTTGACCGCGTTGGCGCCCCAGATCGTGGCGCCCGGCCCGCTGATCACCTCGATCCGTTCGATATCGGACATCACCACGTCCTGCATGTCCCAGAACACCCCAGAAAACAGCGGCGAATAGACGCTGCGCCCATCGATCAGCACCAACAGCTTGTTCGCCAGGGTCGAGGAGAAGCCGCGCGCGCTGATGGCGTAGCTGTGGGCGTTGGCGCGCGCGACCTGCAGGTTGGGCGCCAGCCGCAGCGCTTCGGGCAAGGTGGCGGCGCCGGAGCGCTGGATGTCGGCGCCGCTGATCACGTAGATCGAGGCCGGGGCCGCGCCCAGCCGCGTTTCCTGGCGCGACACCGAGGTCACCACGATTTCGGACAGCTGCTCGAGCGAATAGTCCGCCAGCGAGGGGGCCGACTGTTCGGCGCCGCACACCTGTACATGCGCGAGCAACAGGGCCGACAATGTGCAGGTGTGAAATAGAAGTCGTTGCATGTTGCAATCGTAGAACATTTTCTTTTATGCACCAAGCCCGCACGATTGCCAGATGTTTCAATTTGATGACAAAGCTATGCTTTCACGAAATAGTGACCATCACAAAGATAAATTGGGCAAATAAGGTGCCGAAAGGCATCATTACACCTGTCTCCTCTATTCTCCTCCAAGGAATAGATTCAGCCCGCCCCTCCAGGCGGGCTTTTTTTTGGTCGCGCCCTCCCGGGCCACGCGCGACTAAAGAGGCGCACCCCCCGCCTGTTTTGTTGTACGATGCGCTCAGTTTCCGTCCATACAACAGAACTCCCCGATCATGCTCGCTCCTGGCAAATCCGCACGCTCCACCGCCTCGTACAACTGGTTCGCCACCAGTCTTGGCGACCCCGCCAGCTGGCCGCACCCGCTGCACCTGGCGACCGACATCTTGCTCAACACCCCGCTGCCGATGCTGCTGGCCTGGGGTGCCGACTCGATCGTCGTGTTCAACGAGGCCTACGCAAAGCTTGCCGGGCCGGGCTACGGCACGGTACCGGGCGGAGCGGTGCCGCCGGTGCTGCCGCCGCCGCTCGCGGCCGCCGGGGCGGAACTGGCGCGCGCCTGGCAAGGCGAGGCGGCGGTGGCGCCGTCCGTCGCGCTTTCGTTCGCGCACGCCGGCGGGGCCACCGAGGAAATCCGCGACGTGCACTTCACGCCGGTGCGGATGGACAATGGCGCGGTGCGTGGCGTGCTGTGCGCCATTGCCCCGGCCGGATCCGATCCGCAACCGGAAGACCAGGGCGGCGCGCTACGCGTGCTGGTGGTCGAGGACAACCTGGACTCGCAATACCTGGTGTGCGAAATGCTCAAGGCGTTCGGCCATCGGGCCGAGGGGGTGGCGCATCCGGAAGACGCCCTCGCCCGCCTGGGCAGCGCCCGCTATGACGTCTTGTTCTCGGACGTCAGCCTGCCGGGGATGTCCGGTGTCGACCTGGCACGCAAGGCGCTCGCTGGCGATCCCGGCCTGAAGGTGATCTTTGCCTCAGGCTACGGCGACGCCTTGCTGCGCCACCTCGAGTTCCCCTACCTGTCCCTGCAAAAGCCCTACGAGCTCGACCAGCTGCAAGGGGCGCTGGACGATGTGGCAAGACAGTTGCACCGGAAAACATAAGTAAAAGCAATCGTGTGCGGTGACCAGGTTGGGCTGGGCTAAAATGATCGGCGGCTTGCTGGCGCGCGGGGCAAGTCATGCCTGCGCAGTATGCTTGCGCAGTTCGCCAGGTTTTCGCGCCGCCCACATGACCATGATTGCTACAGAGCCCACTCGCAGCATCTTGCACCCTCACGTCCCGGTTCCGCCCCGGCCGAAAGCACGCGGATGAGCGACGATCAACAACGCACCGACCTGCCGCGCACGGCCGGCGCGCCGCGCGCGCATGCACAGGACGAGCTGGATGCGGCCCGGGAAGACCTGCGCCAGAGCGACGATGCGCTGCGCGCGCTGGCCGACACGATCCCGCACCCGGTCTTTTTGGCCGACGCCAGCGGCGCCACCGTCTGGTTCAACAAACGCTGGTACGAATACACCGGCACCAACCCGGAACAATCCACCGGCTGGGGCTGGAAAGCGGTGCACGACCCGGCGGTGCTGCCGGCCGTGCTGGAGCACTGGCGCGCGTCGGTCCGTACCGGCGAGACGTTCGAGATGGAGTTCCCGATGCGGGGCGCCGACGGCATCTATCGCTGGTTCCTCACACGCGCCAACGCGGTGCGTGACCGCCGCGGCCATGTCGTGCGCTGGTTCGGCACCAATACCGACGTGGACGAGATCAAACGCGCCGAACGGGCCCTGCGCGAAGAATCGCACGTGCTCGAGCTGCTCAACAGCACCAACAATGCCATGGCCAGCACGCGCGACCTGCGCGCGCTGCTGCAGACCGCCACCGACGCCGCGGCCGGCATTGCCGGTGCGCGCTTCGCCGCCTTCATCTACCACGGCAAATACGGCGGCGGGCGCCTGTTCACGCTGTACACGATGTCCGGCTCCACCCCGGCCCAGTTCGAGAGCTTTGGCGAACCGCGCGCCACCGCCCTGTTCGGCCCCAGCCTGCCCAGCAACGTTCCGATACGATCAGGCGACATTTCGAGCGATCCGCGCCGCCGCCCGACGCCCTACTTCGGCCTGCCGGTCGGCCATCCCGCGGTGCGCAGCTACCTGTCAGTGCCCGTCATGGCGCGCTCCGGCGAAATCCTGGGCAACATGTACTTCGGCCATCCGGAGCCGGACGTATTCGGCGAGCGCGCCGAGCGCATCGTCTCGGGCATCGCGGCCCAGGCCGCGGTGGCGATCGACAACCTGCGCCTGTACGAGGCGGCCCAGCGCGCCGCCGAAGAGCGCAAGGTCCTGCTCGAAAACGAGCGCCTGGCGCGCGCCGAGGCCGAGCGCACCAGCCAGATGAAGGACGAATTCCTGGCCACCCTGTCGCACGAGCTGCGCACGCCGCTGTCGGCGATCCTGGGCTGGGCCCAGATGCTGCGCCGCACCGGCCGTGGCGAATCCGACCTGCAGCGCGGCCTGCAGACGATCGAGCGCAACGCGCGCGCCCAGGCCCGGCTGATCGAAGACCTGCTCGACATGAGCCGGATCACCTCGGGCACGGTGCAGCTGGACATGCAGGTGCTGGCGCCGCGCACGTTCGTCGACGCCGCGGTGGAGACCGTGCGCCCGGCGGCCGACGCCAAGAACATCCGCATCCAGACCGACTACGATCCGGACGTCGGCACGATCGCCGGCGACCCGGCGCGCCTGCAGCAGGTGGTCTGGAACCTGCTGTCCAATGCGATCAAGTTCACCCCGAAGGGCGGCCTGGTCACGATCGGCTTGTCCCGAAACGACGGCCAGGTGGCGATCACGGTGCGCGACACCGGAATGGGCATTCGTCCCGAATTCGTCCCCCACGTGTTCGAGCGCTTCCGCCAGGCCGACGCCTCGACCACGCGCCACCATGGCGGCCTCGGGCTGGGGCTGGCGATCGTCAGGCACCTGATCGAGCAGCACGGCGGCACCGTGCGCGCCGAGAGCGAAGGCGAAGGCCGCGGCGCGGCCTTCACGATCGAACTGCCGCCCGCCCGCACCCAGGCGTGCGCGGACGCCCGGCGCGGCGCGCGCCCCGAACCTTCGCGGCTGCCGGCGGCCCCCAGCCCCGAACTGACCTTGCGTAACCTGGCTGGCGTGCGCGTGCTGGTGGTCGACGACGACCGCGACGCGCGTGAACTGATCGCCCGCATCCTGGGCGACTGCCAGGCCGACGTGCGGCTGGCGGCCAACGCCGGCGACGCGCTGGCGCAACTGGCGGCGGCCCGGTTCGACGTTTTGATCACCGACCTGGCCATGCCCGAAGTGGACGGTTACGAGCTCCTGGCGCGGGTGCGCGCGCTCGGGCGCGAGGGCGGCGGCCGGATGCCGGCGGTGGCGCTGACCGCCTTCGCGCGCTCGGAAGACCGGCTGCGCGCCCTGGAAGCGGGCTTTTCCGCTCATCTTTCCAAGCCGGTCGAAGCCGGCGAGCTGATCGACGCGGTGGCCGCGATCGTCGGGCCGTCCGCCCCGCTGCTGGCCAATCGGGTAATGCGCTGACACCGTCCAACCTGTTCCTACCCTAACACGCGGCGCTGTCCTACAAGAAATTCTCAGCGGTTTGCTAGACTTAAAAAAAATGGGTAGAGCCGGATTCTAAGTAGAAAAAAACGGACGAATACCGAGTGGAAGAGAGTACGCATGCCGAGCCGACAAGACATTTTGAACGCAAAGATTCTGGTGGTAGACGACTCGCCGGACAATATCGAGCTGATGGAAGAGATATTGCGCGAGGAAGGCTACAACAACATCAGCTCGACGATGGAGCCGGAACAGGTGTGCCCGCTGCATCGCGAACACAACTACGACCTGATCCTGCTCGACCTGCAAATGCCGGGCCTGAACGGGTTCCAGGTCATGAAGGGGCTCAAGGAAATCGAACAGGGAGGCTACTTGCCGGTGCTCGCGCTCACCGCCCAGCCGAGCTTTAAGATCGCCGCGCTGGAAGCGGGCGCGCGCGACTTCATCAGCAAGCCGTTCGACCTGCTGGAGGTGCACAAGCGCATCCACAACATGCTCGAGGTACGCCTGCTGTACAAGGAGCTGGCGCAATACAGCCGCGCCCAGCAGGAGCTGGCCCTGCACGACGCGCTCACCGGGCTGCCCAACCGGCGCCTGCTGGAAGACCGCATCGCCACCGCGCTGCAGCATGCCAACCGCGGCCACGCCAAGGCGGCGGTCATGTACCTGGACCTGGACGGCTTCAAAGCGATCAACGACACCTATGGCCATGCCTGTGGCGACGAGATCCTCAAGATGGTGTCGGAGCGCCTGCTGACCAATGCGCGCAAGGAAGACACCGTCGCCCGCCTGGGCGGCGACGAATTCATGGTGGTTTTGGGCGATATCCACTGCCTGGCTGATGCCCAGGGGCCGGCTGCCAAGCTGGTCGAAGCGCTGGCCGAGCCGTTCTACATCAACGACCTGACGCTGCGGCTGTCGACCTCGATCGGGATCAGCCTGTATCCGGACGACGCCGAGACGGTCGACGCGCTGATCAACATCGCCGATTACGCGCTGTACGAAGCCAAGCGCAGCGGCAAGAACCGCTACTGCGCCACCACCAGCACCGGGCGCGGCCCGACGGTCAAGCCGGTGCACAAGGCAGCGGCGCTGGCGCCGCACCGGTAGGCGTCCGAATTCGAATATCGTAGGGTGCGCACCTGTGCGCACGCGGTCACCGTATGCGGACTTGCGGCTGGTGCGCGAACCCGCTGCTCCTGAGAACTGCGCGCGCGGTACTTGCACAGGCGGGAGCCAACGGGATTCAACCGTACCGCGTGCGCACAGGTCCTCGGCGGCCCCGCGCCCCCTACGATCCCGCCGACTCACGCGGACCTTAGCCCTTCACCCCGGATCTTTTTCGTGTTCCTTACGCACCTCGTCGTGCTTGCCCGCATGCAGCAAAGCCGGCTTGCCCAGGACCTCTTCGTTGTGCGCCTCGATCGCGCAGGCGTGCTGGTGATCGGTGCTTGCATCCGGCAGCTCCGCCACCACCTCGATGCGGGTCACGCTCGAATCGACCGCCAGCGGGTCGCTGGCCGGGAAGGTCATTTCGACCGCGTCGTCCAGCATCCGCTCTTCGACCGGAATGGCTTCGACCTCGGCCATCAGCCTGATCGCATGCGCATAACGCACGACCCGCAGGCAAGCCAGGTCGGCAACCGTGTTCACCCCAAACGCATCGCGCAGTGCCGCCGCCTGGCTGTCGGTGATCGACTGCAGCGCGGAGAGCGGGGCTTCCGCCAGCTCGCGAAAACATTTGCCCTGGAACGATTTCTTCACAATGGTATCGATATTCATGTTGGCCCTTTCAAGATGGCGCCCCTGTCTTTCATTGACACGGCTGATAGGGACACGTTCCGACTATCGCACAGGCGTTGGAGCCGCGTATGTGCGTCAGCGAACGGTGTCCCGACCCCGCGCACGATTGACTTTTAACACTGTTGCTTCGTGATATCATCAATCGTCCACAAGCCGAGTTTTCCTTTGGTGAAATAGCTCTCTCTGCTATGCTTTTTCACGTGACGACCAGCGACAATTCGACGCAGCACTACTAACGTGCCTAAGAACGACAAACCGAAAATTCTCGTTGTCAACGACGATCCAGCCAGCCTGTTGGCATTGACCAGCCTGCTCGACCAGTGGGCCGAGGAAACAGGCTACGCAGTGATCGCCGCCCGCTCGGGCCAGGAAGCCCTGCGCCAGGTGCTGCTGCACGACTTCGCGGTGATCCTGCTCGACGTGAATATGCCCGGCATGGACGGCTTCGAGACCGCCGAGGCGATCCACCAGCGCGCGCGCTCGGCCGACATCCCGATCATTTTCGTGACCGCCTTCCTGGCCGACGAGATCGACCGCCTGAAAGCCTACCAGCGCGGCGCCGTCGATTTCCTGTTCACCCCGGTGATCCCGCAGATCCTGCACGCCAAGGTCTCCGTGTTCGTCGCGCTGGCCAACAAGAACGACCAGCTCAAGCGCCAGGCCGAAAAGCTGACCCAGCGCACCGCCGAGCTCACGGCCAGCAACAAGCGCCTGCTGCGCGAGATGGAAGAGCGGCGCGCGGCCGAGCGCAAGAGCCACGCCAAGGACGAGTTCCTGGCGATGCTCGGGCACGAACTGCGCAACCCCCTGTCGGCGATCAGCAGCGCCGCCTCGCTGATCGGCATGCCGGGCGCCGGCGCCGAGATCGTCGGGCGCGCGCGCCTGATCATCCAACGCCAGAGCCAGCACCTGGCGCGCATCGTCGACGACCTGCTCGACCTGTCGCGCACGATGTCGGGCAAGGTCCTGCTGGCGCGCCAGCCACTGGAGGTGGGCAGCCTGGTGTCGGGCGTGCTCGACACCTTCCGCGCCACCGGGCGCACCGCCGGCTACCGCATCAACCTGGATCTGGCGCCCGGCTGGGTCGACGGCGACCCGACCCGGCTCGAACAGATCGCCTCGAACCTGATCGACAACGCGCTCAAATACACGCCACCGGGCGGCAGCGTCGACATCGGGATCGCCACCGTCGGCGCCGAAGTGGTGCTGTCCGTGCGCGACTCGGGCGTGGGCATTTCGCCCGACCTGCTGCCGCACGTATTCGAAGTGTTCGTGCAGGGGACGATTTCGCTCGACCGCTCACAGGGCGGGCTGGGGATCGGCCTGTCACTGGTCCGGCGGCTGGTCGAACTGCACGGCGGGAGCGTCAGCGCCGAAAGCGATGGCAAGAGCGGCAGCATATTCATGATCCGCCTGCCGCGGATCGAACCGCCGGCGGAAACAAAGGCGCGTTCCCCGGCCGCCGCGGTCAACAAGCCGAACGTGCTGATCATTGAAGACAACGCGGACGGGCGCGAGATGATGGCGACCATGCTGTCCACCTACGGCTATTCTGTTCAGCAAGCCGCCGACGGCATCGAGGGCGTGCAGATGGCCAGCTCGCGCGTGCCGGACGTGGCGCTGGTGGACATCGGCCTGCCCGGAATCGACGGCTACGAAGTGGCGCGGCGCCTGCGCAAGGCGCCCGACACGTGCAACATCCGGCTGGTCGCCCTGACCGGCTACGGGCTGGCCGAAGACCAGCGGCGCGTGCTCGAAGCCGGCTTCGACCTGCACCTGGTCAAACCAGTCGACATCCGACTGCTGCTCGATGCCCTCGGCGAACGCAGCGCCCAGCCGGCAAGCCAGGAATGAAGCACCGGACAGGCGTCACCTGACACTTGGCAGCGTCCCCGGCGTGCGCGCCGCCGGCGGCGAGACTGTTGTATGATTTGGGAAATATTCAACCAAGACCTCATGAGCGCAAAGGCACCCTCCCTCACTGAGACCGAGCTCGATCGGCAGGTCGCCGCGCGCACCGCCGAACTGTCCGAACTGCTGTCTCACCTGATGGCGAGCTGGGACGACGAACGGCGCCAACTGGCACGGCAGATGCACGACAGCCTGGGGTCGTCCATGACCGCGCTCACCATGCACCTGGCCCTGCTGACGCGCCAGCTCCCCGCGGACAACCAGGCGCTGCACGACCGCGCCGCCCAGATGAAGCAGCTTCTGACCACGGTCATCGAGACCAACCGCAAGATGCAGATCGGGCTGTGGAACGACAAGCTTGAATTCCTTGGCGTGAAAGCGGCGCTGTCGGAAGTGATCGCGGCTTTCAAGCGCGAGCATCAGTTGGCGGTGCACCTCAGCCTGCCCGACGAGGAGGTGGAATGCTCCCGCGCACACGGCGTGGCGCTGCTGCGCTGTGTGGAAGAAGGCCTGCGCAACGTCGTGGCGCACGCGCAGGCGAGCGAAGTGGACGTGATCCTCGACGACGACGGCGAGCACCTGATGCTGACGGTGCGCGACAACGGCGTCGGCCCGGGCGCGGCTGGGCTGGAATCGATCAACTGCCACGGCCTGCGCCTGCTGCGGGCACGCGCATGGGCGCTTGGCGGCACACTTACCCTCGGCCCCGGCAACTCGGGCGGCACCGCGCTGACCATGATCCTGCCCAAGGGCTCGCCTGCCTGAACGGCGTGCAATTTGCCGCTAAAACCGGCGGCGTAGGGGGCGCGGGGCCGCCGAGGACCTGTGCGCACGCGGTTCGCGAACGTGGCGTAGTGGAGTGGCAGCCGCAAGCGAGCATGCCGTGACCGCGTGCGCAGCGAAGCTGCACACCCTACAGCGGTGATATAGAACGAATCTGCAATTCAGGACACTAGTGCAGCTTGACCAGCGGCGTGGTCCGGCGAATCAGGAACCGGGCCACCGCCAGCACCGCCGTGCGCACCGGTCCGAGAATCGCCTTGTGGTGCAGCAGGTGCAGGCTCAGGTACATCAAGCGCGCCAGGAACCCTTCGACGAACCAGGAAAACCCGCGCAGCGCTCCCATCAGGCTGCCGACCGTGGTGCGGTGCCCGATCGACACTAGCGAACCGTAATCGCGGTAGGCATAAGGCTTGGCCAAAGGCGGCTTGCCTGCGGCCTGGCGCATGAAGGTGTGGAACAGGTAGTCGGCCTGCTGGTGCGCCGCCTGTGCGCGTGGCGGCACCGGCTGGCCGCTGGCATCGACACACCCCGCGCAGTCACCCAGCGCATACACGTTGGGCACGCCCTTCACGCGCAGGTGGTCGTCGACCTCGATCTGCCCGCTGCGCCCGTTGGTAGGCAGCCCGAGCGACGCGAGGAATTCAGGCGCGCGGATGCCGGCCGCCCACACGCACAGATTGGCATGGTAGGTGTTGCCCTTGGCGTCAATCACCTTGTCCTTTTCGATCTTGGTGACACGGCAATCGGTCACGACGCGGATCGCGCGCTTGTTCAGGAGCCGCAGCGCGGCATCGGACACCCGCTCCGGCAGCGGCGCCAGGATGCGCGGCGCGCCTTCGAGCAGGGTGATGCGCACGTCGCGCCGCACCTGCAGGTGATTGAACCCGTAGACCGCGTACACGGAAGAGGCCTCGCGCAGCTCGGCCGCCAGTTCGACCCCGGTCGCGCCACCGCCGATAATGACCACGTCCAGCCCGGCCTGGTCGCCCTCCTCCGCCTCCTGCTCCGCGCCGGCCAGAAGGCGCAGCAGCTTGAGCCGGAAGCGTTCCGCGTCCTCGGTGCCGTTCAGCGAAATCGTATGTTCGCGCGCGCCGGGCACGCCGAAATAGTTGGAGGTGCTGCCAACCGCAATGACCAGCGAGTCGTACTCGATGTGGCGCTCGGGCAGGACTTCCTCGTTGTCGGCCGTTGCAGTGACCGGCGCGACGGTGAGCCGCCGGACCGCCGCGTCGAGCGCCGTCATGGCGCCGTACACGAAGGTAAAGCCGTTGTCGTGGCCCAGCATCTGGTATGACAGACCCTCCTGGTGGATGTCCAGCGTGCCCGCCGCCACCTCGTGCAGCGACGGCTTCCAGATGTGATAGAGCCGGCTGTCGACCAGCGCCACCTTTGCCGGGCCCAGTTTGCGCCCCAGTTTGCAGGCCAACTCAAGCCCGCCCGCACCGCCTCCTACGATAACGATCCCGCCTTGCAAACCTGCCTCCGTTGGTGGCGCCCGTTGTCCTGCCGGGCAAACATGACAAGTTTACACCAAGCGCAGGAATGGATACCGGCGCCGGGTCAGTCGTGGCGGCCGTGCCCGTGACCGTGGCCCTCGCCATGCCCACGGCCGCGGCCATGGTCGTCGCGGCCGCGGCCATAGTCGTCGCGGTCGCGATACACCGGGCGTTCGACCACGCGGTAGTGCTGCTCGCGATAGCGCGGCACGTAGGTGTTCACGTACCAGTCGTCGCGCACGAACAGCACGCGCTGGCCGCAGGCGCCGTAGTGGCCGCACCAGCGCGACCAGTGCTTGCGGTGCCCTTCCGGCACCCGCAGGTAGACCGGCGCCGCCTCGTAATACCGTGCAGGCTGCTGGACGATGACCGGCTGCGTGTACACCACCGGCGGCGGGCCGTAGCCGCCGATGTCCAGGCGGCCGTAGAAGCCGGGCTGGCCGACGCTGATGCTGACGTTGCTCTGGGCCAGGACGGGGAAGGCGGCGGCGGCCAGCGCCAGGCCAATGATCATCTTTTTCATAACTTGCCTCAAGAAACTGTTGATTGCTCAACTCTAGCAGGTGCATTCCGCCGCTCTGTACGCTGAAACACACATTTACACCTGTTCCAATCTGTATCAGAAGCACCAGCGTGGCGCTCGCGCGACACCGGCCTCGTTAATGCACGGTCACTCGTCAAATTGTTACCCTACAGATACAATCGCGCCCCATAATTACACGTTTTGAAAGGTCATCATGTCCCTGCAACACTGCGCGCTCGCCGTCGCGGCCGGTCTCCTGTTCGCTGCCAACGCCAATGCCGACATCGGCGTCACCGCCGACCTGGGCACCACCGGTGCTGGCGTCCACATCGTCGTTCCGATGGAAACCTACCTGAACGGCCGGTTCGGTGTGAACGGCTACAAACGCAACTTCACCACCACCTCAAACTCGATCGACTACGCGATCAGTGGCAAACTGAACACGATCGACGCCCTGTTCGACTGGTACCTGCGCCCAGGCAGCAGCTTCCACCTGACCGGCGGCATCATCTATAACAACACCCGCTTCGATGCCAGCGCCCACGCCAACGCGCAAGGCAAGTTCGTCATCAACGGTGACGAGTACGAGGCCAGCGACATTGGCGAGCTTACGGGCAGTGTCAACTTCCGCAAGGCCGCGCCTTACCTGGGCATCGGCTGGGGCAATGCCCTCGCGCGCGACCAGCGCTGGAACTTCAACGTCGACCTCGGCGCCTACTACCAGGGCCGGCCCAACGTCAGCCTGGCCTCGGAAAAATGCGGCACCGACATCGCCACGTGCGTGGAAGTTGCCGCGAACGTGAAAGAAGAACGGGCGCGCCTTGCCGAGGACATTTCGTCCCTCAAGGTCTACCCGGTGCTGCGCGCGAGTGTTTCGTACCGCTTCTAAAAGCAATCTCCGCGTGCTTTCGGTATGATGACTTCCACCCTGGAGGAATCAGCATGAAAGCACGCCTTTATGCCTTGTCCGCGCTTGTGCTCGTCTGTCTGCTGGCCGCCGGCTGCCAGGACAAGGAGCGCCCCAAGCCGGTCACCGGGCCGCCGGCAAGCAGCCTGGCGCGGTAGATTTGCGCTCTGGCCCCGCCGCGCGGCCGCGCAGTTCCCTGTGCCCGCACGGGCAAGGTACACTGTCGCCTTTTCGTAGCCACCAGCCTTGCCCATGTCGTTTGCCTCCCTCGGCCTGATCGACCAGATCACGCGCACCCTTGAAACGCTGCAATACCATACCCCGACCCCGGTCCAGCAACAGGCCATTCCGGCCGTGCTGGCCGGGCGCGACGTGCTTGCCGCGGCCCAGACCGGCACCGGCAAGACCGCCGGCTTCGCCCTGCCCCTGCTGCAGCGCCTGGTCATGGACGGCGAGCAGGTGGCCAGCAACTCGACGCGCGCCCTGATCCTGGTGCCCACCCGCGAGCTGGCCGAGCAGGTGCACCAGAGCGTGCGCGACTACGGCGCTGGCCTCCCACTGCGCACCATGGTCGCCTACGGCGGCGTGAGCATCAATCCGCAAATGATGAAGCTGCGCCGCGGCGTGGACCTGATCGTCGCCACGCCCGGGCGCCTGCTCGACCTGCACCGCCAGAACGCAGTCAAGTTCCATCAGGTGCGCACGCTGGTGCTCGACGAAGCCGACCGCATGCTCGACCTGGGATTTGCGCGCGAACTGGACAGCGTGCTGGCCGCACTGCCCAGGCAGCGCCAGACCTTGCTGTTTTCCGCAACCTTCTCCGACCCGATCCGCGCGCTGGCGGCCCGGCTGCTCACCGCCCCCGTCGGCATCGACGCCGCGCCGCGCAACACCACCGTCAGGGCGATCCGCCAATGGATCGTCCCGGTCGACAAAAAGCGCAAGAGCGAACTGTTCCTGCACCTGCTGCGGCGCCACGGCTGGCCCCAGGTGCTGGTGTTCGCCAAGACGCGCAAGGGCGTGGACGAACTGTGCAGCCTGCTGGCCGCCAAGCGCATCGCCGCCGATTCGATCCATGGCGACAAGCCGCAGCCGGCGCGCCTGCGCGCGCTCGAGCGCTTCAAGGCGGGCGAAGTGAAGGTGCTGGTCGCCACCGACGTGGCCGCGCGCGGGCTCGACATCGAAGAGCTGCCGGTGGTGGTGAACCTGGACCTGCCGATCGTGGCCGAGGACTACGTGCACCGGACCGGACGAACCGGGCGTGCCGGCGCGTCGGGCGAAGCGGTGTCGCTGGTCGCCGCGGACGAGGTGACGCAACTGGCCGCGATCGAAGCGCTGACCAGGCAGGCGCTGGAGCGCCGCGAGGAACCCGGGTTCGAACCGGAGCACCGGGTGCCTGAGACCAATGCAAAAGGCGAGGTGCTGAAAAAGCCGAAGAAGCCCAAGAAACCGAAGGGCGATGCGCCGGTGGTGGCGGTCGACGTGCGGTTCCGGCGCTAGGTTAGGCTATCGTAGGGTGCGCACCTGTGCGCACGCGGTACGGTTGCGCAGAGTTTGCGTCCGCGTACTGACTGCCGGCTACCGCTTCACTACGCCGCGTTCGCGAACCGCGTGCGCACAGGTGCGCACCCTACGATCCATCATTAGCCGCGACAAGTTCGCAGGGGTTCCGGGGCGCCAGCGAAAAACCCAAACCTCAGCGCAACTGCAACCGCAGCTTCCGCACCCCCTCCTCCCCCGCCGGCGTCACCTCGAACCCCAGCTTGCGCACCAGCGCGATCACCCGCGCGTTCTGCGGCAGCGCTTCGCCGACGATCTCACGCGTGCCGCGACTGCGGCAGTAAGCGATCAGCTTTTCCATCAACATGCGCCCCAGCGCCTGCCCTTTCAGATCCGAGCGCACCGTGATCGCGAACTCCGCGCTCACATTGTCGGGGTCCAGCACCACCCGCCCCACCGCCAGTGTCTCGTCCTGCCCGTTCGCGCCCGGCCGGGTGGCGATGAAGGCCATCTCGCGGTCGTAGTCGATCTGGGTAAAGCGCGCCAGCTGCGACGGTGAGAGCTCGCGTACCCGCACGAACATCCGGTAACGCACGTCGTCCGGCGTGAGCGCCGCGAACAGGGCCAGGTGGGCCGGCGCGTCCTCCGGCCGGATCGGGCGCAGCATCAGCGGCTGTCCGCGCCACTGTACCACCTGCTCCAGCTCGCGCGGATAGGGCCGGATCGCCAGCCGGTCCAGGGTGCTGCCCGACTGGTCGGCCAGCGCCAGCCGCATGCGCGCATCGAGCACCACCACGCCGCTGCTGTCGGCCAGCAGGGGATTCATGTCCAGCTCCACGATTTCCGGAATGTCCTCAATCAGCCGGGATACCTGCACCAGCACCGCCAGCAGCGCGTCCATGTTCGCCGGCGGACGGTTGCGGTAGCCGGCCAAGAGGCGCGCCACGCGCGTGCGCCCCACCAGCTCGCGTGCGAGCACCGCGTTCAGGGGCGGCAGCGCCACCGCGTGGTCGGCCATCGCCTCGGCCTCCAGCCCGCCCTGGCCGAACACGATCACCGGGCCGAACACAGGGTCCAGCACCACGCCCGCGAACAGCTCGTGCGCCTCGGGCCGGCGCGCCATCGCCTGCACCACGAAGCCTTCGAAGCGCGCATCCGGCCGCGCGCTGCCCAACCGGCGCTGGATACGCCCGGCCGCGGCGCGCACCGCATCCGGCGTGTCCAGGTCGAGCACCACGCCGCCGACGTCCGACTTATGCATTACGCTGGGTGACAGGATCTTGACCGCCACCGGGAAGCCGATCTGCTGCGCGGCCGATACGGCCTCTTCAACGTTGGCGGCGGCGCGGGTGCGCACGTGCGGGATGCCGTACGCATCGAGGATCGCCTGCGCTTGTGGATCGGTCAGCAGGTGGCGCCGCTCGGCCAGCGCGGTACGCACCAGCTGGCGCGCCGCGCCGCGGTTCGGCGCCTCGGTGTCCGGCACGGTCGGCGGCACCTGCATCAGCAGGTTCTGGTTCTGGCGGTAGTGCACGATCTGCAGGAAGCCGTCCACCGCGTCTTCCGGCGTGCCGAAGCTCGGAATGTCGGCGCTTGAGGCGAGCGCGCGGGCCTGGGCGACCGTGTCGCCGCCCAGCCAGCACGACAGCACGTTGCGCGCCGCCGCGCGTGCCAGCGGCGCCACCGCACTGGCGACCGCGACGCTGTCCACGCCGGCGGTCGGTGCGTGCACCAGCAACACCGCGTCGGCCTGCGGGTCTTCGAGCAGCACCGCGAGCACGTCGCGATAACGTTCGGGTGGCGCGTCGGACAAAATGTTGACGACGTGCGCGTGCGACCAGCCGGCCGGCAGCGTGCGGCCGAGGCGCTCGGCCGTCTCGCTTGATAACTGGGCCAGCTGCCCGCCGTTGCACACGAGCGCATCGGCCGCCATCATGCCGGGGCCGGCGCCGTTGCTGACGATCGCCAGCCGCTCCCCGCCATGTGGCCGCGCGTGCGCCAGGATCTCGACCGCCGCGAACAGCTCCTCGGTGGTGAACACGCGCAGCATGCCGGCGCGCCGGATGGCCGCGTCGTAGACGTCGTCCGCTCCGGCCAGCGCCCCGCCCCGCAGCGCTGACGCGCACGCCCCATCCGCGATGCGGCCCGACTTGAGCACCACGGTCGGCTTGCTGCGCGCCGCCGCGCGCGCCGCCGACATGAACTTGCGCGCATAGCGCAGTCCCTCCAGATGCAGCAGGATCGCCGCGGTCGTGCCGTCGGTGGCAAGATAGTCGAGCACGTCGCCCACGTCCACGTCGGCCGATTCGCCCAGCGCGATGAACTTGGAAAAGCCGATCCCGCGCGAGCGCGCCCAGTCCAGCACCCCGGTCATCAAAGCGCCCGACTGCGACACGAACGCGATCCGCCCCGGCAGCGCGCCGCTCGCCGCCATGCTCGCGTTCAGTCCGAGCGGCGGCGCCAGCAGGCCGGCGCTGTTGGGCCCCAGGATGCGCAGCAGGTAGGGATTGGCGGCGTCGAGCATCGCCTGCTTCAGGGTGCGGCCGTATTCGTCGCGCTCCAGCGACAGGCCAAAGGCCGGCACGATCGCCGCGCGGTTGCCGATTTCGCCCAGTTGACGCACGATGCCCGGCACCGCGCGCGCGGGCAGCGCCAGCACGGCCAGTTCCGGCACCTCCGGCAGGCTGGCCAGGCCCGGATAGCACGTAAGCCCCGCGACCTGCTCGTGGCGCGGATTGACCGGGTAGATCGCACCGCGAAATCCGCCACCGGCCAGATTCGCGAGCAGGGTCGCGCCAAGACTGCCCGGCCGCTCCGACGCCCCGATCAGCGCCACCGATCGCGGCGCCAACAGATGCTGCAGGTTCCTGACACTCATGCGTTCCCTCGTCGCGAACACCAGCCGTGCATGGCAAAAATGACGATTTGGCTACACTGGCCACGTAAGCGTACCAAGGATCGCGACATGAAAGATGACTATGCGGCGCGGCAAGACGGCAAGGACGGCTCGCGCAAGGTCATCTATGCTGCGATCCTGGCAAACCTCGGGATCGCCGCCGCCAAGTTCGCCGTTGCGCTGATGTCCGGCAGCGCCGTCATGCTGGCCGAGGGCATCCACTCGACGGTCGATACCGGCAACGAGTTGCTGCTGCTGATCGGCGAAAAAATGAGCGCGCGCCGGCCCGACGTGCACCACCCGTTCGGCTACGGCAAGGCGCTGTACTTCTGGGCGCTGGTGGTCGCGCTGTCGGTGTTCTCGCTCGGCGGCGGGCTGTCGATCTACCACGGGGTGCACGCGCTGCACCATCCGGCGCCCCTGCGCGACCCTTACTGGAACTACCTGGTGCTGGCGATCGCGGCCGGGTTCGAGCTGTACAGCTGGAACGTGTCGCGCCGCGCGCTGAACCGCTACCGCCGGCCGGGCATGAGCCTGTGGCAGGCGGTGCGCACGAGCAAGGACGCATCCGTTTTTACCGTGTTTATCGAGGATACCGCGGCACTGCTGGGGTTGCTCGTGGCTGCGCTCGGCCTTGGCGTGGCCCTGCTGTTCGGCGATCCCCGGTTCGACGCCATTGCCTCGATGCTGATCGGGCTGCTGCTGGTGGGCGCCGCGCTCACGCTGGCGCGCGAGACCGGGCACCTGCTGGTGGGCGAGAGCATGGGATTCGAAGCGACGCGCCGGCTGCGCGCGATCTTCGAGGCCGACCCCAACATCGCCTCGGTGGGGCGGCTCCTGACCATGCAGCTGGGGCCGGACGAGGTGCTGCTGATCGCGGCCCTGCGCTTTACGCGGGGGATGCGCATCGACGAGGTGGAACAGGCGATCGACCAGCTCGAGCGCAAGGTCGCCGCGCAATACCCCGCGATCCGCCGCATCTATGTCGAAGCGGGGGCGCTGCGCTCGGCGATCGGATGAACTAGGACAGGCGGCTGACGGCCGGCGACTGCGCCTTGAACTCGCGCATCAGGCCCTGGACCAGGTAGCCGGTATGCAGGTTGGGTGGCGCGGTATCCTGGGCGACATCGTCGACCAGCCGGCGCAGCATACGCGCCTCGGCCAGTTGGCAGACAGGGACCGAGGCGATGATCTCGGGGCCGTGGGCCGGCTCCATGGCGAAGAAGTGCAGCCGCAATTTCTTATCCAGCAGCAGCGTGCCGTTGACGAAGCGGTCGACGCCGATGTCGAGCAGCACGTGCTCGATCACCTCCGCCGCTCGGCGTACCAGCCGCTCCCGGCTTTTTTTGCGTCGTGATGCCAACAACCCGGTCAGGAATGCCATGGCGGTTCACCCTTCGTCGAAGCAAAGGGGGTCATGCTAGCAGACGTATGTACGTTTAGGCAATAATTTTCGCGGGCCTCGTAGGGTGCGCACCTGTGCGCACGCGGTACGTTCGTATTTCGTTGGCTCCTCCATTCACCTCCGGTTCGCAAAGCGATCGTAGGGTGCGCACCTGTGCGCACGCGGTTCGCGAAGGCGGCGGATACGAACAGTAGCCGTAAGCCCATATATTGTGATCGCGTGCGAATGCAGGAGCCAACGATATTCACACGTACCGCGTGCGCACGGGTGCGCACCCTACGCTGTTACGCCGCCTTGCGCTCCGTAACCGGATACCCCGCCCCGTCGATCGCGGCGACGATCCGGTCCAGGTCCGCGCTGCTGTCAATGCGCACCTTTTTGGTCGGCAGGTCCACCGTCACGCTTGCTTCCCGGTCCACGTCCTGCACCGACTTGGTAACGCGGCCCACACAGTGGCCGCAGCTCATGCCTTCTACGGTAAGTTCATACATTGTTTTTTCTCCAGTTGCCGGGACCGCCTCGGTCCCTTCGGTTGTTACAAGGTGCGCCCCAGAAGGCGCCCAGCGCCGCAGCAGCAGCGCGTTGGTGACGACGCTCACCGAACTTAACGCCATCGCGGCGCCGGCAAGCATCGGGTTGAGCAGCCCGAAGGCCGCCAGCGGAATCCCGACCACGTTATACACGAATGCCCAGCCAAGATTCTGGCGGATCTTGCGATAGGTCCGGTTCGAGATATCGATGGCATCGGCCACCAGCGCCGGGTCGGAGCGCATCAAGGTGATGCCGGCGGTTTGCATCGCGACCTCGGTGCCGCTCGCCATCGCAATGCCAACGTCGGCCGCCGCCAGCGCCGGCGCGTCGTTGATGCCATCGCCGACCATCGCGACCCTGGCGCCTGAATGCATCGTGTCGGTGACAACCCTGGCCTTTTCACCCGGGAGCACCTCGGCCACGAAGTTGGCGATGCCGATCGCCTCGGCCACCGCCCGCGCGCTGCCCTGGTTGTCGCCCGTGAGCATCAT
The DNA here is from genome assembly GCF_004614195.1 of Massilia horti. Lineage (GTDB taxonomy): Bacteria > Pseudomonadota > Gammaproteobacteria > Burkholderiales > Burkholderiaceae_D > Telluria > Telluria horti. Next base: position 8,765 of record NZ_SPUM01000144.1, on the reverse strand, counting down.
GGAGCGTACGCCCATTTCGGCCAGGCGCTGTACCGCGCTGTTTGCCGAGGGCTTGACGCGGTCGCCGAACGCCAGCAGGCCTTCGACCCGCCATTCGCCGCCAGTCTGCACCGCCAGCCACGAGACCGTGCGCCCTTTCGCTTCGTGCTCTTGCGCCGTGCGTACGAGAGCGCCGGCGGCCGCGCCCAGTTCCTGCATCAGGCGCAGGTTGCCGAGGCAGACCGTGGCGCCCGCGACGTCGGCCTTCACGCCGCGCCCCGGCAGCGCCGCGGCGTTGGTTGCCGCTGGCGGGTTGAGATCCTTGGCGCGCGCTGCCGCCATCACTGCCCTGGCCAGCGGGTGCTCGCTGTACTGCTGCACCGCCGCTGCCAGTTCCAGCACCTTGCGCGGCGCCTGCCCTTCCACTGCGAGCAGCTCCGGCTTGCCTTCGGTGAGCGTGCCGGTCTTGTCGAACACGACCACGCCGACTGCGTGCGCGGTCTCGAGCGCCTGCGCGTCCTTGATCAAAATGCCATGGCGCGCGGCGATGCCGGTGCCGACCATGATCGCGGTCGGCGTGGCCAGCCCGAGCGCGCACGGGCAGGCGATCACCTGCACCGCCACCGCATTGAGCAGCGCCTGCTGCCAGTCGCCGCTGGTGAGGCCCCAGGCGAGCAGCGTGATGAGCGAGAGCAGCAGCACCACCGGCACGAAGAACGCGCTGACCCGGTCCACCAGGCGCTGGATCGGCGCCTTGACCGCTTGCGCGTCCTCGACCAACTGGATAATCCGCGACAGCATCGTCGCCGCGCCGACGGCGGTGGCCTCGACCAGCAGCAGCCCGTTGATATTGACGGCGCCGCCGGTCACGCGATCGCCGGCGCGCTTGCTGACCGGCAGGCTCTCGCCGGTCAACAGCGACTCGTCGAGGTGACTGCTGCCTTCCACCACCTTGCCGTCGGCCGGCACGCGCGCGCCGGGACGAACCACCATCACGTCGCCCACGCGCAGCCGTTCGAGCGGCAGCGAAATCTCGCGCCCGTCCCGGCGCACCAGTGCCTCGGTTACGCGCAGCGCCTCGAGCGCGCGGATCGCCTCCACCGTACGGTGCTTGGCCCGGCTCTCGAGCCACTTGCCGAGCAGCACCAGCGTAATCACAACCGCGGACGACTCGAAATACAAATGATCCATGCCGTGGCCCCAATGCAGCCACAACAGGTACACCGACATGCCATACGCCGCGCTGGTGCCGATCGCGACCAGCAGGTCCATGTTGCCGGAGAATGCGCGCAGCGCCTTCCAGCCGGCCTTGTAGAAACGCGCGCCGAGCCAGAACTGGACCGGGGTCGCCAGCGCCATCTGCAGCCAGCCGGGCAGCGTCCAGTCGAGCCCGAACAGCTCGGCGACCATCGGCGCGACCAGCGGCAATGACAACAGGACCGACAGCGCGACCGGCCACCATGAGGGCAGCGCCGGGGCACGCCGCTGGGCACCGGCCTTGCTCGCTTCATAACCGGCGCGCTGCACGGCGGCAATCACGGCCTGCGCGTCGAGCGCCGTTGTGCCGCTGACCGATGCCTTCTCGGTGGCCAGGTTGACCGTCGCGTCGAGCACGCCGGGCACCGTCTTGAGCGCCTTTTCCACGCGCGCCACGCACGAGGCGCAGGTCATGCCGGCGATGTCAAAGTTCATCTGCACGGCTGCCCTTTCCTCTTTCAAACCGCTTTCCATGTCCTTCTCCTTGTTCCCATACACGCAGGATAGTGCTTCCAACGATGGGAAGGTCAAGTGCATTTTTTTGGGATATTTCTCAGTGCAAATATCTACCCGTTGATCTTCCTCGCTTGACCTCCTGACCGTTGCCAACGTCCCCGCTACGCAGTCAGGCAAGAATTGCCATTCAACCTTATGACGGAGGCAAGAATGGCAAGTGACGCGTACCTGAAGATCGATGGCATCAACGGCGAGTCGGAGGACGAGCGCCACCGAAACTGGATCGAAGTGAATAACGTCCTGTACGCAGTCCACCAGCCCAGAGCCGGGGTGCTATCAACAGCAGGGGGCCATACCACCGGGCGAGCCGACCTGTACCCCATCAACTTCACCAAGCTTGCTGACTTGGCTTCCCCTGTCCTCTTGCAAACCTGTGCAGCGGGGAAGACCCTGCCGAAAGCGGTTTTTGAGTTCCTGCGGGCTGACGGCGACGGCAAGCCCATTCCCTACTTCAAAATCGAACTTGAAAACCTGATTATTGCAAGCATCACCCCTGACAGCGGTGAAGGTGGGATCATCGTCGAACGGGTCCAGATTGCCTATGCCAGAATTAAGTGGGCCTACACGCGCCAAAGCATCCGGGGCGGCACTGAGGGAAGCACCCTCGGGGGCTGGGATTGTTCAGCCCAGAAAGTGTGCTAACCGGAGGCGATATGTCCAAGCCTTACGAGGGCGCAGCAATGCTTGTCTGCCCGCTTGAACTATCTGACTTCCAGCACGTATGTGCCGTCATCGTGTCGGGCCATAAGGTGAACCCATGCGGCCATACGCTACTACACATCGGTAAAAGCTGGAGTTGGTATGTCCACATCTCTGGCCCATATAATTTGCCCAAATTCATGCCTCAAAGTAACTATATGCGGTACTTGAAAGAAAACGGCAAGCGTGAGATTCGTCGCTCGCCTATCAAGCTTCCTAACCCTAAAGGTGCTCATGAAAAGTTGCACGAACTGATAGAAAAGCCGTGGATATGGGGGGCTGTGGTTCATAACTGCACTTCCTTTGAGGAAGAAGTAGTGCGAGCAGGCGGTAGTAACGCCGGGCAGTATTTCAATTGTCCTATTGCGGAGCGATTCGGATGAAAATCACATTCATTTCACTCGTAACCGCCTTGTTGATAGCTGTACTTGTCTGGGCTTCGATCATCATTTTTGGTCCGGGCATGAATCTCGACATAGCGTATGGCCTCATCGTTGGCTCGTTCATCGGCTCGGCAGTCCTCACAGCACTGGTGTTGAGGCTATGGAGACCCCGCTAGTACGGTTAGGGGAGTAGCAGAAATGACGAGGGCGCTCGGAGGTGTCAGGAATTCTGTGTGCTGAGGTCGGTTTTTTTTAGCCGTGTCAGGCGCCCCGCGCGGACAGCCTGAACTTCGCCGCTGGCGGCGCGTCTGACTGGAATAATGCGCGGCCCGGCACAGTTCCGAACCGGCGCCCCCAGGCCAGGAGATTTATGGACCAGTTTGCCAATGCGAGCGTGATCGCCCGGGCGCCCGGCCGGCTCAGGATTGCAATTGCCGGCCTCTACCATAGCGAGCGCATGAAGCGCCGGCTGGAAGCGCAACTGGCCCGGCACCCGGCGGTGACCGAGGTCGTCGCCAGTGCGCTTACCGGGCGGGTGCTGTTGCTGTTCCGGCCCGCTGTCCCGGCCGACACCTTGCTGCGGGAGCTGGGTCTGGCCGTGCCGCCGGCGGCCGACGACGACCCACCGGCGCCGCCGCGGGTGATACCGCAGGCCAAGCCGGCCATGTCGAACCGTACCCTGTATCCGCCCTGGCATTTGCTCGACGCAAACGAGGCGCTCGCCTCCTACACGAGCTCGGCGCGGCGCGGGCTGTCGGCAGCGGAAGCCGAACAGCGGCTACGTCACGGCAAGAACATTGTGCTGCCGCCGCGCCAGCGCTCCTCGTTCGAAATCCTGCTCAGCCAGTTCCAGAACACGCCGGTTGTCCTCTTGGCCTTGTCCGCCGTGGTGTCGCTGCTGACGGGCGCGCTGGCCGAGACCGTCGCGATCGGCGCCGTGCTGGTGCTCAATGCCGCGATCGGCTTCGTGACCGAGCGCCAGGCCGAGGCCACCATCACCTCGCTGTCGGAGCTGGTCGATGACCGGGTGCTCGTGCTGCGCGACGGCATGGTCATGCTGATCCTGTCCTCGCACGTGGTCCCGGGCGATATCCTGGTGCTGGCGCCGGGCACGCGGGTCGCGGCCGACCTGCGCCTGTTGCAGGCCAGCGGCCTGCGGATCGACGAATCCGCCCTGACCGGCGAGAGCCTGCCGGTGACCAAGAACGTTGCGGCGCTGCCGGCGGACGTGCCGCTGGCCGAGCGCGACAACATGGCCTATCGCGGCACCGCGGTGGCGTCCGGGACCGGGCGCGGCCTGGTGGTCGGCACCGGCGGCCACACCGAGGCCGGCGCGATCGAGGCCCTGACCCGCTCGACCGAACGTCCGCTGACTCCGGTCCAATTGCAGCTGGACCGGCTGGGCAACCAGCTGGTCGCCGTCAGCACCGCCCTGTGCGGCGGCGTGCTGGCCATCGGCCTGCTGCGCCGCCAGGCCGGGGGCGCCTTGTTCCGGTCGGTGATCGCGCTGGCGGTCGCCGCGGTGCCCGAAGGCTTGCCCGCGGTCGCGACCACGTCGCTGGCGCGCGGGCTGCGCCAGATGCGCGCGCGCCAGGTCCTGATCCGCCGCCTGCATGCGGTGGAGACCATCGGCAGCATCTCCGCCATCTGCCTGGACAAGACCGGGACGCTGACGATGAACCAGATGTCGGCGGTGGCGATCCGCACCGTGCGCCAGCAGTTCGTGCCGGGGCAGGACGCGATCACCGGCCGCAAGGAACTGGACCGCCTGCTACAGGTATGCGTGTTGTGCAACGAGGCCGGCACGCATGAGGCCTCGGCCGAATCGCCCCTGCAAAGCTCGGCCACCGAGCGCGCGCTGCTGGAGCTGGCGCGCCGGGCCGGCCTGCAGCCGGGCCGGCTGCGCCGGGAGTATCCGCTGCTGGGCAGCGAACTGCGCGCCGAGGGCCGCAATTACATGTACACCACCCATGCCACGCCCGATCCGCGCCGGCGCCTGGTGGCCGCCAAGGGCAGCCCGGCCGACCTGCTGGCCCTGTGCGACCACTACGTGCAGGACGGGCAGGTATGCGCCTGCGACGCCGAGGCCCGGGAACGGATCCTCTTCCAGAACGGCCAGATGTCGGCCGAGCGGCTGCGCGTGCTCGGCTTTGCTTACGCGGAAGTTTCGCCGGAACATGCGCCAGAACAGGATGGCGTGCCGCCCCTGACCTGGCTCGGACTGGTCGGGCTGGCCGATCCCTTGCGGCCCGGCGCCGCGCGCACGATCGAACGCTTCCACGAAGCGGGGATCCGCACCACGATGCTCACCGGCGACCAGGCCGGCACGGCCTACCAGATCGGCAAGGCGCTGCGCCTGAACGACGGTGGCGAGCTCAAGGTCATCAATTCCGACGCGCTCGACCGCATGCCGCCCGAGCTGCTGGGCCAGGCAGTGAACCAGGCGAACATCTTTTCGCGCGTCACGCCGTCCGACAAGCTGCGCATCGTCAAGGCGATGCAGGCAGCGGGCGCGACGGTGGCCATGACCGGCGACGGCATCAACGACAGCCCGGCCTTGCGCGCGGCGGACGTGGGCATCGCGATGGGCAGCGGCACCGACATGGCGCTGTCGGTGGCGGACGTGGCCCTCAAGCACGACCGGCTGGACTCCTTGCTCGACGCGGTGGCGCTGGGGCGCACGATTTCGGACAACATCCGCAAGTCGGTGCACTTCCTCGTGTCGTCGAACCTCTCCGAAATTTTGGTCGTGCTGGGCGCGGTCGCCTGGCGCGGGGAATCGCCCCTGACCTCGCTGCAATTGCTGTGGCTAAATCTGTTGACGGATGTGCTGCCGGCGATCGCCCTGACCGAGGAACCGGCCGAGCAGGACGTGATGCAACGCCCGCCGCGCGACCCGCGCGCCAACCTGGTCGGCAATGCGGACATGCTGCGCTACGCGCGCGAGGCCGGGGTGATCGCCGGCGGCACCCTGTCTTCCTACGCCTATGGGCTGCTGCGCTATGGCAGCGGCGAGCGCGCGCGCACGGTCGGCTTCGATACGCTCGTGCTGAGCCAGCTGGCGCATGCACTGTTCTGCCGCTCCGAACACCAATCTCCGTTTGCCGCGGATCTGCCGCCCAATCCCTTGCTCACGGCCGCTATCGTGGCGTCAAGCCTGCTGCAGGGCGCGGTCCACCTGCTGCCCGGCCTGCGGCGCCGCCTGGGATTGACGGCGTTAAGCAGCCCGGACCTGCTGGCGATCGCGGCGGGCGCGCTGGTGCCGCTGCTGGTGAACGCGCGCGCCAAGCCTTACAGCAGCGCGGCGACCAAGGCCAAAGCGGAACGTTCGACCAGCTTGTCGACCACCGCGCCGGTCAGTTTGGCCGCCAGCGCGTCGATGCCGGGTGCGGGTGCGGCCCGGCCCGCGCCGTGACGCGGCGCGCGCTCGTGGTGGCACGACAGACCATGCCGCTCCAGCACCTGGCGCAGCGCCGGCAGCAGGCGCGCTTCGGCCCTGCCGTCGATCCGGTAGCTCACCAGCAGGCTGCCAGTCAGCGGGCTGGCCTCGACCGCCACCACGCCAGTAACCTGGCGCAGCGACGCTGCCACTTCGGCCGCTGCCAGCGGCGCCCCCCGCAGTTGCGGGAAGCGCAGCCTCAGGCGTCCGGGATATTGTTTGGGAAGTGAGGTCATGGCGGCTCCTGTCATGCGCGAGAGACTAGCGCCCAAAAATGACAGGAGTGTGACACACAAACCGTGCACGGCATATCAGCACGTTGCAGCGCTGCAGGTACGACAACACCCGTTCCTGCCAGCGCTGCGGTGATTGATAACAACGCCTCAGATATGCGGCCCCTGCTCGGAACCGCCCGTCTGCTGCCGGCCCGTCGTGCCGTATTCGTGCCCACGGCTGGTGGTCTCGCGGTGCTCGCCCACCGCGGCCGACACCACCTGCCGCACGCCGCCGACCACGTCCACCAGCAGGTGGGTCACGGTGGTGACCGCGGCGCTGCCGATGTCGCCCACCGCGCCGATCAGGCCGGTGGCGCCGTTGCGCACCTCATAGCCCAGGTCGGTCACGCCGTGCACCAGGTCGGTGGCGATGTGGGACACGCCACCGACCAGGCCGGTGCCCACATCTTCGGTGGCGCCAATCGCCCCGCGCAGCATGTGTTGGCCGCTCTCCATCGCGCCACCGTGAATCTCCCCTGCCGCGGTGCCGCCGTGCGCTCCCTGCGTCCCCTGTGTCACGTGCGGTGGTTCGGCGTGGAATTCCGGCTGCGGCGCGCCGGGACCGCCCGCTCCGCTGGGCGCATGCTGTTGGTAAGAACCTTCTCTGTGTCTGGGATCAGCCATTTCAACCTCCACTAACAATATGTTTGGCGCGCGGCCCGCCGCACGCCGTTGTCAATCAATCGGCACCGGCCTCGCCCGCTGCCTCGCCCACCGTCTCGGCCAGCGCTTCGACCTCGTCGGCCGCTCCACGGCGATTCGGCTCGCTGGCCAGCCGGAATGCATTGAATGCATACCAGAATGCGCTCATGGCCGGCACCAGGATGGCGCCCCGAAAGGCCTGCACCACCCCGATCGCGCCGAACGCCACGCCGGCCACGAGCATCGGATCGATATCGCGTCCGGTTACCAGCCGCAGCGGATCGAAGGGCGCGCTCGCCCGCGCGGCCGGCGGCGCGGCCGGCGGGGGCTTTACCTCCATCTGGAACCGGTCGGCCAGCACGGCGAGGGCCTGTTTGAGCGTGCCCGTGAATTCAAGCACCAGGCTGGCCGTGGCAGGATTGGCACTCACTGCCCCGAATTGCCCGCTTTCGAGCAACTCCTGTTCCAGGCGCCCGAACAGCTCCTCGTCGCCGCGATGCTCAGGCAGGCGCAACCGCACCCGTCCCGGCACCGTATGGGCGACATGGGCGTGGATGGTCATATGGCAGCCATGCCCGGGCGCGGCCGCGGGCCGCGGTCGGCCTGGTCAGGCTGGGCGTGCGGCGCCACGGTACCGGCCGCCGCCTGCCCCTCGGGTGCGGGTGCGCCCTGGCCGGCCTGCTCGGCGCGGATCTCGGCCATCATGTCCTCGACCGATTCGCCGGCCACCGCCACTGCCTCGCGCCCTTTCTCGTACAACATCAGGCCGCCCTTGAGCAGCGATTTGGCCACCGGCCGGCCGACGGTGACCACCACCGGCAACAGAACCGGGACCAGGACAGTGGCGGCAAGCGCCGCGCTGACCCCGACGATCACGTTACTCTTGAGAATATCCATGCATGGCTCCTCGGCGTTGATGATCGCTTTGACACCCCCTGCGCGGCCACGTTCCCCCACAGCGGCCGGCTCAGCCCATGGCGCAATTGATGCGCTCGAACCGCAGGCGCGGAACATTCGGCGCGCCCGGGCGTCTACAGCAGGCGATTGGCCAGCGCGGAGGGCAGCATGAGCCTGATACTGGAACAATTCCCCTACGCAGTGAGCTGCATGCGCGGCCTGGAGCAGTCGGCCGCATTACAGGGGCCGCTGACACCAGCCGCCACCCTCGACGCCCACATCTCCGAAATCCTGGACCTGGCTGCCCAGCTGCATCATCCGCCCGAGCACGTGGCCATGCTGTATTGCGCCGAACTGACGCGCCTGGCCCGGATGGCAGTCGTGGCCGATTACCTGCCGGTGCTGACCGCGAAGCGGGTACGGTCGCTGTTGAGATCGGGGCACGGGGGGTAGCTCACATCGGGCAATTGCAGTGGGTTGTAGACTCAATAATAGTTAGCCCCGAAATCGTCGTTCCCGGGCTCGGCGCCCCCCTTGGCGGGAATCCATGCTGCGCGTGAAATGACGTTCAGCATGGGTCCCCGCGCGCGGGGGACGACGTGCAAACTTTGCGCCGCCGTACAGCGTGCGCACGGGTGCGCACCCTAACGGTCATTGCAGAGCGTGCCACCCCGGCGC
>NZ_SPUM01000018.1 GCF_004614195.1 Massilia horti | reverse complement strand
GGCCTACTCAGGTCAGGACGCTGCACGTCCGTACAGTGCTTTCTTTCACGTTACGGCGGCTTGGCTGCGTGTACCAGTTCAACCAGAGGCCGAGCCGCCACACATTCGATTGATTCACGCTTGGTTTGAACGCGTGGGCGTTCGTAAAGTTGGCCACTGGCCAACTTTACCCGCCCACCCTACGCGCGCTGGTGGTCCCGCATCCTGAGCGCTTCACCCATCATCACCAGCACCGGCCCGTGCGCCGGTTCGAGCCCGTGCGCCAGTTCGGCCAGCGTCAGGCGCTGCACGCGCTCATCGATCCGGCTGCAGTTTTCAACCACTACCACCGGCAGGTCCGGCGAGCGTCCCTGCGCCAGCAGCCGCTCGGCGGTGGCAATCGCTTCGCGCCCGCCCATGTACTGCACCAGCGTGTCGGTCTCCGGCATTTCCACCGTGTCCTGCGCGTGTTCCGGCGCGGTACTGGAGGTGAAGAAGGCCACCGAGCGCGCCACCCCGCGCTTGGTCAGCGGCTGCCTGGTGGCCGCCGCGGCGGCAACGGCGGTGGTGATCCCGGGGACCACCTCGACCTCGATGTCCGCTTGTTCCAGCGCGCGCAGTTCCTCGTCGGCGCGCCCGAACAGCATCGGGTCGCCGCCCTTCAGGCGCACCACCAGAGAGTAGCGATGCGCGCATTCGACCAGCTGTTGGTTGATGACCTCCTGCGCCGTGGAGCGCTGGCCGGAGCGTTTGCCCACCGCGATCTTCTCGGCCTGCGGGCACAGCTCCAGCATCTCGGGCGTGACCAGCGCGTCGTACAGGACGACGTCGGCCTGCGCCAGAAGGCGCGCGCCGCGTACGGTGATCAGGTCGGCCGCGCCGGGGCCGGCGCCGATCAGGTAGACCTTCCCGGTCGCCGCCATGTCAGTCCCGCAGGCGGATCATGCCCGCGGCGACGGTCTGGTGCGTGACTTCGTCGATCAGGATGAAGGCGCCGGTCGCGCGGATGTCGGCGTAGGCATCGGCCGCCAGCGGCTGCTGCACGGTCAGGTTGACGCGCGCGATGTCGTTCAGCCTCAGGCCTTCGGCCAACAGGCGCTGCTGGGTGTTCACGTCGAGCAGGGTGTCGACTTTGGTCACCTTGGCGGCGGTCTGGCGCGTGCCGTGCTTGATCCAGTACTTGCGGCGCAGGTCGAGCGGCTCGTCGGACATCCAGCATACGTCGGCCACCACCTGCTTGAGCAGGCTTGCCGGCTGCCGTTCGCTGGCGAGCAGGTCGCCGCGCGAGATGTCCAGGTACTCCTCAAGCAGCAGGGTCACCGACTGGCCGGCCACCGCGTACGGCAGGGAGCCGTCGAAGGTGACGATCTCCTTGACGGTGGCGGCCTGGTTCGACGGCTGCACCACCAGCTTGTCGCCAACCGAGACGCGGCCCGACTCGATGCGGCCCATGTAGCCGCGGAAGTCGTTGGCCTCGTGCCCGTTGTGACGCGCCACCAGCTGCACCGGGAAGCGGAACGGCGCGTCGTGCGCTTCGTCGTACACCGTCAGCGACTCGAGCAGCTCGATCAGGGTCGGGCCCTTGTACCAGTCCATCCGTTCCGACGCTTCGACCACGTTGTCGCCAGCCAGTGCGGACAGCGGTATCGCCGTCACGTCGGCAAGACCCAGCGAGTCCGCAAATTCGCGGTAAGCCTTGACGATGCGATCGAAGACCGTCTGGTCGTAGTTCACGAGGTCCATCTTGTTGACGGCGACGATCACGTGCTCGATCTGCAGCAGGTGCGCAATGGTCGAGTGACGCTTGGTCTGGATCAGCAGGTCGACTCCGCCGTCCTCGCGCAGCTTGACCTTCGACACGTCGATCAGGATGATCACCGCGTCGGCGGTCGACGCGCCGGTCACCATGTTGCGGGTGTACTGTTCGTGGCCCGGCGTGTCGGCGATGATGAACTTGCGCCTGGGGGTGGCGAAGTAGCGGTAGGCGACGTCGATCGTGATGCCTTGTTCGCGTTCGGCCTCCAGCCCGTCGGTCAGGAGCGACAGGTCGATGGTGTCGCCCACAGTGCGCTTGTGCTTGGCGCGCGAGACGGCGGCCAGCTGGTCGGCGAAGATGCCTTTGCTGTCGTATAGCAGGCGGCCGATCAGCGTGCTCTTGCCGTCGTCCACGGAGCCGGCGGTGATGAAGCGCAGTAGCCCGCGCTCGGTCAGTTTGTCGGTCATGGCGTTCATCAGAAGTATCCTTGCTTCTTGCGTTTTTCCATCGACGCTTCGGAGGTCTGGTCGTCCATCCGGGTCGCGCCGCGCTCGGTAACCTGGGTCACCGCGGTTTCGGCGATGATCGCGTCGACCGTACTCGCGGTCGAGGCGACAGGGCAGGTGCACGAGATGTCGCCCACGGTGCGAAAGCGCACCACGAGCTTGTCCACGGTCTCGCCTTCCCGCGGCGGAGTCAGGCTTGTTACCGGCACCAGCAGCCCGTTCCTCGCAATGACCTCGCGCTCGTGCGCATAGTAGATCGAGGGCAGGGCCAGCCGTTCGCGCGCGATGTACTGCCACACGTCCAGTTCGGTCCAGTTCGAAATCGGGAACACGCGCATGTTCTCGCCCGGATGAACGCGGGTGTTATACAGGTCCCACAGCTCGGGGCGCTGGGCCTTGGGGTCCCACTGGCCGAACTCGTCGCGGAACGAGAAGATGCGCTCCTTGGCGCGCGCCTTTTCCTCGTCGCGGCGCGCGCCGCCGATGCAGGCGTCGAAGCCGTGTTCGGCGATGGTCTCCAGCAGGGTCACGGCCTGGGCCGCGTTGCGCGAGTCGGTCTGCCGGTTGCGCAGGCGTACCGTGCCGCGCTCGATCGAGTCCTCGACGCTGCCGACGATCAGGCGCTCGCCCAACTCGGCCACGCGCGCGTCGCGGAAGGCGATCACTTCGGGGAAGTTGTGGCCGGTGTCGATGTGCACCAGCGGGAACGGGAATTGACCGGGGCGGAAGGCCTTCTCGGCCAGGCGCAGCAGCACCACCGAGTCCTTCCCGCCCGAGAACAGCAGGGCAGGGTTGGTGCATTCGGCCGCGACTTCGCGCATGATGTGGATCGCTTCCGATTCCAGGGCGTCGAGGTGGCGCGCATTCACGTCGGTGAGGGCGCGCGGGATGTCGGTGATGGTAGTCATGGTGGCTGTGCCTGAGTTCTTGTTGTGGCTTATGCAGCCACGGATTTGATGCGAACGAGTTTGCCGTCGACCAGGTGCAGGCCGCATTCCTTCGAGTCCGGGTTCTCCCACCACCAGCGGCCAGCGCGCACGTCTTCGCCCGGCTGGACCGCGCGGGTGCAGGGCTCGCAGCCGATCGACGGATAGCCGCGGTCGTGCAGCGCGTTGTACGGCACCGCGCCCTCGCGGATGTAGTCCCAGACGTCGGCCTCAAGCCAGTCGGCCAGCGGGTTGAACTTGACCATGCCATGCGCCGCGTCGTCCTCCTGGACTGCCAGTTCGGCGCGGGTGGTCGATTGCGCTCGGCGCTGGCCGGTGACCCAGGCCTTGTGGCCGGCCAGCGCCCGGCCGAGCGGCTCGACCTTGCGGATGCGGCAGCACTCGCGCCGCATCTCGACGCTGTCGTAGAACGCGTTCAGGCCGTTCCTGGTCACGTATTCGTCGACCAGTTCGGGCCGCGGCCGGTACAGGGCGATGTCGTAATCGTAGGTGGCCTTGATCTGCTTTAGCACCGCCAGCGTCTCCTGGTGCAGGCGGCCGGTCTCGAGGGTGAAGATGGCGATCGGCAGGCCGGCCTTGAGGATCATGTCGGTGACGACCATGTCCTCGGCGGCCAGGCTTGATGCGAACACGGCCGGCGAAAAGTCGCGCGCGATGCGCTCTAACGTCGCGCGGGTCTCGCCAATGCGTGCATTCAAATCGGTCATGCGGTCCACCTCAATCAAATGCCGGCGCCGGCGTCGCTGTGTTCGACGTGCGCCTGGCGCTGCACGCGGCGGAAAAGCGGCAGCGGCTGGTCGACGGCGGCCTGGTAGGGCTGGGAGAATGCGGTCAGGCCCTTGAGCGCATCGTGGATGCTGCGGTCCTGGCGCGTGGCGTAGGCATCGAAGCCCACGCGCGCCATCTGGAACAGCTGGTCGCGCAGCACGTCGCCGATCGCGCGCAGTTCGCCCCGATAGCCAAGGCGGCGGCGCAGGTTGAACGCGATCGAGTAGCCGCGGCCGTCGGTAAACTTCGGAAAGTCGACCGCGATCAGGGTGAACTTGTCGAGTTCACCTTTGAGCGCTTCCGCTCGCTCGTCCGACGCGATCCAGACCCCGAGCTCGGAGCGGCCAGCCAGCGCCGCGCGTTGCGCCTGCCACACGGAGAGGGGCACGATGATCTTGCCTTCCGGGACGACCACACTGTCGGGCATCTCGCCCTCTTCAAGGCGCAGCACGCTCCAGTCGTCGTCGACGACTTCACGGCCCTTGATGATCTGTTTGTGTGTTTCAAGCATATTCGTCTTCCCCAACCAGTTCGCCCGCCGCAATCGGCGTCGCATACACGTGATCCTTGAATGGCGCAATGCCAAGGCGCTGCACGGTGTCCACAAAGCGCTCATCCTCGGTCCGGTCACGCACGTAGACTTCGAGCAGGCGGCCGATCACTTCCGGCATCTGCACCGCCGAGAACGACGGGCCAATGATCTTGCCGATCGCCGCGTTGTCGCCCTGGGCGCCGCCGATCGACACCTGGTACCACTCGCTACCGTCCTTGTCCACGCCCAGCACGCCGATGTTGCCGACGTGATGGTGGCCGCAGGCGTTGATGCAGCCTGAAATGTTCAACTCGATGTCGCCGATGTCGTACTGGAAGTCCAGGTTGTCGAAGCGCTCGGCGATGGCGGCAGCGATCGGGATCGACTTGGCGTTGGCCAGCGAGCAGAAGTCGCCGCCCGGGCAGGAGATGATGTCGGTCAAAAAGCCGATGTTGGGCGTCGCCAGGCCCTTGGCCTTGATCTTGGTCCAGACCTCGAACAGCTCGGATTGCTTCACGTCCGCCAGCACCAGGTTTTGCTCGTGCGTCACGCGCAGTTCGCCAAAGCTGTGTTGGTCGGCCATGTCGGCCACGAAATCCATCTGCTCGGCGGTCGCATCGCCCGGCGGCACGCCGGTCTTCTTGAGCGAGAGCACCACCGACGCGTAACCCGGCACCTTGTGCGGCTTGACGTTGCGTTCCAACCATTTGGCGAACGCCTTGTTGTCGGCATGCGCGGCCAGCGGGTCAATGTTTTCCAGCTGCTCGTAAGCCGGCGGCGTGAAGTAGGCGGCAACGCGCGCCAGCTCCTCTTCGGTCAGGGTCTCGGGACCGTCCTTCAGGTCGGCCCATTCCTCTTCGACCTGGCGCGCGAATTCCTCGACGCCGAGCGACTTGAGCAGGATCTTGATGCGGGCCTTGTATTTGTTGTCGCGGCGGCCGTACTGGTTGTACACGCGCATCACCGCCTCGGTGTAGGTCAGCACGTGCTTCCAAGGCAGGAACTCGCGGATCACGCTGCCGATGATCGGCGTACGGCCCAGTCCGCCGCCAACGAGGAAGCGGAAGCCGATTTCGCCGGCCTCGTTCTTTACCATCGTCAGGCCGATGTCATGCACCTGGGTCGCGGCACGGTCTTCATGCGCGCCGTTGATCGCGATCTTGAACTTGCGCGGCAGGGCGATGAACTCGGGGTGGAAGCTGCTCCACTGGCGCAGGATCTCGCAGAACGGACGCGGATCGAGGTACTCGTCGGCGGCCACGCCGGCAAACTCGTCGGTCGTGATGTTGCGGATGCAGTTGCCCGAAGTCTGGATGGAGTGCATCTCTACCGAGGAAAGGTCGGTCAGGATGTCCGGCGTCTGCTCCAGCTCGATCCAGTTGAATTGGATGTTCTGGCGGGTGGTGAAGTGGCCGTAACCGCGGTCGTACTTGCGGGCGATGTGCGCGAGCATGCGCAGCTGGCGCGAGGCCAGCAGGCCGTACGGAACGGCAATGCGCAACATGTAGGCGTGCCGCTGCATGTACAGGCCGTTCTGCAGGCGCAGCGGGAGGAATTCGGCTTCGGTCAGCTCATCGGCGATCCGGCGCCGTACCTGGTCACGGTATTGCGCGATGCGTTCGCGCACAATGAGATGGTCGTATTGGTCGTAGCGGTACATAAGTGTGATCCTGTGCTGTTGGCCAGCCGGGGCCGTGGATGGCCTAAATGGTAAGGATGTGCACCCTTATTCCAAACTACTGAGAAATCATTTGCTTATATGCGCGTCTGGCATAAGCGCATTAAAATGTCGCATAGCCGAACAACTGCCAGGACGCTAATGAATCTCCACCAGCTGCGCTTTGTGCGCGAGGCCGTGCGCCAGAATTACAACCTCACTGATGCCGCAAAGGCCTTGTTCACTTCGCAACCCGGCGTGTCGAAAGCCATCATCGAGCTCGAGGAAGAGCTGGGGGTCGACATTTTCACCCGCCACGGCAAGCGCATCCGTGGCCTGACCGAACCGGGGCGGCTGGTGCTGCAGTCGGTCGAGCTGATCATGCAGGAGATCGACAGCCTCAAGCGCATCGGCAAGGAATTTGCCGCCCACGACAGCGGCAGCTTCACGATCGCCACCACCCACACCCAGGCGCGCTATACGTTGCCGAAGGTGGTGCAGGCATTCGCACAGAAATTCCCCAAGGTGCGGTTGTCGCTATTGCAAGGCAACCCCAAGCAGATCGCGGACATGGTCAAGAACGACCAGGCCGACCTCGCGATCGCGACCGAGTCGATCGCGGCCGTCGATGGCCTGATCACGCTGCCGTGCTACCAGTGGGAGCATATGGTGGTGGTGCCGCCCGACCACCCGCTGCTCAAGTCGAAGGCCGTGTCGCTGGAGGAGATATCACACTATCCGTTGATTACCTATGACAGCGCGTTCGCCGGACGCAGCAAGATCGACCATGCCTTCTCGCTGCGCGAACTCAAGCCCGACATCCTGCTCGAGGCGATCGACGCGGACGTGATCAAGACCTATGTGGAGCTGGGCATGGGCATCGGCATCATTGCCGGCATGGCATTCGACCCCGAGCGCGACCGCAACCTGCGTGCGATTCCAGTGGGGCAGCTATTCGGCATGAACGTTTCGCGGGTGGCGATCAAGCAAGGCGCCTACCTGCGCAGTTATATCTATACCTTTATTGAACTGCTGGCGCCGAGCCTGAACCGCAAAATGGTCGAATCGGCAATGCGCGGCGGCGAGAACTACGAGCTGTAAGGAACTACGATGATTGACGAACAAGGGGACGGCCGTCCGGTCGTACGGTATTACGCCGGACGCGGGGGCAGCATGGAACGTTACGAGGCGCCGGAACTACAAGAAGAACTGGCAATGCTGCGTAGCCTGGTGCAGCAGCAGCTGCGCAACCACGTGGTGCTGGAGCTGGCCTGCGGCGCCGGCTATTGGACCGAGGTGATCGCCGAAACCGCCGACACGGTGCTGGCGACCGACATCAACCCCGAGCTGATCGACTTGGCGCGCGAGCGCGACCTGCCGGGGACGGTCGATTGGGAGGTGTTGGACGCGCTCCAACTGCCGGAGAACATCGGCGATTTCACGGCGGTGTTCATCGGGTTCCTGTGGTCGCACCTTAAGCGCTCCGAACAGGAATTGCTGCTGGAGCTGCTGCGCACGCGGGTGGGCAAGGACGTGCTGCTGGTGCTGCTGGACGACGTGGCGGACGAGGACCAGACCGTGGCGCGCACCGACGCGGAAGGCAATACGTACCAGATCGTGACGGCGCCGGACGGCGAGCGCTTCGAGCTGCCGAAGAATTACCCGACCGACAGCACGCTGCGCAAACGGCTCACGCCGGCGGCGCGCGAGATCAAGATCAATCGGCTGGAGCATTACTGGCTGCTCACTTGCCGGCTGAAGTAGGGTGTGCAGCTTTGCTGCGCACGCGGTTCGCAAACGCTGCGTAGTGGAGCGAAAGCCGCAAGTCAGCATGCTGTGACCGCGTGCGCACGGGTCCTCGGCGGCCCCGCGCCCCCTACGATGTGTTATTGCCACGGACTTCGAGCAACTCGTAGGGTGTGCAGCTTTGCTGCGCACGCGGTTCGCGGACGCCGCGTAACGAAGCGGCATCCGCGAGTCAGCACGTCAGAACGAGTGGCGAACACCAACGTTGAACACCGACGGGTCGGCGCCCAGCTTGGTGGCCGGCGGGGCGATGCTGGTCGATGACGAGTTCAGGCCGAACGTGGCCAGGCTGTTGTTGTCCATCTTCGCGTAGGTCGTGTACAGGTTGGTGCGCTTGGACAGCGCATAGCTGTACGCCACCGCCCAGGCAGTGCCCTTGGCGCCCGTCTCGAGCTTGTTCTGCTGCAGGTTCACGAACACCTTGCCCGGACCGAAGCCCATGGCGGCGCCCAGGTTGTACTGGGTGAACTTGTTGTTCGTCCCTTCCGGATCGGCCACCATCCAGTTGCCCTTGATGTCGATGTCGCCGATCTTGTACGCGGCGCCCACTGCGTATTCCTTGTCGTCGCCGCCCGCCACCCGGGTGAACGTGTGGTAGCCGGCGCCGACATACAACGGACCGCTGGCGTATTCGGCCGCAACGCCTTTCAGGTCGCCGCTGGGACCGGAGGTCTTTTCACCAGCGGAGTAGGCGGCCAGGACCTTGAAGCCGGAGAACGAGTTGCTCTTGTAGTTGACCGAGTTGGACAGGCGGCGGGTCAGGCGGTTGGTGCCGAAGGCCGACAGGTTGCTGCCGTAGAAGCCCTGGCCGAAGACGTCCGATGCCGCTGCCACCGAAGCGATCGGCGAGTATTCGCGGCCGACCGTCAGGGCGCCGAAATCGCCTTCGAGGCCGACCACCGAGCGGCGGCCGAACAGGGCCGAGTCGCTGTTGCCGGTGTCGATCGATACGCCAGCCTCGATGTTGAACATCGCCTTCAGGCCGCCGCCGAGGTCTTCGGTGCCGCGGAACCCAATGCGGCTGCTGGACTGGTTGCCCGAGTTGATGACCGTGTGGCGGCCGTCGACGCCGTTGTTTTCCGACGCGATGGCGGCGTCCATGACGCCGTACGTCTGGACGTTGCTCGACTGTGCGGCTGCGAACAGGGGAACGGAAGCAAACAGGGCAGCTGCCAGGCGTTTGTAGTGCATGAGTCTCTCCAGGTGGGTTTCGATAAGATTTGAGCAATTGCTCTTAAGCAGCAAAGAGCTTATCGAACGAATATTTCGCCTTGATGACCTGAAAATGGTCGGAGAGAGATTGGGGAAAAGATTGATCGCCACTGCGAGCTGCGGCGGGTAAACATCGTAGGGGGCGCGCGGCCGGCGAGGACCTGTGCGCACGCGGTTCGCGAACGTAGCGTAGTGGAGCAGCAGCCGCAAGCCCGCATACGGTGACCGCGTGCGCACAGGTGCGCACCCTACGCCTTCGTTCCTCTTATTCGACCGTGTGCCCGCCCAGCGGCAGCACGATGTCGATCCGCGTGCCAGACGGATCGTCGGCGCTGATCGTGATCTCGCCATGCATCGCCCACACCCGCTCGCGCATGCCGATCAGTCCCAGCGACTCGGCTTTTTCCATATCTTCGGCGCGGATGCCGCGGCCGTCGTCGCGGATCGTGATCAACAGGTCGCCGTTGAGCCGGTCCAGGTTCAGCGTCACGTGGGTGGCGTTGGCGTGGCGCGCAATGTTGGTCAGCGCTTCCTGCACGATGCGAAAGATCGCGGTGCTGGCAGCGTCGTCCAGGCGCAGGTCCGCTTCGTCGGCATACAGCGCGCATGGAATGCCGTGGCGTTCGACGAAGTCGTCGCGCAGCCCCTGCAGCGCGAAGTACAAGCCGCCTTCGTCCAGCGCGCGCGGACGCAGGTTGGTCGCGATCCGGCGCAGCGAGGTGATCGCCGTGAGCAGGTTGTCTTCCATCCCTTTCATCAGGCGCAGGCTTTCGGGCGGGCTGCGCTCCGGCCGCTGCAGCAGGTTCAGGTCCATGCGCAGCGAGGCGAGGATCTGGCCCAGATCGTCGTGCAGCTCGCGCGCGATGTGGGTGCGCTCTTCCTCGCGGATGGTCTGCAGCGCGGCCGACAGCTGGCGCAGCTGGTTGTGCGAGCGCGCCAGCTTCTGCTGCACCATGTGCCGGTCCGACACGTCGCGCAGGATGATCGTGTAGAGCTGCTGGCCGTCCTGCTGGCTGCTCGAGATCGAGCCCTCGATCGGGAACAGCTCGCCGCTGCCGCGCACCCCGGTCACGGAATAGTCGGTGGCGCGGCGTCCGGCGCGGGTGTCGGTGTGGCGAAAAAAGTCGGGCGGGGTGTGGCCGACGCCGGCGGCGGCGCGGATGTAGTGCGACAGCGGCCGGCCCTGCATCTCGGTCACCGTGGTCGAGAACATGGCGGCCGCGGCCGGATTGGCCAGGACCACCACACTGTTCTCGTCGGCGGAGATGATCGCGTCGCTCGCGTTGTTCACGATTTCGCGGCTGTGCCTGACCAACGGCTCGGGAGCCGTGTCTGCCCTGGGGCGGCCGACCAAGGCGCCGGTCATGAGACCGAGCACGAACATGGCCGCGCCCCGGCTGCGCGAGCGGATAGTGCGCTTGTCTGTCATTCGGTAGCTTGCCGGTCAATCGCCCGCATGCGCGGGTCCGGCAGCTACCTTACGCGGTAGTGCGCTGGTGCAGGTTGAGGGCGGACAAGGAGCAGGTCCGCCCGGCTTACATTTGCTTAAACAAGTGCAGGAAACTGCGGCTCACTTCGAGTTTTTCCGGACGGCCCTTGACCATCACCAGATGGCGGCCGCGGATGTCGCGCGTGACGCCTTCGATCGCGTTCACGTTCACCAGCGTCGCGCGGTGGATCTGCCAGAACAGCGACGGGTCCAGTTCCTCGGCCAGGTCGCGCACGGGCTTACGGATCAGCGCCTCGAGCTTCTCGGTCTGCACGCAAGTGTATTTTTCGTCCGAGCGGAAGAACAGGATTTCCTCGACCGGGATCATGCGCAGGTCCTGGCCGATGCTGGCCTGGATCCATTGCAGGTATTTCGGCTTGGGCGCGGCGATCTTCTCGGCCAGTTGCGACAGCATGGCGGTGACGCTGTCGTTGACCGCCCCGTTTGGCTTGGCCAGGCGCTCCTTCAGGCGCTCGACCGTGAGCTGAAGGCGTTCGACTTCGGTCGGCTTCATGATGTAGTCGATCGCGCCGCGCTCGAAGGCCTCGACCGCGTACTGGTCGTAGGCGGTGACGAACACGATGTGGCTCTGGTTGCCGATCTCGCGCGCCGCCTCCATGCCGGTCTTGCCGGGCATGCGGATGTCCAGGAAGGTCAGGTCGGGCGTCAGTTGCGCCACCAGTTCGACCGCCTCGTCGCCATTTTTCGCCTCGCCGACGATTTCCAGTTCCGGCCACGCCTGGGACAGGCGCATGCGCAGCTGGTCGCGCATCAGTCTTTCGTCATCGGCAATAATCGCGGTCGGCATGGTTGTGTTCGCAAGTAGATTGAAGAGCAATAATTATTGAACGAACGGCGTTTCAAAGCAATAGAGCCGGCCCGATCACTTGGTGGGCGCCAGCTGGTAGGGCACCTCGATCGTCGCGATCACGCCGCTCGGGCTGTTGGCGCCGATGTGCAGCTGGGCGCAGTCGCCGTGCAGCAGTTTGAGGCGCTCGCGGATGTTGGTCAGGCCCAGGCCGGTGCCGTTGCTCGGCTTTACGCCAAAGCCGACGCCGTCATCGCGCACCGTTACCCGCAGCTTGTTGTGCGCGACCTCGGCGCTCACGCTCAGGGTGCCGCCTTCCGGCTTGGTCTCGAGGCCGTGCTTGATCGCGTTTTCGACCATCGACTGCAGCATCATCGGCGGAAAGGCGGCGCTGCGCAGCCCGTCGGGGATCTGCAGCTCGACCGTCAGGCGCTCCTCCATGCGCATCTTGAGCAGGTTCAGGTAGGCGCTCACCATGTCGACCTCGCGCCCGAGGTTGGTCACAAGCGTGGTGTCGCGCATCTGGGGCAGCACCGCGCGCAGGTACTGGATCAGGCTGCGCTGCATGGCCGAGGCGCGCGGCGGATTGGTTTCGATCAGGTGCTCCACCGAGGCGAGCGTGTTGAACAAAAAGTGCGGTTCGACCTGGGCCTGCATCATCTGCATCTTGGCTTCGGACAGCTGGCGCTGCATCGATTCGCGCTCGGCGGCGGCATTGGCGCTTTGCGTCTGCATCTCGGCGCGCTTCTTGCCGCCGACCAGGGCCTTGGTGCCGAACAGGGTGATGATCAGCAGCCAGACGAAGCTGGTGAACCAGGTTGACGCCTGCTTGTGGTAGCGGGTGGCCTTTTCCTCGGCGGCGTCGTTGACCGCCGCCTCGATCGCGTTGGACAACTCCTCGCCAATTTGTGGCGGCAGGTCGATGTGCACCTCGTCCGCAGGGCCCGGGCGGGCAGCTTTATCCGCCGGGGTCGCCGGTGTTGCAGGTGATGCCGGTGTTGCAGGTGTCGCCGGCTCGGCCGGCTCGGCCGGTTCGGGAAGCGCGACGCTGGCTCCGGAATGCGGCTTGGTCCGCGGGTTGAAGTGGATGCCGCTGTCGTCGATCACGATGCTGGGCTGGTCGCGGCGCGACGGCCGGCGTTCGGTGCGGATGCTGTCGGCCTCGGACGGGTTGGAGAACAGCTCTTCCTGCAGGATCGAGCCGGCGATCAGGGTCAGGGCGGCGAACAGGAAGAATTTCCACCAAGACAACTGAGTCACCCAGGTCGCCACGGCGTCGAAGCCGCGGTACAGCGCGGAAAGGATGCTCGAAAAAACATGCGGGGTAGAATGTCGTGCTTCCATGGTGACTTGCCTGTTCTCAATTCGATCTGCAACCGCCGAGTGTAACCGGTTGACCTGGTTGTCGGCGGCGAAAATGTTTGTTCGCCGCAACATGACTGTTGGGATGATGCAACCTGACTGTCCAGGACGCCAGCCGTTTGCGACAGTCTGCAAGAACCGGGGGCTGGACTGCATGAGTCAGTTGTTGCGGAGCAAACCGGCGTTCAAAAACTGTAAATTTGCAAATTTGCACGGTATCATGGGGAAACGCTCTGGCTGCGCCAGCCCAAAATTCATTCAAATGAAAGGGTGTGCCGATGTCTGCCGTACCAAACAAATTCCGCCTCGTGACCCGCAGCGACTTCGACGGGCTGGTGTGCGCGGTGCTGCTCAAGCACCTCGACATGATCGACGACATCCTGTTCGTCCACCCCAAGGACATGCAGGACGGGAAGATTGCGATCACCAACCGGGACATCACGACCAACCTGCCGTATGTTGCCGGTGCGCATCTGGCATTCGATCACCACCTGTCGGAGACGATCCGCAACAGCGGCAAGCGCGAGAACCACGTGATCAATCCGGCTGCGCCCTCGGCCGCCCGGGTGGTCTACGACTATTACGGCGGCGCGTCCGCCTTCCCGGCGGCGTGGAAGGAAATGATGGCCGCGGTCGACAAGGGCGACGCGGCGCAGTTCACGCGCGCCGAAGTGCTCGACCCCAAGGGCTGGAACCTGCTGAACTTCCTGATGGACGCGCGCACCGGGCTGGGGCGTTTCCACAATTTCCGCATTTCCAATTACCAGCTGATGATGGACCTGATCGATTACTGCAAGAGCCACACGATCGAGCAGATCATGGAACTGCCGGACGTGCGCGAGCGCACCACGCTGTACTTCGAGCACAGCAATCGCTGCAAGGAACAGATCCTGCGCTGCGCCCGGGTGCACAAGAACCTGGTGGTGCTGGACCTGCGCGACGAGCAAACGATTTTTGCCGGCAACCGCTTCATCATCTATGCCCTGTTCCCGGAGACAAATATCTCCATCCACGTGCTGTGGGGCCTGAAGAACCAGAACACGGTGTTCGCGACCGGCAAATCGATTCTGAACCGGACGTCGCGGACCAACATCGGCGCGCTGATGCTGGAATACGGCGGGGGCGGGCACGAGAACGCGGGGACCTGCCAGGTCTCGAACGACATGGCCGAGGACGTGCTGGGGGCGCTGATTCAGCGTATTACCAGCGAAGGGTGATGGCCGGTTAGCCTGCCGGAGGCGTAGAGGCGTAGAGGCATAGAGGCGTAGGGTGCGCACCTGTGCGCACGCGGTACGGTTGAGCACAGTTGGCTCCCGCGTGTGCGAACGCCGGAGGCGCTGCAGCGTTTCGCGCTATCGGTCCGCTCGATCCGCGTGCGCACAGGTGCGCACCCTACGGGACACGTTCCGGACTTCGGCAGCGCCAGTCACGCCAAATGCCGCTCACGCAGCAAGCGCTCCGCCGCCTCCCGGTTCAGCGGTTCGCTGAACCACAGTCCCTGGATTTCATCGCACCCGTTATTGCGCAGGAAGTCGGCCTGGGCGCGCGTCTCGACCGCCTCGCCGACCACCGCCATGTTCAGGTTGTGGCCAATGTTGATCAGCGTTTTCGCGAATGCGCTGCCGCCGTTGCCGATCGCGCGCACGGCTGACTTGGCGATCTTGACGTGATCCGGCGCCAGTTCCTGCAGGTAGGAGATGTCGGACATGCCCTTGCCGAATTCGTCCAGCCACAGCGGCAGGCCGAGTGAGCGCAACTGCGCCGCCACGTCGCGTCCCAGGCCGGGGTTGCGGATCAGGCCTTCCTCGCCCAATTCAATCTGCAGGCAGCCGGCCGGCAGGCCGAAGCGGGCCAGGCGTTCGGCGATGCCCAGGGCAAAGTCATGCTGCGAGTACTCGCGCGGCGACACGTTGACCGACACTGACAGGTTGCCAAAGCCGGCCTTGTACAGGCCGTGCAGGAAGGCGCACACCTGGTCGAGCACACGGTTGCCGATCTGTATGATGGTCCCGTTTTCCTCGGCTTCGTGCAGGAAGGCGGACGGCAGCAAGGTGCCGCTTTCGGGATGGCGCCAGCGCAGCAGCGCCTCGAAGCCGAGCACGAGTCCGCTGTGCGCATCGATGCGCGGTTGGTAGAGCAGGAACAGTTCGTCGCGTTCGAGCGCCTCGCGCATGGCGATTTCGAGCTTGTGCTTGGCTTCGGTGGTGGACTTCATGTCGTTCGAGAAGAAGTGCACCTCGTTGCGGCCGGTCGCCTTGGCGTGGTACATCGCCACGTCCGCCGCGCGGATCAGCTCGGCAACCGCGGCGCCGTCGTGCGGGTACACCGCCACCCCCAGGCTGGCGCCCACCGGAATCTCGGCGCGGTCCAGCGCGACCGGCATGACGAGGGCTTCGCGCACGCGCTCGATCATGCGCAGCGTGAAGCGCAGCGAGGGCTGGTTGACCAGCACCAGCACGAACTCGTCGCCGGACAGCCGGGCCACCGTGTCGCTGTCGCGCACCGACGCCTGCAGGCGCTTGGCGACCACCTTGAGCACCACGTCGCCGGCCTCGTGGCCGAAGGTGTCGTTGATGGTCTTGAAGTTGTTCAGGTCGATGAGCACGGTGGCGACCAGCGACTTGTGGCGCTGCGCCAGGTGCAGCGCGTGCTCCAGCCGGTCCCACAGCAGGTTGCGGTTGGCCAGGCCGGTGAGCGAGTCGTGGTTGACTTCGTGTTCGAGGTGGGCGGTGCGCTGCTTGGTGGCGGTCACGTCATTGATCACGCCGATGAAGTGGGTGACCTTGCCGCTGTCGTCCTGAACCGGCGTGATGTTCAGGTCGTTCCAGAACACGTCGCCGTTCTTGCGCAGGTTGCGAAACACCACGTTGACCGGGCGCCGCTCGTTGATGGCACTACGCACCTGGGCGCGTTCGTTGGCGTCCAGCCCGGGAGCGGCCATGAAGCGGCAATCGCGCCCGGTGACCTCGGCCGTGCTGTAGCCGGTGATGCGCTCGAACGCCGGATTCACGTACTCGATCGGATTGTCCTTGCCTTCGCAGCGGGTGATCACGATGCCGTTGCTGGCCGCATGCAGCGCCCGCTCGCGCAGCCGCAGCCGCTGTTCCTGCACCCGTTGCTCGGTGATGTCCACGCCCAGCCCGAACAGGTAATCGGCGCCGCGGCAGATGATGCGCGAGCCGCACAGCACCATGGGCGTTTCGCGCCCGCTCTTGCTGACCACGTCGGCCTGGATCTTGACCTCGGCGCCTTCGTCGAATACCTGGCGGATCATTTCCGCAATCAGTGGCCGCTGCGCGAAGTCGAACATGTCCAGCGGGTTGCTCGCCGCAATCTCGTCGGGCGTCATTTCCTGCTGCAGTTCCAGGTTGTGGTTCCACAGCACAAAGCGTCGTTCGCGGTTGAGCGCATAGAACGTACCGGGAAACATTTCCATCACCCTGGCGAGCGGGATGCGGCCGACCTGGGCCGATTCCAGCGTCGCGCTTTCGAGGACGGTGGTCAGGTAGACGACGCTGCCACGCAAGCTCCCGTCCAGGGCGTGTTGGGCGGACAGCCCGAGCACCGCACTGAGCTTGCTGCCGTTCGCGCCGTTCAGGATAACGTCCAGTCCTTCTCCGTGTGCCTGGGTGGCGAGATCGGCCCACCGGTCGGCCCAGTCGTGGACGCCGTTGTCAGCCAGGAGAACGCCGAACGGTTGGCCGATGATCTGGCCGGCGGATAGACCGAACAGGTTCTCACAGCCTTCGTTCCAGGTGCGGATATTGCCGGCCTCGTCGGTCAGGAACGCGGCGCGGGTGACCGGCTCGGGATGGAGCATGTTTAATCCTCGCAATCTGTGCCCGTCTATTGGACTATCTGGTGGGAATCGCGTTCCTTCGACTCGACAAAAAACAGGCCATGTGGGTGCATCATTTGGCCCGTGCGAACCCTGCGGACAAAAAAAATGGCCACGGTGCGACCGTGGCCAGGATTGCGGAAGGGCGTCAGTTACGCCAGCGCCAGTTCCTCTTTGGGAGGCAGCGCGATCTCGTTGTTCACGCTGAACTGGTAGTCCTTGAACACGTGTTCGGCGGACAGGATCTGGTAGCTGCCATCGGCCAGCTTGTGCGTCGTGTCCTTCAGGCGATAGGTGGTGGAGCCGCAGGTCCAGCAGTTGAAGTTGCGCATGTGCGTGCACAGGCAGGTCTTGTCCGTCACCACCACGTTCTTTTCGCCCGGATGCGCCAGCACTTCACGGTTGTACGAATTGATGTAGGCGCAGTTGCCGGTCGCGTCGAGCAGGTAGCCGTAGGATTCGCAGCCCGGGCGAATGCCGGAGCCGATCGCCGGGGTGTTCTTCAGCATGCGCATCGGATAACCGGTCGGCGAAACGCCGTTGACGATGATGTCTTCCTCGCTGGCCTTGAAGTATTCCTGCTTGACGCTGTCGGGCAGGCCGCACTCGTGGGTCACGGTAAAGCGCGTTGCCACTTGGACGCCGCCAGCGCCTTTTTCCAGGAAGCTCACCGCATCGCTGCCGGTGAACACGCCGCCGGCCGCGATCAGGGGAATGTCCAGTTCTTCGGCGCGCAAGAAGGCATGGATCTCGTCCATGATCGTGTGCAGGTCGTATTCGGCCCAGTCCATCCCGAAGCCGAGGTGGCCACCGGCGAGCGGACCTTCGACGATCACGTAGTCGGGCTTGCGGTTAAGCTTGGACACTTTGCGCAGGAATAGCTGCAGCGCGCGCACCGACGACACAATGATGCCGAGCTTGGCGTCGCGGAAGCGTGCATGGTCCTTGATCAGCTCGAACGAACCAAGGTGCAGGCCGGCCGACAGCGTAATGCCGTCGATGCCCGCGTCCAGCGCCGACGCCAGGCGCGTGCGCAGGGTTTCCTTGGGCGCGTTCATGGTCAGCTTTTCCATGCAGTTCACGAAGATCAGGCCATCGCCTTTCTTCGCTTCCATGGTGGCGCCGACGTGCAGGCGGGTCGCTTCGGCCAGACGGTCCAGGTCGAACTGGACCACCGACTTGTCCATGTTGTTGATGTTGAACTTGTAGAGCTTGGTCTTGTCCTTGACGAAGGTGGTGTCGAACTTGCGGTCCGACACGTCAGGCACCATGGCGTCCGAGATGTGCCCAATGCCGCCCAGGCGGGCCGCTTCGAGTGCCAGCTCGGAGGTCGAGATGTCCACGCCCATTCCGCCGATCATGATGGGCACATATTCCTTGTTGCCCAAACGCAGGCGGAAATCATCAACACGTTTCATTGCTATCCTTAAACTACGGTTCTACTTGTCGCTGCCAACCGCTTTTTCGAGGGGCTCAATTCTACCCCAAGGCGGGCACCGAGAGACATGGTTGTTGCTCCCGATACCACACCACCTGCTTAATCGCGGAAATTGTTGAATTGGAGAGGCAAGTCCTTCACCTCCTTGCGCATCAGTGCCATCGCTTCCTGCAGGTCGTCGCGGTTCTTGCCGGTCACGCGCACGGCCTCGCCCTGGATGCTGGCCTGGACCTTCATCTTGCTTTCCTTGATCAGCTTGGTGATCTTCTTGGCGTCCTCGGTCTCGATGCCGTTACGCACCTTGATCACCTGCTTGACCTTGTCGCCGCCGATCTTCTCGACCTTGCCTTCGTCAAGGAAGCGCACGTCGACCTGGCGCTTGGTCATCTTGTTGACCAGCACGTCGCGCACCTGGTTGAGTTGGAAATCGGAATCGGCGAACACCGTCAGCTCGCGCTCTTTCTGTTCGACCTTGGCCGAGCTGCCCTTGAAATCGAAACGGGTGCCGATTTCCTTGTTCGACTGCTCGACCGCGTTCTTCACTTCGACCATGTCTGCTTCGCAGACCACATCAAACGATGGCATGTCGGTTTCCTTTATCTTGCTTGTTACGAAATGCCGGTATTTTAACGGACAACGGCGGTGCAGGCGCCTGCATTTTTGCCGGGCGGACTCAGGTTTGCCACTATAATCGTCCGAAAACCGCTTGATTCGTATGCAGCCGATATTGCCCATCCTCCACGACTTCCCGCTCCAGTCCCTTAACACCTTCGGCATTGCCGCCCGTGCGCGCCACTACCTGCGCGTGACCGACGGCGCGCAACTGGCGGCCGCCTGCGCCGACCCGGCACTGGCAGCGCTGCCGCGCCTGGTGCTGGGCGGCGGCAGCAACCTGTTGTTTACCCGCGACTTCGACGGCCTGGTGCTGCACATGGCGCTGGCCGGGCGTGCGATCGTCGGCCAGCTTGACGGCGCCACGCTGGTGCGCGCCCAGGCGGGCGAAAACTGGCACGGGTTCGTGCAGTGGACTTTGGCGCAGGGGCTCGGGGGACTGGAAAACCTGTCGCTCATTCCCGGCACCGTGGGCGCCGCGCCGATCCAGAACATCGGGGCCTACGGCGCGGAGATCAAGGACGTGTTCCATTCGCTGACCGCGTTCGACATGGCCAGCGGCGAGCTGCGCACGCTGGGCGCGGCCGAGTGCCGCTTCGGCTACCGCGACAGCCTGTTCAAGCACCCGGAGGGTGCGCGCCTGGTGGTGCTGGACGTGACCTTTGCGCTGCCCCGCGATTGGCAGCCGAACGTGCGCTATGCCGAGCTGGCGCAGGCACTTATCGAGGCGGGCATCGGTGCGCCCACGCCGCGCCAGGTCAGCGACGCGGTGGTCGCGATCCGTCAGCGCAAGCTGCCCGATCCGGCCGTTATCGGCAATGCCGGGAGCTTTTTCAAGAATCCGGTGGTCTCAGGCGAACAGTGCGAACGGTTGCTGGCAGCGTTCCCGGATCTGGTGCACCATCGGCAGCCCGACGGCAGCGAGAAGCTGGCCGCCGGCTGGCTGATCGACCGCTGCGGCTGGAAGGGCAGGAGCATGGGGGCGGCCGGGGTGTATCCGAAGCAGGCGCTGGTGCTGGTGAACAACGGCGGCGCGCGCGGGGAAGATGTGGTGCAGTTGGCGCGGGCGATCCAGGCGGACGTGGCACAGCGCTATGGCGTGCAGTTGGAGCCCGAGCCGGTTTTCATCTGATTTGAAAGGCGCTGCCACCGTTAGCTGGGGCGTAACCTGAATCACCAGTTATAGATTGCACGTCGTTCCCGCGCAGGCGGGAACCTATGCTGAGCGTCATTTCACGCTGCCTATGGGTCCCCGCGTGCGCGGGGACGACGGTTTTTGGGCTAACTATTGTTGTGACGTGGGGAAGCGAGATGAAAGCGATCGTGACTGGCCATACCCGGGGGCTGGGTGCGGCAATCGCCGGCGAACTGCTGGGCCGCGGCGTGCCGGTGCTGGGCCTGGCGCGCGGCCGCGCCGATGAATTGGCGGCGCGTTACCCGGGGTTGCTCGAACAGGTCGAGCTCGACCTTGCGGACAGCGCGCAACTGGCGGCATGGCTCGGGAGCGGCGCGCTGGCGGGCTACCTGGGCGGCGAGTATCAGGTGGCGCTGGTGAACAACGCCGGCGTCGTGAGCCCGATCGGCCCGCTGAGTGACCATGACCCGCTGGCCGTGATGCGCGCCGTGGTGCTCAACGTGGCGGCGCCGCTGGCGCTGGCGGCCGCCGTGGTGCGCGCCACCCCGCACGCTGAGCGGCGCATCCTGCACATCTCCAGCGGTGCCGGACGCAGCGCCTATCCCGGCTGGAGCGTGTATTGCGCCACCAAGGCCGCGCTCGACCAGCATGCCCGGGCCAGCGCGCTGGATGGCGACCCGGCAGTGCGCATCTGCAGCCTGGCGCCGGGCGTGATCGACACCGGCATGCAGGCCGAGATCCGCGCCACGCCCGAGGCGCGCTTTCCGATGCGCGAGCGCTTCGTGCAGATGAAGGCGCTGGGCGCGCTGGCCGATGCGCATGTCACCGCCGGCATCATCATCGATTACCTGCTGGACGCCAGCTTCGGCGAGCAGCCGGTGGACGACCTGCGCGACCGTTCCGGTTAATCGGATTCGCCCGCGACCACCCGGTTGCGGCCGCCTTCCTTGGCCGCGTACAGCGCCTTGTCGGCGAGGGCCACCAGCTCTTCCGGCCGATTGTGCGCGGCGGGCGCCATGCTGGCCACGCCCACGCTCATCGTGACGATCCCGGACTTGGCCCCCGGGTGTTCGAGTGCGAGCTGTTCCAGTTGCGCGCGACAGGCGTGCGCCACCTGCAGCGCGCCGTCAAGCGTGGTATCGGGCAGCACGATCACGAACTCCTCGCCGCCGTAGCGCGCCGCCAGGTCGGCCGGGCGCTTGAGCTGCCCGGTCAGCACCGCGGCCACTTTTTTCAGGCACAGGTCGCCCGCCTGGTGGCCGAGGCTGTCGTTGTACAACTTGAAGTGGTCGACGTCGCACATCATCAGCGAAATCGGCTTTTTCGCGCGGCGTGCGCGCATCCACTCGCCGTCCAGCACTTCGTCGAAGCGGCGCCGGTTGGCGATGCCGGTCAGGCCGTCGAGCGCGGCCAGCCGGCGCAGCTCGACGTTGGCGCGCTCCAGCTCTTCCTGGCTTTCGCGCAGGCGCAAAAACGCTTCGTCGCGCTGCAGCCGGCTGACATAGCCGGCCGAGTGGTAGCGCAGGCGCGCCAGCAGTTCCAGCTGGTCCGGCAGCTTGACCAGATAGTCGTTGGCGCCGGTCGCAAAGCCGTGCGCCTTGAGCTTGGGCTCCTCCTTGGACGACAGCACGATCACCGGCACATCGCGCAGCGCCTCATCCTCGCGGTAGCCGCGGATCACCTGGAAGCCATCCGTGCCGGGCACCACCAGGTCCTGCAGGATCACGGTCGGGCGCAACTGCAGCGCGGTGGCGTGCGCCTTGGAGGCGTCGGTCACGTAGTGGAATTCGATGTCGGGCTGGCCGGCGAGCATGCGCCGGACCGCCTCGACGATGATGGGCTGGTCGTCCACCAGCAGTACGCGCACGGTCGCGTCGTGGTCCTGCTGGCCGATAGTCATTGAGGGTTCGTGCATGGTCGTCAATGGATTGGTCAGGAAGCGGGCGGCTTGGCGCCGGGGGGACTAGTGTCCTGAATTGCAGATTCGTTGAATAAATATGGCGAGAATCAAGCTGATACTGCGTCACAAATGCGCGCAAGGCCTCGGCCTTGCTGTGCTTTGTTCCTTGTCTCAGCTTGATTTCGCCACATTTATTTTTCAACGAATCTGCAATTCAGAACACTAGAGTGTAGCGCGGATCAGGGCATTAATGTTGCCCAATGACAAAATTCTCTCGGCCGCCCCAAGCTCGGCGGCGGCGCGCGGCATGCCGTAGACGGTGCTGCTGGCTTCGTTCTGGGCGATCGTCGCCTTGCCGGCCCGGCGCAGCGCGAGCAGGCCCGCAGCGCCGTCGCGCCCCATCCCGGTCAGCAGCACGCCGGTGGCCGCGCCCGGCCAGTGCGCGGCCACCGACTGGAAGAAGATATCGATCGACGGACGGTAGACCAGGTGGCGCGGCTCAATGGTGTAACGCAGGCAGTGGTCGTGCGCCAGCCACAAATGGTCGTTGGTGTGCGCGATCTGCACCGCCCCGCCCAAGAGCGGCGCGCCGTCGGTGATGGTGCAAACCGGCGCCGGCAGCTGCTTGCCGAGCCAGTTGGCCAGCTGGCCGGCGAAGTTGGCATCGATGTGCTGCACCACCACCACCGCGACCTCGGGCGGCGGCCGCCAGTCGGCCAGCATTTTGGCCAGCGCCACCGGGCCGCCGGTGGAGGCGCCGACCGCCACCAGATGGCGCACTGCGCCGGGCGCTGCCGCCGGCTCGGCCGGGCGGCCGGCAATCAGCTTGGCGATGGTGCGGATCTTCGCCAGCAGCGCGGCGCCGCCGTCTTCCGCACAGGCCAGCGGGGTCGCGGTCACGTCGAGGGCGCCCGCGCCAAGCGCGCGGAACACCTGGCCGACACTATCCTGCGGTCGCGCGGTCACCACCAGGATGGCGCACGGCGCCTCGCGCATGATGCGGCGCGTCGCCTCCACGCCATCGGCCTGGGGCATGTCCAGGTCCATCAGCACCAGCTCGGGCCGGTCTTCATGGCACAGGCGCAGCGCCTCCAGGCCGTCACGTGCGATCCATGCCACCTCGTGCGCGCCGGCCAGCACGCGCTGCAGCGCATCAAGCGCGCCTGGCGCGGCGTTGGCGATCCCGATCCTCATTTTTCGGGACCGCCCACCAGGTCGCGCACGGCATCGAGCAGCGTCGCGTCATGGAAGTTGCCCTTGGCCAGATAGTAGTCGGCGCCGGCGTCCAGGCCGCGCACCCGGTCTTCATGCCGGTCCTTGTACGAGACCACCATCACCGGCAACTGGCGCAGGCGCGGGTCGGCACGCACCAGGCTCACCAGTTCGATGCCGTCCATGCGCGGCATGTCGATGTCGGTGACCAGCAGGTCGTAGTCGCCGGCGCGCAGCGTGTTCCAGCCGTCCACGCCGTCCAGCGCCACGTCGACCAGGTAGCCGGCGCCCGCCAGCAGCTTGCGCTCCATTTCGCGCACTGTCAGCGAGTCGTCGACCACCAGCACCCGGCGCCGCGGCTGCTCTTGCGCTCCGCCCTCGGCGGCAACCTGGCGCAGCGCGCCCTGGCCTGCCAGCCGGGCGATCGAGACCAGCAGGTCGGGCACGTCCAGGATCAGCACCGGAGCGCCGTCATCCAACAGACTGGCGGCGGCGATGTCGCGCAGCTTGCCGAAGGTCGGCTCGAGCGCCTGCACGATCAGGCTCTGTTCGCCGCGCACCGCGTCGACCGCCAGCGCATAGCGTTCGCGCCCGGCGCCGATTACGACCAGCGACAGCTCGGGCGCCACCGGTGCGGCGGGAAGGTCGAGCACATCCGCCGCCGCGACCACCGCGACGTGCGCTCCTTCGTGTTCGAAGTACTGGCTGCCGCCCATCGTGCGCAGCCTTGATTGCGGCAGCTTGAGCACGCGTTCGACGCGCGCGATGGGCAGCGCGTACGGTTCGCCGGCAATGTCGACCACCAGCGCGCGCAGGATCGACTGGGTCAGGGGCAGGGTGATCAGGGTGCGGAACGCGCGGCCCGGTTCGGATTCCACGCGCACGCTGCCGTTCTGCGCGCGCACCACGTCATGCACCAGGTCCAGGCCCACGCCGCGCCCGGACAGTTCGTTCGCGCTTTCTTTGAGCGAAAAGCCGGGCAGCAGCAGGAATTCCATCAGCTCGGCGTCGCTCAAAGCCTCCGAGATGCCGGGCGGCGCCAGCCCGCGCCCGGCCACCACCTGCCGGATGCGCTGCGGGTCGACGCCGCGGCCGTCATCGTGCAGCTCGATCGACAGCATGCCGCCGTGGTGGCGCGCCGCCAGCCGGATCGTGCCCTGCGCCGGCTTGCCGGCCGCGATCCGCTCTTCAACGCTTTCCAGCCCGTGGTCGATCGCATTGCGCAGCAGTTGGTTGAGCGGACTTTCGATCGCGGCCAGCGTGTCGCGGTCGACCAGCGTATCGGCGCCTTCCAGCACCAGTTGCGCCTGTTTGCCCAGGCTGCGCGCCAGGTCGCGCACCATGCGCGCGAACCCGCGCAGGCCGTCGCCGAAACGGCACATGCGCAGCGCCAGCACCTCGTCCACCAGCCGGGTGGCGGTGGAAAAGGCGCGCCGCTCGTAGTTGTCGACTTCCGTGATGTAGCGGTGCAGGGCCTGCTTGATCGGCTGGGCGCCGGCCAGCAGCTGCGCCGACTGTTCCATCAGCTGTGCGTTGCCGCTGGCGATGATCGCCTCGTGCAGCCGTTCGTAACCTTGCAGCAGGTGGGCCTGCTGGCGCTTGAAGCGCTGCAGTGAGGCGATCCAGGGCTCCAGTTGGTACACGTGCAGGCGCGCCTGGCTGGCAAGGGCCAGCAGTTCGTGCGACACCTGCGGCGGCCCCGCAGGCGCGGGTGCGGTTGCAGGCACAGGAACGGGGGCCGGTGGCGCGGGCGCAGGCGCGGCGCTGCCGGGCGTGCGAATCGCCTCGATCGCGGCGTCGATGGCAGGCGCGTTTGCCGCCAGCCAGTGCGGCACGCCGGCCTCAGTCACCTGCGCCAGGCGCACCATCAGGTCCACGCCTGCCAGCAGTGCATCGACCGGAGCGGCGCCGGTGCCGCCCTGGCGCTGCAGCGCCACGAATGCGTCCTCCATGCAGTGCGCGAGCTTTACCATCGGTTCCAGCCCGACGATCGCGGCCGCGCCCTTGACCGAGTGGGCGGCGCGCATCAGCGCGTCGAGCACTGCCGCGTCGGCCTCCCCGCGTTCGAGTGCCAACAGGCCGTCGGACAGCAAACGCGCCTGGCTTTCGCTCTCCATGCGGAACAGGTCGAGCATGGAGAACTGGCTGAAGTCCTGGTCCTGGTTCATCGCAGCAGGCTTGTCAGGTGGTGGGCCAGGCGGTCGGCGTCGAGCAGGCCGGCCGGCATCGAGGGCAGCGGCAGCACGCCGCGGAAGTAGTCGGCCTCGCGCCGCTCGACGCTGGCGGCGGGCGACAGCAGGGCATCAAAGCAGTAGCGCTCAACTCCGTGCAGTTCGGCCACCGGCAGCGCGAATGTCTGGCCGTGAGCTTCCACCACCAGTAGGCGCGCGAACTGGTGTCGGCCGCGAATGTCCGGCGTCTGCCGCTCGTCGATGCCGAGCAGCTCGGCGAGCGACACGGCCGGGGCCAGCCGCCCGCCGATGTTGACGATACCGAGCAGGGCGCGGGCGGTGCGATGCGGGATGCGGTGTACCGGCGCCAGTGGCGCGACCGAGTGCACCACCGGGGTGGGCAACGCCAGCCACTCCGGCCCGACGCGAAACACCAGCGCCGACGCGTCCCTGATTTCTTCAGTTTCCTGCGACACGCGCAGCCGGTCCGCCCATTCGGCGCGATAGCCTGGTTCGACTGGCCGCTGCAAGCTGCGCTCGGCCGCCAGAACGTAGGTGGGGCAATTGCGGCAGTGGACGTGGCGTTCGAGTTCCGGGCAGCTACGGTCGCCGCTCACGCCGATGTGGCTCCAGCAGTCTTCCTGCAGCAGGTGCAAAGGCATCGTCATGCGGCCACGCTCATGCGGTCGTCGAACACCCGGGCCGCACGCGCACGAAAGCTGCGTGCGCGCACGCCGTCGCCGCTCTGCTCGGCCAGCAGCGCCAGGCTGCACAGGGCTTCGTAATGATCCGGTTGCAGGTAGAGGCAGCGCCGCCAGTTGCGCAATGCCGCCTCGCTGTCGCCCTGGCATTCGCTCACCATGCCAAGCACGAAATACGCGCCGGCGCAGGCCGGATCGGCTGCCAGCAGCGCCTGGCAGCTGCGGGTCGCCGCCGGAAAATCGCCGCTGTTCGCCTGGAACTGGGCGAGCGACAGCAACTTGTCCGTCCCCGGGCGTTGCAGCGCGCGGCCGCTTGGCCGTTGCACAGGCCTGTCGTGGCGCCAGGATGGGGGCGTGCTGCGCCTGGGGGCGACGCCGGCGGCGGACGCCGCCTGCTTTTGCAGGGCGAACGCGCCCGGCAAAGCCAGCGACATGAAACCGCGGCGTGCGTACGCCGGCACTTCGGCGTAGCCGGCAAACAGGATGCCGTCGTCGGCCAGCAGGGTCCGCAGCGCGCCGATCGCCCGCGTGGTGGTGGCGTCGTCGAAATAGATCAGCAGGTTACGGCAGAGCAGCACGTCGTAGCGGCCCGCGTTGGCGGCCAGGTCCAGTTCGAACAGGTTGGCCTGGCTGAATTGGACCATTGCCCGGATGTCGGGGTTGAGCACATATTCCTGGCCCTCGGCCTTGAAGTGGCGGTCGCGAAAACCCAGGTGCTGGCTACGGAACGCGTTGCGCGTGTAGCGGGCGGCGCGGGCGCGCGCGATCGCGGCAGCCGAGATGTCCATGCCTTCGATGCGGCAGGCGCCGGGCGCAATGCCAGCATCGCGCAAGGCCATCGCCACCGAATACGGCTCCTCGCCGCCGGCGCATGGCAGCGACAGGATGCGCGGCGCGCGTTCTGGGCGCTCGGCCAGGCGGCGGCGGACAAACGCGGCGACCGCATTGAACGCCTCCGAGTCGCGGAACATCCACGACTCGGGCACCACCACGTGTTCGATCAGCTCTTGCAGTTCGGCGCCGCTAAGGCGCGCGAGGTAGTCGCGCCGCGTCTTCAGGCCGAGCGCGCCCATGCGCCCGCGCACAGCGCGTTCGACCGATGCCGAATCCAGGTCCAGGCCCGTGGTACGGTACAGCAGCTTGCGCGGCATTATTCCTGCTCCTCGCCAGAGAACAGCAGGGCGCGCACGTCGGGTGTGAGCAGTGCAGCTGGTTCGACCAGCTGCAGCATGCCCCCGTTGCTGCTGGCGACCTGGCCAAGGAAAGGCGCCGCCGCGACGCCGCTGTCGGCCAGGCTGGCCACGGGCACCTCGGCCACGCCGCTGACGTGTTCGGCCTTCAGCCCGAGCAGACGCGTGCTGCCGTCGTCCAGCCGATAGTCGACCAGGAGGATACGGGTGTCGTAACACACCGCATCCGGCGCCAGGCCGGCCAGCCGCGACAGGTCGATCACAGGCACCGGCTGGCCGGCCAGATCAAGAAGTCCGCGCACGCAGTCCGGGGCGCCCGGCAGCGCCTTGAGCTGCGCCACCGGCAGGACGCGCACGATTGCCGCCAGCGGCAGTCCGTAGCGCTCGCGCCCGATGTGAAACACCAATACCTTCATCGGCCTCTCGTCAGGTGCTGACCGAGAACGGCGCCACCGACGATTGCAACTCGTCGGCTGCATACTTCAGCTGCTGCACCGCCTCGCTGGTGGCCTTGAGCGAATCGACCGTCTCCTGGCTGGCATCGGACAGCTGCATCATGGTCGCGGTGATTTGCGACGCGCCCACCGCCTGCGACTGCATCCCTTGCAGCAGGCTGTCGAAGCGCGGCGTGAGCTGGCGCACCTGATCCATCACCGAATTGAGCTGCTCGGCGAGCTGGCGCGCCTCGCCCACACCGCGCCGGATCTCTTCCGAAAACTTGTCCATGCCCATGACGCTGGCCGCTACCGCCGACTGCATCTCCTTGAGCATCTGCTCGATGTCCCAGGTCGAGACCGAGGTCTGGTCCGCCAGGCGCCGGATTTCGGTCGCCACCACCGAGAATCCGCGTCCGGCCTCGCCGGCCTTTTCGGCCTCGATCGCGGCGTTCAGCGACAGGATGTTGGTCTGGTCGGCGACCTTGGTGATGGTGGTCAGCACGCTGTTGATGTTGCTCGCCTTTTCCGACAGTGCCGCCAGCTTGGCGCTGATCGAGTCGGTGGCGCTGACCATGTGCTGCATGGTCAGGTCCATGCGCTTGAGGTTGTCCTGGGCTTCGGCGGTGGCGGCAGTGGTGGAATCGGCCACCGTGGTCGCTTCTTCCATGGTGCGCAGCAACTGCGAGGTGTTGGCCGAAATCTCGCGCGTGGTGGACAGAATTTCGACGCTGGTCTGGGCCTGCTCGATGCCGGTTGCTTCCTGCTGGCGCGCCGAGGCGGCGATCTGGGTGGCCGAGGTGGTGACCTGGATGCCAGCCTTTTGCACGTTGTTGAGCAGGTCGCGCAGGTTGCCGAACATCGCGTCGAGCCCCTCGCCCAAGCGCCCGATGGCATCATTGCCGCGGATGGTGACGGCGCCAGTCAGGTCGCCCATCGCGGCTTTGGACACGACTTCCAGCAGTGCGTCGACCTTGGCGCGCAGCTCGTTGGTGCGCGCCGTTTCGTTGACCAGGCTGTCCTGGATGGCCTGGGCCATGCGGTTGAATTCGAAGGCGACCTCGCCCAGCTCATCGCGCGAGCGGATCTCGGCGCGCGCCGACTGTTCTCCTGCTGCCAGGCGCCGCGCGGCGTCGGTCAGGTTCCCGAGCGGTCCGGCGATGGCGCGCTTAAGACGTAGCGCCACGGCTAGCGCGAGCATCACGGTCAGGGCACCGCCGACCCACAGCAGCATCACCATCCGGTTTTCCAGGCTGGCTGCGTTCGCGCTACGTGTGGCCATCTGGCGGCCTTCCTCGGCCTCGATTTCGGAAAGCTGGCGGCGCAGTGACTCGACCATCCTGGTGCCGGTGAATACCGACTTGGTGTCGGGGGTATAGGCACGGGCTTCGGCGCGCCGGTGCGCAATCTGGGGATTGATAACCTGCTCGATCCACTGGCCGATGATAGGTTCGAGCTGCCTCATGCGTTCCTGCTGCGACGGATTGTGGGCCGTCAGGGCGATCGCGCGCGTCAGATGCTGGTGCGTCTTCGTGTGTTCGCTCTCGATTGACGCGATCAGCCCTTCATCGCCGGTGAGCAGGAAGCCGCGCGCCGATGCTTGCACCTGCAGCACGGAAGTGGCGATATGGTTCACTTCGAGCAGCACTTCGAGCGTGTGACGGTTCGATTCACTGGCGGCTGCCATGCGCGAGAATGTGTGGGAGGCGGCCGTGAGCAGGAACAGGATGATCGTGACCATCGAGCCCAAGCCGATGATCAGTTTGTTCTTGATACTTAAGTGTTTCAAGGTTCATGCTCCGGTGCAAAATTAACTGCCAGAATGTAACATTTTTCGTGTGTAAATACGTGGTATTTTTGCACTTCTACAACAAAAAAGCCGCGAAAAAGCTATTTTGTATACAAGCAATCATGAACATTGTGGCGAAAGCGGAAGCAATCCATGCCGTTCACGCGCCCGGTTGCACTTCTCGTCGCCGATTTGCAGTTCGCGGCAAGGGCTGGGACGTTGCGGGTAGACGCCGCAGGCCATCGGCCCGGCCGTACCATGCCCGAGCGCGACGCAGCGCGGCTGGGTGGCGTTGGTGCCGGCCATGCAGGCGAGATGGGGTGTGACCTGTTCGATCAATTCGGTGGGCAGGCCCAGTTCGAGCGCCTCGCCCCAGTAAAACGAGACGCGGTAAGTCCTGCAGCAGGCGCCGCAGGACAGACAAGGATTCTCGGAAGGGGGACTCATCGTCCCATTGATTCTATCCCGAAAATGGAGCGGCGAAAACAAAAGCAAAAAGCCGCCCGCGGCGGCCTTTTGCTTGAGCAGGGCGCGCTTACTTGCCGCGCTTGGCGCGCGCCTTGGCGGCGATGCGCATGCGCAGCGCGTTCAGCTTGATAAAGCCGCCGGCGTCGGCCTGGTTGTAGGCGCCGCCGTCCTCGTCGAAGGTCGCGATGTTCATGTCGAACAGCGAGTCGGTCTTCGAATCGCGCGAGACGACGATCACGTTGCCTTTGTAGAGCTTCACGCGCACCCAGCCGTTCACGTTCTGCTGGGTGTGGTCGATCAGGGCCTGCAGCGCCACGCGCTCCGGCGCCCACCAGTAGCCGTTGTAGATCAGCGAAGCGTAGCGCGGCATCAGGTCGTCCTTCAGGTGCGCCACTTCGCGGTCCAGCGTGATCGATTCGATCGCGCGGTGCGCGCGCAGCATGATGGTGCCGCCCGGGGTCTCGTAGCAGCCGCGCGACTTCATGCCCACGTAGCGGTTCTCGACCAGGTCCAGGCGTCCGATGCCGTGCTTGCCGCCCAGGCGATTCAGTTCGGTCAGCACCTCGGCCGGGGTCATGCGCTTGCCGTTCAGGCCGACGATGTCGCCTTTCTCGTATTCGATGTCCAGGTATTCCGGGGCGTCCGGAGCCGCTTCCGGGCTCACGGTCCAGCGCCACATCGATTCCTCGGCTTCGGCGCTCGGGTTCTCCAGGTGGCGGCCTTCGAACGAGATGTGCAGCAGGTTGGCGTCCATCGAGTACGGCGCGCCGCCGTTCTTGTGCTTCATGTCGATCTCGATGCCGGCGTCTTCCGCGTACTTGAGCAGCTTCTCGCGCGAGAGCAGGTCCCATTCACGCCACGGGGCGATGATCTTGACGTCCGGCTTGAGCGCATAGGCGCCCAGCTCGAAACGCACCTGGTCGTTGCCCTTGCCGGTGGCGCCGTGCGAGATGGCGTCCGCGCCGGTCTCGTTGGCGATTTCGATCAGGCGCTTGGCGATCAGCGGACGCGCGATCGAGGTGCCCAGCAGGTATTCGCCTTCGTAGACGGTGTTCGCGCGGAACATCGGGAACACGAAGTCGCGCACGAATTCTTCGCGCACGTCGTTGATGTAGATGTTCTCAGGCTTGATGCCGAACTTGAGCGCCTTGGCGCGCGCAGGTTCGAGTTCTTCGCCCTGGCCCAGGTCGGCCGTGAAGGTGACGATTTCGCACTTGTAGTTATCCTGCAGCCATTTGAGGATGACCGAGGTATCCAGCCCGCCCGAGTAGGCGAGGACTACTTTTTTAATGTCGCTCATGAGGGTTCCGTGACTTAAGTAAGTTCTAGTTGCACCGTCGTTCCCGCGCAGGCGGGAACCCATTGACAGTCTGAGCAGCCGTGGCGAGAAACTCAGCATGGGTTCCCGCCTTCGCGGGAACGACGGGTGTATCAGTTATCCTGACGGGGTATCAGTTATCCTGAATGCGCCCGAGCAGCAGGTATTCGATCAGCGCCTTCTGCACATGCAGGCGGTTCTCGGCCTCGTCCCACACCACCGACTGCGGTCCGTCGATGACCTCGGCCGCGACTTCCTCGCCGCGATGGGCCGGCAGGCAGTGCATGAACAGCGCATCCGGCGCCGCGCGCGCCATCTTGGCCGCGTCGACCATGAAGCCGTCGAAGTCCTTCAGGCGTTTTTCATTTTCCTTTTCGTAGCCCATGCTGGTCCACACATCGGTGTTGACCAGGTGCGCACCCTGGCACGCATCGGACGGGTTTTCGAAGAAGGTGTAATGCTTGGTGTTGACCAGCTTCGGGTCCATGTCGTAGCCCTTGGGCGTGGACACGTTCAGGTGGAACCCGAACACCTCGGCCGCCTGCAGCCAGGAATACAGCATGTTGTTGGCGTCGCCCACCCACGCCACCGTCTTGCCGACAATCGGACCGCGGTGCTCATAGTAGGTGAATATGTCGGCCAGTACCTGGCACGGGTGGTGTTCGTTGGTCAGGCCGTTGATGACCGGGACGCGCGAGTTGGCGGCGAAGCGCTCGATGATCTCCTGGCCGAAGGTGCGCACCATGATGATGTCGCACATGCGGCTCATGACCTGGCCCGCGTCCTCGACCGGCTCGCCGCGGCCAAGCTGGCTGTCGCGGGTGTTCAGGTAGATCGCGGCGCCGCCCAGCTGGTGCATGCCGGCCTCGAACGACAGGCGGGTGCGGGTCGAGTTCTTTTCGAACACCATG
Source organism: Massilia horti (assembly GCF_004614195.1). GTDB lineage: Bacteria > Pseudomonadota > Gammaproteobacteria > Burkholderiales > Burkholderiaceae_D > Telluria > Telluria horti. The sequence goes on along the minus strand of NZ_SPUM01000018.1, from coordinate 9,132 downwards.
ACCAGGGTGCGGTCGATCAGCGGATGGTAGATTTCGTAGTTCTTGAACTTGCGCTTGATGACTTTGGCGCGTTCGATCACATATTCGAACTCATCACGCGTGAAGTCGGCGAACTGCAGGAAGTGCTTGATCGGTTTGGTGCCAGGCATATCTATCTTCGGATCTCAGGTAATCCCTTGGATTATAAGTCGATTGCTTTCCGTTAGGGAAACCGTCAATTGTACTCCTGCTGGCCCGGTCAATACAGTGTCTGTGACGATTCGTGCAACAGCTGCGCATACAGTTGGTGGCGAATGCGGGCGATTTTGCCTTCTCCGACCGCGCCGAGCACCGCGCACTGGGGCTCGGCCAGGTGCCGGCAGTTGTAGTATTTGCATCCACCGAGGACGGGGCGGAAATCCACGAAGGCGCGCTCCAGCATTCCTTCGGTCAGGTGGTACAGCCCGAATTCCTGGAAGCCCGGCGAGTCGATGATCGAACCGCCGCCCGCCAGGTGGTACAGGCGCGTGAAGGTGGTGGTGTGTTTGCCGGTATCGAGCGCGGCCGAGATTTCGCGCACCGCGATGTCGGCGTCCGGCACCAGCAGGTTCACCAGTGATGACTTGCCCATGCCGGACTGGCCGATCATGATCGACGATTCGCCCTGCATCAGCGGCAGCAGGGTGGCCAGGGCGTGCTCGGGATGGCGCTTGGCCGAGACCTCGTGCAGCGGATAACCCAGGTTCGTGTACAGCGCGGCGCGTTCGCGGGCGCGCGGGAGCAGTTCCTCGACGTCGGTCTTGTTCAGGATGAGGTGGGCCTCGATGCCCGCCGCTTCGGCCGCCACCAGCGCGCGCGAGACCAGGTCGTCGGCGAAGCTCGGTTCGGTCGCGATCACGATGAACAGGCGCGTGATGTTCGCCGCCAGCAGCTTGGACTTGTACTGGTCCGAGCGGTAGAGCAGGGTCTTGCGTTCTTCGATCTTCTCGATCACCGCCTGGTCCGGCGACGTCTTTTTCAGGTGGACGATGTCGCCGACGGAGACGTTGGTCTTTTTGCCGCGGGTGACGCACTGGAGTTTTTCGCCGTCCGCTTCCGCCAGGTAGTGGCGGCCGTGTGCCGCCACGATGGTGCCAACCAGTTCCTTCATGCACCTGCCCGCTGGTCGTAGATCGCGTTGGCTTTTGCGGCGCAGATGAAGTCGTTCTCCGAGAGCGCGTTGCCGGCCGAATGGGTGGTGTACGAAACGATGCAGTGGCGGTAGCGCACGGTCAGTTCCGGGTGGTGGTTCTGGGCGTGGATCATCCACGCCAACGCGTTCACGAATTCGATGGTGCCGTGGTAGTCCTTGAATTCGAAGCTGCGCACGAGGTGGTTCTGTTCGATTGCCCAGCCCGCGACCTGCGGCAGCAGCGCAGCAATCGCGTCAGGGGCAATCGCCGCGGCGCCGTGGATGCAGTTTTTTTCGATCAGGTTCATGCTTGCGCTCCTGCCAGGTTGAGGTGCCGGATGCGAATCGAAGCCGGCGGATGCGAATCGTAGAAAGCCGAGTGCAGGGGATCGGGCGTGAGCGTGTTCGCGTTATCTTCGTACATCTTGACCAGCGCCGACACCAGGTCGCGCGAATCGGTGTGATGCGCGGCGAAGGCATCGGCCTCGAACTCGTGCTTGCGCGAGGTGATCGATGCCAGCGGCGAGAACACGAAGGTGAAGATCGGCAGCGTCAACGCGAACAGGATCAGCGCCATGGCGTCGTTCGACCCGGTGAGCAGCGGCTGTACGCCCAGGCCAGTGTAGAACCATGCCTGGTCCTTGAGGTAGCCGAGCAGGGCGAGCAGGCCGAGCGAGATGGCAAACAACAGCGCGAGGCGCTTGACGATGTGCTTGAGCTTGAAGTGGCCCAGTTCGTGCGCCAGCACCGCCTCGATCTCCTGCGGCGCGAGGCGTGCGAGCAGCGTGTCGAAGAACACGATGCGCTTGTTGGAGCCAAAGCCGGAGAAGTAGGCGTTGCCGTGCGCGCTGCGTTTGGAGCCGTCCATCACGAACAAGCCTTTCGACGCAAAGCCCACGCGCGCCATCAGGCCTTCGATACGCGCTTTCAGGCTGTCGTCGGCCAGCGGCGTGAACTTGTTGAAGAGCGGAGCGATGACGGCCGGGTACAGCACCATCATCAACAGTTGAAAGCCGCTCCACACCAGCCAGGCGTAGAACCACCACAGCGAGCCGGCCTGGTGCATCAGCGCGAGCACCACCCACAGGAGCGGCAGGCCGACCACCGCGCCCACCAGCGCGCCCTTGATCATGTCGGTGATCCACAGTTTGACGGTCATCTTGTTAAAGCCGAAGCGCTGTTCGATGACGAACTGCCGGTAGTACTCGAAGGGCAGGTCGAGCACACCGGAGATGACGGTGAAAGCGATAACCAGTGCCATCTGGTGTAGCATCCCCGGACCAGTCGCATGCAGCAGTGCGGCGGACAGCGCCTGCAGGCCGCCGAACAGGGTAAAGGCAATCAGCACCAGGCTGTTGAAGACCAGCGTGGTGAGGCCGAAGCGGGTGCGTGTGACCGTGTAGTCGGCCGCCTTCTGGTGGGCGGCGAGCGGGACGTTTGCTGCGAATTCGGCCGGCACTTCGGCGCGATGGCGCGCGATGTGCCGGATGTGGCGGGTCGCCAGCCAGAAACGCAGGGCGAGCGTGAGCACCAAAAAAGTCACGAACAAAACCGAAAACGCAAGTGAAGACATTCTGTGCCTGTGAGAAAATGCAGGATTGATTAGGCAAAGAGAGAATTATGTCACAAGCCACTGATTTCGAAGCAGCAGGCGCCGCCCAGCGCCCGAATGAGTTCAACCTGGTGTGGGTCGATATGGAAATGACCGGCCTCGATCCGGACAACGATCGCATCATCGAAGTTGCGGTCGTTGTCACCGATCCGCACCTGAATGTGCTGGCTGAGGGGCCGGTGTTCGCGATTCACCAGAGCGATGCGACGCTCGACGCCATGGATTCCTGGAACAAGGGAACGCACGGCCGCTCGGGCCTGATCGACCGTGTCAAGGCATCCACCGTCACCGAGGCCGATGCCGAAGTGGCGCTGATCGCCTTCCTGAAGACTTTTGTACCGGCTGGCAAGTCGCCGATGTGCGGCAACACGATCTGCCAGGACCGCCGCTTCATGGCGCGCTACATGCCAAAGCTGGAGGCGTTCTTCCACTACCGTAACCTGGACGTGTCTACGCTGAAGGAACTGTGCCGGCGCTGGAAGCCTGAGCTGGCGTCCGGGTTCAAGAAGCACCAGAAGCATACCGCGTTGGCCGACATCGTTGAATCGGTCGAGGAACTGCGGTATTACCGCGAGCATTTCATCAAGCTGTAAGCGAAGCCAAAGATTCGGAGGATCAGGCCGTGAAAAGCACGATTCTTCGGATCAGCCCAAAGAGCCTTATCAGCCAGCAGTCGAAGGAACAAATGAATGGATCGTTGGTCAAGCGGCTGGCAGCAGACATGCGAGCGCGCGGATACGAGGTATCACAACCGATCAGTGGTGTGCGCCGCGAAGATGGGCGCATCGTGATCTCGGATGGGCATCATCGGGTAGCGGCAGCGATTCGCGCAGGCATTGATCTGGTGCCCGTTGACGTGCAAGAGCGAGGAGTGGATTGATATGACCAGTCCATATGAAGCGGTTTTTCTACTTCCGATCGGGGCTCAAAAAAGGTTGGGGGACTGTGGTTGGGAATTCTCATCGAGTAAACGGCTGCCTCGGGCGTTATTGTTATCTTTGGCAAGCACCCTCCGCCTTGAAGAGGGAAATTCTTATCTGGGCATGGAAGTGTACCATGGTGAAGGATTAAAACTGACGGCCATTGCCGACAGGCGCGGTATTGAACATATCTTTATTCAGATATGGTCTCGGCCGAAGCAGGAGATTGAAAAAGCGGTTGCATGCGATGAGGTGGAAGTATTTACTCCATAGTTTCAGGCGCGGCTATTGACCTGGGGGAGGCTGCCAGAGTTCGATTTTGTTCCCTTCCGGATCGATAACCCAACCGAACTTCCCATACTCGGAGTCGTCGGTCTTCTCCAGCACGTGGCAGCCCTCGTTCCGTAATGCCTCAAGCAGGGAGGTCAAATCTTCGACTCGATAGTTGACCATGAAGGACGAGGTGCTCGGTGCGAAGTGGTTGCTGTCACCCCCGAATATGGACCAGACGGTTGTTCCCCCGGTCGGGTTTCCCGTATCGTCGGTCCAGGTGAATGCTGTGCCACCCCATTCTTGTACGTCGATGCCCAGATGCCGCTTATACCAGGCGCGTAGCGCCACGGGGTCCTTCGCGTGGAAGAAGATACCTCCGATACCTGTAACCCGCTTCATGTGAACCTCCAATTTGTATTCTGCGATGTCGGCATTTCGAGTTGAATACCGTCCAGAACAGTCGTTCCGGGGAATGCCCCGGAACGGTCTTGCTCAATTAGCAGTGCATTTTCAAATCAGCGCATCTGTGTGTAATTCACCGGCACCCAGCGATACCCTTTGCCTTCACTGCGCAAATGGCCCAGGCCCGGAAACTGCAGGTGGGCGGCCCCAACCAGGTATCCGCCCTTGGCTGCGGCATCGAATTCCTTCAGTCGCGTAGATCGGGCTGCCTTCTCGTCGCTATCGAACGCGATCGTCACTTGCGGGTTTTCCATCTGTACCGCAGCAACGTGAATCATGTCACCGATCAGCATCAGCTTCTGGCCGCGGCTTTCGACCACATAGACGGTGTGGCCTGGGGTGTGGCCATGCGCCGCATGCGCCGACACGCCAGGCAGCAGCTGGGCGTCGCCATCGAAGGGCTTGAACTTGCCTGCCTTGACGTACGGGTTCAGTGTCGCCTGCGCGCCCTTGAAGTCATCTTTCTTGTCCTGCGCCGCCTTGTTCAAGTTCTCTTCGCTCAGCCAGAATTCCGATTCGCGCTTGTCGGCACGCACGATCGCATTCGGGAAGGCGATTTTGCCGTCGCTCACCAGGCCGCCGACGTGGTCGCCGTGGAAGTGCGTGATGTAGATCTCGTCGATCTGTTCCGGCTTGTAGCCCGCCGCCTTCAGGTTGTTGACGAATTTGCCCAACGTCGGCCCAAACAGCACGCCGGCACCCGTGTCGACCAGAACCAGCTTGCTGCCGGTGTTGATCAGGAACGCGTTGGCCGAGGTCTCGACCGGCAGCTTCAGGTAATGATTGGCCAGCGCGGCCTTGGTGGTCTCTGCCTTCACTTGCAGTAACTGGTCGACCGGCAGATCCACGGTGCCGTCGCTGATCGGCGTCACCTCGAAGTCGCCGAGCATCATCCGGTAGTAGCCGGGAGCAGGGTGCTTGGCCATTGGGGCGGCGGCCTGGGTCGGGGCGATAACAGCAGCGGCCAGGGCGGCGGCGAAGAAGGCCTTCTTGAGCGGTTTGATCATGTTCTTATCCTTGTTGGTTGAACAAAAACTTGGCGATCGTGCATGTATTGCTATCGTACATGATTGCCACGCTGTGTTGTTGTTGTGAAAAAAGTATCTTACCTCGCGCCAGCCAGCCGTTGCAGAGGCGAGCTCTGCAAGTATTCCGCGCCTGTGGAATAATTCCGTTCCACGTTTCACTTCAAGTTTCACAATTGTGGAAAGACATATCGAATGGCTGCGCAGTTTCTGGCCTCAGCCGCACACCGCGACGCCTTCCGAACGCGGACGCGCAGTCGCCGGCGCCTTGATCGGGTTGTTATTAACTTCGGCCGTCAGCCACCTCGCGCTGGGGCCGCACGCTGCGGCCTATCTCATCGCGCCGATGGGCGCATCGGCCGTGCTGTTGTTTTGTTTGCCAGCCAGTCCGCTGGCCCAGCCGTGGTCTATCATCGGTGGCAACTTCATCTCCGCGCTGATCGGCGTCACCTGTGCCAAGGCGATTGCAAACCCGATGCTGGCTGCGCCGCTCGCGGTGTGCCTGGCGATCGGCGCCATGTTCTACCTGCGCTGCCTGCATCCGCCCGGCGGGGCAGTGGCGTTGACCGCGGCGCTGGGCGAGCCTGCCGTGCATGCGGCCGGCTACCATTTCGCGCTATGGCCGGTCGGGCTCAATTCGCTGTTGCTGGCGCTGGCGGCCCTGCTGTTTAACAACTTGACCGGGCGCCGCTATCCGCACGCGCAGCAGTCGGCAATGCAGAACACGCATGCGACACGCGATCCTGTGCCCCTTGCTCGCATCGGGTTCAAGAAGGAAGACCTGGATGCGGCGCTGGCGCGCTACGGCCAGGTGCTGGCCGTGAGCCGCGATGATCTGGAAGCGATTATTTTCGAAACCGAGATACAGGCTTATGGACGGCGTTTTGGCGTGATCACCTGCGGCGAAATCATGTCGCGGGACGTGGTGACGGTCGAGACGAAGACGCCGCTGAACGAAGCCTGGCGGCTGCTGCGCAAGCACCGGGTGCATGCACTGCCTGTGCTTAACCGTGCGCGGCGAGTGGTGGGCATGGTGGGGCAGGGCGACTTCCTGCATCACGCGGGGCTGGATGAATACAAGACTTTTGGCGAGCGGCTGCGCAGCATCGCCGGGCTGGTGTTCGGCGCGGAAAAGCCGGCCAAGGTTGGGGATATCATGGCTTCGCGGGTGATCACCGTGTTTGCGCATGAGCCGATCGCCGAGCTGGTGCCGTTGATGAGCAACAGCGGGCTGCATCACATTCCGGTGGTGGACAATGATGGGGTGTTCGCGGGGATCGTGAGCCAGTCGGATTTATTGGCGGCGTTGTACGAAAGCCGGCTGGCTGAGGCGGCTTGAATGTTGGTCGTACGGCTTGCTGGCGGCGTAGGGTGCGCACCTGTGCGCACGCGGTTCGCGAACGCAGCCTAGCGAAGCAGGAGCCGCAAGTCAGCATGCCGTGACCGCGTGCGCACAGGTCCTCGGCGGCCCCGCGCCCCCTACGATTGCAAGATACGCAGGGCCCGTGCCGCACCCTGATCCGCGGCTTTACGCCTGCTCGGCCCCGCAGCACTTCTTGAATTTTTTCCCGCTCCCGCACGGGCAATCGTCATTGCGGCCAACCTTCGGCTGTTCGCGCTTGACTGTCTCGACGCCGGTCTTGCGGCGCGGCACCCAGAAGCGGTGGATCGCCGGCAGGTTCGCTTCGACCTCCAGCGCCAGCTCGTGCGCCTTGAACGGGTCTTCCACTTCCGGCAGTTCGCTTTCCTCGATCTCGTCTGCGCCCAGCAGATAGATCGGGCGCATCAGCGGGCCAACTTCCGGATCGTCCCAGATTTCGTCCCACGAGCCCGGGCGCAGTTCCATGCCTTCCCAGAAACCCCAGCACCAGGCTTCGGCGTCGATCAGGGTTTTGCCTTCGTACTCGTGTTCCACGTACAGCGGCTCGAAATCCTTGGGCGCGACCTCGAAGGTGATCGCCACCTCGTTCATGAAGCGCATGACCAGGTCGAAGACGCGTTCGGCTTCCTTGGGGTTTTTCCATTTTGGTTCGGCCTTGCCGTCTTCGCCCCACAGCCGCGGATACCATTCGCTCGGCAGTATGGCTTCCGGCCCGATCACGATCGCCGTCAGGAAGCCGTGCAGGTGGTCCATGGTCATCGAATCCTCGGGGCTGCGATCAGACAGCAGGAACCGGTCGAGTTCGTCGAATTCTTTTTCAGTAAGGGGCTGGTCGAGGTGCATTGGTAACTCTTGTTGCGGTGAAGTCGCCAGTTTAACGCGTTGGCAGTGGCGAGCGCACGAAAAAAAGCTGCACACCTTACAATGGCCGCTATGGACAATCAAGAATCTTCCCAGCAGCATCCGTTTGCGAGGCTCGATCCGCTAGTCGTCCTCGATGCGATCGAGAGCGTCGGCCTGCATGGCGACGGCCGTCTGCTGGCGCTGAACAGCTACGAGAACCGCGTGTACCGCGTCGGGCGCGAAGAAGGGGCGCCGGTGGTGGTCAAATTCTACCGGCCGGGACGCTGGAGCGACGCTGCGATCCTCGAGGAGCACGCGTTCGTGGCCGAGCTGCTTGATCGCGAGGTGCCGGTGGTGCCGGCGCGGGTGCTGGATGGGCGCACGCTGCACGAGCACGCCGGCTTTCGCTTTGCCGTGTTCGAAAGCCGCGGCGGCCGTGCGCCGGAACTGTGCGATCGAGAGACCCTGACCTGGATCGGCCGCTTCATCGGCCGCATCCACGCGATCGGCGCCGAATGCGCCTACCAGTCGCGTCCCGCGCTGAACCTGCAGACCTTCGGCAGCGAGCCCCGCGGCTGGTTGCTGGCGCACGATTTCGTGCCGCCTGAATTGGTAGGTACTTACAAGAGCGTGGTCGACCAGGCGCTCGAGGGCGTGGCGCGCTGCTATGAACGGGCCGGGGAACTGCCCATGCTGCGCCTGCACGGCGATTGTCATTCGGGCAACGTGTTGTGGACAAACGACGGTCCGCATTTCGTCGACTTCGACGACAGCCGCATGGGGCCAGCGGTGCAGGACTTGTGGATGCTGCTGTCGGGCGAGCGCCAGGACATGGTGCGCCAGATGGCCGACATCCTGGACGGTTACGAAGACTTTTGCGACTTCGATCCGCGCCAGCTGTACCTGGTCGAGGCGCTGCGCACGCTGCGCCTGATCCATTATTCCGCCTGGCTGGCGATGCGCTGGGACGACCCCGCGTTCCCGGCTGCCTTCCCGTGGTTTAACTCACAACGCTATTGGCAAGATCGTATCCTCGAACTGCGCGAGCAGATCGCGGCGATGGACGAGCCACCGCTGTGGCCGGTATAGTGTGCTATTCCGCCGGCCGTTTTTGAACGGCTGAATTGACCCTGTTTACCGGGTTTGCTCGGGGCGCCAGCGCGCGCCGGGCTGCCTGACAATGGCTGGACCGCCTGGAACGTGGGCGTTTCATCCCAACCGAGACTCACGATGGATTCCCTTCCAACCCCGCACGACGACGCCGACTTTACGATCGACCTGCCGCCCGCCGAGCACGTGCCGGCTGCGCCGCAACCGGACCGCGGCCAGCTCGAGATGCGCGCCATGAAGGAAGCGATCGCGCGCGTGGAAGCCGAGGCCAAGGCCAACTGCGCCGCCGAGAGCCGGGCCGCCGCCGAGGCACGCGCCCGCGCGCTGGCCGAAGAGCGGGCGGCGATGGACGCGGC
>NZ_SPUM01000092.1 GCF_004614195.1 Massilia horti | reverse complement strand
TGCCTATGGGGGGAACAGCGCCAGTGGCGCTGTTCCCGCCTTCGCGGGAACGACGTGCGTTTTTTTTTCGGGCGCTGGTGATTCAGCTACGAAACCACGCGTACCGGTCTGGCCATAGGCGGCTGGCCTCAGGCGTGTCCAGCGCCGGCACGGGATACTATCAGTCGACCCAGTTCACCCGGTCGAACTTGGAGCGGAATTCTTCCGGCATGGCCACGACCTGGCTGGTCTTGTAGTTGTAGAAGACGAAGCCGGACTTGGCCATCGCGATCAATTTTTTGTCGCGCGGGCGGGTAACGCGAAAGATGATGTCGCCGCCGTATTTGTTGAAGTCCATTACGCCGACCTCGAACAGCAGCTGGTCGCGGGCATGCGCTTCGGCACGGTAGGTGGTGGCCAGGTCGGTGACGATAATGCCGGTTCCGTCGCGCTCGGTCTCTGCGACGCCGAATTCGAACAGGAATCGCGCGCGTGCCTCGGAAATCATCGAGATCATCGAATCGTTGCCGAGGTGGTTGGCGGCATTGATGTCGGTGACGCGCACGGTCAGCGGTGTTGAATAGTAGAACTGGTCTTCGGGGAAGTTGAGTTGTAAGCGTGCCATGCCGCGATTGTACCCTCCTTGGGTATTCGAATGTCCACATCGCTGCGCTCCCGTCAAGCGAGGCGCAGCAGATGTGCCGGCTGTTACCGCGTCAGCCGGTAGATCAGGATCGCCGTGCGGATCGCGGCCCGCTCGATCGACGCCAGCTCCACTTCCTCGTTCGGCGAATGCGCGCCGCTGCCGCTGGCGCCCAGCCCATCGAGGCTGTCGACGTAAGGCGCCACGAACTGGATGTCGCCCGCGCCGCGCGCCTCGGCCGGCAGCGAGCCGACCACGCCCAAGCCCGCGTCCTGGCTGGCCTGTGAGTACTGTTCCAGCACTTTCAGGTTGCCGGGAGTGACCGCCATCGGCGGATACGAGTCATGGAAGGTGATGGCCGCGCTCGCGCCCGGCAGGCTTTGGGCCACGATCTCGCGCATCCGGGCCTGGGTCCGGTCGCGCTGCGCGTAGTCGAGGTAGCGCAGGTCGCCTTTCACGGTGGCGGTATTGGCGATCACGTTGGTCTTGCCGAACGCGCTGCCCCTGGAGTTGGCATCGTCGTACGCGACCTCGGTGCCGCCCAGGATCACGCCCGGGTTGTAGGTCAGCCCCGGTTCGACCACCTCGCGCCGGAACGTGTCGAGGATGCGCGCCGCCTCATACACCGCGCCATAGCCGGCACTGCCGAATACGCCAGCCGAGTGGGCCTGGTGGCCCTTGACGTCAAGTTCGAACGAGGCGGTGGCGCGCCGGCCCACCGTGCCCATGGCCTGGCCGTCCCTGGTGACCGCGCCTTCGAAGCCGAGCGCAATGTCGCTGCGTTTGGCCAGTTCGACCATGTCGCGGCGCGAGATGCTTTTCGGGTTGCCGGCTTCTTCCTCGTCGCCGGTGAACATCACAGAAATCGTGGTGTTCTCGAGCGCGCCGACCTGCTTGAGTGCGCGCAGCGCCTCGATCACGGCCACGTCGCCGCCCTTCATGTCGGATACGCCCTGGCCGCGCGCGCGCTCGCCCTGGCGCTCCCAGAGCGGCGACTTGGCATCGCGCTCGAACACCGTGTCCAGGTGGCCCAGCAGCAGCAGGCGCTTGCCCTGCTTGCCTTCGCGCGTGGCGACCAGGTGGCCGGCGCGCTGCATCTCGGGCGGCATGTCGATCCACTCGGTCTTGAAGCCGAGCTGGTCGAACTGCTGGCGGAACAGCGCACCGACCGCGCGCACGCCCTCGTGGTTCATGGTCCCGCTGTTGATCTTTGCGCTCTGTTCAAGCAGCGCGATGGCCTGCGGGGAGTGGGCCTTGATTTCGGCGACGATCCGTTGTTCGACCGGCGACAGTGCGCCCGCCGTGGCGTTGGCGCCGCATGAGATTGCCAGCGCGAGCGCGAGTCCAAGCTTTCGATTCATGTGCAACTCTTTCCTGATGGCAGTTAAGAGCTGCAACTGTACTACTTATCAGCTTGCTTGAATGTAAAGATGTGGCGCGGCTGCGACGCTGGGCGCCGCCTGGCATCACCAGTAACGTACCCGCCCGGTATCCAGGTGCACGAACCGCGAGTCCGGATAGTAGCCGACGCCGCCGCCGCGCGCCGCCATGGCCGCCTTATGCAGGTTGGCAAGAGCGGTGCCGGGAAGGCGGACGTCGATCGCCTTGCCTTCCATGTGCAGGCTGTGCTTGGCCACGCCGCCGGTGTGTTCGTGCAGCATCTCGTTGGTTTCAGGAGAGCGATAGCCGGAAATCACGTGCAGCACGTGCTGGTCGCCGAATTGCGCACTGACGCGGTCGAGCAGGACCAGCAACTGCGGATCCATCCGCGTCACCTGGTTGTTGCGGTGGTCGCGCAACAGTTTGTTGATGTCCTGCAATGCCTCCGGGATGAATTGCCCTTCGGCCCAGAACACGCTGCTCAGGCTTTCGCCCGTATGGGTGTTGTACAGGCGCAGCGAGCGCTCGGCGGGGACGCTGCTCTGCGCGGCTTTCGAGAGGGCCGGGAGGCCGAGGGCGGAGGCGAGGACGACGGAACTTTTGAGGAAGGAGCGGCGTTTATTCATGATGCAACCCTTACGCAAATCACTGTGTTCCATGATACCGGGGGCAGGCGTGTTCTGCAGCCCATGACACGTTTCCTTACCACCTTTACTGTGCGGAAAAGCGGCGGGGTGGCGGTCGGATCAGCACACGCCTGCGCCTGCCATCAAAGGCTTTGATGTACCTCGCTCTACAGTACCGTGGCGCGGCCATGATGAGCTCTCTCGCGGCCATTCCCTGCCGGCCGCCGCGACCTGGGTATGAAATATCTGCAAGGACAATGGCATGTTGCGCAAGCTTTTTTCGAGAGCAGTTTCGGCCTCGCAACGCTGGCGTACGCGCAGCGATGGCACGCTCGCCGTCGCCCCTGGTCTTGGCATGGAGCTGGTCGGGTCCGGCACCCTGTACGCGCTGGTGGCGTTGCTGGTGCCGGCCTTCTTCCTTCTATACGGGCTCAACGCTTTTCCGCTGCGCGACAATAACGAAGGCCTGTATGCGGAAATCGCGCGCGAGATGCTGGCCACGGGGCAATACATCATCCCGCACCTGAACGGCGTGCCGTACATCGAAAAGCCGCCGCTGCTGTACTGGCTGATCGCGCTGTCGATGTCGGTGTTCGGGCCGACGCCGTTTGCCGCGCGGCTGGTCTCGGCGGTGTCGATGCTGGCGCTGTGCGGCGGCCTGTTCGTGTTCTGCCGGCGGCACGGCAATGCCCGCGCCGGCTGTTGCGCAAGCGTGGCCGTGGCCAGCGCGTTCCCGGTCGCGCTGGTGGCGCACGTGGTCCTGTTCGATCCCTTGCTCACGGCGCTGCTCGGCGGTGCGCTGCTCTGCTTCCTGCACGGCTACCTGGCGCGCAGCCGCAAGGCGCACCTGGCGTATTTTTTCCTGCTGGCGCTGGCCGTGCTGGAAAAGGGAGGGGTCGCGCTCATGCTGGCATGGGGCAGTGCCGGCGTGTTCCTGCTGTTCATGCATGACCGGTCCGGCTGGCGCTACCTGTTCGATCGCACCGGGCTGGCGCTCCTGCTCCTGGTGGCGGCCTGGTGGCATGTGGCCGCGGCCTGGCAGCAGGACGGCTTCAGCCGGTTTTATTTTGTCAACGAACACCTGTTGCGCTTCCTCGGCCAGCGCTTGCCGGATGACTACCACCACGGCCCGATCTGGTTCTACCTGCCGCGCCTGCTGTTCATGTTGCTGCCGTGGACCCCGTTCCTGCTGCTGCTCGTGCGACCCATCGGCGCGCCGGATCCCGCCAACCGGACCATCGTCAGGTTTTGCCAGGCGGCCGTGCTGTTTCCGCTGGTGTTCTTTTCGCTGTCGCAGGCGAAGGCCGACTATTACATGCTGGTCAGCGTCCCGGCGCTGGCGCTGTGGCTGGCCGTCGAGGCCACGGGGCGGCTGGCGGGCAGCGACCGCGGGCTCGCGCTGTGCTGGGGCATGTCGGCCGCATTCGCGGTGGTGATGCTGGTGGCGGCAAGCCGCGCCGGGCAGCACGAGCTGGGCCTGGTGGAGGTGGCGATGCTGTCGCTGGCATACGCGGCGTTCGCGACTGTCGGCGCGCGATTGTTTCGTTCCTTGCAGTCGCTGCACGCGCGCGAGCTGGCGCTGCTGGGCGTGGCCGTGCTGGGCGCGCCGGTGCTGGCGCTGGTTCTGCGCGCGGTCGACGCGCGGGCCGGGCGCGACAGCAGCATCTACGTCGCGCGCATCATTCTCGAGCACCCGCAGCCGGAACGCGCGGTGTTCATCTACCGCGACTTCGAGGACGTGTTCTCGACCTTGCCGTTTTACCTGGGCCGCACCGTGCCCGTCATCGACAGCGCCAGCCGCGACCTGCAATTCGGCTGCCGCGCCGCGCCTGCGGCCACCTGCCTGTCGCCCGGCGAATTCCTGCGCTTGCGCGAAAAACAGCCGGTTGCGGTGGCGGTCAAGGCCAGCCGGGCGAACGAGTTCCTGGCCCTGGTCGGCGAACGCGGCTGGCAGGCGGAATGGGTTGCCGACAAGATCGTGTTCTTCGATAGCCGCTAGCCGCTGGCCCACGATAGCGACTTGCTGCCGCGCAGCTTGGCGTCCTGTGAACGGAAAAAGCCGGCTTGGCCCGAATCTCGCATCGCGGCCCATAATTCTCGGAGCGATGAAATATCTGTGAAAAGCGCTGTAAGCAAGAAGTCCCTTTGACGGATCGCGAGGGCGGCCATCGGAAAGTCACAGTTCCGCCATTGCTGCCTTCAGCTGCTGCAACCGTTCCTTGTTGACGCAGTAGCAGACGCGTTGCTCGTCGGACGAGCCTTCGATCAGGCCTGCCTCCTTGAGGATCGATACATGCTGCGAAATCGTCGACGGGGCCAACGGCAGCACATCGGTCAGTTTTCCAAAGTAGCAGTCGCCATGGTCGATCAGGTGCCTCAGCAGCTGCACGCGCGCGGGATGCGCGAGCGCCTTGCACATGCGCGCAAGGTCATCGGTATCGATGTCCGAGGTACGCGTCGTGGAAGTCTTGGGGGCGCAGCAGGAGTTCGACATAGTGCTCATTCGTAATTTGGCGAAGGCAGAATAAATGTCAGGCTGCGCTCTTGTCAAAGGCTTTCGCAGCCGCGCGCGGCCCTGCAGGGGCTATCGCGCCGAGGTAAAACGCGAGTGAAGCCACCGACATCGCCAACAGCACCACCAGCAGCACGACGGGTCTGCCGCCGTGGCCCAGGATTGCCGCCGCAGCGAGCGGACCGGCCGCCTTGCACACCAGCGACGGCCCGGCCATCGCGCCCGCGATCGCACCGTAGTTCGCCCGGCCGAACAGCACTTGCGGAATTGTCCCGCGCACGATCGTCAGGATCCCGTTGCTCAGCCCGTAAAGGATGCAGAAAGCGGCGACCGTCCATGCGTGGCCACCGAACAGGGCGAGCAGCAGCAACGCTCCCGGCAGCATGGCAAAGGTGAACTTGCCGACGGTCTGCGGCATTGCATTGCGCGCCAGGGACATCTCGCCCAGCCGTCCAGCCACCTGCATCGGGCCGATCAGCGTGGCCATCAGCACCGCCGTACCAGCCGAGAGGCCGAGTTGTGTTAGCAGCGGGATCAGATGCACCGACATCGCGGAGAAGATGAAGGTGTTGGCGGAAAAGGCGAAGGCCAGCTTCCAGAATCCCGGATGCCTCAGGGCCTCGGCGAGCGTATGACTCCTGTCCGCACCACTGGCAGGCACGCTGTCCTCGCGTGCCGGGTCGGGTCCGAGCAGCAGGTGCAGCGGCATGCATACGGCAAGCTGCAGGACCGCGAAGCACAGGTAGGTCGTGCGCCATCCGAGCGACGCGTCCAACTTCGCGGTCAGCGGCCAGAATAACGTGCTGGCTAAGCCGCCAAACAGCGTCAGGGTGGAGATGGCCTGCCGAGCCCCGGTCGCCATCTTGCGGTTGATTGTGGCGAACGCCGCCTCGTACAGCGTGAGCGCCATCGCCAAGCCGATCAGCGTCCACGCTCCGTAATAGGAGACAGTGCCGCCGGCGCGGGCGAGCCAGGCGAGGCCCAGCGCGCAGAGCAGTGAACCGGTCGCCATCACATAACGGCCGCCGTAGCGGTCAAGCGCGACCCCGACTGGGGTGGCGACAATGCCTGCCACGAGCAGGCTCCAGCAAAATGCACCAAATGCGAGTTCCGGGCCGAGCCCCAGGTCGCGCTGGATATCGGGCGCGACGATCGAGAAAGCGTAGTACAGCGAGCCCCAAGAGGCAATTTGGGTGACGGCGAGGATGCCGATGGTCTTCCAGGATTGGCGCACGATCTACTCCAAGGTGAGGTCGCCGGCGCTGCCGGCGACACCAAACATAGCTTCAAGCGCAGCAGGCGGTGGCTGCAGGAGCGGGTTTGCTGCAGCTGGTGGCGCAGCCGCTTGCGGTGGCCGACCGCTCGGGCTTCACACAGCACCCGTCCGCCTCCGGCGGCGCTGCGCAGCACGAACCGCCCGGTACTTCTGCGGCATGCTGTTCGTAGGCGAAGCGCGTGTTGCATACACCCGTCTCCGGCAAGTCGAGCTGCACGTCATCGGCTGCAGCCGTGTCCCCGGCCAACGCCGCGACCACCGAGCGGACCTGCTCGTAGCCGGTCGCCATCAGGAAGTTCGGCGCGCGCCCGTAGCTCTTGGCGCCGACTGCGTAGTAGCCGGCCTCCGGGTGCGCCAGTTCGCGGTGCCCGTGCGGCCGCACCGTCCCGCAGCTATGTTCGTTCGGATCGATCAGCGGCGCGAGCGCATCCGTGCTCTCGAGCCACGGGTCGTGCCGCACGCGCAGCTCACGGGTGATGGCCAGGTCCGGCCGCGCGCCGGTCGCGCAGACGACCAGGTCGATCCCGTCGATCACCGGCGCCTTGCAACCTTCGGCCTCGCCGAGCACGCGCACCTTGCCATCCACTTCCTCCAGCTCCTGGATCCGGAAGTTCTGGTGCAACTCCAGGCCACCCGAATTGCGCAGCGCCTGCAGGCGCATGCCCAGCTGACCGCGAGCACGCAGGCCATCGGCGTCGCCACCGCCGAACACCCGGTGCAGCTGGCTGCCGCGGGTGGCCCAGACGATACGGGTCGCCGGGTTCTCTTCGGCCAGCTGGGCCAGTGCGAGCAGCGTGCCTGCCGCGGAGTGGCCCGCGCCGACCACCAGCACCCGGCGGCCGGCAAAGCGCGAACGTGCATTACCCAGCACATCCGGCATCCCGTAGTCGATCCGGGCTGCCAGCGCGTCCTCTCCAAGTGCCGGTATGCCGTTCGCTCCCAGCGGATTCGGGTGCGACCACGTGCCGGTCGCGTCGATGACGGCACTGGCCAGGTACTGGCGGACACCTTCCTCAGTTTCGGCACGGATCAGGAAGGGCGCACCTTCCCGGCCCTTCGTTTTGACCTTGTCAAAGCCGATGCGGGTGATCGCGGTCACGCGGTGGCCGAGCTTGAGGTCTGACGCAATTTCCGGCGTCCGGGCCAGCGGCACGAGGTACTGGTCGAGCAGCTCGCCGGCAGTCGGCAGGCCCTCGTCGTCCGGCGATTGCCAGCCATTGCGGGCCAACAGCCGTCGCGCCGCCTTGTCCACGTTGTACTGCCACGGCGAGAAGAGACGCACGTGGCGGTAGGTAGCAAGGTTGGCAGCAACGGTAGGTCCCGCCTCCAGCACCAGCGGCGTCAGCCCGCGTTCCAGCAGGTGGGCAGCAGCCGCGAGTCCGACCGGGCCAGCACCCAGCACAGCGACTGGCAGTGGTTGATTATTATTCGTCGTCATGTTCGTTCTCCTGATCAATGCATTCGTCGGAAAGGCTCGGCATGCGTCATCGCCGCATTTTCTATATTCGTCGAATGACGAATGAAAATGAAAAGTGCTATCGCTTGGGATGAGCCGGCCTGCCATCGCCGCGAACCGGCAAACCTTGTTTTCACTTCATTCGTGATTCGACGAATGAAGAATAAAACGTTGTTCATCATCCTGTCAATAAATTTCGATATCTTTGGAATCGTCGTATGAACCTTGCCAGGCAAATCTTAATTCGACTATACTCAAATAGTCAAAATAACAGATGTCTTCCCATGGAAACCACAGCCGCAATCGCTGCTCTCGCCGCGCTCGCGCAGGAATCGCGACTGGCCGCCTTTCGGCTGCTCGTGCAGGCCGGACCGAGCGGCCTGGCCGCAACCAAGATCGCCGAGGCACTTGGCGTCCCTCCTTCATCCATGTCTTTCCACCTGAAGGAGTTGACGCATGCGAAGCTCATCTCGCCGCGTCAGGAGGGCCGTTTCCTCTTCTATGCCGCGCAGTTCGACACAATGAACACCCTGTTGTCGTTCCTTGGCGAGAATTGCTGCGGCGGCAATCCCTGCTCGCCGGTCGGCGCGACCGTTTGCGCCCAAGGCTCGGCTGACTGTACCTAAGAATCCCCGGCTCACCACCCCAACATTACCTAACTGCTAAAAGCAACTGTGAACGTCCTCTTTCTCTGCACCGGCAACTCGTGCCGTTCCCTGATCAGCGAAGCTACCTTCAACCACCTCGCGCCTTCAGGCTGGCACGCTATCAGTGCGGGCAGCCAGCCAACCGGCAAACTCAACGAAAAGGCGCTTGCGCTGCTGGCGCTGAAGGGCATCCCGACCGAAGGCTATTACAGCAAGTCATGGGACGACCTGCCGGTCACGCCGGACATCGTGGTCACCGTCTGTAGCAGCGCCGCCGGCGAAACCTGCCCCGCCTACCTCGGTCAGGTGCTGCGTACGCACTGGGGCGTCGACGATCCGAGCCACGTGGCCGGCACCGAAGAGGAGATCCATGCCGCCTTCGAGCAGGCCTACGCGATCCTGCGCGCGCGGATCGAGGCCTTCCTGGCCTTGCCCCTCGACGAGCTGAAGAACGACAAAGTGCGTCTGAAGGCGGAGCTGGACCGCATCGGCACCCTGCTGCCGTAATGCGTTCGAGAGACTGAGGAGGAATCAAATGACATTTGCCAGACGAATCGTCGCCGAGGGCCTCGGCACGGCGCTCCTACTGGCCGTGGTGGTGGGCTCGGGCATCATGGCCGAGCGGCTGGCTGGCGGCAACGTAGCGATTGCCCTGCTGGCCAACGCGATCGCGACAGGCGCGGGACTCGTGGCTTTGATCCTGATGTTCGGCACGATCTCGGGTGCACACTTCAATCCGGTCGTCACGCTGTCCGAAGCGTGGCAAAAAAATCTGCCGGCAGCGGAGGTGATCCCGTACATCGCCGTGCAGATCGCCGGTGCCTTTGCTGGTGTGGCCGCCGCGCACCTGATGTTCGATGTCCCCGTGTTCGTCGCGTCGGAGCACGTGCGCACCGGCGCCGCACAATGGTGGAGCGAATTCGTCGCGACCTTCGGCCTGATCGCCGTCATCATCGGTTGCTCGCGCAGCCGGCCTGGTGTGACGCCGTTCGCGGTCGCCGCCTACATCACGGCGGCCTACTGGTTCACGTCGTCGACCTCGTTCGCCAACCCGGCCGTGACGCTGGCCCGCAGCGCCACCAATACCTTCGCCGGCATTCGGCCAAGCGATGTGTCCGGGTTCATCATCGCGCAGCTGCTAGGCGCAGCTACTGCCACGCCATTGTTCTGCTGGCTGTATCCGTCGGCTCATCGCGACGCGTCGGTGGCCGGCACGGTGGCGCAGAGCGACTTCGCCAGCCGCAAGGAGCCGGAGAAATTTAGCACAAGCGGCAGCTAACGCACACGGCGCCCATGCATCCTCACCCGGCGCGCTGAATATCCGCCGTAATCTCGTACGAGCGCAGACGCGCCGCGTGGTCAAAAATCTGCGAGGTGATCATCAGCTCGTCCGCCCCGGTACGGTTGACGAACGCCTTGAGCTGGGCGGCGACGGCATCGCGCGCGCCGATCGCCGAGCACGACAGCGTGTGCTCGAGCATGGTGCGCTCGGCGGGGCCGATCTGGTCGAGGTAGCCGTCCACCGGCGGCGGCAACCGCGCCGGGCGTCCGCTGCGCAAATTGACGAAGGCCTGCTGCATCGACGAGGCGTACAGCTTCGCTTGCTCCTCGGTGTCAGCCGCGACCACGTTAAAGCCGAGCATCAAGTACGGCTTGTCGAGCTGGGACGACGGGCGGAAGGTCGAGCGGTACAGCTCGATCGCCTGCATCATCATCTGCGGCGCAAAGTGCGACGCGAACGCGTACGGCAGGCCGAGCGCGGCGGCCAGCTGCGCGCCGAACAGGCTCGAACCCAGAATCCACACCGGCAAGCGCATGCCGGCGCCCGGTACCGCGCGCACGTGGCGCCGCGGCGAATCGGCCAGGTAATCCATCAGTTCGATCACATCCTGCGGGAACGCATCGGCGTCGGACGCCAGGTTGCGGCGCAGCGCACGCGCGGTGACGTGATCCGACCCCGGCGCCCGCCCGAGGCCCAGGTCAATGCGGCCGGGGAACAGCGACTCGAGCGTGCCGAACTGTTCGGCGATCACCAGCGGCGAATGGTTCGGCAGCATGATGCCGCCGGCGCCAATGCGGATGCGCGTGGTGTGGTTCGCCACATGGCACATCAGCACCGCAGTCGCCGCGCTCGCAATGCCCGGCATGCCGTGGTGCTCGGCCAGCCAGAAGCGGTTGTAATTCCAGCGCTCGCCGTGCTGCGCCAGGTCCACACAATTGCGGAAGGATTGGGCCGCGTCGCCGCCTTGGACGTTGGGCGCAAGGTCAAGAATGGAAAACGGAATCATGACGGCATGATACGCCGATCGGTTTGTTCGCGTGCGCGCCCGCCAAACCGGGCTCGTCTTGACAATCGTGGCTTGCTTGACCCCTCGCCACAGCATCCTTATGATTGCCTGGCAAGCCCTGCCGTAACGAGTCCACCAGACCATTCCATCCCATGCGCCACACCACCCTCCGCGCGCTGTTGCAGCGCAAGACCATCGTCGCCGCCGCCTGCGTCGCCATGTTCGCCGCCGGCTGCGCCCAGCTGCCCGCCGACCAGCCGGCCGCCGCGCCTGACAGCCTGCACGACAATGCCCAGCTCGACAGCGCACAATTTCCCGCGATCGACAACGCGATCGAGGCCGCCATCGCCGAGCGCAAGCTGCCGGGCGCGGTCTTCCGTCTGGAACGCAACGGCGATGCCTACGAAAAAGCCTACGGCAAGCTCAGCTACGAGATTGATGCGGCCGCGGTCACGCCCGCCACCCTGTACGACGCCGCCTCGCTGACCAAGGTCATCGCCACCGCGCCCTCCGTGCTGCTGCTGGCGGAGGAGGGTAAGATCGACCTGGACGCCAGACTGGCCAGCTACTTTCCCGAGTGCGCGGGCGAGGGCAAGGATGCGATCACGATCCGGCACCTGCTGACCCATACTTCCGGCCTGCCATCGGGCCTGCCGGCAAAGCCCGCCTGGAGCGGCGACGCCGCCGCGCGTGCGCTGGCTTGCGCGCAAGCCGTGACCCATGCGCCGGGCACTTTCTTCCGCTACTCCGACATCAACTACGTGCTGCTCGGCCAGCTGGTCGCGCGCGCCGCGGGCGTGCCGCTTGAGCAGTTCGCGCAGCAGCGCATCTACCAGCCGCTCAGGATGCGCGACACCGGCTTTCTGCCGCTGCGCCGCGTGGCCGCCACCGGCATTGCGCCCACCCACAAGTCGCCCCAGCTCGAGGCCGAGCGCGCGAAGCATGACGACCTGGATGGCGGCCAGGTGCTGCAGGGCGTGGTGCACGACCCGACAGCGCGCCGCATGCAGGGCGTAGCAGGTTCGGCGGGTGTGTTCACCACCGCGCGCGACCTGGCGCGCTTTGCCCGCATGTTGCTGGGCGATGGCGAGCTCGATGGGGTGCGCATCCTGAGCCGCGACAGCGTGCGCCTGCTGACCACGGCCCAGTCCCCGGCCGGCATCGAGGCGCTGCGCGGCATGGGCATGGACATCAATTCCCCGTACGCCGTGCGTCCGCGCGGGACAAGGTTCCCGGTCGGCAGCTATGGCCACACCGGGTTTACCGGCTGCATCCTGTGGATCGACCCCAACTCGCGCACCTTCTATGTGTTCCTGTCGAACCGGGTCTACCCGGACGACAAGAGCAACGTGCTGCCGCTGTACACGGAACTGGGTACGCTCGCCGCCCAGTCCGCGCGCGGCTTCGATTTCGCGAAAGTCAAAGTAGATCCGAAGACCGCTGCACGATAGACGTGCGGGCGTGAAGGTCGAGCTCCTGGAGGGCAACGGCAAGCCCTTTCCGAAAACCCGGTTTGGCGCATTTTGCGTGTGACATGTCTGAACTTGCTGCCGCGTTAGGACTCTTAGCAGTGCGTCCCAGACGCGGAGCAGCAGCCTTGGCGGAAACTTGCGCCGGATTGCCGCGCGGCTAACGCGCGCTGTGTTTACGACTGCCGCTCTAAACTCAGCCCTCCTCGCAAATCGGCCAGATATTGTCGAGGATTAGCCCCCCGAAACATTAAGGAGATCGACATGAAAATGAATAAGGTATTGAAAGGCCTGCTGGGCGCCTCCGCTGCCGCGGCGATGTTCAGTGCGGTGCCCGTTCAAGCTCAGTCGAGCAGCACCTCGGATCAGAGCACACCGAGCCAGAGCCAGAGCAGCGCCACGGGCCAGACCGGCGCATCGGGCGCCACCGGCACCACCGGCGCCAGCTCGAGCGAGCAGCCGGCTCAGTCCACTACCACCACCACTACCACGCACCACAAGAAGACCAAAAAACACAAAGAGACCACCCCGAGCGGCACCAGCGGCACCAGCGGCACCAGCGGCACCAGCGGTGCAGCCGGCGCGACCGGCACCAGCGGTGGCACGAGCGGTACTAGTGGCACCAGCGGCACCAGCGGCACCAGCGGCGCCGGCGGCGCAACGGGGGCCAGCGGCATGAGTGGCACCAGCGGCACCAGTGGCAGCAGCGGCATGAGCGGCAGCAGCACCGGCAGCATGGGCCCGACCGGCTCAAGCAGCTCGGGTGCCACCGGCGCCAGCCCTAGCGGTACCAGCGGTACGAGTGGCACCAGCGGAACGAGTGGCACCAGCGGAACCAGCGGCAGCCGCGGCTACTGAATCCGTCTTTGCGCCCGCGGCTCGGCCACGGGTTTGTCGTTCCATGAAAACACCAGCCAGCCGGCTGGTGTTTTCTTGTCGCCTCACGTAACGTCTGGCGGCAAGCCGGGCGGGACGTTGTGGTTGAAGTGGAACAGGTTTTCCGGGTCATAACGCCTCTTGACCTGTACCAGCCGCTCGTAATTGGCGCCGTAGGCCTCGCGGATGCGCGCCCCTTCATCCTGGGTCATGAAGTTGATGTAGACGCTGCCGGCCGCATACGGCGCCGCCGCGGCAAAGAATTCGCGTGCCCAGCCCATGCAGCGCGCGTCGTCGGCGGCATCGGTCCAGCGGCCATGCACGTTCATGGCGAACTGGACATGGCGGTGCGGATAGGCAGTCGCGTCCGGCGCGGGCTCGTTCGCCTTGCCGCCCAACAGTCCCAGGAAAATTTCGCACTGTGGCGTCGGCACGCTGCCGGCGTAGCGCAACACCACATCGATCGCCTCGTCGGAGAGTGCCGTGAAGTTGTGCGACTTCCAGTAATTGCGCGCCCCGAACGTGAGCATCGGATCGAAGATTTTTTGCCAGGCCGTGTACGGCATCGGGCCAACGTGCTCGCCCAGCACCTGCCCGAAGCCGCGCAGTGGCGCGATCATTGGCAGCGCGGCATCGGGCGCCAGCGGCGAAAACACGGCCAGCGCGACGATGTCCTGACCGTGCACCTCGGACGGCAAGAAGGGCAGGGGTGGCGCCTTGCGCAGCACCGCCCACACCGACAGCTCGTCGGGCAGCGAGTTCACGAAATCGCGGTATTGCCGCATCACTGCTCGCCCCTGGGCTGACGGGAACACCACCAGCCCGGCGGTCACTAGCGGGCCGACCGGATGCAAGGCGAACTCGAATTGGGTGACGACACCGAAGTTGCCGCCGCCGCCGCGGATGGCCCAGAACAGGTCGGGTTCCTGCTGCTGGCTCACGTGGCGCCGTTCGCCGTCAGCCGTGACGATTTCCGCGCCGACCAGGCTGTCGACCGTGAGCCCCATGACCCGGCTGAGCCAGCCGAAGCCGCCGCCGAGAGCGAGCCCGGCCACGCCGGTGGTCGAATTGATGCCGAACGGGACCGCCAGAGCGTAGGCCTGCGTTTCGTGGTCGGCGTCGCCCAGCGTGGCGCCGCCGCCAACGAAGGCAAGCCGCGCCTGCGGGTCCACATGTACCGCGCGCATGCCGGACAGGTTGATCACCAGGCCGTCGTCGCACACGGCGTTTCCCGCGATGCCGTGGCCGCCCCCGCGCACCGCTAGCGGCAGGCCGTGGTCGCGCGCGAAAGCCACTGCTGCGCGCACATCGGCCGTACCGGCACAGCAGGCGATGAGCGCGGGGCGGCGGTCGATCATCGCGTTCCACACCGTGCGGGCTTGGTCGTAGCCCGCATCGGCGGGTTGCAGCAGGGGACCTCGCAGCGTGCCCTTGAAGCGGTCAATCACGTCACTGTTCAGTTTGGTCATCGCTTTACCTCCGAACGAGATGAGATGCTCCGGGCGGGCGCAACGGCGGCGCCCAGCGCTTCTATGGGGAAGGATAGGAGACCGTCACGCTAGTGCAAGCGTGGTGAGCGGTGTGTGAAGCCCAGGCTCTGGCCGAGCCGGGGAGTTACTGTTCGCGCAGGAACGCGATCAGCTGGGGATGGACCGCCGCCGGGTCTTCCACCACGGACAGGTGGCCGATCTCCGGCAGCGAGACGAACTGCGCCTGCGGGATCGCGCGCTGCACGTCGGCGTGTTGGGCGTACGGCACCGTGGTGTCGCGCTCGCCCCAGATCAGCTGCACCGGCAGGCCGGTCTTGCCGATCTTCTCGAAGTCGGGCACGGACGATGCCGTGATGATATTGCGCATGCTCGACAAAAGCGCGCGCCCGAAGCCGTCATACTGCATCTGCGGGACGAAGCGTGCCGGCCAGTCGGCAAAGCGCTCCGGATGCATAAAATCCTCGGTCTGGCGGTTCGCGAGCCCGGGCAGGAACCAGGCGCGCAGCAGCCAGTCGCCCACGCCCGGCCAGGCCATGACGCTGATGTCTGTGGCCTTGGTAACCGGCGCGATCAGCACGAGCCTGCGCACCCGCTCCGGATGCAGCGCGGCGAAGCGGCCGGCCACCGCGCCGCCCATCGACAGGCCGACCACGTCCGCCTGTTGCATGTGCAGCGCGTCCATCAATTCGCCCAGCTCCCCGGCCAGCAGGTCGCGGTCGTAGGTAACAATGGGGCGGTCGCTCCAGCCGCGTCCGTACAAATCGAAACTGACGACGCGAAAACCGGCGGCGGCCAGCGCTTCGCGGCTGTGGTCGAATACATAATCGGGCACCGAAAAGCCGTGCACCAGCAGCACCGGCTGGCCCTGTTCGGGTCCGGCCGCGCGGTAGTGCACCATGCCGTGCGAGAGCTGGATGAATTGGCCCGGCGCCTGGCGGCGCGCGGCCGCATCGAGCGGCGCATGTTCGGCATTGCGCAGGACTGGCACAGCCACCACGGCGGCGGCAAGCAGGATGCCTGCGGCCAGTATGGCCTTGCGCAGGCGGGACTTCGGGCGCGGGGTGGTCTGCATTTGTTATCCGGAAGAAAAGAACTCCCGGAATTGAACACCGGCGCCGGGCTGGAGTCAACCGGCGGCGATCAGACTTTCCGCACGAATTCCGACTTCAGGCTCATGGCGCCGAAGCCGTCGATCTTGCAGTCGATGTCGTGGTCGCTATCGACCAGGCGAATGTTCTTGACCTTGGTGCCCTGCTTGATCACGCCGCCGGAACCCTTGGGCTTGAGGTCCTTGATGACGGTGACGGTGTCGCCATCCTGCAAGACATTGCCGGCGGCATCGCGATACACGCGCGCCGCCTCCGCCGCGGGCGCCGCCTCGGCTTTCCATTCGTGGCCGCATTCAGGGCAGACGTATTGGCCGGCGTCCTCATAGGTGTACGCGGACTGGCATTGGGGGCAGGGCGGGAAAGTGCTCATGATGGTGGTAGTAAAAGACAAACGGCGAGTATACCCGCCGGATCGACTTTACGTGGCTGCAGGCGCGGCGTCGACGATGACCTTGCCGAAGTAGCCGTACTGCAGGCTGGACGCGATGCGGTTGGCGACGATCTGGAATTCGGACGCGACGGCCGGTTCGAACAGGTGCACGGCGGTGGCCTGGAACAGCGCCAGCCAGCGCCGGAAATGGTCCGGTTCGATGCCGGACAGCGCCATGTGCTTGCCGAACACGTTGCCTTCGAAGCTGTGCGTGCTGAGCATCACGGTCGACCAGAATTCGACCATGCGCGCCAGGTGCGTATCCCAGTGATCGCCGATCGCGTCGTTGAAGACCGGCCCCAGCACGGGGTCGGCGCGGACCTGGTCGTAGAACTGGTGGACCAGGGCGGTAATCGACGAGCGGTCGAGCGGCAGCGATGACATGTTTCCCTCGGGTGGATGGCAGACAGATGGATGCTACCGGACCGTCAAGTGTAAATCAAGATTTTAAATGCATGTTTTGGATAAAAGGCACCCCGTAGGGTGCGCACCTGTGCGCACCGGTCAACGCATGCTGACTTGCGGCTGCTGCTTCGCTATGCGGCTTTCGCGAACCGCGTGGGCACAGGTCCTCGGCGGCCCCGCCCCCCCTACGCCACCGGCAAGCCACACGACTCACACCTGGACCTGCACCCCCGACAGCGGCCCCTGCTGCATGGTTGGATAATCGATATAGCCTTCGGCCCCGCCGCCGTAGAAGGTTTCCCGTTTCGGGACATTGAGCGGCGCGCGCCGGCGGA
This sequence comes from Massilia horti, assembly GCF_004614195.1. Classification (GTDB taxonomy): domain Bacteria; phylum Pseudomonadota; class Gammaproteobacteria; order Burkholderiales; family Burkholderiaceae_D; genus Telluria; species Telluria horti. The sequence continues at coordinate 26,540 of NZ_SPUM01000092.1, read as the reverse complement.
AGCGCTCCGGCAGGTCGGGGTTGGCGAGGAACAGCTGGCCGAACGCGACCAGGTCCGCCACGCCCGCCTGCAGCACCCGGTTGGCGCGCTCCAGGTCAAAGCCGCCGGCCACGATCAGCGTGCCCGGGTAGAGCGTGCGGAAGTAGTGCGCCGACAGGTCCGGTATCGGGTGCTCGCATGGCCGCTGGGACGACTCGATCAGGTGCAGGTAGGCCAAGTCCTTCCTTGCGAGCTCCTCAACCACGTAGGAAAACGTCTGCTGCGGATGGCTGTCGCGCATGTCGTTGAAGGCGCTGCCGGGCGACAGGCGCACGCCGACCCGGTCGCTGCCGCACACCGACGCCACCGCGTCGGCCACTTCGATCAGCAGCCGCGCGCGGTTCTCGACGCTGCCGCCATACTGGTCGGTGCGCTGGTTGGTGCTGTCTTCCAAAAACTGGTCGAGCAGGTAGCCGTTCGCGCCGTGCACCTCGATGCCGTCGAAGCCGGCCGCCTGCGCGTTCTGGGCGCCCTGGCGGAACTGCTCGACGATCTGCGGCACTTCGCCGGTGTCCAGCGCGCGCGGCGTGGGGATGTCCTTCAGTCCGTCCGCGGTGTAGGTCTGCACGCCGCGCGGCGCGATCGCGGACGGCGCGACCGGCAGCTCGCCGTTCAGGAAATCGGGGTGCGAGATGCGCCCCACGTGCCACAGCTGCAGGTAGATGTGGCTGCCCGCCGCGTGGACCGCATCGGTGACCTTCTTCCAGCCCGCGATCTGGTCATCGCTGTGGATGCCCGGCGTCGCGATGTAGCCCTGGCCGGCGGGCGATGCCTGGGTCGCTTCGGTGACGATCAGGCCGGCGCCGGCGCGCTGGCTGTAGTACTCGGGCGCCATCTGCGACGGCACGTTACCCGGTTCGGCGCGGCTGCGGGTCAGCGGCGCCATCACCATCCGGTTCTTCAGGTGCAGTGGGCCGAGCTGGTAGGGAGCGAACAGATCGGTCCCTTGGGTAGGAGAATTCATCGCCGTCTCCTTTGAGGCAAAGGGCCAGTCTAGGAAAAGGCTAGGTGAGCGTCAAACGCGGTTCGAGGCGTGCGCGATGCTGCGCCTGGCCGGGAGGCGGCTTTCGTGTGCCTCCTTTTCGGCCAAGCCGGTATCGTTACATCGACGGCTGTCCGGTCTTGCGCCGGAAAGGAGCACACGATGAAAATCCGCAGGCTCGGCAAAGACGGCCTGGAAGTGTCCGCCATCGGCCTGGGTTGCATGGGCATGAGCGACTTCTACGCCAACCGGGACGACGCCGAGTCGATCGCGACGATCCAGGACGCGATCGGCCTGGGCGTGACGCTGTTCGACACGGCCGACGTCTACGGACCGCACACCAACGAGGAGCTGGTCGGGCGCGCCATCAAGGGCCACCGCAACGAGCTGGTCATCGCCACCAAGTTCGGCATCATGCGCAGCCCTGAACACCCGGACGACTTTCGCGTCAACGGCCGGCCCGAGTACGTGCGCCAGGCCTGCGACGCGAGCTTGGCACGGTTGGGCGTGGACACCATCGACCTGTACTACCAGCACCGGATCGACCCGGCGGTGCCGATCGAGGACACGGTGGGCGCCATGGCCGGCCTGGTCAAGGAGGGCAAGGTCCGCTGCATCGGCCTGTCCGAGGCGTCGGTGCCGACCATCGAGCGCGCCGCGCGCGAGCACCCGATCACGGCGCTGCAGAGCGAGTATTCGCTGTGGTCGCGCGACCCGGAAGAGGGCCAGCTCGAGTGCTGCCGGCAGTTAGGGATCGGCTTCGTGGCCTACAGTCCGCTCGGGCGCGGCTTTTTGACCGGCCAGATCCGGCGGCCCGAAGACTTTGCGCCGGACGACTTTCGTGCGCACAATCCGCGTTTTCAGGGCGAGAACTTCCAGAAGAACCTGGAATTGGTGGACAAGGTGCGCGAGCTGGCGGCGCAAATAGGGTGCACCGCGGGACAGCTGGCGCTGGCCTGGGTGCTGCGAAGAGGCACAGACATCGTCCCGATCCCGGGCACCAGGCGCCGCAAGAACTTGGAAGAGAACGTGAAGGCGGCCGACATCGAGCTCGAACCCGAACAGGTGGCCGCGCTGGACGCGATCTTCCCGCCGGGCGCCGTGGCCGGCCCGCGTTACGCGCAATCGGATATGGCGGCCGTGAACCGCTGATGCGGCGCGCGGCCTTAAAACGTGCGATGCACGTTCGGCGAGGCCAGCATGGGCTCTTCGACAGATGCAGGACGGGAGCTGGACCAGGGACCGATTGGCCCGGATCGGCTGGAGCAGGAGGCGCGCAGCCGCTGCGCGCTGCTTGCCGTTATCTGTGAGCAGATGGAGCAGGCCGCATTCATCCTGCGGCCAGGCGGCGACGGGCAACTGCGCTTCGAGACGGTCAACCAGGCGTTCTGCCTGCTGGCCGGTTTGCCGCGCGAGCAGGTGCTGGGCAAGCGCGTGACGGACGTGATCCCCGAGGCCGCGCAGGCGGCGACGCTGGCGCACCTGCGCGAGGCGCTCGAGCGCGCGGCCACAGTGCGCTGGGAGGCCACGCTCGATTTCCCGTCCGCTCAGAAGACCGGCGCGCTGGCGGTGACGCCGGCGTACGATGCGCACGGTCAGCTGGTCGGTGTGGCCGGCACCGTGTACGACCTCACCCGTGCCAGCCGGCTCGAAGCGCAGCTGAGCGCTGCCAGGGCCGAGACCACGCCTTTGGCGCGTGCCCTGCGCATGAGCGGGGCTCCACCGGAGCAGGTGCTGGCGCGGGCGACCCTGCTGGCCCGGCTCGCGCGCCAGGCGCCGGGCGCGCTGTTTCAGCTGGCGCTGCGGCCAGATGGCAGGCTGCACTGCCCATACATCAGCGATGCGGCGCAGGCGCTGTTTGGGTGTGCGCCGGCCGAGATCGAAGCGAGCTTCAAATGCCTGCTGCAATGCATCCCGCGGCGCGACCGGGCCAGGCTGCGGCGCGCGATGCTGGCATCGGCGCTGCGGCTGCAGCCGTGGCACTCCGAGTTCCCGGTCGCGCTGCCAGGCGACGCCGGCATACGCGGCTGGCGCGAACTGGTGGCCGCGCCCACGCGCCAGGCCGACGGCACCGTGGCCTGGCATGGCTTCATCGGCGACATCAGCGAGCGCAAGCGCATCGAGGAGACGATCGGCCAGTTCAACGACAGGCTGGCGAAGCGCGTTCACTACGACCCGCTGACCGGGCTGCCGAACCGGTTCCTGTTCGGCGACCGGCTTGCGCTGGAGATGAAGCATGCGGCAACCGGCGGCCACGGCATGGCGCTGCTGTTCATCGGGCTGGACCGCCGCAAGCTGGCGAGCGATCTGGCAGGGCAGGATGCCGATGAGGCCTTGCTGGCGTACGCGGCGCGCCGCATCGAGCGCTGCCTGCAGCCGGGCGACACCGTGGCGCGGCTGGGCGACGACGAGTTTGCCGTGATCCTGACCGAATGCGGCGAAGTGGAGCATGCCGAGCTGGTCGCTCAGCGCCTCATCGACGTGCTGCGCGCGCCGTTTTGCGTTGGGAACGGGCAGGCCGTCGTTTCAGCCAGCATCGGCATTGCGCAGTACCCGGACGACGGCGGCCAGCCGGAGCGGCTGATGCAGGGCGCCGACCAGGCCATGGCCCGGGCCAGGGCATCCGGCCGCAACCGGCTGGCCTTCCTCGAGGTGGGCATGCAGGCGGCGGCGATGCGGCGCCTGCGGCTGGCCAGCGAATTGCGCGGCGCGCTGGCGGACGGCCAGTTGCTGCTGCTGTTCCAGCCGATCCTCGATATCCGCACCAGCCAGATCACCAAGGCGGAAGCGCTGCTGCGCTGGCGGCGTGCCGGACACGAACCGGCGCTGCCGGCCGGCCTGTTCGGCATTGCCGAGGAAAACGGCCTGATCCATGAGATCGGCGACTGGGTGTTCGTCGAGGCTGCGCGCTGGGCGCAGCGCTGGAGCGGGATGCTGGGGCGGCGCTTCCAGGTCAGCATCAACAAATCGCAGGCGGAGTTCGAACAGCCGCACCATGTGCCCGACTGGGGCGAACACTGGCAGTGCCAGGTCGATCCCTGCATCGCGGTCGAGATCCCGGAGGGCATGCTGCAGCACCTGAACGGCGCGATGGTGAGCAGGCTGCACGAGCTGCAGGCGGCGGGCATCGAAATCGCGGTCGACGGCTTTGGCACCGGCTATTCGTCGATGAGCTACCTGAAGCGGCTGGCGGTCGACTACCTGAAGATCGACAAGAGTTTTGTCGCGGGGATGCTGCACGACCAGACCAGCCGGACCATCACCGAAACCATCATCGTGATGGCGCACAAGCTCGGGCTGAAAGTGATCGCCGAGGGCGTCGAGCACGAGCGGCAGCGCGCGTGGCTGGCCGAGCAGGGCTGCGACTACCTGCAGGGCTACCTGTTCGGGCAGCCGGTGGAGGCGCAGCCGTTCGAACGGATGCTGGCGAGCCAGCCGTTTGCCGCACATTGAGCCAGCGGCTAATCGTAACGTGAATCAACCGCATGTCGAAGGCGTGACTATGCCTCGCCGAAACATGCGATAAAGAAACGCAAAACGCGATGCAATGTTGGCCAAGCGCCACCGCTGGCGCCTCTAACCGTGAATTGCGCTGCGTTTTGCGTGATTCATCCTACGGGGCGGCACGTCGCTTTGCAATGCCCGTTAGGGTGGGCGGGTCTCCCGCCCACGCGTTCAAACAGGGCGAGAATCAAGCGAATGCATAACGGTGGTGGCAGCGCATCCTGAATGCTGGCGGGCAGCCGTTTGCAGGACATCAGGCCAGCGGCCGATGCAAATCGTAGGGGGCGCGGGGCCGCCGAGGACCAGTGCGCACGCGGTTCGCGAACGTGGCGTAGTGGTGCGGCCGTTCAGCCAGTGGCAGAGCGGCCATGTATTCCGTTTATTCGCGCTTGGTTTGAACGCGTGGGCGGGAGACCCGCCCACCCTACCGGGCATTGCAAAGCGACGTGCCGCCCCGTAGGATGAATCACGCAAAACGCAGCGCAATTCACGGTTAGAGGCGCCAGCGGTGGCGCTTGGCCAACATTGCATCGCGTTTTGCGTTTCTTTATCGCATGTTTCGGCGAGGCATAGTCACGCCTTCGACATGCGGTTGATTCACGTTACGATTAGCCGCTGGCTCAATGTGCGGCAAACGGCTGGCTCGCCAGCATCCGTTCGAACGGCTGCGCCTCCACCGGCTGCCCGAACAGGTAGCCCTGCAGGTAGTCGCAGCCCTGCTCGGCCAGCCACGCGCGCTGCCGCTCGTGCTCGACGCCCTCGGCGATCACTTTCAGCCCGAGCTTGTGCGCCATCACGATGATGGTTTCGGTGATGGTCCGGCTGGTCTGGTCGTGCAGCATCCCCGCGACAAAACTCTTGTCGATCTTCAGGTAGTCGACCGCCAGCCGCTTCAGGTAGCTCATCGACGAATAGCCGGTGCCAAAGCCGTCGACCGCGATTTCGATGCCCGCCGCCTGCAGCTCGTGCAGCCTGCTCACCATCGCGCCGTTCAGGTGCTGCAGCATGCCCTCCGGGATCTCGACCGCGATGCAGGGATCGACCTGGCACTGCCAGTGTTCGCCCCAGTCGGGCACATGGTGCGGCTGTTCGAACTCCGCCTGCGATTTGTTGATGCTGACCTGGAAGCGCCGCCCCAGCATCCCGCTCCAGCGCTGCGCCCAGCGCGCAGCCTCGACGAACACCCAGTCGCCGATCTCATGGATCAGGCCGTTTTCCTCGGCAATGCCGAACAGGCCGGCCGGCAGCGCCGGTTCGTGTCCGGCACGCCGCCAGCGCAGCAGCGCTTCCGCCTTGGTGATCTGGCTGGTGCGGATATCGAGGATCGGCTGGAACAGCAGCAGCAACTGGCCGTCCGCCAGCGCGCCGCGCAATTCGCTGGCCAGCCGCAGGCGCCGCATCGCCGCCGCCTGCATGCCCACCTCGAGGAAGGCCAGCCGGTTGCGGCCGGATGCCCTGGCCCGGGCCATGGCCTGGTCGGCGCCCTGCATCAGCCGCTCCGGCTGGCCGCCGTCGTCCGGGTACTGCGCAATGCCGATGCTGGCTGAAACGACGGCCTGCCCGTTCCCAACGCAAAACGGCGCGCGCAGCACGTCGATGAGGCGCTGAGCGACCAGCTCGGCATGCTCCACTTCGCCGCATTCGGTCAGGATCACGGCAAACTCGTCGTCGCCCAGCCGCGCCACGGTGTCGCCCGGCTGCAGGCAGCGCTCGATGCGGCGCGCCGCGTACGCCAGCAAGGCCTCATCGGCATCCTGCCCTGCCAGATCGCTCGCCAGCTTGCGGCGGTCCAGCCCGATGAACAGCAGCGCCATGCCGTGGCCGCCGGTTGCCGCATGCTTCATCTCCAGCGCAAGCCGGTCGCCGAACAGGAACCGGTTCGGCAGCCCGGTCAGCGGGTCGTAGTGAACGCGCTTCGCCAGCCTGTCGTTGAACTGGCCGATCGTCTCCTCGATGCGCTTGCGCTCGCTGATGTCGCCGATGAAGCCATGCCAGGCCACGGTGCCGTCGGCCTGGCGCGTGGGCGCGGCCACCAGTTCGCGCCAGCCGCGTATGCCGGCGTCGCCTGGCAGCGCGACCGGGAACTCGGAGTGCCACGGCTGCAGCCGCAGCGCCGATGCCAGCATCGCGCGCCGCAGCCTGGCCCGGTCGCGCCGCGGGATGCATTGCAGCAGGCATTTGAAGCTCGCTTCGATCTCGGCCGGCGCACACCCAAACAGCGCCTGCGCCGCATCGCTGATGTATGGGCAGTGCAGCCTGCCATCTGGCCGCAGCGCCAGCTGAAACAGCGCGCCCGGCGCCTGGCGCGCGAGCCGGGCCAGCAGGGTCGCCCGCGCCAGCACCTGCTCCGGTGGAGCCCCGCTCATGCGCAGGGCACGCGCCAAAGGCGTGGTCTCGGCCCTGGCAGCGCTCAGCTGCGCTTCGAGCCGGCTGGCACGGGTGAGGTCGTACACGGTGCCGGCCACACCGACCAGCTGACCGTGCGCATCGTACGCCGGCGTCACCGCCAGCGCGCCGGTCTTCTGAGCGGACGGGAAATCGAGCGTGGCCTCCCAGCGCACTGTGGCCGCGCGCTCGAGCGCCTCGCGCAGGTGCGCCAGCGTCGCCGCCTGCGCGGCCTCGGGGATCACGTCCGTCACGCGCTTGCCCAGCACCTGCTCGCGCGGCAAACCGGCCAGCAGGCAGAACGCCTGGTTGACCGTCTCGAAGCGCAGTTGCCCGTCGCCGCCTGGCCGCAGGATGAATGCGGCCTGCTCCATCTGCTCACAGATAACGGCAAGCAGCGCGCAGCGGCTGCGCGCCTCCTGCTCCAGCCGATCCGGGCCAATCGGTCCCTGGTCCAGCTCCCGTCCTGCATCTGTCGAAGAGCCCATGCTGGCCTCGCCGAACGTGCATCGCACGTTTTAAGGCCGCGCGCCGCATCAGCGGTTCACGGCCGCCATATCCGATTGCGCGTAACGCGGGCCGGCCACGGCGCCCGGCGGGAAGATCGCGTCCAGCGCGGCCACCTGTTCGGGTTCGAGCTCGATGTCGGCCGCCTTCACGTTCTCTTCCAAGTTCTTGCGGCGCCTGGTGCCCGGGATCGGGACGATGTCTGTGCCTCTTCGCAGCACCCAGGCCAGCGCCAGCTGTCCCGCGGTGCACCCTATTTGCGCCGCCAGCTCGCGCACCTTGTCCACCAATTCCAGGTTCTTCTGGAAGTTCTCGCCCTGAAAACGCGGATTGTGCGCACGAAAGTCGTCCGGCGCAAAGTCTTCGGGCCGCCGGATCTGGCCGGTCAAAAAGCCGCGCCCGAGCGGACTGTAGGCCACGAAGCCGATCCCTAACTGCCGGCAGCACTCGAGCTGGCCCTCTTCCGGGTCGCGCGACCACAGCGAATACTCGCTCTGCAGCGCCGTGATCGGGTGCTCGCGCGCGGCGCGCTCGATGGTCGGCACCGACGCCTCGGACAGGCCGATGCAGCGGACCTTGCCCTCCTTGACCAGGCCGGCCATGGCGCCCACCGTGTCCTCGATCGGCACCGCCGGGTCGATCCGGTGCTGGTAGTACAGGTCGATGGTGTCCACGCCCAACCGTGCCAAGCTCGCGTCGCAGGCCTGGCGCACGTACTCGGGCCGGCCGTTGACGCGAAAGTCGTCCGGGTGTTCAGGGCTGCGCATGATGCCGAACTTGGTGGCGATGACCAGCTCGTTGCGGTGGCCCTTGATGGCGCGCCCGACCAGCTCCTCGTTGGTGTGCGGTCCGTAGACGTCGGCCGTGTCGAACAGCGTCACGCCCAGGCCGATCGCGTCCTGGATCGTCGCGATCGACTCGGCGTCGTCCCGGTTGGCGTAGAAGTCGCTCATGCCCATGCAACCCAGGCCGATGGCGGACACTTCCAGGCCGTCTTTGCCGAGCCTGCGGATTTTCATCGTGTGCTCCTTTCCGGCGCAAGACCGGACAGCCGTCGATGTAACGATACCGGCTTGGCCGAAAAGGAGGCACACGAAAGCCGCCTCCCGGCCAGGCGCAGCATCGCGCACGCCTCGAACCGCGTTTGACGCTCACCTAGCCTTTTCCTAGACTGGCCCTTTGCCTCAAAGGAGACGGCGATGAATTCTCCTACCCAAGGGACCGATCTGTTCGCTCCCTACCAGCTCGGCCCACTGCACCTGAAGAACCGGATGGTGATGGCGCCGCTGACCCGCAGCCGCGCCGAACCGGGTAACGTGCCGTCGCAGATGGCGCCCGAGTACTACAGCCAGCGCGCCGGCGCCGGCCTGATCGTCACCGAAGCGACCCAGGCATCGCCCGCCGGCCAGGGCTACATCGCGACGCCGGGCATCCACAGCGATGACCAGATCGCGGGCTGGAAGAAGGTCACCGATGCGGTCCACGCGGCGGGCAGCCACATCTACCTGCAGCTGTGGCACGTGGGGCGCATCTCGCACCCCGATTTCCTGAACGGCGAGCTGCCGGTCGCGCCGTCCGCGATCGCGCCGCGCGGCGTGCAGACCTACACCGCGGACGGACTGAAGGACATCCCCACGCCGCGCGCGCTGGACACCGGCGAAGTGCCGCAGATCGTCGAGCAGTTCCGCCAGGGCGCCCAGAACGCGCAGGCGGCCGGCTTCGACGGCATCGAGGTGCACGGCGCGAACGGCTACCTGCTCGACCAGTTTTTGGAAGACAGCACCAACCAGCGCACCGACCAGTATGGCGGCAGCGTCGAGAACCGCGCGCGGCTGCTGATCGAAGTGGCCGACGCGGTGGCGTCGGTGTGCGGCAGCGACCGGGTCGGCGTGCGCCTGTCGCCCGGCAGCGCCTTCAACGACATGCGCGACAGCCATCCGCAGCAGACGTTTTCCTACGTGGTTGAGGAGCTCGCAAGGAAGGACTTGGCCTACCTGCACCTGATCGAGTCGTCCCAGCGGCCATGCGAGCACCCGATACCGGACCTGTCGGCGCACTACTTCCGCACGCTCTACCCGGGCACGCTGATCGTGGCCGGCGGCTTTGACCTGGAGCGCGCCAACCGGGTGCTGCAGGCGGGCGTGGCGGACCTGGTCGCGTTCGGCCAGCTGTTCCTCGCCAACCCCGACCTGCCGGAGCGCTTCCGCCGGCGCGCGCCGCTCAATGTCCCGAAACGGGAAACCTTCTACGGCGGCGGGGCCGAAGGCTATATCGATTATCCAACCATGCAGCAGGGGCCGCTGTCGGGGGTGCAGGTCCAGGTGTGAGTCGTGTGGCTTGCCGGTGGCGTAGGGGGGGCGGGGCCGCCGAGGACCTGTGCCCACGCGGTTCGCGAAAGCCGCATAGCGAAGCAGCAGCCGCAAGTCAGCATGCGTTGACCGGTGCGCACAGGTGCGCACCCTACGGGGTGCCTTTTATCCAAAACATGCATTTAAAATCTTGATTTACACTTGACGGTCCGGTAGCATCCATCTGTCTGCCATCCACCCGAGGGAAACATGTCATCGCTGCCGCTCGACCGCTCGTCGATTACCGCCCTGGTCCACCAGTTCTACGACCAGGTCCGCGCCGACCCCGTGCTGGGGCCGGTCTTCAACGACGCGATCGGCGATCACTGGGATACGCACCTGGCGCGCATGGTCGAATTCTGGTCGACCGTGATGCTCAGCACGCACAGCTTCGAAGGCAACGTGTTCGGCAAGCACATGGCGCTGTCCGGCATCGAACCGGACCATTTCCGGCGCTGGCTGGCGCTGTTCCAGGCCACCGCCGTGCACCTGTTCGAACCGGCCGTCGCGTCCGAATTCCAGATCGTCGCCAACCGCATCGCGTCCAGCCTGCAGTACGGCTACTTCGGCAAGGTCATCGTCGACGCCGCGCCTGCAGCCACGTAAAGTCGATCCGGCGGGTATACTCGCCGTTTGTCTTTTACTACCACCATCATGAGCACTTTCCCGCCCTGCCCCCAATGCCAGTCCGCGTACACCTATGAGGACGCCGGCCAATACGTCTGCCCTGAATGCGGCCACGAATGGAAAGCCGAGGCGGCGCCCGCGGCGGAGGCGGCGCGCGTGTATCGCGATGCCGCCGGCAATGTCTTGCAGGATGGCGACACCGTCACCGTCATCAAGGACCTCAAGCCCAAGGGTTCCGGCGGCGTGATCAAGCAGGGCACCAAGGTCAAGAACATTCGCCTGGTCGATAGCGACCACGACATCGACTGCAAGATCGACGGCTTCGGCGCCATGAGCCTGAAGTCGGAATTCGTGCGGAAAGTCTGATCGCCGCCGGTTGACTCCAGCCCGGCGCCGGTGTTCAATTCCGGGAGTTCTTTTCTTCCGGATAACAAATGCAGACCACCCCGCGCCCGAAGTCCCGCCTGCGCAAGGCCATACTGGCCGCAGGCATCCTGCTTGCCGCCGCCGTGGTGGCTGTGCCAGTCCTGCGCAATGCCGAACATGCGCCGCTCGATGCGGCCGCGCGCCGCCAGGCGCCGGGCCAATTCATCCAGCTCTCGCACGGCATGGTGCACTACCGCGCGGCCGGACCCGAACAGGGCCAGCCGGTGCTGCTGGTGCACGGCTTTTCGGTGCCCGATTATGTATTCGACCACAGCCGCGAAGCGCTGGCCGCCGCCGGTTTTCGCGTCGTCAGTTTCGATTTGTACGGACGCGGCTGGAGCGACCGCCCCATTGTTACCTACGACCGCGACCTGCTGGCCGGGGAGCTGGGCGAATTGATGGACGCGCTGCACATGCAACAGGCGGACGTGGTCGGCCTGTCGATGGGCGGCGCGGTGGCCGGCCGCTTCGCCGCGCTGCATCCGGAGCGGGTGCGCAGGCTCGTGCTGATCGCGCCGGTTACCAAGGCCACAGACATCAGCGTCATGGCCTGGCCGGGCGTGGGCGACTGGCTGCTGCGCGCCTGGTTCCTGCCCGGGCTCGCGAACCGCCAGACCGAGGATTTTATGCATCCGGAGCGCTTTGCCGACTGGCCGGCACGCTTCGTCCCGCAGATGCAGTATGACGGCTTCGGGCGCGCGCTTTTGTCGAGCATGCGCAATATCATCACGGCATCGTCCGTGCCCGACTTCGAGAAGATCGGCAAGACCGGCCTGCCGGTGCAGCTGATCTGGGGCGAGCGCGACACCACGGTGCCGTACGCCCAACACGCCGACGTGCAGCGCGCGATCCCGCAGGCGCAGTTCGTCTCGCTGCCGGAGATCGGCCACCTGTCCGTGGTGGAAGACCCGGCGGCGGTCCATCCCCAGCTGATCGCGTTCCTGCGCGAACAGTAACTCCCCGGCTCGGCCAGAGCCTGGGCTTCACACACCGCTCACCACGCTTGCACTAGCGTGACGGTCTCCTATCCTTCCCCATAGAAGCGCTGGGCGCCGCCGTTGCGCCCGCCCGGAGCATCTCATCTCGTTCGGAGGTAAAGCGATGACCAAACTGAACAGTGACGTGATTGACCGCTTCAAGGGCACGCTGCGAGGTCCCCTGCTGCAACCCGCCGATGCGGGCTACGACCAAGCCCGCACGGTGTGGAACGCGATGATCGACCGCCGCCCCGCGCTCATCGCCTGCTGTGCCGGTACGGCCGATGTGCGCGCAGCAGTGGCTTTCGCGCGCGACCACGGCCTGCCGCTAGCGGTGCGCGGGGGCGGCCACGGCATCGCGGGAAACGCCGTGTGCGACGACGGCCTGGTGATCAACCTGTCCGGCATGCGCGCGGTACATGTGGACCCGCAGGCGCGGCTTGCCTTCGTTGGCGGCGGCGCCACGCTGGGCGACGCCGACCACGAAACGCAGGCCTACGCTCTGGCGGTCCCGTTCGGCATCAATTCGACCACCGGCGTGGCCGGGCTCGCTCTCGGCGGCGGCTTCGGCTGGCTCAGCCGGGTCATGGGGCTCACGGTCGACAGCCTGGTCGGCGCGGAAATCGTCACGGCTGACGGCGAACGGCGCCACGTGAGCCAGCAGCAGGAACCCGACCTGTTCTGGGCCATCCGCGGCGGCGGCGGCAACTTCGGTGTCGTCACCCAATTCGAGTTCGCCTTGCATCCGGTCGGCCCGCTAGTGACCGCCGGGCTGGTGGTGTTCCCGTCAGCCCAGGGGCGAGCAGTGATGCGGCAATACCGCGATTTCGTGAACTCGCTGCCCGACGAGCTGTCGGTGTGGGCGGTGCTGCGCAAGGCGCCACCCCTGCCCTTCTTGCCGTCCGAGGTGCACGGTCAGGACATCGTCGCGCTGGCCGTGTTTTCGCCGCTGGCGCCCGATGCCGCGCTGCCAATGATCGCGCCACTGCGCGGCTTCGGGCAGGTGCTGGGCGAGCACGTTGGCCCGATGCCGTACACGGCCTGGCAAAAAATCTTCGATCCGATGCTCACGTTCGGGGCGCGCAATTACTGGAAGTCGCACAACTTCACGGCACTCTCCGACGAGGCGATCGATGTGGTGTTGCGCTACGCCGGCAGCGTGCCGACGCCACAGTGCGAAATTTTCCTGGGACTGTTGGGCGGCAAGGCGAACGAGCCCGCGCCGGACGCGACTGCCTATCCGCACCGCCATGTCCAGTTCGCCATGAACGTGCATGGCCGCTGGACCGATGCCGCCGACGACGCGCGCTGCATGGGCTGGGCACGCGAATTCTTTGCCGCGGCGGCGCCGTATGCGGCCGGCAGCGTCTACATCAACTTCATGACCCAGGATGAAGGGGCGCGCATCCGCGAGGCCTACGGCGCCAATTACGAGCGGCTGGTACAGGTCAAGAGGCGTTATGACCCGGAAAACCTGTTCCACTTCAACCACAACGTCCCGCCCGGCTTGCCGCCAGACGTTACGTGAGGCGACAAGAAAACACCAGCCGGCTGGCTGGTGTTTTCATGGAACGACAAACCCGTGGCCGAGCCGCGGGCGCAAAGACGGATTCAGTAGCCGCGGCTGCCGCTGGTTCCGCTGGTGCCACTCGTTCCGCTGGTGCCACTCGTACCGCTGGTACCGCTAGGGCTGGCGCCGGTGGCACCCGAGCTGCTTGAGCCGGTCGGGCCCATGCTGCCGGTGCTGCTGCCGCTCATGCCGCTGCTGCCACTGGTGCCGCTGGTGCCACTCATGCCGCTGGCCCCCGTTGCGCCGCCGGCGCCGCTGGTGCCGCTGGTGCCGCTGGTGCCACTAGTACCGCTCGTGCCACCGCTGGTGCCGGTCGCGCCGGCTGCACCGCTGGTGCCGCTGGTGCCGCTGGTGCCGCTGGTGCCGCTCGGGGTGGTCTCTTTGTGTTTTTTGGTCTTCTTGTGGTGCGTGGTAGTGGTGGTGGTAGTGGACTGAGCCGGCTGCTCGCTCGAGCTGGCGCCGGTGGTGCCGGTGGCGCCCGATGCGCCGGTCTGGCCCGTGGCGCTGCTCTGGCTCTGGCTCGGTGTGCTCTGATCCGAGGTGCTGCTCGACTGAGCTTGAACGGGCACCGCACTGAACATCGCCGCGGCAGCGGAGGCGCCCAGCAGGCCTTTCAATACCTTATTCATTTTCATGTCGATCTCCTTAATGTTTCGGGGGGCTAATCCTCGACAATATCTGGCCGATTTGCGAGGAGGGCTGAGTTTAGAGCGGCAGTCGTAAACACAGCGCGCGTTAGCCGCGCGGCAATCCGGCGCAAGTTTCCGCCAAGGCTGCTGCTCCGCGTCTGGGACGCACTGCTAAGAGTCCTAACGCGGCAGCAAGTTCAGACATGTCACACGCAAAATGCGCCAAACCGGGTTTTCGGAAAGGGCTTGCCGTTGCCCTCCAGGAGCTCGACCTTCACGCCCGCACGTCTATCGTGCAGCGGTCTTCGGATCTACTTTGACTTTCGCGAAATCGAAGCCGCGCGCGGACTGGGCGGCGAGCGTACCCAGTTCCGTGTACAGCGGCAGCACGTTGCTCTTGTCGTCCGGGTAGACCCGGTTCGACAGGAACACATAGAAGGTGCGCGAGTTGGGGTCGATCCACAGGATGCAGCCGGTAAACCCGGTGTGGCCATAGCTGCCGACCGGGAACCTTGTCCCGCGCGGACGCACGGCGTACGGGGAATTGATGTCCATGCCCATGCCGCGCAGCGCCTCGATGCCGGCCGGGGACTGGGCCGTGGTCAGCAGGCGCACGCTGTCGCGGCTCAGGATGCGCACCCCATCGAGCTCGCCATCGCCCAGCAACATGCGGGCAAAGCGCGCCAGGTCGCGCGCGGTGGTGAACACACCCGCCGAACCTGCTACGCCCTGCATGCGGCGCGCTGTCGGGTCGTGCACCACGCCCTGCAGCACCTGGCCGCCATCCAGGTCGTCATGCTTCGCGCGCTCGGCCTCGAGCTGGGGCGACTTGTGGGTGGGCGCAATGCCGGTGGCGGCCACGCGGCGCAGCGGCAGAAAGCCGGTGTCGCGCATCCTGAGCGGCTGGTAGATGCGCTGCTGCGCGAACTGCTCAAGCGGCACGCCCGCGGCGCGCGCGACCAGCTGGCCGAGCAGCACGTAGTTGATGTCGGAGTAGCGGAAGAAAGTGCCCGGCGCATGGGTCACGGCTTGCGCGCAAGCCAGCGCACGCGCGGCGGCGTCGCCGCTCCAGGCGGGCTTTGCCGGCAGGCCCGATGGCAGGCCGGAAGTATGGGTCAGCAGGTGCCGGATCGTGATCGCATCCTTGCCCTCGCCCGCGCACTCGGGAAAGTAGCTGGCCAGTCTGGCGTCCAGGTCGATCTTACCCTCCTCCGCCAGCAGCAGCACGGAGGGCGCGGTGGCGATGACCTTGGTCAGCGAGGCGGCGTCGTACAGGGTGGCGGGCGTGACCGCGGCCGCATCAATCTCGTAGCTGAGCTTGCCGTAGGCTTTTTCGTAGGCATCGCCGTTGCGTTCCAGACGGAAGACCGCGCCCGGCAGCTTGCGCTCGGCGATGGCGGCCTCGATCGCGTTGTCGATCGCGGGAAATTGTGCGCTGTCGAGCTGGGCATTGTCGTGCAGGCTGTCAGGCGCGGCGGCCGGCTGGTCGGCGGGCAGCTGGGCGCAGCCGGCGGCGAACATGGCGACGCAGGCGGCGGCGACGATGGTCTTGCGCTGCAACAGCGCGCGGAGGGTGGTGTGGCGCATGGGATGGAATGGTCTGGTGGACTCGTTACGGCAGGGCTTGCCAGGCAATCATAAGGATGCTGTGGCGAGGGGTCAAGCAAGCCACGATTGTCAAGACGAGCCCGGTTTGGCGGGCGCGCACGCGAACAAACCGATCGGCGTATCATGCCGTCATGATTCCGTTTTCCATTCTTGACCTTGCGCCCAACGTCCAAGGCGGCGACGCGGCCCAATCCTTCCGCAATTGTGTGGACCTGGCGCAGCACGGCGAGCGCTGGAATTACAACCGCTTCTGGCTGGCCGAGCACCACGGCATGCCGGGCATTGCGAGCGCGGCGACTGCGGTGCTGATGTGCCATGTGGCGAACCACACCACGCGCATCCGCATTGGCGCCGGCGGCATCATGCTGCCGAACCATTCGCCGCTGGTGATCGCCGAACAGTTCGGCACGCTCGAGTCGCTGTTCCCCGGCCGCATTGACCTGGGCCTCGGGCGGGCGCCGGGGTCGGATCACGTCACCGCGCGTGCGCTGCGCCGCAACCTGGCGTCCGACGCCGATGCGTTCCCGCAGGATGTGATCGAACTGATGGATTACCTGGCCGATTCGCCGCGGCGCCACGTGCGCGCGGTACCGGGCGCCGGCATGCGCTTGCCGGTGTGGATTCTGGGTTCGAGCCTGTTCGGCGCGCAGCTGGCCGCCGCGCTCGGCCTGCCGTACGCGTTCGCGTCGCACTTTGCGCCGCAGATGATGATGCAGGCGATCGAGCTGTACCGCTCGACCTTCCGCCCGTCGTCCCAGCTCGACAAGCCGTACTTGATGCTCGGCTTTAACGTGGTCGCGGCTGACACCGAGGAGCAAGCGAAGCTGTACGCCTCGTCGATGCAGCAGGCCTTCGTCAATTTGCGCAGCGGACGCCCGGCGCGGTTGCCGCCGCCGGTGGACGGCTACCTCGACCAGATCGGCCCCGCCGAGCGCACCATGCTCGAGCACACGCTGTCGTGCTCGGCGATCGGCGCGCGCGATGCCGTCGCCGCCCAGCTCAAGGCGTTCGTCAACCGTACCGGGGCGGACGAGCTGATGATCACCTCGCAGATTTTTGACCACGCGGCGCGTCTGCGCTCGTACGAGATTACGGCGGATATTCAGCGCGCCGGGTGAGGATGCATGGGCGCCGTGTGCGTTAGCTGCCGCTTGTGCTAAATTTCTCCGGCTCCTTGCGGCTGGCGAAGTCGCTCTGCGCCACCGTGCCGGCCACCGACGCGTCGCGATGAGCCGACGGATACAGCCAGCAGAACAATGGCGTGGCAGTAGCTGCGCCTAGCAGCTGCGCGATGATGAACCCGGACACATCGCTTGGCCGAATGCCGGCGAAGGTATTGGTGGCGCTGCGGGCCAGCGTCACGGCCGGGTTGGCGAACGAGGTCGACGACGTGAACCAGTAGGCCGCCGTGATGTAGGCGGCGACCGCGAACGGCGTCACACCAGGCCGGCTGCGCGAGCAACCGATGATGACGGCGATCAGGCCGAAGGTCGCGACGAATTCGCTCCACCATTGTGCGGCGCCGGTGCGCACGTGCTCCGACGCGACGAACACGGGGACATCGAACATCAGGTGCGCGGCGGCCACACCAGCAAAGGCACCGGCGATCTGCACGGCGATGTACGGGATCACCTCCGCTGCCGGCAGATTTTTTTGCCACGCTTCGGACAGCGTGACGACCGGATTGAAGTGTGCACCCGAGATCGTGCCGAACATCAGGATCAAAGCCACGAGTCCCGCGCCTGTCGCGATCGCGTTGGCCAGCAGGGCAATCGCTACGTTGCCGCCAGCCAGCCGCTCGGCCATGATGCCCGAGCCCACCACCACGGCCAGTAGGAGCGCCGTGCCGAGGCCCTCGGCGACGATTCGTCTGGCAAATGTCATTTGATTCCTCCTCAGTCTCTCGAACGCATTACGGCAGCAGGGTGCCGATGCGGTCCAGCTCCGCCTTCAGACGCACTTTGTCGTTCTTCAGCTCGTCGAGGGGCAAGGCCAGGAAGGCCTCGATCCGCGCGCGCAGGATCGCGTAGGCCTGCTCGAAGGCGGCATGGATCTCCTCTTCGGTGCCGGCCACGTGGCTCGGATCGTCGACGCCCCAGTGCGTACGCAGCACCTGACCGAGGTAGGCGGGGCAGGTTTCGCCGGCGGCGCTGCTACAGACGGTGACCACGATGTCCGGCGTGACCGGCAGGTCGTCCCATGACTTGCTGTAATAGCCTTCGGTCGGGATGCCCTTCAGCGCCAGCAGCGCAAGCGCCTTTTCGTTGAGTTTGCCGGTTGGCTGGCTGCCCGCACTGATAGCGTGCCAGCCTGAAGGCGCGAGGTGGTTGAAGGTAGCTTCGCTGATCAGGGAACGGCACGAGTTGCCGGTGCAGAGAAAGAGGACGTTCACAGTTGCTTTTAGCAGTTAGGTAATGTTGGGGTGGTGAGCCGGGGATTCTTAGGTACAGTCAGCCGAGCCTTGGGCGCAAACGGTCGCGCCGACCGGCGAGCAGGGATTGCCGCCGCAGCAATTCTCGCCAAGGAACGACAACAGGGTGTTCATTGTGTCGAACTGCGCGGCATAGAAGAGGAAACGGCCCTCCTGACGCGGCGAGATGAGCTTCGCATGCGTCAACTCCTTCAGGTGGAAAGACATGGATGAAGGAGGGACGCCAAGTGCCTCGGCGATCTTGGTTGCGGCCAGGCCGCTCGGTCCGGCCTGCACGAGCAGCCGAAAGGCGGCCAGTCGCGATTCCTGCGCGAGCGCGGCGAGAGCAGCGATTGCGGCTGTGGTTTCCATGGGAAGACATCTGTTATTTTGACTATTTGAGTATAGTCGAATTAAGATTTGCCTGGCAAGGTTCATACGACGATTCCAAAGATATCGAAATTTATTGACAGGATGATGAACAACGTTTTATTCTTCATTCGTCGAATCACGAATGAAGTGAAAACAAGGTTTGCCGGTTCGCGGCGATGGCAGGCCGGCTCATCCCAAGCGATAGCACTTTTCATTTTCATTCGTCATTCGACGAATATAGAAAATGCGGCGATGACGCATGCCGAGCCTTTCCGACGAATGCATTGATCAGGAGAACGAACATGACGACGAATAATAATCAACCACTGCCAGTCGCTGTGCTGGGTGCTGGCCCGGTCGGACTCGCGGCTGCTGCCCACCTGCTGGAACGCGGGCTGACGCCGCTGGTGCTGGAGGCGGGACCTACCGTTGCTGCCAACCTTGCTACCTACCGCCACGTGCGTCTCTTCTCGCCGTGGCAGTACAACGTGGACAAGGCGGCGCGACGGCTGTTGGCCCGCAATGGCTGGCAATCGCCGGACGACGAGGGCCTGCCGACTGCCGGCGAGCTGCTCGACCAGTACCTCGTGCCGCTGGCCCGGACGCCGGAAATTGCGTCAGACCTCAAGCTCGGCCACCGCGTGACCGCGATCACCCGCATCGGCTTTGACAAGGTCAAAACGAAGGGCCGGGAAGGTGCGCCCTTCCTGATCCGTGCCGAAACTGAGGAAGGTGTCCGCCAGTACCTGGCCAGTGCCGTCATCGACGCGACCGGCACGTGGTCGCACCCGAATCCGCTGGGAGCGAACGGCATACCGGCACTTGGAGAGGACGCGCTGGCAGCCCGGATCGACTACGGGATGCCGGATGTGCTGGGTAATGCACGTTCGCGCTTTGCCGGCCGCCGGGTGCTGGTGGTCGGCGCGGGCCACTCCGCGGCAGGCACGCTGCTCGCACTGGCCCAGCTGGCCGAAGAGAACCCGGCGACCCGTATCGTCTGGGCCACCCGCGGCAGCCAGCTGCACCGGGTGTTCGGCGGTGGCGACGCCGATGGCCTGCGTGCTCGCGGTCAGCTGGGCATGCGCCTGCAGGCGCTGCGCAATTCGGGTGGCCTGGAGTTGCACCAGAACTTCCGGATCCAGGAGCTGGAGGAAGTGGATGGCAAGGTGCGCGTGCTCGGCGAGGCCGAAGGTTGCAAGGCGCCGGTGATCGACGGGATCGACCTGGTCGTCTGCGCGACCGGCGCGCGGCCGGACCTGGCCATCACCCGTGAGCTGCGCGTGCGGCACGACCCGTGGCTCGAGAGCACGGATGCGCTCGCGCCGCTGATCGATCCGAACGAACATAGCTGCGGGACGGTGCGGCCGCACGGGCACCGCGAACTGGCGCACCCGGAGGCCGGCTACTACGCAGTCGGCGCCAAGAGCTACGGGCGCGCGCCGAACTTCCTGATGGCGACCGGCTACGAGCAGGTCCGCTCGGTGGTCGCGGCGTTGGCCGGGGACACGGCTGCAGCCGATGACGTGCAGCTCGACTTGCCGGAGACGGGTGTATGCAACACGCGCTTCGCCTACGAACAGCATGCCGCAGAAGTACCGGGCGGTTCGTGCTGCGCAGCGCCGCCGGAGGCGGACGGGTGCTGTGTGAAGCCCGAGCGGTCGGCCACCGCAAGCGGCTGCGCCACCAGCTGCAGCAAACCCGCTCCTGCAGCCACCGCCTGCTGCGCTTGAAGCTATGTTTGGTGTCGCCGGCAGCGCCGGCGACCTCACCTTGGAGTAGATCGTGCGCCAATCCTGGAAGACCATCGGCATCCTCGCCGTCACCCAAATTGCCTCTTGGGGCTCGCTGTACTACGCTTTCTCGATCGTCGCGCCCGATATCCAGCGCGACCTGGGGCTCGGCCCGGAACTCGCATTTGGTGCATTTTGCTGGAGCCTGCTCGTGGCAGGCATTGTCGCCACCCCAGTCGGGGTCGCGCTTGACCGCTACGGCGGCCGTTATGTGATGGCGACCGGTTCACTGCTCTGCGCGCTGGGCCTCGCCTGGCTCGCCCGCGCCGGCGGCACTGTCTCCTATTACGGAGCGTGGACGCTGATCGGCTTGGCGATGGCGCTCACGCTGTACGAGGCGGCGTTCGCCACAATCAACCGCAAGATGGCGACCGGGGCTCGGCAGGCCATCTCCACCCTGACGCTGTTTGGCGGCTTAGCCAGCACGTTATTCTGGCCGCTGACCGCGAAGTTGGACGCGTCGCTCGGATGGCGCACGACCTACCTGTGCTTCGCGGTCCTGCAGCTTGCCGTATGCATGCCGCTGCACCTGCTGCTCGGACCCGACCCGGCACGCGAGGACAGCGTGCCTGCCAGTGGTGCGGACAGGAGTCATACGCTCGCCGAGGCCCTGAGGCATCCGGGATTCTGGAAGCTGGCCTTCGCCTTTTCCGCCAACACCTTCATCTTCTCCGCGATGTCGGTGCATCTGATCCCGCTGCTAACACAACTCGGCCTCTCGGCTGGTACGGCGGTGCTGATGGCCACGCTGATCGGCCCGATGCAGGTGGCTGGACGGCTGGGCGAGATGTCCCTGGCGCGCAATGCAATGCCGCAGACCGTCGGCAAGTTCACCTTTGCCATGCTGCCGGGAGCGTTGCTGCTGCTCGCCCTGTTCGGTGGCCACGCATGGACGGTCGCCGCTTTCTGCATCCTTTACGGGCTGAGCAACGGGATCCTGACGATCGTGCGCGGGACAATTCCGCAAGTGCTGTTCGGCCGGGCGAACTACGGTGCGATCGCGGGCGCGATGGCCGGGCCGTCGCTGGTGTGCAAGGCGGCCGGTCCGCTCGCTGCGGCGGCAATCCTGGGCCACGGCGGCAGACCCGTCGTGCTGCTGGTGGTGCTGTTGGCGATGTCGGTGGCTTCACTCGCGTTTTACCTCGGCGCGATAGCCCCTGCAGGGCCGCGCGCGGCTGCGAAAGCCTTTGACAAGAGCGCAGCCTGACATTTATTCTGCCTTCGCCAAATTACGAATGAGCACTATGTCGAACTCCTGCTGCGCCCCCAAGACTTCCACGACGCGTACCTCGGACATCGATACCGATGACCTTGCGCGCATGTGCAAGGCGCTCGCGCATCCCGCGCGCGTGCAGCTGCTGAGGCACCTGATCGACCATGGCGACTGCTACTTTGGAAAACTGACCGATGTGCTGCCGTTGGCCCCGTCGACGATTTCGCAGCATGTATCGATCCTCAAGGAGGCAGGCCTGATCGAAGGCTCGTCCGACGAGCAACGCGTCTGCTACTGCGTCAACAAGGAACGGTTGCAGCAGCTGAAGGCAGCAATGGCGGAACTGTGACTTTCCGATGGCCGCCCTCGCGATCCGTCAAAGGGACTTCTTGCTTACAGCGCTTTTCACAGATATTTCATCGCTCCGAGAATTATGGGCCGCGATGCGAGATTCGGGCCAAGCCGGCTTTTTCCGTTCACAGGACGCCAAGCTGCGCGGCAGCAAGTCGCTATCGTGGGCCAGCGGCTAGCGGCTATCGAAGAACACGATCTTGTCGGCAACCCATTCCGCCTGCCAGCCGCGTTCGCCGACCAGGGCCAGGAACTCGTTCGCCCGGCTGGCCTTGACCGCCACCGCAACCGGCTGTTTTTCGCGCAAGCGCAGGAATTCGCCGGGCGACAGGCAGGTGGCCGCAGGCGCGGCGCGGCAGCCGAATTGCAGGTCGCGGCTGGCGCTGTCGATGACGGGCACGGTGCGGCCCAGGTAAAACGGCAAGGTCGAGAACACGTCCTCGAAGTCGCGGTAGATGAACACCGCGCGTTCCGGCTGCGGGTGCTCGAGAATGATGCGCGCGACGTAGATGCTGCTGTCGCGCCCGGCCCGCGCGTCGACCGCGCGCAGAACCAGCGCCAGCACCGGCGCGCCCAGCACGGCCACGCCCAGCAGCGCCAGCTCGCGCGCGTGCAGCGACTGCAAGGAACGAAACAATCGCGCGCCGACAGTCGCGAACGCCGCGTATGCCAGCGACAGCATCGCCACCTCCACCAGGCCCAGCTCGTGCTGCCCGGCGCGGCTTGCCGCCACCAGCATCACCACCGCGAATGCGGCCGACATGCCCCAGCACAGCGCGAGCCCGCGGTCGCTGCCCGCCAGCCGCCCCGTGGCCTCGACGGCCAGCCACAGCGCCAGCGCCGGGACGCTGACCAGCATGTAATAGTCGGCCTTCGCCTGCGACAGCGAAAAGAACACCAGCGGAAACAGCACGGCCGCCTGGCAAAACCTGACGATGGTCCGGTTGGCGGGATCCGGCGCGCCGATGGGTCGCACGAGCAGCAGCAGGAACGGGGTCCACGGCAGCAACATGAACAGCAGGCGCGGCAGGTAGAACCAGATCGGGCCGTGGTGGTAGTCATCCGGCAAGCGCTGGCCGAGGAAGCGCAACAGGTGTTCGTTGACAAAATAAAACCGGCTGAAGCCGTCCTGCTGCCAGGCCGCGGCCACATGCCACCAGGCCGCCACCAGGAGCAGGAGCGCCAGCCCGGTGCGATCGAACAGGTAGCGCCAGCCGGACCGGTCATGCATGAACAGCAGGAACACGCCGGCACTGCCCCATGCCAGCATGAGCGCGACCCCTCCCTTTTCCAGCACGGCCAGCGCCAGCAGGAAAAAATACGCCAGGTGCGCCTTGCGGCTGCGCGCCAGGTAGCCGTGCAGGAAGCAGAGCAGCGCACCGCCGAGCAGCGCCGTGAGCAAGGGATCGAACAGGACCACGTGCGCCACCAGCGCGACCGGGAACGCGCTGGCCACGGCCACGCTTGCGCAACAGCCGGCGCGGGCATTGCCGTGCCGCCGGCAGAACACGAACAGGCCGCCGCACAGCGCCAGCATCGACACCGCCGAGACCAGCCGCGCGGCAAACGGCGTCGGCCCGAACACCGACATCGACAGCGCGATCAGCCAGTACAGCAGCGGCGGCTTTTCGATGTACGGCACGCCGTTCAGGTGCGGGATGATGTATTGCCCCGTGGCCAGCATCTCGCGCGCGATTTCCGCATACAGGCCTTCGTTATTGTCGCGCAGCGGAAAAGCGTTGAGCCCGTATAGAAGGAAGAAGGCCGGCACCAGCAACGCCACCAGCGCGTACAGGGTGCCGGACCCGACCAGCTCCATGCCAAGACCAGGGGCGACGGCGAGCGTGCCATCGCTGCGCGTACGCCAGCGTTGCGAGGCCGAAACTGCTCTCGAAAAAAGCTTGCGCAACATGCCATTGTCCTTGCAGATATTTCATACCCAGGTCGCGGCGGCCGGCAGGGAATGGCCGCGAGAGAGCTCATCATGGCCGCGCCACGGTACTGTAGAGCGAGGTACATCAAAGCCTTTGATGGCAGGCGCAGGCGTGTGCTGATCCGACCGCCACCCCGCCGCTTTTCCGCACAGTAAAGGTGGTAAGGAAACGTGTCATGGGCTGCAGAACACGCCTGCCCCCGGTATCATGGAACACAGTGATTTGCGTAAGGGTTGCATCATGAATAAACGCCGCTCCTTCCTCAAAAGTTCCGTCGTCCTCGCCTCCGCCCTCGGCCTCCCGGCCCTCTCGAAAGCCGCGCAGAGCAGCGTCCCCGCCGAGCGCTCGCTGCGCCTGTACAACACCCATACGGGCGAAAGCCTGAGCAGCGTGTTCTGGGCCGAAGGGCAATTCATCCCGGAGGCATTGCAGGACATCAACAAACTGTTGCGCGACCACCGCAACAACCAGGTGACGCGGATGGATCCGCAGTTGCTGGTCCTGCTCGACCGCGTCAGTGCGCAATTCGGCGACCAGCACGTGCTGCACGTGATTTCCGGCTATCGCTCTCCTGAAACCAACGAGATGCTGCACGAACACACCGGCGGCGTGGCCAAGCACAGCCTGCACATGGAAGGCAAGGCGATCGACGTCCGCCTTCCCGGCACCGCTCTTGCCAACCTGCATAAGGCGGCCATGGCGGCGCGCGGCGGCGGCGTCGGCTACTATCCGGACTCGCGGTTCGTGCACCTGGATACCGGGCGGGTACGTTACTGGTGATGCCAGGCGGCGCCCAGCGTCGCAGCCGCGCCACATCTTTACATTCAAGCAAGCTGATAAGTAGTACAGTTGCAGCTCTTAACTGCCATCAGGAAAGAGTTGCACATGAATCGAAAGCTTGGACTCGCGCTCGCGCTGGCAATCTCATGCGGCGCCAACGCCACGGCGGGCGCACTGTCGCCGGTCGAACAACGGATCGTCGCCGAAATCAAGGCCCACTCCCCGCAGGCCATCGCGCTGCTTGAACAGAGCGCAAAGATCAACAGCGGGACCATGAACCACGAGGGCGTGCGCGCGGTCGGTGCGCTGTTCCGCCAGCAGTTCGACCAGCTCGGCTTCAAGACCGAGTGGATCGACATGCCGCCCGAGATGCAGCGCGCCGGCCACCTGGTCGCCACGCGCGAAGGCAAGCAGGGCAAGCGCCTGCTGCTGCTGGGCCACCTGGACACGGTGTTCGAGCGCGATGCCAAGTCGCCGCTCTGGGAGCGCCAGGGCGAGCGCGCGCGCGGCCAGGGCGTATCCGACATGAAGGGCGGCGACGTGGCCGTGATCGAGGCGCTGCGCGCACTCAAGCAGGTCGGCGCGCTCGAGAACACCACGATTTCTGTGATGTTCACCGGCGACGAGGAAGAAGCCGGCAACCCGAAAAGCATCTCGCGCCGCGACATGGTCGAACTGGCCAAACGCAGCGACATTGCGCTCGGCTTCGAAGGCGCGGTCACCAGGGACGGCCAGGCCATGGGCACGGTGGGCCGGCGCGCCACCGCCTCGTTCGAACTTGACGTCAAGGGCCACCAGGCCCACTCGGCTGGCGTATTCGGCAGTGCCGGCTATGGCGCGGTGTATGAGGCGGCGCGCATCCTCGACACGTTCCGGCGCGAGGTGGTCGAACCGGGGCTGACCTACAACCCGGGCGTGATCCTGGGCGGCACCGAGGTCGCGTACGACGATGCCAACTCCAGGGGCAGCGCGTTCGGCAAGACCAACGTGATCGCCAATACCGCCACCGTGAAAGGCGACCTGCGCTACCTCGACTACGCGCAGCGCGACCGGACCCAGGCCCGGATGCGCGAGATCGTGGCCCAAAGCCTGCCGGGCGCGAGCGCGGCCATCACCTTCCATGACTCGTATCCGCCGATGGCGGTCACTCCCGGCAACCTGAAAGTGCTGGAACAGTACTCACAGGCCAGCCAGGACGCGGGCTTGGGCGTGGTCGGCTCGCTGCCGGCCGAGGCGCGCGGCGCGGGCGACATCCAGTTCGTGGCGCCTTACGTCGACAGCCTCGATGGGCTGGGCGCCAGCGGCAGCGGCGCGCATTCGCCGAACGAGGAAGTGGAGCTGGCGTCGATCGAGCGGGCCGCGATCCGCACGGCGATCCTGATCTACCGGCTGACGCGGTAACAGCCGGCACATCTGCTGCGCCTCGCTTGACGGGAGCGCAGCGATGTGGACATTCGAATACCCAAGGAGGGTACAATCGCGGCATGGCACGCTTACAACTCAACTTCCCCGAAGACCAGTTCTACTATTCAACACCGCTGACCGTGCGCGTCACCGACATCAATGCCGCCAACCACCTCGGCAACGATTCGATGATCTCGATGATTTCCGAGGCACGCGCGCGATTCCTGTTCGAATTCGGCGTCGCAGAGACCGAGCGCGACGGAACCGGCATTATCGTCACCGACCTGGCCACCACCTACCGTGCCGAAGCGCATGCCCGCGACCAGCTGCTGTTCGAGGTCGGCGTAATGGACTTCAACAAATACGGCGGCGACATCATCTTTCGCGTTACCCGCCCGCGCGACAAAAAATTGATCGCGATGGCCAAGTCCGGCTTCGTCTTCTACAACTACAAGACCAGCCAGGTCGTGGCCATGCCGGAAGAATTCCGCTCCAAGTTCGACCGGGTGAACTGGGTCGACTGATAGTATCCCGTGCCGGCGCTGGACACGCCTGAGGCCAGCCGCCTATGGCCAGACCGGTACGCGTGGTTTCGTAGCTGAATCACCAGCGCCCGAAAAAAAAACGCACGTCGTTCCCGCGAAGGCGGGAACAGCGCCACTGGCGCTGTTCCCCCCATAGGCA
>NZ_SPUM01000068.1 GCF_004614195.1 Massilia horti | reverse complement strand
GCTGCCGGTGGGAAGCAGCCTGCTGGGGCGCGTGGTCGACGGGGCCGGCCGCCCGCTCGACGGCCTCGGTGCGCTCGGCGCAGGCGAGGTCGCGCCGATCAACTCGCGCCCGATCAACCCGCTCGACCGGGCGCCGATCCGCGACACCCTCGACGTGGGCGTACGCGCGATCAACGCCATGCTCACGGTCGGCCGCGGCCAGCGCCTCGGCCTGTTCGCCGGCACCGGCGTCGGCAAGTCGGTGCTGCTGGGGATGATCGCCCGTTACACCAGCGCCGACGTGATCGTGGTCGGCCTGATCGGCGAACGGGGACGCGAGGTCAAGGACTTCATCGAACAGATCCTCGGACCAGTGGGCCTGGCCAGGTCGTGCGTGGTGGCGGCGCCGGCCGACAGCCCACCGCTGATGCGCCTGCAGGGCGCGGCCTACGCCACCGCGATCGCCGAGCACTTCCGCGACCAGGGCAAGAACGTACTCCTGATCATGGACTCTCTGACCCGCTACGCGATGGCCCAGCGCGAGATCGCGCTGGCGATCGGCGAGCCGCCTGCCACCAAGGGCTATCCGCCATCGGTGTTCGCCAAGCTGCCGATCCTGGTCGAACGGGCTGGCAACGGGACCGTGGGAGGCGGCTCGATCACCGCCTTCTACACTGTGCTGTCGGAAGGCGACGACCAGCAGGACCCGATCGCCGACGCCGCGCGCGGTATCCTGGACGGCCACATCGTCCTGGACCGCAAGCTGGCCGAGGCCGGCCACTACCCGGCGATCGACATCGAACAGTCGATCAGCCGCGCCATGCACTCGATCACCTCAACCGAGCACCAGCAGGCCGCGCGCAAGCTCAAGCAGCTGTACTCGCGCTACGAACGCTCGCGCGACCTGATCAGCGTGGGCGCCTACGCGCCCGGCAGCGACCCGCTAGTCGACCAGGCCATCGCCAAGCACGACCAGATCGAGACATTCCTGTGCCAGGAAATCGAAGAAAAGGTTGACATGCTGCAGAGCTTGGGCCAACTTACCTCGCTGTTTGACTGATTGGCGAGCCCAGGCGCCGCCTATACTTGAGGCACCATGGCTACTGTCTCCGCCCTCGACACCCTGATCGACCTCGCCCAGCGCGACGTCGACGCCGCCGCCAAGCGCCTTGGCGCGGCGCTGCAGCAGGTCGACGCGGCGCAGCAGAAGCTGCACATGCTGCTCGGCTACCGCGACGAATACTCGGCCAAGCTGGAAGCGGCGCAGAAGAACGGCATGACCCCGCTCGCGTACCACAACTTCGTCGCCTTCCTGGCCAAGCTCGACAACGCGGTGGCCGGCCAGCGCGAAGTACTCAAGCACGCGCAGTACAAGAGCGGCGTCGAAAAGCAGGCGTGGCAGGCGAGTGAACGCAAGCGGCTGTCATACCGCACCCTTTCCGAGCGCGCCGCGCAAGAGGCGCTCAAGCTCGACAACCAGCGCGACCAGAAGCTGATGGATGCGCACGCGGCGCGCAGCGCGCACTACAAGAACATATGATGGATACCCCTACCCTTCCGATCCGGGCCACCACCGGCATATCGCCGCAGCTGGAAAACACGGCCGTCCCTGGCGATTCGGACGCCGGCCAGTTCAGCGCCGCGCTCGCACGCGAGGTGGCGCAGCGCCAGGAAGCATCGGCGCCGCCCCCGGCCGACAAGCCGGCCGCGCCTGCAGCCAGCGCGAGCGAGCCGGCCAAGCCGGTGCGGGCGGCACCGGACGACTCCACAGGCAAGACCGCGAACGCGAGCGACGCTGGCGAGGATGACGATGGAACCGAACACCCCATCGCGGCCCAGGTGACCGACATGCTCGCGCTGGTGGCGAGCCTGAACCTGCCGCCGCAGGCGAACCCCGCCGCGCCGGCCAGCCAGCCCGCCGAGACGCCCCTGCCCGCGCACGGCACGACCGACGCCATCCCCGGCACTGTCGCGAAAGGCCTCGGCACGAAAGGCACCGGCAAGGACGGCGCGCCGATGGCTGGCAGGGCATTCGATGCCGCAGCCCGGTCGCACAACCCGGCCAAGGCCACCGTCACGCCCGCGGTCGAACACAAGGGCCCGGCCAAGGAAGGCTTCGATCTGCGCACCGGCGCCGAAGCGCTGCCGGACAAATTCAAGGTGCAGCCAACGATGACGCAGGCCGCGCAGGAACGCGCGGCGGTGGAAGCGGCGGCCCACCAGGAACTGGCGCCGATCGCAACGACACTGGCCCAGGTCGCGCCGCTGGCAGCGCAGGCGGCCGGCGTGGCCGCCGACCACCTGCCGGCGCGCGTGGGCAGCGCCGCCTGGGACCAGCAGGTTGGACAGA
The DNA here is from genome assembly GCF_004614195.1 of Massilia horti. Lineage (GTDB taxonomy): Bacteria > Pseudomonadota > Gammaproteobacteria > Burkholderiales > Burkholderiaceae_D > Telluria > Telluria horti. Next base: position 41,135 of record NZ_SPUM01000068.1, on the reverse strand, counting down.
AGATCGTCTGGATGGTGGCGGGCGAAGAACAAAGCGCATCGCTGACGCTGAATCCGCCCGACCTGGGTCCGCTGAAAGTGGTCCTGAGTGTGACCAACGACCAGGCCAGCGTCGCGTTCTCGGCCAACCAGCTGGAAGTGCGGCAGGCGCTGGAAAACGCGCTGCCGCGGCTGCGCGAGATGATGAGCGAAAGCGGCATCGCGCTGGGTAACGCAACGGTGGACGCCGGCATGCCGGACCAGCGCCAGGCGCAGGACGATGGATCGCGTGCGGGCGGCGGAGCGGGCACGCGGCATGACGACGCAGCCGGAACGCCCGACAGCGCGCCGCCTACCGTCACACGGGTCACCACGTTGGGCCCTCGCGGCGCGGTCGACACCTTCGCCTGACCGCAGGCGCAAACCGAAGTCCGACACGCGTGCGCGCCCACGTAGGGTGCGCACCTGTGCGCACGCGGTACGTGTGCGTACCCGAGCCAACGATATTCAACCGTACCGCGTGCGCACAGGGTGCGCACCCTACGCCTTAGCAAAAACCGCGAAGAAACAACGAGATACCCGTTCTTCCCCCCTTTATTCCTCCCTTTCCGCTGCCCAGTTGCACCCGATAATGCCATAATGACGGCACGATCCACGAGCAGATCCGAGGCATCTTGAAAGCGAATCCGAAAATGAAGGCTGACCCGAAACCGGAAGCGGCAGCACGCAAACCGACGAAAATACTGATCATCGCCGGCGTCGCCGTGCTCGCCCTGCTGGCCGGTGGCGGCGGCGCGGCCTGGTTCTTCATGAAGGACGACGACGCGGCCCCCGTCAAGAAGGAGCGCCGCACGTCCAGGGCCGCCCCGCCGGAATACGTCACGGTCGAACCGTTCACGGTCAATCTGCAGCCGGAAAACGGCGACCAGTACCTGCAGGTGCAGTTCACGCTGCAGGTGTCGAGCCCGGAACAGGTGGAAGTCTTCAAGGCCAACATGGCGCAGGTGCGCAGCCGCGTGCTGCTGCTCCTGTCCGGTAAAAAGGCCTCGGACATCAACACCGTCGAAGGCAAGCGCCACCTCGCCGGCGAAATCCTCACCGCCCTGAAAGAACCGTTCGTCGAGAAGGGCGAGCAGCAGGACGTGACCGACGTACTGTTTACCTCGTTTATCATCCAGTAAGCTGCAACATGGCCGATAATTTCCTCTCCCAGGAAGAAGTCGACGCCCTCCTCAAGGGCGTGAACGGCGACCAGGACGACATCGCCGCGCCGGAAGACACTTCGGGAGTCCGCACCTACAACCTGGCCACGCAGGAGCGCATCGTGCGTGGCCGCATGCCGACGCTCGAGATCATCAACGAGCGCTTCGCCAGGTACTTGCGGGTCGGCCTGTTTAACTTCCTGCGCCGCAGCGCCGAAGTCTCGGTCGGCTCGGTGCGGGTGTCCAAGTACAGCGAATTCATTCGCAACCTGGTGGTCCCGACCAACCTGAACCTGGTGCACATGAAGCCGCTGCGCGGCACCGCGCTGATGGTGTTCGACCCGGGCCTGGTGTTCCTGCTGGTCGATAACCTGTTCGGCGGCGACGGGCGCTTCCACACTCGGGTCGAGGGACGCGACTTTACCCAGACCGAGCAGCGCATCATCATGCGCATCCTGGACATCGTGTTCGAGGCCTACGCCAAGTCGTGGGAACCGGTGTACCCGATCGAATTCGAATACATCCGCTCGGAGATGAACACCCAGTTCGCCAACATCGCGACCCCGAACGAGGTCGTGGTGTCGTGCACCTTCACGGTCGAACTGGGCTCGGTATCGGGCCAGATCCACTTCTGCATGCCGTACTCGATGATCGAGCCGATCCGCGACGCGCTGACCTCCAGCATCCAGGGCGAGGCGCTGGAAGTGGACAAGCGCTGGGTGCGGCTGATGACCCAACAGATCCAGGTCGCCGAAGTCGAACTGGTGGCGGTGCTCGGCCACGGCAAGGTCAACTTCGACGAGATCCTCAACATGAAGGTCGGCGACGTCATCCCGATTACGATGGCCGAACAGATCCAGGCCACCGTGGACGGCGTGCCGGTCATGGACTGCAGCTACGGTGTATTCAACGGCCAATACGCGCTGAAGGTCGAAAAACTGCTGGCCAACAGCGACAGCATGAAATAAGCAACACAGGAGAAGCACATGTCAGACACCCAGGACGACCAGAGCCTCGACGACGATTGGGGCGCGGCGATCGCCGAACAGGCGGCGGCGGAAGCGGCGGCGCTGCAAAAGCAGCAGGCCGCGGCATCGGCCGCCGTGTTCCAGGACTTTTCGAACAAGGGGCCGCGACCGGAGACCCCGAACGACATCGACTTCATCCTCGACATCCCGGTCCAGCTCACAGTGGAACTGGGACGCACCAAGATCGCGATCAAGAACCTGCTGCAGCTGGCGCAGGGCTCGGTGGTCGAGCTCGACGGCCTGGCCGGCGAGCCGATGGACGTGCTGGTCAACGGCTGCCTGATCGCGCAGGGCGAAGTGGTGGTCGTGAACGACAAGTTCGGCATCCGCCTGACGGACATCATCACCCCCTCGGAACGGATACGAAAGCTGAACAAATGAAGTTGCGCGAAATCGTAGGGTGCGTGCGGCCGGCGAGGACCGTGCGCACGCGGACGGCCGCGTCACGTTGGCGCCAAACCATACCCGAAAAAATGCGCCCCCTGCTGTGCACTGCCCTGCTGGCGCTGCCGTTGGCCGTCTGCGCGCAGGCGACGACACCCGCCCAACCGGCCGCGGTGCCCCCGGTGACTGCGATGGCCGTTCAAACCGCCCCGGCCGCGACAGGCAGCCTGCTGCAAACCCTGCTCGCCCTGATCTTCGTGCTCGGGCTGCTGGCCGCGCTGGCGTGGTTCCTGAAACGCTTCGCGCCCCGCGCCGGCACTGGCGGGGCCAACCTGCGCCTGGTCGGCGCGCTCAACATCGGCGGACGCGAACGCATCATGGTCGTCGAAGTCGGCGAGCAGTGGATCGTGGTCGGCGCCTCGCCCGGGCGCATCAACGCGCTGGCCACCATGCCCAAACAGCAAGGCATCGAGCCCGAGGCAGCCGCCCAGCCGCCGGCGGCTGCCTTTGCCGACTGGCTCAAACAGACGATCGACAAACGTAATGCGAAATAAAAAGCTCCTGCTGGCGGCGGGCCTGCTGGCCCTGCCGCTGCTGGCCGTCGCCGCCCCCGGAATCCCCGCCTTCACCAGCAGCCCCGCCCCCGGCGGCGGCACCGCCTGGACCCTGCCGGTCCAGACCCTGCTCCTGATGACGGCGCTGACCTTCCTGCCGGCGGCGCTCCTGATGATGACCAGCTTCACCCGCATCATCATCGTGCTGTCGCTGCTGCGCCAGGCGCTGGGCACCCAGACCGCCCCGCCGAACCAGGTGATGGTCGGACTGGCCCTGTTCCTGACCCTGTTCGTGATGGGCCCGACCTTCGACAAGATCTATACCGAAGCCTACCAGCCGCTCCAGGAAAACCGGATCCAGATGGGCGAGGCGATGGACAAGGCGGCCGCGCCGCTCAAGGCATTCATGCTCAAGCAGACGCGCCAGGCCGACCTGGCGCTGTTCGTCAAGATCTCGCGCTCGCCCGCGCTGCAGGGCCCGGACGACGTGCCGCTGCGCGTGCTGATCCCGGCCTTCGTCACGAGCGAACTCAAGACCGCGTTCCAGATCGGCTTTGCGATCTTCATCCCGTTCCTGATCATCGACATGGTGGTCGCCTCGGTGCTCATGTCGATGGGCATGATGATGATGTCGCCAGCGGTGATCTCGCTGCCGTTCAAGCTGATGCTGTTCGTGCTGGTGGATGGCTGGCAGCTGCTGCTCGGTTCTTTGTCCCAGAGTTTTTACTAAGGAGCCGAGAGTGACGCCCGAAAGCGTAATGACGATGGCACGCACCGCGATGCAGGTGACGCTGATGATCTCGGCGCCGCTGCTGCTGGTGGCGCTGGCGGTCGGCCTGGTGGTGAGCATCTTCCAGGCCGCGACCCAGATCAACGAGGCGACGCTCTCGTTCATCCCCAAGCTGGTTGCGGTATTCCTGGCGCTGGTGATCGCGGGGCCGTGGATGCTGTCGGTCATGACCGACTACATGCGCCAGGTGTTTACCGGCATTCCCGGCATGATCGGCTAATGACGCGCGACCACCGTAGGGTGCGCACCTGTGCGCACGCGGACACCGTATGCGCTCTTGCGGCTTCCGAGCAGGCCTGCCGGGTGTGCGAACCGCGTGCGCACAGGTCCTCGGCGGCCCCGCGCCCCCTACGATTTGCTTAACCGCGCCTCCACCCCATGATCACCCTCACGACCATCCAGCTCAATACCTGGATCGCCGCCCTGCTCTGGCCCTTGTCACGCATCCTCGGCCTGCTCGCGGCGGCGCCGGTGTTCGGCCACGCCAGCGTGCCGATCTCTATCAAGATCGCGCTCGGCGTGCTGCTGGCGGCGATCATCGCGCCCACCGTCCCGGCGCTGCCGGCGGCCGACCCGGCCTCCTGGGCTGGCCTGTTGATCCTGGCGCAGGAACTGGTGACGGGCCTGGCCATGGGCTTTGCCATGCGCCTGGTGTTCGCCGCCATCGAATTCGCCGGTGAGGTGGTCAGCTCGACCATGGGCCTGTCCTTTGCCAGCTTTTTCGACCCCAACACCCACGGCCGCTCGTCGGCGGTCAGCCAGTTCCTGGCGCTGGTCGCGACCATGGCTTTCCTCGCGGTGAACGGGCACCTGGTGCTGTTGGAGGCGCTGGCCGAAAGCTTCGTCACGTTGCCGGTGTCCGCCACGCCGGCAGGCATTGGTGCGCCGCTCGAACTGGCACGATGGGGTGGCAAGATTTTCTCCGCCGGCCTGCAGATCGCCATGCCGGTCATCGCCGCGCTGTTGATCACCAACGTCGCGCTGGGTATCCTGACCCGCGCCGCGCCGCAGCTGAACATCTTCGGTATCGGTTTTCCGATCACGCTGGGCGTCGGCTTTTTGACGATCAGCCTGGCCCTGCCCTACCTCGGCACGCCGATGCAGAACCTGTTCCACCAGGGGATCGATGCGGCGCGCACGCTCCCAGGCGCAGCAAGCGTGCGGCCTGCGGCCGCAGGTCAGAAGTTCAGATAGTTAAACAGCGACAGGCCGGACACGGACTTGAATGACTGCTGCGCCGCCTGCAGCGTCATCTGCTGCTGCAGGAACAGCGAGATCGCCTTGGTATAGTCCAGGTCCTGCAGGGTGCCGAGGGTGGCGGTGTACTGGATGTCCAGGTCGTCGCCGCTGCTGTCGAGATAGTCGAGTTCCTTCAAACGCGCGCCGACCGATGCCTCCACCGTCAACACGTTGTCGAGCGAGTTCTTCAAGTTCAGACTGGCCGTGTTCAGCCCGTTGGCCAGCGCGGCCTTGCCGCTCGAGCCCTCGGCCGGCGCGCGCAGCGTTGCGATCAGGTTGGTGATCGTCTCGAATATCGACTGCTTCTGGCTCGGCTGAACCGTGAACGTGTCGCCGTCGGCCGGGTCGCCCTTGATGTCAAACGACATGCCGTCGAACGTGATCGACGCCCCCGCCTGGTACGGCGCGCCAGTGACCACCGTGCTGGGCGGCGTTGCACTGTTGTCGACCACGTCGTAGGTGGTGACCGGCGGCGAGCCGGTCACCGCAAAGCTGATCGCATAATCGTGCCCGGTCAGCTTGCTCCTGTCGGTCACCGCGCCCGGCGAGATGATGCCCGAGCCGGTGTTGGCGGCCGCGGCCAGGGTCTGGAAATCGCCGTTGCCGGTCAGGTTGGCCTCGAAGATCGCGCTGCCGTTCTCGGATACCCCCATCTTGCGTGCCGAACCCACCTGCATGCTGCGATTGCCCTGGTCTCCCTGGTACTGGGCGCCGGTCGGCGTCTGGCTGAACGGCTGGGTGGTCGTCATGTAGCCCGAAAACAGGTAGCCGCCGATGCCGTCGGCAGTGTTGGCCAGGCCCAGCAGGTCGGTCAGCCGGCCTTCCAGTTCGGTCGCCTTGGCCGCGCGGTCGGTCGGGGTATAGGTACCGTTGCCGGCATCGACCACCAGCGACTGGACATCCTGGATCAGGCCGACCACGCCCATCAGGGTCTGGTCGACCAGGGACAGCGACGCGCGCGCATTCTGGCGATTGGTGCCGAACTGAGTGTTCATCGACTGCGACTGGGTCACCTCCAGCGCGCGCGCCGAGGCGATCGGGTCGTCGGCGGCGGTCAACAGGCGGCGCTGCGCCGAGAGCTGCATCTGGGTCCGGGACAGCTGGCTCTGCAAGGTGCCGATCTGGGTGGTCGCGGTCTCGAACAAGGTCTTGGTGCTGATGCGCATGGGGGGCTCCGGAATTAGCGGCCGATCGCCAGGATGGCGTTGAAGATGGTGTCGGCGATCTGCATCACCTTGCTGGCGGCCTGGTAGGCTTGCTGGTACTTGAGCAGGTTGGCCGCTTCCTCGTCCAGGTTCACGCCCGAGACATCCTCCGCCGCGCCTTGGGCCTGGGCCAGCTGCGCCTTGCTGGCTTCGGCATTGACCTGCACTTCGCGCGCCTTGTTGCCGATCCGGGCGACCAGGTCCGCGTAGGCCGATTGATAGGTCGTGCTGCCGCTGTTGAAAATGTTCTTCGACTGCAGGCCGGCGAGCAGGCCCGCGTTGCGCACGTCGCCCAGGCCCGTGTTGGGCTCGATGACGAACTGGTCGCCGTCGGCCGGTTTGCCGTTCATGCTAAAGCTCATGCCGGCGACCGTATAGCTGGCGCCGGCCGTGAACGGCACCGCCGCGCCGGCAGCGTATGTGGTGGTCACGCCACCCGCTACCACCGTCACCGGCTGCGTAGCGGGAAAGCCCGTGATGCTGCCGGTCGCGCTGTCGAACGCCAGCGTCAAAGGGCCAGCCAGCTTGTTCGCCAGGTAGTTGGCATCGACCGTGCCCTCGCTGATCGTGCCGGTGCCCTTGTTGGCGAGCGGTACCTTGGTGCGGATCGGCGCGGCAGCGGCGATCTGTGACGAGCTGGTGATCGCCACCTTGAAGCTGGCGGCGCCGTTGCTGGTCGGGCGCACCAGGAAGCTGTCGCGTGGCGCCGCGCTGCCACTGATCGAAAAATCCACACCATCGATCGTCTGGGGAACGGTCTGCGGAAATGGCGCGATCTTGGTCTTCTGGTTGTCCGACAGGCGGGTGACGGTGAAGTCGGTGCCATCGAAGTCGACCTGGTAGTCGCTGGTGGTCAGTTGGGTCGCGTCGCTGATCTTGGCAGTGACGGTCGTGGTGCTGCTCTGGTTGTTGTTGAAGTTCTTGCTGACGAACGGGTCGGCCACGCTGAAGAAGTCGCCGCCGAAATTGCCGTCGGCGTCAAGGCCAAGGTGGTGCTGGGCATTGAAGGTCTCGGCCAAGCCAATCGCGATCCGGCCCAGCGAGTTCTGCGCCAGGTCGAGCGACTTGGAGCGGAACTCCAGCAACCCGCCCAGTTCGCCGCCGGTGAGCGCGCTATCGGCCAGCACCGTGACCTTGTCGCCGGTGACATAGCCGACCTCCACCCGGGTCAGGTCGGTCGGGGAAGTGGTCGCGGCCAGCTCGAACGCCCTCTTGCCGACCACCAGCGGCTGGCCGTTGCCGATCGAGATCGTCAAGCTGTTGTTATCGGCCTGGCTCACGGTCGCCTTGATGTGCTTGTTCAGCTCCATCACCAGCTGGTCGCGCTGGTCCATCAGGTCATTCGGCTGGCGCAGGTCGCCGCCGGACGCCAGCGCGATCTGGTCGTTCAGCTTCGCGATCTGCTGGGCGTAGGTATTGATCACGGTGACGTTGGAGGTGATCTGACCGTTCACGCCCTGGCGGATATCCTCCATACGGGCGTTCATCGCCTGGAACCGCGCCGCCAAAATATCGGCCGAGGTGAGCAGCGTGCCGCGCGCAGGCACACCCGCGCTGGGTTGCGTGAGGTCGTGCACACTGCCGAAAAAGCCCTGCAACGCCGGCGACAGGCCGGTGGTGGAGTCTGCCAGCAGGTTGTCGATCTGGCTGATCTGGGCGTTGTAGGTATCCATTGCGCTGCTCGACGCCTGGGCGGTGCGCACCTGGGCATTGAGGAACTCGTCGGTATAGCGCTTGACCTGGGCGATCTGGGTGCCGTTCCCGAGAAAGCCATAGCCCTGGCCCATTGCGATCGCGGTCGACTGCACCACCCCCTGGCGGCTGTAGCCGGCCACGTTGGCGTTGGTGATGTTATGGCCGGTCGTGGACAGGGCAGCCTGCGCCGCGAACAAACCGGACTTGCCGATGCTAAGAAGGGACATGGTAACTCTTTCCGTTATCTATGCTATTTACGGCAAAACCGTCCAAAACTTGATTGGTCAAACTTGCAACACGCTGTCCCCTTCATACCAGCGAATGCTTGATGATCTTGGCCAGCTTGACGGCGTAGTGCGGGTCGGTCGCATAGCCCGCGCGCTGCAGGCCGTGGGCGAAGGTGGCCGCGTCGCCGCCGTGCGCCAGCACCTTCTCGTAGCGCGGGTTCGTGCTGAGCATCCTGGCGTAATCCTTGAACGCGTCCGCATACGAATCGTACGCACGGAACTTCTCGACCCGCTGGTGCGGCTTGCCGTTCACGTATTCGGTGGTGACCGCGGTGGCCACCTTGCCCTTCCAGCCCGGCCCGGCCTTGATGCCGAACAGGTTGTGACTGGTGCTGCCGTCGGAATTGCGGATCACGCGCTTGCCCCATCCGGTCTCCAGCGCCGCCTGGCCCAGCATGAACTTGGCCGGCACGCCGGTGGCACGCTCGGCCTCCTCGGCATGCGACGCCAGCTTTTCCTGGAACGAGCGCACGTGCGGCGCCTGGTGCCCGGCTCCCGCCGCTGGCGCCTTGGCCCCGCCTGTTGTATTCAACTTTGCCGCCGCGTCCAGCGCGGCCGGCGTTGCGCCTTCCTGCTGCCCGCCGCCGATCGCCAGCGCCTGCGCGTTCACGCTTTGCGCCGTCATCTGGCGCACCAGCATGTCGGCAAGACCAATGCCGCGTTTGGCCAGGTTCTGGCTCATCTGCTGGTCGAGCATGGTCGTAAACGTTTTGGTCTGCTGGTTGTCCAGCATGCCCTCCTGCGGCGTGGCCTCGCGCATCGACTTCATCATCATGTTGATGAACATCGCCTCGAACTGGGTGGCCGCGCCGCGCAGGGCTTCGGGCGAGCCGTCCTTGGCCGATTGCTTCAGGTCGCCCAGGCTCTTGGTATCGAGCGCCAGTTTGCCGGAGAGGTCAGAACCGTTCGAAATCATCTAGCCACCTCAAATGATCTCGAGTTCGGCGCGCAGCGAACCGGCGGCCTTGAGCGCCTGCAGGATCGCCAGCAGGTCCTGCGGCGTGGCCCCGATCGCGTTCATCGCCTTGACCACTTCGGCCAGCGAAGCGCCGCCCTTGACCAGCACCACCTTGCCCGGGTCCTTCTTCAGTTCCACCGTCGGGTTCTGGGTGACCACGGTCGCGCCGCGGCTGCCAGGCGCCGGCTGGCTGACCTGGGTGTCGGCGCCGATCGTGACCGACAGGTTGCCATGCGAGATCGCGCAGGTTTCGAGCGAGACCGCCTGGTTCATCACCACCGAGCCGGTGCGCGCGTTCAGGATCACCTTGGCCGCGGCCTGTGCCGGGCTCACTTCGAGCCCTTCGAGAATGCCGAGGAAGGCCACCCGCTGGTCGCTCGAGGACGGCGTGCGCACGCGGATCACGCGGCCGTCGAGCGCGGTCGCGATGCCCGGGCCGAACTTGTCGTTGATGGCCTCGACCACGCGTGCGGCGGTGGCGAAGTCGGTGGTGTTCAGTTCCAGGCGAATCTGGTTGTCCGCGCCCAGGTTGGATGCGACCTCGCGCTCGACCGTGGCCCCGGCCGAGATGCGCCCCACCGCCAACTGGTTGACCTGCACCTGCGCGCCGCCCGCGCCGGCGCCGGCGCCGCCGACCAGCACGTTCCCCTGCGCCATCGCATACACCTGGCCGTCCGCGCCCTGCAGCGGCGTCATGAGCAGCGTGCCGCCGCGCAGGCTCTTGGCATTGCCCATCGACGAAACAGTCACGTCGATCGTCTGGCCCGGCTGCGCGAACGCCGGCAGCGAAGCGGTGACCATCACCGCGGCCACGTTCTTGAGCTGCAGCTGGGTGCCGGCCGGCAGGTTGACGCCCTTCTGGCGCAGCATCGACATGATCGACTGCACGGTGAACGGAGTCTGGGTGGTCTGGTCGCCAGTGCCGTCCAGGCCAACCACGATGCCGTAGCCGGACAGCTGGTTCTGGCGCACGCCGCCAATGCTGGCGAGGTCCTTCAGGCGCTCCGCCTGCGCGAACGGCGCCACGCCGGCCAGGAGCAGCCAGGCGAGGAACAACAGGGAGAACTTGGTGCGCATGGTCGATCTCAGAACGGCAGCAGCGACTGGAAGAAGCGCGACATCATCGAATTGAGCTCGGCGCGGTCGATCTGGCTGCTGGTGCGGTATTCGACGCGCGCGTCGGCCACCTGGGTCGACTGCACGATGTTCCCGGGCTGGATGGTGTCCGGGCTGATCATGCCCGAAAAGCGGATGAATTCGACGCCCTTGTTCATCGCGACCTGCTTTTCGCCGACCACGATCAGGTTCCCGTTCGGGAGCACTTCGCTGACCGTCACGCCCATCTGGCCGGTGAAGGTGTTCGACGCGCTCTGGTTGTCGCCGTCGGCGAACTTGGTGGCGGCGTTGGCCGACACCGTGCTGCCCAGGCGGCCCTGCAATATGCCCCCCGGCGTGCCGAAGCTGACGCTGCCGGTCTTGTTGCCCGAGCTGGCGCCCGCCTTCACGGCCGCCGTCTTTTCGACGATGTTAATGATCAGCATGTCGCCGATGTGGCGCGCGCGGTTGTCTTCGAACATGGGCCGGAACGTGCCGGCGTTGTAGATCGCGCCATCGCTCGGCGTGCCGGCATCGGCCAGCATCGGGCGCGCGCTGGTCGGGCGCTGCACGATCGAGCTGGGAACCGTGGAGCAGCCAGCCAGCGCGAAGAGCGCGATGAGGGTCAGGCGTTTCATAACTGGGACAGCTTTTGCAGCATCTGGTCGGACGTGGCGATGGCCTTGCTGTTGATTTCGTAAGCGCGCTGGGTCTGGATCATGTTGACCATCTCCTCGACCACGTTCACGTTCGAGGTCTCGACATACCCCTGCATCAGGATGCCGGCGCCGTTGGTGCCCGGCGTGTTGGTGGTCGCCGCGCCGGAAGCGGAAGATTCCATGTACAGGTTCTCGCCAAGCGACTCCAGGCCTGCGGGGTTCACGAAGGTTGACAGCTGCAGCGTGCCGATCTGGGTCATGACCACCGAGCCCGGCAGCTTGACCGAGACCGTGCCATCGCGGCCGACCGCCAGCTCCAGGGCGTTGGACGGCACCGTGATCGCCGGCTGCACCACGTAGCCGCTCGAAGTGACGAGCTGGCCGTTGGAATCGGTCTGGAACGAGCCGTCACGGGTGTAGGCGGTGGAGCCGTCCGGCAGCAGCACCTGGAAAAAGCCGGAGCCGTTGACCATCACGTCCTTCGAGTTGCCGGTCGACTGCGGGTTACCCTGGGTGAAAATGCGCTCGGTGGCGACGGCGTGCACGCCAGTGCCGATCTGCAGGCCCGATGGCAGGTTGGTCTGCTGCGAGGACTGGGCGCCGGGCTGGCGGATGTTCTGGTACAGCAGGTCCTCGAACACCGCGCGCGATTTCTTGAAACCGTTGGTGCTGACGTTGGAGAGATTGTTGGTGATAACGTCGAGGTTGGTCTGCTGCGCTTCGAGGCCGGTCTTGGCAATGAACAGCGAACGGATCATGAGGTTCTCCTTTTGGGCGGCAGACAAAACCCGCCACGACAAATAAATTATGCAGGAGCAACACTCAAGTCAAAGCAAGGATCTGGGTGGCTTTTGCGGCGTTATTCTCGGCGTTCTTCAGCAGGCTCATTTGGGTCTCGAACGAACGCGCCAGGTTAATCATCGTCACCATCGAATCGACGGCCGAGACGTTGCTGCCCTCGAGGGTGCCATGCGCCACGGACACGAGCGGGTCGGCGGGCGCCGCGCTGCCGTCCTTCATGCGAAACAGGCCGTCGTCGCCGCGCACCATATCGGCCTCCTGCGGATTGACCAGCTTGAGGCGCCCGAGCACGGTGGCCGGGCCGGGCGGCGTGGTGGTGGCGATGGTCGAGACGGTGCCATCGGCGCCGATCGACACGGTGACGTCGGGCGGGATGCTGATCGGACCGCCCTCGCCCTGGATGGTCAAGCCCGCCGCCGATTGCAGCAGGCCGTTCGGGTTCATTTGCAAGGCGCCGTTGCGGGTGTAGGCCTCGGTCCCGTCGGGCAGCTGCAGCGCCAACCAGCCCTTGCCCTTGATCGCCACGTCCAGGTCGCGGCCGGTGATCTGCAGCGGGCCCTGGGAAAAATCGGCGCCGACGGTGTTATCGACAACGAAGGTGCGCGTGGGCAGGCCCTCGCTTTGCACCGGCACGGCGCGGAAGGTATCGATCTGGGCGCGAAAGCCGGTGGTGCTGACGTTGGCGAGATTGTTCGAGGTCGTCGCCTGCTGCTCCAGGATATGCTTTGCGCCGCTCGCGGCGGTGTAAATCAACCGATCCATGTCATTTCCCGTAGGGTGCGCACCTGTGCGCACGCGGTTCGCGAACGTAGCGTAGTGAAGCGTCAGCCGCAAGTGAGCATGCGGTGACCGCGTGCGCACAGGTGCGCACCCTACGGAGAATCATCTCAACCTGCCCCATTAACGCATGTTCACCAGCGTCTGCAGCACCGAGTCCTGGGTCTTGATGGTCTGCGCATTGGCCTGGTACACGCGCTGCGCGGTGATCATGTTCACCAGTTCCGCGGTCAGGTCGACGTTGGAGGCTTCCACCGCCGACGATTGCAGCACGCCCAACCCGCCCGAGTTGGGGGTGCCGACCAGCGGCAAGCCCGAGGTCGAGGTTTCGGCCCAGGCGTTGTTCCCGAGCGGCTCCAGCCCGTTCGGGTTGGAAAAGTTCACCAGCACGATCTGCCCCAGCGGCTGCGCCTTGCCGTTGCTGTACTGGCCGAGGATGACGCCGTCCGGTCCCGCCGCGAAGCGCATCAGGTGCCCCGCCGTGTAGCCGTCCTGGGTGGTCTTCTTCTCGCTGGTGTCGGCGCCGTATTGCGTGGTCCCGGTGAAGTTCAGGCTGATCGACTGGCTCGGGTTCGCGCCGGTCGGCGGATAGATCGGGAAGTTGAAGGTCAGCGGCAGCGTCTGCGGCGACATCAGGGTCGCGGACAGCGCGCCGTTGCTGTCGAAGTTCAGGTGGCCCACCGATATCGCCGGCACCTTGACCGCCCCCGAAATCGCCTTGTCCACGTCCGCCGGGGTGTAGCCGGCCGTGTTGCCCGCGCTGGTGGCGGCGTTGCCGATCGCGGTCACGGTGGCGGGACTTGCGCCGGCGGCCTGGGCCGCAGCCACCACCGCGGCCGATGCCGCGGTCGCGTAGTTGGCCAATGCAGTGGCCACCGCTCCCGGGTTGGCCGGCACCGCCTTGGTGGCGGCAGTCCAGGCGTCGCGCGCGGTGACAGCGGCCGCGTTGGCCTGCGCGGACGCGGCCACCGCCTGGTTGGTGATCTCGACGCCGTCGCTGGATACGTACACGTCCCAATTCCCGGCGCCGGTTTTCACGTAGTACAGCGACATCACGTGCGCATTGCCCAGCGTGTCGTAGACGTCGATCGGCACCTGCTTGTTATAGGTGGTGGGGTCGGTCGCGTCGAACGGGATGTTTTGCGGGACCGCGCTGCTCGAGTTCAGGTTCATGCTGGTGTCGATCTTGGAGGTCGGCACCGGCTTGAGGTCGGCGGTGTTGATCTGCAGCGGGATCGGGGCGCCGGCCAGCACCTGGCCGGTCGGACCGATGCCGTAGCCGGTCAGCTTGGCGCCCTGGGCGTTGACCATGTAACCGTCCTTGTCTAGAGAGAACTGGCCGTTGCGCGAGTATTGCGCCAGGCCCGACAGGTCGGTACGGAAGAAGCCGGCGCCGTTGATGGCGATGTCCAGCGGATTGTTCGACGTTTCCAGGTTGCCCTGGCTGAACTGCTGGGCGATGTTCGTCACCTTGGTGCCGATGCCCGCGGAAAGGCCGCCGGCACCGTTGAGCGAACTGGCATAGACGTCCGCGAACTGCGCCTGGCCGCCCTTGAAGCCGACGGTGCTGGCGTTGGCGATGTTATTGCCGATCACATCCAGCGATTTCGCCGCGCCGTTCAGGCCGGAGAGCCCTTGTTGAAAAGACATGCTGTTCTCCTAAGAATTGGTAGACGCCCTTACAGGACTTGCTTGATGTCGGCCAGCGCGATCGGGCCCTTGATGCCGAGATTGAGTTTGACGCCGTTGCTGCCGCCGGTGGTCACGCTGGCCACACTGTCCAGCGACAAGCCCTTGGCATCGTTCAGTTGCTGGCCGCCGCGCGTGGCGACCACGCGGAACGTGTATTGGCCGTCGGCCAGGGTGACCGGCTTGCCTTCGCTGTCCAGGTTGTCCGGATCGGGCGTACCGTCCCACGCCAGCGGCACCGTGCCGGCCTGCTGCGCGCCGAGCTCGATCGTCTCCACGTCCTTGCCGGTCTTCGGGTCGGTGATGATGACCTGCACGTTGTCGGCCGCCGATGCCAGCTCGACGCCCATCACGGCGTGGCCGCCGTGCAGGTAGGCGTAATTACCCTCGATCAGCACGCCGCGGCCGATCAGGTTGGTCGCGGTCATGGCTTCCGAACTCTGGTAACTGGCCTTGAGCGTTTCGAGCGTCGCGTTCAGCTTGTTCACGCCGGTCACGGTCGACAGTTGCGCCAACTGGCTGGTCACCTGTGCGTTGTCGAGCGGGTTGAGCGGATCCTGGTTCTTCAGCTGGGTGACCAGCAGGGTCATGAACTTGTCGGTGTCGGCCGACACGCTATCCAGCGCGGCAGGCGGCTTGGCGTTCATCGTCGCCATCAGGTCGTTGATCGTCGAGGGATTGTTATTTACGGCGGTCATTTTTATTCCTGTTGTTACTGACCGATGGTCAAGGTCTTGAGCAGCATGGTCTTGGCTGCGTTCATCGTCTCGACGTTGGTCTGGTACGAGCGCGAGGCCGAGAGCATGTTGACCATCTCGTCCACCACGTTCACGTTCGGCATCGTCACATAGCCCTTGTCATCGGCCAGCGGATGCTTGGGGTCGTACACCTGCTTGCCCGGCGACGGGTCTTCCACCACCTGCTGCACCTTGACCGCGGTGCCGCCGGTGGCCAGCGGCACGGACTCGAACACCACCTGCTTGGCGCGGTAGGCTTCGCCGCTGGCGCTGGTGGCGCTGTCGGCGTTGGCCAGGTTGCTGGCCACGGTGTTCAGGCGCTGCGCCTGGGCGCTCATGGCCGAACCGGACACGTTGAAGATGTTAAACAGCGACATGATTATTGGCCTCCCTGGATCGCCGCCAGCATGGCGCGGATCTGGTGGTTGATCATCGAAATGCCCGCTTCGTAGCGCAGGCCGTTGTCGGCGAACTGGTTGCGCTCGACGTCCATGTCGACCGTGTTGCCGTCGACCGCGCCCTGGACCACGCCGCGGTACAGCACCGGCGTGCCGTCGGGTAGCAGGTTGCCGTCCGGCGTACCCTGGGGGAGATGCGCCGGGCTGGTGGTGGAAAGCGGGCTGCCGGGGACGCTTGATCGCGCCAGCGCGCCTTGCAGGGCGCTGGCGAAATCGATGTCGCGCGCCTTGTAGTTGGGCGTATCGGCGTTCGCGATGTTCGACGCCAGCAGTTCCTGGCGTTGCGAGCGCAGCGACAGCGCCAATTCGTTGAAGCGCAGGTAATCGTCGAGTTTGCCAATCATGGCGCCTCCAGCCAGGATTCTTGTTGGGACAGCTTGGATCATACGACTGGGCAACATTGGGCAATCGAAGGATAAGGGCACCCAAACCGGGGCTTTTCTTAGTTTCACTATGGCAAAAGCGCGCCTAAGATGGCAGCATCATGAAATCCACGCTTCATATTGCGCTCCTGTTCGCCCTGCTGGCCGCCGGCGGCAGCGTCCTGGCCCAAGCGCCTGCGAGCGCCCAGGTAGCGCGCCAGGACAGCGCGCGGCTGCGCGCCGTCGTCGAACAATTCCTGGCCACCGAGACTGCCGGCCTGCCCGGCAAGGTGAGCGTGCAGGTCGGCCCGATCGACCAGCGCATGAGCCTGGCAAACTGCCCCGCCCCGCAAGCCTTCCTGCAGCCGGGCGCGCGCGCGTGGGGAAAAACAACAGTGGGCGTTCGCTGCACCCAGCCTTCCCCCTGGACCGTGTATATTCAGGCCCAGGTGAGCGTGGTGGCCGACTACGTCGCCGCGGCCGTGTCCTTGGCCCAGGGCCAGCCGCTCGAGGCCGGCCAACTGACGCTGGTGAAAGGCGACATTGCGGCAATGCCAAACGGCATCGTCACCGACATCGCGCAGGCGCTCGGCCGCAGCCCCACCGTGTCGCTGGCGGCCGGCACGCCGCTGCGGCTCGATACGCTCAAGGCGCGACCCGTGGTGCAGCAGGGCCAGACGGTGCGGCTGGTTTCCTCGGGCGCGGGCTTTTCGGTATCAAGCGAGGCGCGGGCGATCGGCAACGCCGGTGAAGGCCAGGTAGTGCAGGCCCGCACGGCGTCGGGGGCGATCGTCAGCGGCACCGCCCGGGCCGGTGGGCTGGTCGAAGTGGCTTTTTAAACAATATTCATCCGATTCACTAAAGTTTTTACGGGCGTGGCCGTAAATTGACGAAGAATCGGAGTTCCTGCTCCGCAGAGAGAAGGATGATGCTGTGAAAATCAACGATACACTCAAAAGCAACCCGGGCCTGCAGCCGGCCGGCACCCAGGCCGGCAATGCCCGCGCCGCGGACAAGGCCGCCACCACCGCGCCGGCCACGACCGATAGCGTGCGTCTATCGTCACAGGGCCAGGCCATGGCCAGCGCGGTCGGCGGCAGCGGCGCGACGTTCGACGTCAAGAAAGTCGAACGCATCAAGATGGCCATCGCCGACGGCCAGTTCCAGGTCAATTCCGAAAAGATCGCAGACGGCCTGCTCGACACCGTGCGCGATCTGTTGCATTCGCGCAAGCGCTAAACATTCATGAATCTCGCCAGTCCCAACGTAACTCTCCTCACTGAACAGCAACTGGTCGGCTCGCTGGTCGAGCTGATGCAACAAGAACAAGACTTGCTGATCAAGGCGGATGCCGAGGGCCTGGCGGCGCTGATGCCGCACAAATCGGAACTGGTGCAACAGCTGGCGAACCTGGCGGGCGAACGGCACAAGGCGCTGGGCGCGGCCGGATTTGCGGCGTCGGAAAGCGGGATGGAACCGTGGCTGGCGGCCAGCGGCGCGCCGGACGTGCGTGCGCAGTGGCAACAACTGCTGGGGCTGACGGCGCAGGCCAAGGAACTGAACCGCGTCAACGGCATGCTGATCAACAAGCAACTGGCGCACACCCGCGCGGCGCTGGGCGCGCTGCAAACGCCGGGCGAGGCGCCGGAGGCCGGGGTGTATGGGCCGGGCGGGCAGACCATCGGCGGCGGGCCGTCCAAGCGGTTTGTGGTCGGCTAAGCCCCTTCCCTTCGAATCACCGATGCGGCCGCTCATGCGGCCGTTTTCGTTTCATGAGTCAGCGACGCCACACCGCGTCCTGCAGCGGTCGTAGGGTGCGCACCTGTGCGCACGCGGTACGTTTGAATGCCGTTGGCGCCGGTAGGCACACGTACCGCGTGCGCACGGGTCCTCGGCGGCCCCGCGCCCCCTACGGCGGACGATCAGCGTGCGGGAACCTCGGCCGCGCCGTCGGGCAGCGCCGACAGGATCATGATCGCGACCCGCCGGTTGCGCGAGCGTCCCGCATCGTCGTTATTCGGCGCCACCGGCTGGTTGGCGCCATTGCCCACCGCCGTCAGCCGGCCTTCGGCCACGCCGCCTTCGATGAACAGCCGCACCACGCTGCTCGCGCGCACGGCCGACAGTTCCCAGTTCGACGGATAGCGCGCATTGCTGATCGGGACGTTGTCGGTATGCCCCTCGACCCGGATCGCATGCGTGTCGTCCTTGAGCAGTTGCGCCACCGCGCGCAGCGCTTCCTTCGATTCGCCGGTCAACGCCGCATCGCCCGAATCGAACAGCACGCTCGCATTGATCTCGATGCTCACACCGCGCCCGCTCTGCGTCACCCTCACCTTGCCGGCCTTGATCAGCGGCGCCAGGGTGTTGCCCAGGTCGCGCGCAAGCGTGGCCAGGCGTTCGCGCTCGCGCTTGGCGCTTTCCGCGCGCTTGCGCTGCAAAAGACTGGTGAGCGGCAGTGGTTCGACCGTGCCGTTGGCCCGCGTCTCCTGGCCGGCGCGCCCGCCAAAGGCGTCGCCCAACGCGTCGGACAGCACCTTGTACTTGCCGTCGTTGACCACCGAGATCGCATACATCACGACAAAGAACGCGAACAGCAGCGTGATGAAATCGGCGTACGAGATCAGCCAGCGTTCGTGGTTCTCGACCGAGTCGTCGTAGCGTTTGCGCGCCATGGCTAGGGCCGTGCCAGCAGGCTCGCCACGCGCTCTTCGATGACGCGCGTGTGGTCGCCGCTGGCGATGTCGTGGAACACGTCGGTCAAGATTTCGTACTGCGTCACGCGCTCGGCGACGATGGCCTTGAGCTTGTTCCCGGCCGGGTGGAAGAACAGGTTGGCCAGGCCCACGCCGTACACGGTGGAGACAAAGGCGACCGCAATGCCAGAGCCCAGGCGCGAGGGGTCGGTCAGGTTTTCCATCACGTGGATCAGGCCCAGGACCGCGCCGAGGATGCCGATCGTGGGCGCATAGCCGGCCGCCGATTCCCAGATGCGCGCCGCCTGGCGCTGGCCGAATTCGTAGGCGGTCACCTCGGTCTCGAGCAGGCCGCGCAGCTTGTCCGGATGGATGCCGTCCACCACCAGGCGCAAGCCCTTCTGGATGAATTTATCCTGGTTGCCCTGCATGTACTGCTCGAGCGAGAGCAGGCCGTCGCGCCGCGCCGACAGGCTCCACAGCGTAACCTCGCGTGCGAATTTCTGGCGCTGGGACGCAGGCGGCACGAACACCCAGCGCAGCATGCGCATGCCGCGCATGAAAGTGGCGCTTTCGGTCTGCAGCAGGACCGCGCCGAAGGTGCCGACGACGACGATCGCGAACGCGGCCGGCTGCAGCAGCGAGGCGAACTTGCCGCCGTCAAGCGTGTGGCCGACGAAGATGCCGACCAGCGCCAGCGCCAGACCGGCTACGCTGGACCAGTCCACAGCTTCTCCCGCATGGATGCACGCAGCCGCGCCACCGCCTGGGTGTGCAGTTGCGAGACCCGCGATTCGGACACGCCCATCACGGCGCCGATCTCCTTCAGGTTCAGTTCCTCTTCGTAGTACAGGCCCATGAGCAGCTTCTCGCGCGGCGGCAGCGCGTCGATCGCGTCGATCACGGCCTGGCGGAAGTCGGTTTCGAGCAGGCTACGCAGCGGATCGCTGTCGTCCACCGCGTAGCGGTCGAGGAAGCTGTCGTTGCCGTCGTCCTCGTGGAAGTCCTCGTAGTACACGAGCTGGTGGCCGCCACTGTCGAACAGCATCTCCTGGTAGTCCTCGAGCGGCATCTTGAGCATCCTGGCCACTTCCGATTCAGAGGGCGGGCGGCCCAGGCGCTGGGTCAGCGTGGCCATCGCCTCCTCGACCTTGCGCATGTTCTGGCGGGTGCTGCGCGGCATCCAGTCGCTGTTGCGCAGTTCGTCGAGCATGGCGCCGCGGATGCGCAGCACGGCATAGGTCTCGAACTGGGCGCCGTGGTTGTCTTCGTAGCGGTTGATCGCGTCGAGCAGGCCCATCATGCCGGCCTGGATCAGGTCGTCCACTTCCACCGAAGGCGGCAACTTGGCCTTCATGTGGTGCGCAAGTCTCTTCACCAGCGGCATATGCTCCGTCAGCAAGTAGTCCTTGTTGGCTTTCCCTTTGACCGTGTACATTCTTATGATTTCTTAAGTACCAAAATGCGCGCTGCTCCCCTGACCAAACGATGGGACCTTCGGCAGCGCAAAACGCCCCGCCAACTGTCGGAACGCGACCGAAGCACCGGCCAGCGGGAACGCATCGACCACCGCGCGGCCCAGCCGCGCCGCACGGTGCAGGTATTCGTCGGCGGGCACGGAGCCCATCGATGTTAGCGTTACGGCAAGGTAACGTGTTGCCGCAGATGCCATATTATCGTATACCACCTTTGCCTCGGCTTCGGTAGCGCCTGTGACAAGGATACCGAACGGACGACGGCCAAATTGCTGCGACAAGCGTTTGATCAATGCGTAGGCGTTGGTGATCGAGGTGGCGCTGGTCGAGACCTGGACCACAATTTCCGAGCTTGCCATCACCGGCAGCGGAAAGCCGTTATCGGGCGAGAACTCGCCATCGACCATGACGATGCCGGCCTGCTTGACCATCACGTCAAAGGTGTTGGCCAGGCGCCGGATATCGTCCGGGCCCGCCGGCCGTGCGGCGCCCTTGCCGCGCGGTCCGCGCGCGAGCTTCACAACAGAGAACCCTTGCGGAACAGGCGTGATCACCTCGTTAAGCGCGCATTCCTGCTGCGCCACCTGCAGCAGCGAAGCGCCGCCATCGACGCCCAGCCTTTGCGCCACGCCATATTCGCGCTCGCACGCATCGGCGATCAGCACATCATTGCCCGCCTGGGCCAGCGACGCGCCCAGGTTGACCAGCATGGCGCCCCTGTCATCGGCAGGCGTGGCGGAAAGGAAGGTGACGATGCGCGGTTTGGGGCCGGCCAGCATCCGGCGCAGGCCCTCGGCCTGGTCAAAATCGAAGCTAGCCAATCGACACCTCGCGCAGGCTGCGGTCGTGGTCCACGTTGCCGGTGTGCGCCATCATCAACGGCAGGTCGGCATCCGCGATCTGCGATGCCGCCTCGCGGCGCGAACGGAACGCGCGATCGATCAGCATGGCGCGATCGGCCAGGTGCAGGTCTTCCGGCACGCGCTGGCCATTGGAGATGTAGTGCAGGTTGAGCTTCTGGCGGACCAGGACGTCGAGCACGCCGCCGATCGAAGCCGCTTCGTCGAGCTTGGTCATGATCACGCCAGCCAGGCCCGACCCCTGGTACGCGCGCACCACTTCGTTCAGGGTCTCGTTGGTCGAGGTCGCGTTCAGGCACAGCAGGCGCTTCACGTCGGCGCCCGAGCCGGACAGCATCGCCACCTGCTCGGTGACCATCTGGTCGCGCTGCGACATGCCGATCGTGTCGATCAGGACCGTGTGCTTGTTCTTCAGTTCCTTGAGCGCGATGCGCAGGTCGGCCTCGTCCTTCACCGAGTGCACCATCACGCCGAGGATCTTGCCGTAGATGCGCAGCTGCTCGTGGCCGCCGATACGGTAGGCATCGGTGGTGATCAGGGCCAGCTTGTTCGGGCCGTGGCGCATCACGCAGCGCGCGGCCAGCTTGGCGGTGGAGGTGGTCTTGCCCACGCCGGTCGGGCCGACCAGGGCGAACACGCCGCCCTGTTCGAGGATCGCGTCTTCGTTGGACATCGCGACCAGGTTGCGCGCCAGGACGGTCTTAATCCAGCGCAGCGACTGGGCGGCGTCCTTGTTGGCCGGGAGCTTGTCGACCAGGTAGCGCGCCAGCGTGGCGGAAAAACCGGCGGCCAGCATCTCGCGCAGCACGCCGGCCTTCTGCGGTTCGCGCTGCTGGGTGGCGCCCCAGGACAGCTCGGCCAGTTGGGTCTCCATCAGGCCGCGCATCGCGCGTAGTTCGTTCATCATGCCGCTCATCTCGGCGACGGTCGATTCCTTGGCCTTGACCAACGCGGCCGACACCATCGACGTCATCGCGTCCATGTCGAACGCAGGCTGCGGCGCGCTGCGGTTGGCGTAGTTCTGCTCGGCGAACGCGCTGTGCGGCGCCGGCTCGTGCAATTGCTGCAACTGCGGCCTGGGCTGGGCCATCTCGGATTCGACCGGCGGCGCGGCGAGCGAGGCCACGTCGTTGTTGTCGATCGCGAGGATCTCGACCACGCCGCCCACCGGGCGGTTGGACAGGATGACGGCGTCGGGCCCGAGCGCCTCGCGCACCTTGCGCAGGGCATCGCGGGAAGTCTCCGCTGTAAATTTCTTCACGTTCATCGTTGGTCTCCGCCCATCTGCAATCAGCTCCGTCGTCCTGTCGGGGCACATTGGCCCTTTCTTACAGCTAGGATTATTGACGATGCCTAGAGGAAACCATCGGGGGAAAAGGCGGGGGAAAGCCACCCATTTCCACCTGGGATGAACGGCCCGGCGATTTGCAGTCTGGACAACATGCACTACCGCATAAGCGTTTGCCCGTCGTTTCCGGCAGTGCCGGGAACGACGGCGGAAGTTCTGCCTGCCCTTGTGATGCGCTGGCTGGTAGCCCATCCCGGCCATTTTCATGGCAACAGGTGCGCCAGGCACTACATCTGCGCGCCGACGAGGCTCGTGACCCGGATCGTCTTGGTCTCAGGGATCTCGGAATGCGACAGCACCTTCAACTGCGGCAGCGCGCGCCGCAGGAAGCGCGACAACAGGGTGCGCAGCGGTCCCGGCACCAGCAGCACCGGCGTCAGTCCCATCGCCTCCTGCTGCTGCGCCGCCACCCCGGCCTGCTGCGCGATCGTGTCGGCCAGTCCCGGCTCGATGCCGGTACCGTCGCCGCCCGCCGACATGGCCTGCATCAGCAGGCGCTCGAGCCGGTTATCGAGCGTCATCACCGACAGCTCGTTCGTGCCCGGGAACAGCTGCTGCACGATCGCGCGGCCCAGCGCAATGCGTACCAGCGATGTCAGGTCGTTCGCGTCCTGGATTTGCGGCGCATGTTCGGACAAGGTCTCGATGATGGTCCGCATGTCACGGATGTGCACACCCTCCGCCAGCAGGTTTTGCAGCACCTTCTGCAGCGTGGACAGCGACACCAGCTTGGGCACCAGGTCCTCCACCAGCTTGGGCGTCTCCTTGGCCAGGTGATCGAGCAGCGCCTGCACTTCCATCCGGCCCAGCAGCTCGGAAGCGTGCGTGGTGATCAGGTGATTCAGGTGCGTGGCCACGACCGTGCTCGCATCGACCACGGTGTAGCCCATGCTCTGCGCCTCGTCGCGAAGGTTGGCGTCGATCCAGGTGGCCGGCAGCCCGAACGCCGGGTCGGTGGTCGGCGTGCCCGGCAGCGTGCCGCTTGCCATGCCCGGGTTGATCGCCAGGTAGCTTCCGTTGATCGCCTCGCCCACCCCGACTTCCACGCCCTTGAGCGTGATGCGGTAGCTTGAGGGCCGCAGTTCGAGGTTGTCGCGGATGTGCACCGGCGGCGCAAGAAAGCCGACTTCCTGCGCAAACTTCTTGCGGATGCCCTTGATCCGCTTGAGCAGTTCGCCGCCCTGCGTCTTGTCGACCAGCGGGATCAGGCGGTAGCCCACTTCCAGGCCCAGGGTATCGACCGGCATGATGTCCTGCCAGCCCGCCTCTTCCTGCTCCGGCGGCGTGGCTGCGGCGCTCGCGGCCGCCGCTTCCGCCGCCGCAGCCTCCTGCGCCGGTTTGCCCTTGGCGCGCTTTTCGACCAGGTAGCCCGCGCCCAGCAGCGCACTGCCAAGCAGCAGGAACACCAGGTTGGGCATGCCCGGGATCAGGCCCATGCCGCCCAGGATGGCGCCGGTGATGTACAGCACCTCGGGCTTGGCGAACAGCTGGGTCACCAGCTGGCCGCCGATGTCCTGGTCGCTGGCCACGCGCGAAACCACCATACCGGCGGCCACCGAGATGATCAGCGACGGGATCTGCGCGACCAGGCCGTCACCGATCGCAAGCAGCGTGTAGTTCTTGATCGCGTCGCCGAACGCCATGTCGTGCTGGACCATGCCGACGATCAGGCCACCGATCACGTTGATGACCGTGACCATGATGCCGGCCACGGCGTCGCCGCGCACATACTTGGACGCACCGTCCATCGCGCCGTAGAACTCGGCTTCCTGCGCCACTTCGGAGCGGCGGCGGCGCGCATCCTTCTCGCCGATCAGGCCCGCATTCAGGTCGGCGTCGATCGCCATCTGCTTGCCCGGCATCGCATCCAGGGCGAAGCGCGCGCCCACTTCCGCAATACGGCCCGCGCCCTTGGTCACCACCGTGAAGTTGATGATCGTGAGGATCACGAACACCACCAGGCCGACCGTGTAATTGCCGCCGATGAGGAAGTGGCCAAAGGCCTCGATCACCTTGCCGGCCGCGGCGCCGCCGGTATGCCCTTCCGAGAGCACCACGCGGGTGGACGCGACGTTGAGCGACAGGCGCAGCATCGTCGACACCAGCAGGATCGCCGGGAACGCCATGAAGTCGAGCGGCTTGACCGTGTACAGGGCGGTGAGCAGCACGATCACCGACAGCGCGATATTAAAGCTGAAGAACACGTCCAGCAGAAAGGCCGGCAGCGGCAGGATCATCATCGCCAGCAGCAGGACGATGAGGACCGGCGCGGCCATCGCATTGCCGCCGCGGTTGGCAAGGCCGGTCAGCCAGGCCGGCAGTTTGAGGCGGTTCATTGGGCGACTCCCATATTCTTCATTCCTGAGTTACCAGCTGGCCGTCGACCTCGCATAGCGCGGACCGGATGCCGGGCTGGCAAACTCGCTGCCTTTCCATGTTCAGTGCAAGTTAGCGCCGGGGTCATCGTCTTCCCGCTTTGTTGATGCCGGATTAAGCGGGTCCATCTCCGGCGGCACCGCCAGCCTGGTCGGCCGATCCGGATAGTGGCCGCCGGACTTGTTCCACGTCCGCAGCTGGAATACATAGGCCAGCACCTCGGCCACCGCCGAGTACAAGGCCGGCGGGATCTCATCGCCGATGTCGGTGTGCTTGTACAGCGCACGCGCCAACGGCGGCGCTTCCAGCATCGCCACCTTGTGCTCCTGCGCGATCTCGCGAATCCTGGCCGCCACTTCGTCGGCGCCCTTGGCCACCACCTGCGGCGCGCCGCGCTGGCCGTCGGTGTACTTCAGCGCCACGGCGAAGTGGGTCGGGTTGGTCACCACCACATCGGCGGTCGGCACTGCGGCCATCATGCGGCTCCTCGCCATTTCGCGCTGCAGCTGACGGATCTTGCCCTTGATCTGAGGGTTACCGTCGGATTCCTTCGATTCCTGGATCACTTCCTGGCGCGTCATCTTCAGCTTTTTCGCGTAGCGCCAGATCTGGTACGGCGCATCGATGGCCGCGACCAGGCCAAGCGCGCCGACCACGGTCAGGAAAGCCACGCCGAGCAGGCGGCCCAGGTGCGCGCTGCTGGTGCCCAGCGGCTCGAGCGCCAGCCCCAGCACCGCTTCCTTCTGGCTCATCACGACGAGATACGCGACGCTGCCGACCAGCAGGGCCTTGGCGATCGCCTTGAGCAGTTCGATCAGCGCGTTGGTCGACACCATGTTGCCCAGCCCGCGCATCGGGTTGAGCTTGCCGAACTTGGGCATGAATGCCTTGGAGGTAAACAGCCAGCCGCCGATAAAAAGCGGCGCGGCCAGCGCGACCAGCATGATCAGGCCGGCCAGCGGCAGGCAGGCCAGCAGTACGCTGCCCACATCGACCGCGATGCGGCGCAGCAGGACGTCCGGATTGAAGATCTGTTCGCGATCGAGCGCCAGCCCGGATTCGAGGACGGACGACAGCTTGCCGACCAGGCTGCCGCCGGTCATCCACAGGCCGGCACCGGCCGTTATCAATACTGTAAAAGTTGCCAGTTCGCGCGATCGGGGCACGTCGCCTTCTTCACGTGCCTTCTGCAATCGCCTGGGTGACGCGGGTTCTGTCTTTTCCGCGCCATTTTCTTCCGCCATCCCGCGCTCCTGATTACGGCGCAGCGTCCTGTAGGGTGGGCCCCTGCCCGCCCACGCGTTCAAACACGCGTCGCGCACCACATCAAGCTGGCATTATCCCCGATGTTGCTCCGCGGCCATGCCCTGAAATGCCCGCCCAATCCGCCTCAATTCGCTGACAAGCGCAGAATCGCCTGCTGCAACCTCAGTTCAATTAGTGAATTTAGGCAACTTTGTGGCGTTATAAGGGGTGCCCGTCATGTCGTATGGCAGGCGATAGCGCAACGCGCCCAGTGCAGTCATTGGCATGAACTTCGTCGCTGCTCAACACGTCCGTATTTTGGCGGGCAGTCCATCGGCCCCGGACCACGCGACGGTATATGGCGATATAAGCAAGGACCTGGCCGAAAACAATCAGCATTGCGGATGGTGTTGTATCTCCAAATACAAGACTTAACGACGCGCCCAGGGCGACCCAGGGAACAATCACACAAGCCACCGCAGCATTGCGCTTCCAGGGGTGATCAGTATCCGCGATAAAGCGGGAAACAACACGCCGGAACACCAGCGTGTGCAAATGAAGCCCGTCGGGCGCCACGGGGTCACCCTGTCGAAGGTATTGACGTCGATAGATGCTGAACAAAACTTCGATAACCGGATAGGCGCAAATCGCCAGGACCTGCCAAGCGCTGATCGATGTATCACGGACGAGCAACAGCACAACAATCTCCGCCACCCAGAATCCGAGGAAATATGCTCCTCCATCGCCCAGAAACAGGCGTCCCGAAGGATAGTTCATGAAAAGAAAACCAGCCGTAGCCCCGAGACCGACCACCGCCAACTGAGCTACCAGCTCGTCGCCGACATTCCAGGCAAGAATGCCAAGTGCAGCTAACATAATGGTGACAGTGCTGCCCGCCAGGCCATTGAAGCCATCAATGATATTGATGGCATTGACACCGCCAGCCACGGCTACCGCGGTAACGACCAAAGCGAGGGGGGCCCAGGTTAACAAGGCGTCCAAACCCCAAATATCGAGTTTATCGATCGTGGCGCCCAGTAACCAGCTGGCCAGCAATGCGCTTCCCAATGACGCGAGCAAACGTGCCTTGACCGAGACGCGCTTTGTCAAATCTTCCGTCACCCCTGCGACGAAAGCAGGCAATCCAGCGCAAAGAAGGAGCACTGCCGCCGAAAAGGCGGAAACAGATAGCAGATCGCCGGTGAAGCAATAAGAAAAAAGAAGTGTAAGCGAAATAGCCGTAATAATCGCAATGCCGCCGATACGCGGCACTGCGCGAGCATGAAATTTCTGAACGCCCTCAAGGTCATGATCGAGCGACAGCTTGCCATGCCATCTTTGCGAGATAATAATCACCAAACTGGCAATTGCACTCGTACCGGCCGCGACCATCGCAGCGATCAACAGGTGAGTCAGCATAACGCCGGCTCCTGTTTATTAGCGATAGTGCCCCAACCGCGAATTAACAGGTCATCGCCGGGAACCGGGGAATTCAGGAGCGGAGCAAAAATCGGAAGTACCTCAGCCGGGTTATCCAAGATGAACTTTTGAAATTCACTCGACACATCATTTTCATGAATTGAATGCTTTGCCACCGGGCGCGGCTCCAGGCTGTCATTGCCGGTATCCGAAGCCTGACCGGCTGCGCCGGCCGGATCCGTCACGGTGTCAGTGATCACCAACCTGTGCGATGGCGCAGGAACGAGCGCCGGCGTAAGTACAGACGCAGTTGCCGCAGCCTCGCCAGCTCCCGGCTCCTGACCAGACATGCCGGACTTGCGCATCTGCTGAGCGGAGGCCGCAAGCGTCGTGGTGGCTATAACCAGGACCATGAAACTGGTGCTTAACTTGAACATTTATTATCTGCTTGCAGCAAAGCGAAGATGCATGTGAATCAACTTCACATTGTATCAACTATACAGAAATCGTCCAATTCGGGTGTCTTTTCACCAAACCCGCCACAAAATTTTCACCGATTGTCTTTACACGATTAATACTTTTTCACCAAAAAATACAATTCGTACATAACTGGATACATTTTCATGAAAGTTTTTCACATAACGTTCAATTAACTTTTGTTTCGACAAAATATTGAACAAATCTGATACCGGTCAAAAGCCAAAGACTGGCAAAACAATGCGGCCTGCTCCGTTGAATTTATTTGCTAATCTTCGACCGTAGCCAGGCTGGCGGCAACAGAAGGTGCGCTCCGATTACGCCGTTCCCGGCGCCTGCGGGAGCTGCTGAGAGGTGCACGACCCCGTTCGCGACAAACTGGAGTAGTGCCTACGTTGGAAAGTTGTCGGGACCCAAAGCAAAAACAACCGCCCATGAACACATGGACGGAAGATTCGCTTGCCCCTGCGAGTGGCAGTATGTAATCAGCGCTCGAAGCGCTTCACCGCCTGCTCGATCGCGCCGAAGATCGACTTGCCGGACGCGTCGAGCATCTCGATGCGAATCGTGTCGCCAAAGCGCATGAACGGCGTTACCGCCTGACCGTGCTCGATCATCTCCAGGCACCGCTGTTCGGCGATGCAGGAGTACCCGCGCGACGCATCCTTGTTTGACACCGTGCCCGATCCAATGATGCTGCCTGCTCGCGCATTACGCGTTTTGCACAAATGCGCGATCAGTTGCGGGAAGTTGAATACCATGTCCACGCCCGCATGCGGCTGCCCAACCAGATGCCCGTTCCAGGTCGAGCGCAGCGGCAGGTGCAGCTTCCCGTCCTTCCAGGCATCGCCTAATTCGTCCGGCGTCACGGCCACCGGTGAAAAACTGGTCGCCGGCTTCGATTGCAAAAAGCCGAACCCCTTTGCCAGTTCTGGCGGAATCAGATTGCGCAGCGAGACATCGTTGGCGAGCATGACCAGCTTTATATGCAGCCAGGCTTCATCCGGCGTCGCCCCCATCGGCACGTCGTCAACGACCACCGCCACCTCGGCCTCGAAGTCGATGCCCCACTCCTCATGCGCGAGCACGATGTCGTCCATCGGCCCCAGGAAATCATCGCTGCCGCCCTGGTACATCAGCGGCTCTTCCCAGAAGGACTCCGGCATTTCGGCGCCGCGCGCCTTGCGCACCAGCTCCACATGGTTCACGTAGGCGGATCCATCCGCCCATTGAAATGCGCGCGGCAGCGGCGCCATGCATTTCGCCGGATCGAAATCGAAGCTGCGGCGCGCCCTGCCCTCATTGAGCTGCGCATACAGCTCATTTAATTGCGGCGCGATGAAGCTCCAGTCGTCGAGCGCGGACTGCAGCGTCGGTGCGATGCCGTCGGCGATGTGGGCGGATTTCAGGTCGCGCGCGACCACCATAAGCTGGCCGTTGCGGGAACCGTCGTTGAGAGTGGCGAGTTTCATGAGTCGTCAGGACGCTCCGTCTGGTCAGGCGGCGGGTGGCCGGTGCAGATTAATCGGGTACCAGCAGCTCAAGCTGCGGCTTTTCGAGATAGCACCATTCCCCTTCCCCGATCGCCAGCGAGTCGAGCGTAAGCCCACCGATCTGCGACCGGTGCAGCGCCGCGCAATGGTTGCCGGCCGCAGCCAGCATGCGCTTGACCTGGTGGTACTTGCCTTGCTCCAGGACAATCTCGAGCTGATGCTCGCCGCGCTGCACGCACGATACCGCCGCCAGCGGCGCCGGCTCGTCAACGAGCTGCACACCGGCGAGCAACTGGTCGACCAGTGCCTGGGTTACCGGCTCGGCCGTCGTGGCCTGGTAGACCTTCGGCACGTGCCGCTTGGGCGACGATTGCGCATGGATGAACGCACCGTCGTCGGAAAGCAACAGTAATCCGGTGGTGTCATGATCGAGCCGCCCGACCGGCTGCACGGCGCGCCACTCGAACTGTTCCGGCAGCAACGTCAGCACGCCCGGATGGTGGCTCGGCTTGCGCGAGCACTCGAAGCCGGCCGGCTTGTACAGTGCGATATACAGGTGCTCGCGGTACGTCCATTCTTCGTCGAACACCGTCAGGACCAGGCCCTCGGTCTCGATCGGTGTCTTGTAATCGGTACAGATTGCGCCATTGACGGCCACATCGCCGTCTTCGATCAGCGCCCTGCAGTATTTACGGCTGCCGAAACCTTGCGATTGCAGGATCCGGTCCAGGGAAAGTTTGCTCATGGGGCGAGACTTTAGCAGAACGCCCATACGGCGGAAAGCGCTACCGTCGGAACCTGCGGGCCCCGCATTGCGGCAGAACACTCATTTGACGCAAATCAAGCCTAGGAATCCTCCTATTGATACACTTCAATTGCATTAGGAATCGCCCTACGCGAATGAAGCAAGGACTACTCAGCCGTAGGATTAGTTAACACGACAAACAAGAGGACCGAGGATGCCTACCTTCAAGGTTACCAGCTCGATGGAAGATCGCACGAGAATCGCCCACGAGCAATCTGCGCTTTTATCAACCCGGCTGGCGCTTGCTCGTTGGAGCACTGGCGGACAAGAGCCGCAACTGACCGGGCACGGCGATCTGCTCCTGCGCGCCGTGTGGTACGACCAGGCCGAGCGCAACTTCCAGGCGTGGCTCGACGCGGGTGGGTTCACCCAGTACGACGAGACGGCGCGCGACCAGTCGTGCCCGGCTCTTGAGAGGCAGATGGACTCAGCAAAACTCTGCCAAGACTAATCAGATTCCTACAGCACAAATGGAAACGACGGCAAGCGCCGTCGTTTCCTCTCCCACTGGGAGCACTGCTGAGGAATTGAATTCTCTCTAATCCCGCTCGTGCGGCCTGTAGCCTCTCAATTCAAACGTTGCAAAAAGCAGGCTGAACTTTTAACTCGCCCTCCTTGGAAAGAACTACACGTCCAATATAGGACATCGGGGCGAACTTTCAAGAGAAATATTGAGGCGGATCAGAGAGGCAGCCGGAGATATGGAACTCGGTCGGCGGCCGCCACGGGGTTCGTAGGGTGCGCACCTGTGCGCACGCGGTTCGTGAACGTGGCGTAGTTAAGCCGCGGCCGCAAGTCAGCATGCCGTGACCGCGTGCGCACAGGTGCGCACCCTACGATTTGCGACGGCTTCGGCAGTCGCGCCCGTGTCAGCGCAGGCCGGGAAGCGAACTGCGAGTGAAGGCTTTGACCGCCCCGGCACCGGCGGAGGCGCCAAATTTCTTCAGAACACGTTCCGGCAGGCCTTCGTGTGCGGTGTAATCGATGATGTCCTCGGCCTTGACGATGTCGCGCGCCACCGTGTCCACGGTGCCGAAACCATCCGCCAGCCCCATCTCCACCGCCCTGGCGCCGGTCCAGTACAGGCCGGAGAACATGTCCGGCGTTTCCTTGAGGCGCTTTCCGCGCCCGGCGCGCACCACCGCGATGAATTGCTGGTGGATTTCGTCGAGCATTTCCTGGGCGTGCGCCTTCTGCTGCGCCGACTGCGGACTGAACGGGTCGAGAAAGCCCTTGTTGGCGCCGGCCGTCAGCAGGCGGCGCTCGACGCCGATCTTGTCGAGCAAGCCATTAAACCCGAAACCGTCCATCAGCACGCCGATCGAACCGACGATGCTCGCCTTGTTTACATAGATCTTGTCCGCAGCCGCGGCGATGTAATAGCCGCCCGAAGCGCAGATTTCGTCAACCACTACATATAGCGGCTTGTTGGGATAGCCCTTCTTGAGCCGGTTGATCTCATCGACAATGATGCCGGCCTGCACCGGACTGCCGCCAGGGCTGTTGATGCGCAGCACAACGGCAGCGGCCCCGTTGTCGGCAAACGCCTTGTTCAGCGACGGAATCACAGTATCTGCCGCGCCCGGCCCTTCCGCCTCGACGGTGCCGTTAATTTCGATGAGTGCGGTATGGCGGCCCATCGCCTCGTCCGACCCGCCCAGGCTGAAATCGAAATAGGCCCAGATGACGAACAATGCCAGCCCCAGGAAGGACAGTTTGAAGAAGATGCCCCAGCGCCGCGCTGCGCGCCGCTCCTTGATCGTCGCAAATACCAGCTTTTCGAGCGTTTCTCGCTCCCAGTGGCTGACGGTCGGGCTGGTTGCCTGCCGCGTGTCCGGGTTGTCGTTCCTAATATTGTCGCTCATAAACTCGATTCAAAAATCGTGGCGTGCATGCCTTGGAGGCGCCGTGCGCCCTCGCGCGCTTCACGCCGCCGGCGGCCGGATATGGTCGTCCGGTTGCCAATAAATCTTGTTGTCCACTTCACGCACCGCGATCGGCCGCAGCTTGCCGCCTTTGCACGGTCCACCCGCGCACAGCCCGCTGTCCGGCACGTAGATCGCGCCGTGCGTGGAACACATTAAATACAATCCGCTCGACTCGAAGAACTCGCCCTCGAACCAGTCCAGCTCGATCGGCACATGCGCACAGCGGTTCAGGTAGGCATACGGCTTGCCATCGTAACGCACCACGAAGCCGGTTGCCGGGTCGCCGTAGGCCACGACCGGAAAGCGCACGCCTTTCCCGCCTTCGGCCAGCGCGTCCGACTCGCAGATAAAGACCTGGTCCATCAGGCGTTTCCGATCAGCCACTCGTGCAACTCAGTCACCGTCTTGGCCGAAAACACCGGTTTGCACGCCTCAAGCTGGTTCACCGGATGCGCGCCATACTCGACCGCGATGCCTGCCGCCCCGGCGTTGT
Source organism: Massilia horti (assembly GCF_004614195.1). Lineage (GTDB taxonomy): Bacteria > Pseudomonadota > Gammaproteobacteria > Burkholderiales > Burkholderiaceae_D > Telluria > Telluria horti. The sequence continues at coordinate 8,622 of NZ_SPUM01000068.1, read as the reverse complement.
TTGCCATGAGCAGGTCGTGCGTGGTGTCGCCGATCATAACGGTACGGCGCATGTCCTGGCCCAATTCCCTCGTTAACTCTTGCAACATCGCAGGGTGAGGCTTGGAAAATGTCTCGTCCGAGCAACGGGTCGCATCGAACACGGACAACAGGCCAGCCGCGTTCAGTGCGCGGTTCAGGCCAACCCGGCTCTTGCCGGTAGCCACGGCGAGGAAGTAGCCCTCCTGCGACAGTTGCGTCAACATGTCGCGAACGCCGTCGAACAGCACCAGTTCGTGGTCCTTCGCCAGGTAATGGTAGCGATAGCGCTCGACGATTTTGGGATACAGCGCCGGCTCCAGGCCCGGAATCACCGACGACATCGCCTCGCCCAGCGCCAACCCGATCACATGCGAGGCCGCCTTGTCGCTTGGCACCGGCACGCCCACGTCGCGCGCTGCCGCCTGGATGGATTTGACGATGGCGGCCGTACTGTCCATCAGCGTGCCGTCCCAATCGAAAACGATCAGATCAAATTGCTTTCTTGCCATGTTTCCCGGACGCATGTTAGCGACCGGCTCCTCATTCTGGTATCTGGTAGGGGCGCCGCACGGTCTTGGCGCTTGTCCTAGGCCAATGGTTTCCCCAAGCTTACCAAGAAACGTTCGCATTCAGCTGGCAATGCCGCCTTCAGGCTCATGGTTTTGCCGGAATCCGGGTGCGTGAACGTAATCTGATACGCGTGCAGAAACATCCTGCGCAGCGGGCCGCCGGCCTTCTGCAACTGCTTGTTCAATGCAAAATCACCGTATTTATCGTCACCTGCGATCGGAAAGCCCGAAGAAGCCAGGTGCACGCGAATCTGGTGGGTGCGCCCCGTCTTCAGCTCCGCTTCCAGCAAGGCAAATTTCTCCCACTTGCGCAGCAGGTTGAAAATTGTGTGCGACTCCATGCCGCCGGCCTGCACCACCACCCGGCGCTCGCCTTCGGGCGTCGTGTACTTGTGCAACGGCAACTTAATATGTTGCCGCTTGTGCTGCCAGTCGCCGGACACCAGGGTCAGGTAACGCTTGTCGGTCTGGCCGACGCGCATCTGCTCGTGCAGGTTGGTCAGCGCCGAGCGTTTTTTCGCCAACAACAACAAGCCCGACGTTTCGCGGTCCAGCCGGTGCACCAGTTCCAGGAACTTGGCATCCGGCCGCGCCGCACGCAATTGCTCGATCACGCCGTAAGACACGCCCGAGCCGCCATGCACGGCCACCCCGGCCGGCTTGTCGATCACGAGCAGGTGGTTGTCCTCGAACACAATCTTGAACTCGGCGCCCGGGGCCGCGTTTGATGTTGATTTTTCAGCAACTCGCACCGGCGGGATGCGCACCAGGTCGCCACTTTCCAGCCGGTACAGCTGATCCACACGACCTTTGTTCACGCGCACTTCGCCGGAACGCAAGATGCGGTAGATATGGCTCTTGGGAACGCCTTTGCAAGTGCGCATCAGGTAGTTGTCGATGCGCTGGCCTGCTTCTTCCTCGGTAATTGTAACGAACTGCGCCTGGGGGGCTGCCGGCTGCGATGAAGGGGGAACGACATCGTTTTGCAAGGTCATTCGCTCTGTCTTCCCAGAAATTCTCTCTAAGTCCTTCATTTTGAATATATAATCGACAGGCGGCGGTCAAACCTCTGCTGGTGTAAGAATTAAAACGATATTTTACACAGGGGCGTGTCCATCGGCCCCGCCAAATTGCGAATTCGATGGAAAAAAACGTGTACGCACGCTCTTGCGCGAGTCGGGGTTGCACCCGCAGTTGTAACCGGATAACGCGCAGGGGTGCAGGATTGGATTGTTTGGAATTGTAAGGATAAGTACCGGCAAGCTGGCCAGTTAGCCAGCTCGCCGGTTGATGGCGTCGATAACGCTTGTCGTTTGCGCCCGACCCGGTCGTTAAGCCTCAATCTGAAGGCTGAAGAGAATAAAGGCTGATTGTTCGCCTCAGTATCGAAGTCTTGGTTTGTTCGCTGGCTACGGTTTGGCTTGTTGTCGCACCCCGCCTGACTGGTCTTGTTGCGCCGCCCCGATCGGGCCGCAAGGGACCTTAGTCGCGGCGTGCCTTCGGCATGACGATCGACCCCATCCGCGCCCCGTGGCGGCCGCGAGAACGATATTCGTCCGCGCCCGCCCCGCCCGGGCATACCCACCTCCAAACTCCCTTCCCCGCGTATATCCCGGTACTTTTCGCCGCCCTGGCAAGGCGGCATGGCAACGGCCCACGGGTCGCGGAGTTTATAAAAATGAAACGAATGTTGTTTAACGCTACGCAGCAAGAGGAGCTGCGCGTAGCGATTGTCGACGGCCAGAAACTGATCGACATCGATATCGAAACGGCCGGTCGCGAACAGCGCAAGTCCAACATCTACAAAGGGGTCATCACCCGCATCGAACCGTCGCTGGAAGCCTGCTTCGTCAGCTACGGCGAAGACCGCCACGGCTTTCTTCCGTTCAAGGAAGTGGCACGCTCGTATTTCCGCGAAGGCGTTGACGTGCGTAACGCCTCGATCCGGGAAGCGCTGCGCGAAGGCCAGGAAATCATGGTCCAGGTCGAAAAGGAAGAGCGCGGCAACAAGGGCGCGGCCCTGACCTCGTTCATCTCGCTGGCCGGCCGCTACCTGGTGCTCATGCCCAACAATCCGCGCGGCGGCGGCGTGTCGCGCCGTGTCGAGGGCGAGGAACGTCAGGAACTGCGCGAGACGATGGACAAGCTCGACCTGCCGCAAGGCATGTCGGTCATCGCCCGCACCGCCGGCATCGGCCGCAACGTCGAGGAACTGCAGTGGGACCTGAACTACCTGATGCAACTGTGGCGCGCGATCGAAGGCGCCGGCAAGTCGGCCCCGGGTCCGTTCCTGATCTACCAGGAATCGTCGCTGGTGATCCGCGCGATCCGCGACTACTTCCAGCCGGACATCGGCGAGATCCTGATCGACACCGACGAGATCTACGAACAGGCGCACCAGTTCATGAGCCACGTGATGCCGGACATGGTGCATCGCGTCAAGCGCTACAGCGACGACGTGCCGCTGTTCTCGCGTTTCCAGATCGAACACCAGATCGAAACCGCCTACTCGCGCACGGTGCCGCTGCCGTCCGGCGGCGCGATCGTGATCGACCACACCGAAGCGCTGGTCTCGATCGACGTCAACTCGGCGCGCGCCACCCGCGGCTCCGACATCGAAACCACCGCCTTCAACACCAACCTGGAAGCGGCCGACGAAGTGGCCCGCCAGCTGCGCCTGCGCGACCTGGGCGGCCTGATCGTGATCGACTTCATCGACATGGAAGTGGCCAAGAACCAGCGCGAAGTCGAACAGCGCCTGAAGGACGCGCTGCACCACGACCGCGCCCGCGTGCAGATGGGCAAGATCTCGCGCTTCGGCCTGATGGAACTGTCGCGCCAGCGCCTGCGCCCGTCGCTGTCCGAAGGCTCGCACGTGACCTGCCCGCGCTGCTCGGGCACCGGCCACATCCGCGACACCGAATCGTCCGCACTGCAAGTCCTGCGCATCATCCAGGAAGAGGCGATGAAGGAAAATTCGGCGACCATCCACGTGCAGGTGCCGGTCGACGTGGCCGCGTTCCTGCTCAACGAAAAGCGCGGCGAAGTGCTCAAGATCGAGAACCGCCACCGCATCGCCGTCATCCTCATTCCCAACAAGCACCTCGAGACCCCGCACTACAAGCTCGAGCGCATCAAGCACGACGACCCGCGCCTGGAAGAAGCCGCCGCCAGCTACACGCTGGCCGAGTCGGCCGACACCGACATGGCCTTCGCCAAGCGCCAGAAGGAAGAAACCAAGCCGCGCCAGGAAGCCGTGGTCAAGAGCATCACCCCGGCCGCGCCGGCGCCGATGGTCGACCGCAGCGAACCGGCCAAGCCTGCCGCCAAGCCGGCCCCGGCCGCCACCCCGGCCCCAAGCCAGCTCGGCTTCTTCGCACGGCTGCGTAACTTCTTCTTCGGCATCCCGACACCAAGCGTGCCCGTGCCTGCGCCGGCCACCCCGGCCAAGCCGGCCGCGGCAGCGCCTGAACGTGGCGAGCGCAACGGCCGCGGCCAGCGTGCCCGCGGTGGCCGCAACGGCAAGCAAGGCGGACGCGAGCGCGAGGAACGCGAACAGGTCGTGAAGGGGCCGGCACAGGAAGAAGCGGCCAAGACCGCCGAGACCGAAGCGCGCGCCCCACGCCAGCCACGCCAGCCGCGCCAGCCGCGTGAGCAGCGCGAACCAGTGGAAGCGCAGGCGACCGCCCAGCGTGGCGAGCGTACTGAACGTGCCGAGCGCGCCGAACGTGGCGAGCGCCCGGAACGCGCACCGCGCCAGCCGCGTGAGCGCGGCGAGCGTGCCCAGGTTGCCGCCGAGGCCAAGGCCGAGGACCTGACGCTGGCGCAAGCCGCCGCAGTACCGGTGGAATCGGCCCAAGCGGCAGTGACCGCCCCGCACGGCGACGAGCTGGAGCAGGCAGTCAAGGCCGTCACCACGACCGGCCCGAACGGCGAACTGTTCGAAGCTGAAGGTGGCGAAGAGCCGCGCCGCCGCCGCCGTCGTGGCGGGCGCAATCGCAACCGCCGCGAGCGCGAGCAGGCAGAGGGCATCGAATCGGCGCAAGCCGGCGAGGCGACCCTGGCCTTCACCCCGGTAGCCGACCAGGAAGCGGCCAAGGTTGCCGCGCAAGCCAAGGCTGCGGCCGAGGTGGCGCCAAGCGCCAAGACCGAGACCGGCCCGTGGCCGTTCCCGACCGCTGCATCGGTGGCGGCAGCCAAGGCCGCCGCGCAGCGCGCGGTGGCGGAGGCGGCTGAACAAGCTGCAGCTCAGGCACTCGCTGCCGCACAGGCTGCGGCGCCGGCTCCGGTGGCACAGGAAGCTGCGGCAGCGCCCGCGCCTGCCGCCGTCCCGGCGACCGGTCCGTGGCCGTTCCCGACCGCTGCTTCGGTTGCGGCTGCAAAAGCTGCTGCCGAGGCGGCGCGTGAGGCTGCGGCTAAAGCTGCGGCTGAAGCTGCCGCTGCTGCGGCGGCTAAAGCGTCCGCCGCTGCTGCAGCGGCTGAAGCGGCCGCTGTACCGGCGCCTGTCGAGGCTCCGGCTGCTGAGCCGGTCGCTGCTGCTGTCGCAGCGCCCGCGCCGGCACCAGCGGCCGCGACGGACCTGAACGAACTGCTGAGCAACGCTGGGCTGACGTTGGCATCGACCGATCCGGAAAAGCTGCGCGCCGCACAGGAAGCCGCGGCAGCAGTGCAGCCGCCGGTACGCGTCGGGCGAACCCGCAAGCCGGCCCCGCCGCCGGTCGACGAACCGCTGATCCAGGTCGATACCCGACAGTGATGCGGTGACGCGTCGATGACCAAAAAGGGAAGCCGCGTGCTTCCCTTTTTCTTGTGACCACGCACGCGGCCTGGGGCCTCGTAGGGTGCGCACCTGTGCGCACGCGGTACGCTTGAATTGAGTTGCGGTGCCAACACTGCGCTAACGTCCGCGTGCGCACAGGTGCGCACCCTACGCCTCAGGTCAGCCCCTACACAACTCTGGCCTGATGCTATCCTATCGGCATGGCTGAAAAAATCATCATGATCAGCGACGCGCGCGCGACCGCACTCGCCGTTCCGCCCGTCCTCCAGCAACCGGCCGGGCCGGTGCTGGACGCCCTCGCGCGGCCGTTGCACGACCTGCGGATCTCGGTCACGGACCGCTGCAACTTCCGCTGCGTGTACTGCATGCCCAAGGAAGTGTTCGACAAGGACTACGACTACCTGCCGCACTCGGCCCTGCTGTCGTTCGAAGAGATCACGCGCGTGGCGCGCCTGTTCGTCGCACACGGTGTCGAAAAGATCCGCCTGACCGGCGGCGAGCCGCTGCTGCGCAAGGACATCGAGCGCCTGGTCGGCATGCTGCGCGAACTGCCCACCGCCAGCGGCCGTCCGCTCGACCTCACGCTCACCACCAACGGCTCGCTCCTGGCGCGCAAGGCACGCGCGCTCAAGCAAGCCGGCCTTGACCGCGTCACCGTCTCGCTCGACGCGCTCGACGACGCCACCTTCAAGCGCATGAACGACGTCGACTTTGCGGTGGCCGACGTGCTCAAGGGCCTGGACGCCGCCCACGCGGCCGGCCTTGGCCCGATCAAGGTCAACATGGTGGTCAAGCGCGGCATGAACGACGACCAGGTGCTGCCGATGGCGCGCCACTTCAAGGACGCGCCGTTCATCCTGCGCTTCATCGAATACATGGACGTGGGCGCCTCCAACGGCTGGAACATGGACGAAGTCATCCCCTCGGGCGAAATCGTGCGCCGCATCGACGCCGAAATGCCGCTCGAACCGATCGCTCCCAACTACCCCGGCGAAACCGCCGCCCGCTGGCGCTACCGCGACGGCCGTGGCGAGATCGGCCTGGTCTCCAGCGTCACGCAAGCCTTCTGCAAGGACTGCACGCGCATGCGCCTGTCCACCGAAGGCAAACTGTACACCTGCCTGTTCGCCACCCGCGGCCACGACCTGCGCGCACTGCTGCGCGAAGGCCGCAGCGACCTCGAGATCGGCAACGCCATCGCCGGGCTCTGGAGCAACCGCGCCGACCGCTATTCCGAGACCCGCGCCATTGCTACTCCCGGCTTTGAGCCCGGCGCGAAAAAAGTCGAAATGTCCTACATTGGCGGCTGACATAACATGAACAAGAACGAACAGATCACCGCGCTGATCCTCGCTGGCGGGCGCGGCACGCGCATGGGCACCGTCGACAAGGGCCTGCAACCATTTCGCGGCGCGACCATGGCGGCGCACGTGCTGCAGCGCCTGGCCCCACAGGTGGGCACGGTCGCCATCAACGCCAACCAGAACCAGGGCGAATACGCGAAGCTGGGAGTGGAAGTCTGGCCCGATGAGACGCCGGGCTTCGCCGGCCCGCTCGCCGGGCTGGAAGCCGGCATGCGCCGCGCCCGCACGCCCTACCTGCTCACCGCGCCCTGCGACTCCCCGTTTCTGCCTGCCGACCTGGCCGAACGCCTGTTCGCGGCCCTGCGCGAGCACGACGCCGACCTCGCTTATGCCGCGACCCAGGAACCCGGCATGCGGCGCCAGCCACACCCGGTGTTCTGCCTAGTGCGCGTCGACCGCCTGCCCCTGCTCGCGCGCTACCTGCTTGAGGGCGGACGCAAGGTGGACGGCTGGTTCGCCGAGCTCAAGGCGGCCGAAGTCCTGTTCGAGGATACGAATGCCTTCCGCAACATCAATACCCTCGACGAACTACGCAGCATGGACAACGCCGGTCCGGCACGCCTGGCCGACGTCGTCAGCTGCCTGTCCGGCTACGACCCGGACGCGCTGCCGGTGCGCGATGCGCAGCGCATCATCCGCGACTTCGTCACGCCGATCCGATCGATCGAAAAGGTCGCGCTGCGCGCGGCGCTGGGACGGGTACTGGCAGACGACATCATCTCGCCGATCAACGTACCCGCGCATGACAACTCGGCGATGGATGGCTACGCGCTGCGCGGTGCCGACCTTGCCGAAGACGGTCCGACCACGCTGAAGGTGATCGGGACGATCTTCGCGGGGCGGCCATCAAGCCTCGTCCCGGCTGCTGGCGAATGCGTGCGCATCATGACCGGCGGCGTGATGCCGGCCGGATGTGACAGCGTGGTGCCGCAGGAGTTCGTGGCGAACGAAACCGAGACCTGCATCACGATCGCACCGGGCACGATCCGCCTTGGTGACAACCGGCGCTTTGCCGGCGAAGACCTCACGGCCGGCAGCGCGGCGCTCAAACAAGGCAAGATCGTAAGGCCGGCCGACCTGGGCCTGCTCGCATCGCTGGGCGTGGCCGAAGTGCCCGTGCAGCGCCGGCTGCGCGTCGCATTCTTCTCGACCGGCGACGAACTGCGCTCGATCGGCGAACCGCTCGATCCCGGCTGCGTGTACGACAGCAACCGCTATACGATTTACGGAATGCTGCAGCGGCTGGGCTGCGACATCATCGACATGGGCATCGTGCGCGACGACCCGCAGGCGCTCGAGGACGCGCTCAGGAACGCCTGCGAGAACGCGGACGCGATCATCACCTCGGGCGGCGTATCGGTGGGCGCCGCGGACTACACCCGCCAAATCATGGCGCGCCTGGGCGACGTCACGTTCTGGAAGATCGGCATGCGGCCGGGGCGTCCGCTCGCGTTCGGGCGCATCAACTCGGGCGGCAAGAGCGCGTTCCTGTTCGGGCTGCCGGGCAATCCGGTGGCGGTCATGGTGTCGTTCTACTTCTTTGCGCGCGATGCCCTGCTACGCATGATGGGCGCAGAAGCGCCTTTGGTCCTGGTGCGCGCGCGCTCGGCGGGTGCAATCCGCAAGAAGGCGGGACGCACCGAATACCAGCGTGGCGCCCTGTCGCGCGGCGAGGACGGCAGGCCGGAGGTGCGTATCACGGGATCGCAAGGCTCGGGCATCCTGCGCTCGATGTCGGAGGCGAACTGCATGGTGGTGCTGCACGACGAACAAGGCAATGTGGCGGCCGGCGATGAGGTCGATGTGCTGCTGTTCGAGGGACTGATCTGAGGGCGCGGGCGGATCGAACGTCCGCGTGCGCACGGGTGCGCACCCTACCCTACGATGCT
>NZ_SPUM01000126.1 GCF_004614195.1 Massilia horti | reverse complement strand
TGCATCGGAGTAGGGTGCGCACCTGTGCGCACGCGGTACGGTTGAATATCGTTGGTTCCGGTACGAACACGCACCGCGTGCATAGGCGTAGGGGCGCGCGTCCTTTGATGCCCTGTGCGCACGGCTACGATTGAACATCGTTGGCTCCGGCACGAACACGTGCCGCGTGTTCAGGCGTAGCGGCCGCGGCGCCTCCGACGACCATGCGCACGCGGTTCGCGCACGCTGCTAGTGAAACGGGCCGCAAGTCAGCATGCGATGACCGCGTGCGCACAGGTCATCAAAGGCCCCGCGCACCCTACAATGTGCGACGGCCACGGGCTTCGGCAGGGCGGGGGGCCGTGCAGGCGTTGGCTCGGATACGTACACCTACCGCAAGCTCAGGTCGCCAGCGGCAGATTGAACTGCACCAGCAAACCACCGCCCTCGCGGTTGCTTACGACGAGCTCGGCGTTGTGGCGGCTGATCACGCGCTCCACGATGGCCAGCCCCAGCCCCGCGCCGTTGGCCTGGCCGCGCGCGCTGTCGAGCCGGGTGAACGGCTTGAGCAGCTGCCCGATCTGGTCGGCCGGGATGCCCGTGCCATGGTCGGCGATGTCGACCGTCGCGCGGCGCCCGTGCCCGGTCGTGCGCACGCGGCAGGCGATCTCGATCTCGGTCACGTCCCGGCCCGGCGTCTTGCCGTAGCGGCGCGCGTTCTCGATGATGTTGTTGATGACGCGCCGGATGTCGGTCGCATTGCCCAGCACGTGCACCCCCGGCTGGACCTGGGCCTGCACCCGCACGTCAGGCAGGCGCGCCGCCTCGCGCGCCGAGTCCTCCAGCAGCTCCGACAGGTCCACCGGCACGAAGGTCGCGGCCTCGGTCGGCTTGGCGTAGTCGAGGAACTGGCCGATGATCGCGTCCATCTGCGCGATGTCCGACTGCATGCCTTCGCGCGCCTCGGATGACAGGGTCGCCATCTCCACTTCCAGCTGCATGCGCGCCAGCGGCGTGCGCAGGTCGTGCGAGATGCCGGCCAGGATCACCGCGCGGTCCTTCTCCACCTGGGCCAGGTCCTCGACCATCTGGTTGAAGCTGCGGTTGGCCTCGAGTACTTCCTTCGGCCCCTTCTCGGGCAGCGGGGTGGGGCGCTTGCCCTGGGCGATCGCGCGCGCGGCCGCCGTCAGGCGCGCCAGCGGCAGGTTCACCAGGCCCGAGATCAGCGCCGCGCCCAGCACCGACAGCACGCCGACCACGGTCGCCCAGCCGATCCACTGCACCCGCTTCAAGGCCTCCAGGCGATCGCGCTCGAGCATCAGCCAGTACTTGTCGTCGTCGATTTCAAAGCTGACCCAGAACCCGGCCACGCCGTTGACGCGCCGCGAAAAGCGGGTGTCGGGGCCGAGCTTTGCCCGCACCAGCGCGGCGATCTCCGGCATCTCAGGGGTGTTCGGAGGCGGTTCGATCTGGTCGGTCGGCTCCAGGTTGTAGACGCGGATCCCCTCGTTGGAGACCAGCTCGAACAGCAGCTCGCGCCGCAGCTCGGGCGCCGAGTGGGTCAGCGCCGCTTTCGTGATGGTGACCACCGAGACCACCTGTTCGGCCGTCTGCTGCACCTGCGAGCCGCGCTGGTACACGTTCATCAGGCCGATCCACGATCCCATCGACAGCGTGGTGAGCACCGACAGCAGCAGGAAGGTACGCCAGAACAGCCCGCTCCTCAGGCGCGACAGGCGCGGACTGCTCGGCCCCGAGAAGAATCGTAAAGACACTAGCGCGGTTGTCCTTCAGGAATGAATACGTAGCCCAGGCCCCACACGGTCTGGATGTAGAGCGGGCTCGAAGGATCCGGTTCGATCAGCTTGCGCAGGCGCGAGATCTGCACGTCCAGGCTGCGGTCGAACACCTCGTATTCGCGTCCGCGCGCCAGTTCCATCAATTTTTCGCGCGAGAGCGGCTGGCGCGCATGGCGCGCGAACACCTTGAGCACCGAGAATTCGCCCGTGGTAAGCGGCACTGTCTCGCCGTTTTTCTTCAGCGTGCGGGTGCCCAGGTCGAGCACGAAGTCGCCGAACTCGAAACTCTGCGGGGTCTCCGACGGCGCGCCGGGGATTTCGTCCGGCCCCTTGCGGCGCAGGACCGCGTTGATGCGCGCGACCAGCTCGCGCGGGTTGAACGGCTTGGGCAGGTAGTCGTCGGCGCCCATCTCCAGGCCGACGATGCGGTCCACGTCCTCGCCCTTGGCGGTGAGCATGATGATCGGCGTCTGGTCGCCGGCGCCGCGCAGGCGGCGGCAGATCGACAGGCCGTCTTCGCCGGGCAGCATCAAGTCCAGCACCAGCAGATCGTAGCGTTCGCGCAACCACAGCTTGTTCATCGCGGGCGCGCTTTCGGCGGTGACCACCTGGAAGCCCTGCTCGGTCAGGTAGCGGCGCAACAGGTCGCGCAGCCGCACGTCGTCGTCCACGACCATGATCCTGGCGGTGTGGCCGTTGTTGTTTGCGCTGGCTTGATTGGGGCTCGATGTTGGGTTCATTTGGCGTTCAAATTTGTCAGATGCATGTCGCTATGGTAACGTCTCGTCGCCCGGAAAGTTATGGATACGACCGCGGCATTACATTGTGTTACAAACTTTACCCAATTCGGCTTATACCTCAGGGGGATTGCTCATACACTGGGATCAGGCTGAATTACAGCTTATCTGTTTACAAGGCATCGCGGAAGAGGAAACACCATGATTAGCGCGCTCAACCAACCGGACGCAAGATGGCACACGCGCCGCGCCGAACTGGCCCGGCTGCTGCGTCGTGGCGTCGTGGTCGTTGCGCTGGCGTCCCTGGGACTGGGCGCCGCGCACGCCCAACGCAATGAGCAGCGCGACGATGCGCAGCCGGTGCCGCATAGCGAGCGCTTCCAGTTGCCGCGCGAGGACAATCGCGCCGCCGCGCGTGCCTTCGAGGCGCGCGAGGAGCAGCGCCGTCAGGCCCAGATGCAGCAGGAACAGATGCGCAATTCGGAGAACAACCGCCGGAGCGGCCGCATGACGCCGGACGAGCGGCGCGACCTGCGGCGCCAGATCAACGAAGCCGGCATGGATTTGTACCCGAACCCGCAGCGCCGCTGACGGTTTGCCCCGGGCCGCTTGCTGCGGCCCGCGCAACCGGAATTTGTTGTAAGTCATTTATTTCATCGGCACAACATGCTACTCTTGCACGATGCCTGCTGTTAGCAGGACCTGTGCGGAGCCCCCACGTGCCGAACGAACCTGCAGATGCCACGTTACTCGCCAGCCAGGGCAGTCGCCAGGGCGGCGCTAGCCTGCCGCAGTGCATCGTCCAGCGGGCCGACGGCGTGTACGCCGACCTCGACCTGCTCGGCGCCAGCCTGCTGGCGGCCATCGACAACATCTTTGGAAGCGACCGGTATTTCAGCGGGCTCGACTACCCAGTCCTGATCAGGGCCTTGTACGGGCATGGCCCGGAACTGCGTCCCGTGCCTGGCCTGGGCCTGCGTATCGCCGACGACATCGCCCCGTTCGAGCCGCGCCGGCGCGCGCTGTACCGCTCGGTGAAGATCGCCGGCGGCCAGGCCGATTACTATTTCGAGCCGGTCTTCCTGGACGACCCCGACGATCCCGATGCGCCCGGTATTCCGGCCAGCCTTGACCTGGACGAATTCATCGCCGACATGTGGTGCAAGGGGATCCGGTTCGGCATCGACGTCCAGGCGGTGCGCGCTGCGATCGACAGCCGCCAGGCCGGGCGCCTGCTGGTGGCGAGCCGGCTCGAACCGATGCCGGGGCAGGACGCGCGCGTGATCGAGGTCTCGGACGACATCCATCGCAATAACGCGCCGCGCCAGCTCGCCAACGGCAAGCTGGACCTGATGACCTTCCAGAACCGCTTTCCCCAGATCCGCGAAGGCGAGCGCCTGCTCAAGAAGCTGCCGCCCATTGCCGGCACGCCCGGCTGCGAACTGTCCGGCATTCCGATCGCGCCCAGCGTGCCCAAGGATCTCGAGCTGGCGGTCTACGCCGGCGACGGCACCCGCGTCGAGCGCACCGGCGAAGGCGAATTCCTGGTCGCGCAGCAGTCGGGCTTTCTTAACGTCGACTCCAAGACCAGCCGGCTCTCGGTAGGCGACAAGATCGTCAGCCACGACGGCGTGAGCGTCAAGACCACCGGCAACCTGAAGCTGGAAGGCGACTTCGAGGAATTCGGCGAGGTGCAGGAAAATCGCGTGATCGAAGGCGAGGGCATCACGGTGCATGCCGACGTGTTCGGCCACATCGTCTCGCGCGGCGGCACGGTGCGGCTGAACCGCAACCTGGTGGGCGGCAGTGTGCAAAACCAGCACGGCGACGTTCACATCAAGGGCGTCGCGTCTGGCGCGGTGGTCCAGACCAAACGCGGGGTGGTCGCGCTGCAGCGCGCCGAGAACTGCGTGGTGACCGGCACCCGGGTCACGATCGGCCAGGCCATCAACTGCGACATCCTGGGCGACGAGGTGCAGATCGAGCAGGCCGAAGGCTGCGCGATCGGCGCGCTGCGGGTGACAATCGGTAGTGCCGCCCCGCGCCGGCAGGCCGAGATGGTGGTGCTCGCCATGTATCCGGAATGCGGCCCGATCATTGAAACCATCGGGCAGGTGCACGAGCGCGTCGAGCAGCTGGCGCAGCTGGCCGCGCACCACAAGGCCGCAATGGAGCGCCTGATCGGCCAGCCCGAGGTGCGGCGCTACATGCTGCTGGCAACGCGCGTGCGCAAGAACGAGCTCACACTGAACGCCGATCAGCAGGCCCAGTTCCGCAAAATGGCGCAGGCCGTGGCACCGGCGCTGCAGGAGATCGCGCGCGCGTCTGCCGCAATGAAGGCGGCCGAAGCGGACCAGCGTTCCGGGCTGGAGCTGCTTGCCCAGCTCGAACGCCAGCGCAGCGAGAACGCGCAGACCTGTACGGTGTCGATCGCGCAGGTGGCGGGCGACACCCAGGTGCGCGCGGCGCCGTTTCACCCGGGAGACGCCAGCGTCTTCGACTTGCCGTCGCGCGAGGTCAGGGCGCGCGTGCGCGAGATGCTGCCGGAGACCGTTCTGTTTGCGGGCTGCGACGGCGCCTTCGAATGGAGCAACACCGGCGCTTGAGTGTGGTACCCGAGGCGCCGAGACATCGTAGGGTGCACGGGGCCTTTGATGCCTGTGCGCACGCGGTTCGCGAACGCAGCGTAGTGGCGCAGCAGCCGCAAGAGCGCACAAGTTGAGCGCGTGCGGCGGTCTACCGGTTCACGCAGCGCGCTCTTCCGGCGCCGCCGCCAGCAGCTGGTAGCAGTGCGTGGCCGCGGGCGGCAGTCCCGCGAGCAGCGACTGATCAAGGCCTGCCAGCAGCCCCAGGCGCGACAAGGCCTGCAGCCTGGCCAGATAATCCGTGAGCATCGCCAGCCGGCCCAGCGCCGACATCTGCGCCCCTTTGCGCGGCCCGCCCTGTTCCTGCAGTGCCTGAATGACCGCCGGCGGAAAGTCCCATTCGCGCGCAATGCTGCACGACAGGCTGCGCGCCGCGCCGGCCAGGCGTGCGCAGAACAGTTCCGAGCCCATGTCGTGCTCGCCTTTTGCCACCTGGTCCATGATGCGCAGCGCGACGATCAGCCCCACGCTTTGGACCAGACCGGCCAGGAATGCGTCGAACGGCTCGATGCCCGACTGCTCGGCCAGCACCCGGTTGGCCACCGCGCAGCGCTCCGCGTGCGCCCAAAGGCGCCGGGCGAGGGTGCGCGTGTAGTGCCCGGAATGCATGTCGATAATCGGGCGGAACGCCACGCTGGTGATCAGCTGGCGCAGCCCTTCCTGGCCGATCAGGATGACCGCGTGCTCCACACTGGTGATGGTGGTGCCGGTACCGATATAGCAGCTGTTGGCCAGGCGGATCACCTCGGCCACCAGCACCACATCGCTTGAAATCGTGCGCGACAGAGCGGCGCCCGAAAAGCCGTCGCTGCGCAGGCTTTGCAGCAGCTGCGGGATCAGGCCCGGCATGCGCCGCACCAGTGCCACGCCCGACTGCTGGGATGTATTGATCCCTTCCAGTGCATCGAGCACTCGCGCTTCGGTCGGGGTCATCTCCAGGCCCGTGTCTTCGCCGCTGCGCGCGAACAACCAGCCTTCCCACGCGCGGTTGACGCGGTCGAACTGTTCGAACGACACCGGGGCCGGCCCCGGTACGGCGGCAGGATCAGGCCCGGCGGGGGCGCAAGCGACCGCCGGCTGCGGCGTCACCTCCGGCGGCGCGCTGCGCTCCGATTCCGGCGCGGAGAAGCGCACCGGTTCGGGCGCGGAGCCGGAAAACAGTCGCTGCAGCCAGGCAAACATCATCAATCCTCCCATGTCGTCATTACCGTCCATTGTAATGCCTCTACTGTTCCCACAGGGCAATGAAATGTCGAAGGGAAACATTGACAGCAATCAACAATCGCAATCAATTCTGCCCGTACGATTGGTTCGGTCTAGAAAGGATTGCCCCATGCCCAAGATAACTGCGACAGCCAGCCCCGAACTCCAATTCCTGGCCTTTACCCTCGGCGGCCTGGAGTACGGCCTCGACTTTCACAAGGTCCAGGAACTGCGCGTGCTCAAGTCACTGGAGCGGTTTGCGTCCGATGGCGAGATCATCGACGGCGTGGCTGTGTCGCGCGGCGTGATCATGCCGATCGTCGACATGCGCGCGGCCTTCAGCGGCAGGCCGGCGCAGCCCGATCCGATGACCGACGTGATCATCCTCAAGCTCTCGGCCTGCGTGATGGGAATGGTGGTCGACAGCGTGACCGGCGTGCTGACGCTGCGGGCCGATCAGATTTCGCCGATTGCCGGCAATGGCGGCCAACGCATCGACTACCTGCTGGGGCTGGGCAACGCCGACGGACGGCGCCTGATCCTGGTCGACATCGACCGCCTGATGTCGATCGGGCGCGGGGCCATATCCGGCTCGCGCCACGTGGCTTGAACCTTCCAGAGAGCTTACAGCGAAGAGCAGCGCGATAACGGCGCTATCCAGTACCTCAAAGGCGTGTACGACGCTACCGAGAGTGGCTTGTGGTGCTACACCGACCGCCGTCACGTGAAACTGCCCAAACAGTCGGCTGAGTCCCTGCGCGCAGACGCAGTGGCCTACCTGCGCCGGCGGCCACCCGTCAAGTTGCGGGAGCGCGCTGCGGTGCTGATCGTGGAAATGTGGCAGGCGCGCTGGCCGTGCCCGCCGGATGGCTGTTGCACCTGATCTTGACGAGCGACACCATGCCTATGAAACCGCCCCTCTACACGTTATTGCGCATGCACTATCCTGACCCGTTCAACGTCCCGGCCGATGAGCTGTGGAGATGGATCGGGCACTCGGAAAAAATCCTCGATACGGCCTGGCGCAACACTTGCGCGATACGCATGAGCATCGCGCTTATCGGCGCTGGTGTCTACCTGCCGCACGGCTTCCTGACCGTCAAAGCAGGGAAGTACCGAGACCATCAGATCGAGATTGTGGCCGCCGTAGGGTGCGCACCTGTGCGCACGCAGTTCGCGAACGGTGCGTTGTGGCCGTGGCGCCGCGAGCCCGCATGCGGTGACCGCGTGCGCACAGGTGCGCACCCTACGGCAGGCGTCGGGCCTGGGCCAATCAGGCCGCCAGCCCCTCCAGCTGCTCCTGCAGCTCAAGCCACTCGGCCTCGAGTTGTTCGAGGTCGCGGCTACAAAACGCCTGATCCGCGACCAGGTTTTTCAGCTCTTCCTTGTTATGCGCCTCGTACAGCGACGGCTCCAACAGGCGCGCGTCGATTTCGGATTTTTTCGCATTCAGCTTGGCCATCTGCTCTTCCAGCCGCTTGATCCGGCTTTCGATCGGCTTTTTCAGCGCGGCCAGGCGCTGGCGTTCCTCCGCTTCGAGGCGCTTCTGTTCCCTGCGGTCGACCGCCGGCGCAGCGGCAGCGGGCGACTGGCCGCCGGTGGCCGCCGGCGTCAGGGGAGCGGCCTTGCCCAGCTTGGTCTGAAACAGCCACTCCTTGTAGTCGTCCAGGTCGCCGTCGAACGGCTGCAGGCGGCCATCGGCCACGATCAGGAACTGGTCGGTGGTGGCGCGCAGCAGGTGCCGGTCGTGCGAGACCAGCACCAGCGTGCCTTCGAACTGCGCCAGCGCCATCGTCAAGGCTTCGCGCGTCTCCAGGTCCAGGTGGTTGGTCGGCTCGTCCAGCAGGAGCAGATTCGGCCGCTGCCACACGATCAGCGCCAGCGCCAGGCGCGCCTTTTCGCCGCCGGAGAACGGCGCGATCGGGCTGGTCACCATATCGCCAGGGAAGTTGAAGCCGCCCAGGAAGTTGCGCAGCTCCTGCTCGCGCGTGTCCGGCGCAAGTTTCATCAGGTGCCACAGCGGCGATTCGTCGTGGCGCAGCATCTCGACCTGGTGCTGGGCGAAGTAGCCGATCACCAGCCCCTTGCCGAAGGTCGCCGTGCCGCTTAATGGCGCGAGCTCTCCGGCCACGGTCTTGATCAGCGTCGACTTGCCGGCGCCGTTGACACCCAACAGGCCAATGCGCTGGCCGCTTTGCAGCGAAAAATTCACGCGCCTGACGACCGGCTTCTCGCCCACCCGATCGCCGTGAGCGTCGAGTACCGGGTAGCCGGCGTCCACGTCCTCCATCACCAGGAGCGGATTGGGCGCCGACAGCGGCTCGCGGAACTCGAACGAGAATTCGGCGGCGGCGCGCAGCGGCGCCAGCTCTTCCATCCTGGCCAGGGCCTTCATCCGGCTCTGGGCCTGGCGTGCCTTGGTGGCCTTGGCCTTGAAGCGGTTGATGAAGGATTCGAGGTGCGCACGTGAGCGCTGCTGCTTTTCGTACGCGGCCTGGGCCAGCACGATCTGCGCCGCGCGCTGGCGTTCGAAGGCCGAGTAGTTGCCGGAGTAGCGCTTAAGCTTGCGCTCGTCGATGTGCACTACAACGTTCACGATCTCGTCCAAAAAGTCGCGGTCGTGCGAGATGATGATCAGGGTTCCGGCATAGCGCTTCAACCAGTCCTCGAGCCAGATGATCGCGTCCAGGTCCAGGTGGTTGGTCGGCTCGTCTAGCAGCAGCAGGTCGGAAGGGCACATCAGCGCCTGCGCCAGATTCAGGCGCATGCGCCAGCCGCCCGAAAAGCTCGCCACCGGCTGCTGCATCTGCTGCAGCGAAAAGCCCAGGCCCAGCAGCAGCTGTTCGGCGCGCGATTGCACCGTGTAGGCTTCGGCGTCGGCCAGCGCGGCGTGGATTTCGCCGATCGCGATGCCGTTCTCAAGCGTATGCGGCGCAGCCTCCAGCCGCGCCAGCTCGGCCTGCAGGCGCCGCAGATTGACGTCGCCGTCGATCGCGTAGTCGAGCGCCGCGCGATCGAGCGCCGGCGTCTCCTGCGCCACATAGGCCATGCGCCACCTGGCGGGAAAGTCGATCTCGCCCTGGTCGGGGTGCAGCTCGCCGCGCAGCATCGCGAACAGGCTCGACTTGCCGGCGCCGTTGGCGCCGATCAGGCCAATCTTGTCGCCCGGGTTCAGGGTCAGGTCGGCGCCTTCCAGCAGCGGCTTGGTGCCGCGCATCAGGCTGACGTTGGAAAATCGGATCATGCGGCTTCTGGCGGTTTTATGCGTTGACTTTCGGGAGCTGGTCGGCGGTCAGCAGGAACACCTGTTCGTCGCCGCCGCTGGTGGTGAGCCAGGTCAGGCCAAGATGGCCGAACGCTGCCTCCGCGTGTTCGCGTTCGTTGCCGATCTCGACCACCAGCACGCCTTCCGGCGTCAGGTAGTCGGCCGCGCCCTCGACGATCTTGCGCACCAGGTCCATGCCATCCACGCCGCCGGCCAGCGCGATCTGCGGCTCGCGCAGGTACTCCGGCGGCAGCTTGGTCATCGATTCGGCGTTCACGTAGGGCGGGTTGGTCACGATCAGGTCGTACTTCTTGAACGGCACGTTCTCGTACAGGTTCGATTCGATCGGGTTGACCCGGCCCTCCAGCTTGTATTCGCGGATGTTGTGCTCGGCCACCGCCAGCGCATCCTTCGAGATGTCGACCGCATCCACCACCGCGTTCGGGAACGCGTCGGCCAGCATGATTGCCAGGCACCCGGAGCCGGTGCACAGCTCCAGCACGTTCTCCACATTGTCCGGGTCAACGACCCACGGCGCGAAGTGCTGCGGGATCAGCTCGGCGATGAACGAACGCGGCACCAGCACGCGCTCGTCCACGTAGAACGAATAATCGCCCAGCCAGGCCTCGTTGGTGATGTACGCGGCCGGCACCCGCTCGGTGGCGCGGCGCTCGATCACGGCCAGCACCTGCAGCACTTCTTCCGGCAGCAGCCGGGCATCGAGGAACGGCTCGAGCTTGTCGAGCGGGAGCTTAAGCGTATGCAGGATCAGGTAGGCTGCCTCGTCGAATGCTTCAAGGCTGCCGTGGCCGAAGAACAGCTTGGCAGAGTTAAAGCGGGTGACGGCATAGCGCAGCAGGTCGCGCGCGGTGGAAAAGGATGTGGTGTTCATGGTGTTGTTCTCATTGGGGCGCCAGGAGGTTTTCCAGCGTGCGGCGGTAGATGTTCTTGAGCGGATCGATGAAGCGCAGTTCGATGTGCTCGTCGATCTTGTGGATGCTGGCGTTCGGCGGCCCGCATTCTATCACCTGGGGGCAGATGCGTGCGATGAAGCGTCCGTCCGAAGTGCCGCCGGTGGTCGACAGTTCGGCATCGATTCCGGTCTCGCCGCGGATCGCCGCGCAGACCGCCGCGGACAAGGTGCCGCGCGGGGTCAGGAACGGCAGGCCGTTAAGCGTCCACTTGAGGTCGTAGTCGAGCTGGTGGCGGTCCAGGATCGCATGTACGCGTGCCTTGAGTGAGTCCGCGCTGCTGGCAGTGGAAAAACGGAAGTTGAAGTCGATCGTCAGCTCGCCCGGAATCACGTTGGTCGCGCCGGTGCCAGCAATGATGTTCGACACCTGCATTGAAGTCGGCAGGTAGTACTCGTTACCCTCGTCCCAGCGCTCGGCGGCGAGTATAGCCAGCGCCGGGGCGGCCAGGTGGATCGGGTTGCGCGCAAGCTGGGGGTAGGCGATATGCCCCTGCACGCCCTTGACCACCAGATGGCCGGAGAGCGAACCGCGGCGGCCGTTCTTGATCATATCGCCCAGAACGTGGGCCGAGGTCGGCTCGCCGATCACGCAAAAGTCGGGCTTTTCGCCGCGTGCTTCAAGCTGTTCGCACACCAGCACCGTGCCGCTGGTGGCCGGGCCTTCCTCGTCGCTCGTGATCAGAAAGGCGATCGATCCCTGGTGCGCCGGGTGGCTGGCCACGAACTCCTCACAGGCCACGACCATCGCCGCCAGCGACGTCTTCATGTCCGATGCGCCGCGCCCGTACAGCTTGCCGTCGCGTTTGGCGGGCGCGAATGGATCGGAGGTCCATTGCTCGCGCGGCCCGGTCGGCACCACGTCGGTGTGGCCAGCGAACACGAACAGCGGCGCCTGTCGGCCACGCCGCGCCCACAAATTGGTCACCCCATTCGACTCGATCGTCTCGCACTCAAAGCCGAGCGGCGCCAGCAGCTCGGCCAGGCGCCGCTGGCAGCCCTTGTCGTCGGGCGTGACCGACGGCAGCGCGATCAGCTCCTCGGCCAGCTCCAGCGTGCGCGAATAGGTCATGCCTGGTTCTCGAAGATGCCGCGGTACTGGGCGTCCGAAAAGCCGACCGCCAGCGCGCCGCCGTTATCTAACACCGGGCGCTTGATCACCGACGGATTTTCCAGCATCAGCTCAAGCGCGCTGGCCTTGTCGACCACCTGCGCGCGCCGCTCGTCGGTGAGATTACGCCAGGTCATGCCCTTGCGGTTGACCAGCACTTCCCAGTCCAGCTGCTCGAGCCAGCCGGCCGCCAGTTCGCGCGCCAGGCCTTGCTTTTTGAAGTCGTGAAAGTCGAAGGCGTGGCCTTGATCGGCCAGCCAGGTCCGGGCTTTTTTCACAGTGTCGCAGTTGGGAATGCCGTAAAGGGTTCGATTCATGAGTAGGTGAGGGGCCGGCGCGCGGCGCCGTGCGCTAGTGAACGGGAAACGCGCGAGGATAGCACAAGGGCATCCTTGCTGGCCGATTGTACCCTTGGCCGGCTGGGCGGGCCGCATGTTGTCATATTGGTGACATGCAAACAAAACCTCTGCAATGGGGTTAGACCTCTGCAATGGGGGTCAGACCCTAATTATCGAGCAATTTGTTGCACAAGAATTAGTGCACAAGAATTAGGGTCTGACCCCACGTTTGGGGTTGAGCATTTTGTTGCAAAAAAAATAGGGTCTGACCCTCTTTTCCGCTTCGAATTCTGACTGCTGCGTGATCTGCGGTGGGGTCAGACCCCAATTATCGGGCAATTTGTTGCACAAGAATTAGGGTCTGACCCTCTTTTCCCGCGGTCACCGCTTGCTTGGACCGCGGCAACGCCAGCGCCAGCACGCTTTGCACCGCGTGCGCACAGGTGACGCACCCTGCGCCTCCGGTGAGCGGTACGCTTCGTTGTCGAGGAGCAACGCGGCCGTCGTGAACCGGACCGGGGCGTTCGCGGTCTTAGGTTGAACACATCCGTTCAATTTCAAATGGAGGCCGTCATGCGCATCGCCGCGTTGGTGCTGTCCAGTTTGGCATTGCTGTCGTCGCTCCCCGGCTGCGACGCCGGGACGGGCTACTACCTGTCGCCAACCGAAATGGCGGAAATCTACGGTTCCTACCGGCTGTCCAATGGCGATGTGTTGTGGATCACCCGCGAGGGCGGACGCTATTGGGCCGAGATGCGCAGCACGGGCATGTTCGAGATCATTCCGATCGGCGCGATCGTGTTCGTCGCCAAAAAGCGCAATATCCGGCTCACCTTCATACCATTCGATTTCACGACCAAGGTGCGCATCGAGGGGCTGGACCTGGGGCCGGTCTACGGGCAGCCCGGCTCAGGTATCGAGGGTGAACTCGGTAAATGACGGACCGGCCGGCTCTTGCTCCGGCTTGGTCTCCTCCTGTGCCTGGGTGCCCGGTCCGTTGTTGAGCAGCCAGAGCAGGTTGGTGGCCGAATCCGCGTTGGCCAGCGCCTCGTCCTGCGCCACCAGGCCATCCTTGACCAGCTTGAGCAGCGCCGCCTCGAACGACTGCGAACCGGGCGACAGGCTCTTGTCCATGGCGTCCTTGATCTGGCCGATCTCGCCTTTTTCGATAAGGTCGGTGATGTAGCGGGTGTTGAGCATGACTTCGACCGCCGCCTGGCGCCGCCCGCCGGCCGCGGACTTGACCAGCCGCTGCGAAACGATCGCCTTGACGCTCGATGCCAGGTCTTGCAGCAGCGCCGCGCGGTTTTCGACCGGATAGAAGCTGATGATGCGGTTGAGCGCGTTGTAGCTGTTGTTCGCATGCAGGGTGGCCAGCACCAGGTGGCCCGATTGGGCATAGGCCAGCGCCGCCGCCATCGCTTCCTTGTCGCGGATTTCGCCGATCAGGATGCAGTCCGGCGCCTGGCGCATCGAGTTTTTCAACGCGGTCTCGAAGCTGGCCGCGTCGGTGCCGATCTCGCGCTGGTTGACGATCGACTTCTTGTTCTTGAACAGGTACTCGATCGGGTCTTCGAGCGTGAGGATGTGGCCGCTGCGCTGTTCGTTGCGGTGGTCCAGCATCGAGGCGATCGTGGTCGACTTGCCCGAGCCGGTCGCGCCGACGATGAGCAGCAGGCCGCGCTTTTCCATGATCAGCTCGGAAAGCACGGGCGGCAGGCCGAGGTCGGCCAGCGGCGGGATGTTTGCCGGCACAAAGCGCAGCACCGCCGAAATGCTGCCGCGCTGGCGGAATGCGGACAGGCGGAAGCGCCCCAGGTTGGGCACCGGGATACCCATGTTCAGTTCGTTCTCGCGCTCGAGTTCCGCGAGTTGCTCGGGTGTGCAGATTTCGGACAGCAGCGACTGGATGTTTTCCGGCTCCAGCTTGTGCTGGTTGATCGGGATGAGGTTCCCGTTGATCTTGATGTGGACGGGCGAATTGACCGCGATGAACATGTCCGACGCGTTTTTTTCCTTCATCAGCTGGAACAGCCGGTCCATTGCCATCTCATCGTCTCCTTCTTCTTAGTGCCGTCGCGCGTAGGGTGCGCACCCGTGCGCACGCGGTACGGTTGTGCAGAGTTTGCGTCCGCGTGCGCACGGAGTGCGCACCCTACGATCCTTCCTCACACGTGGCGCAGCCGCTCATCGCAGCCGCGCCTTGACAATCAGAACCCGCGCAAGAGCTCGTTGATGCCGGTCTTGGCGCGCGTCTTGGCGTCCACCTGCTTGACGATCACCGCGCAGTACAGGCTGTACTTGCCGTCGCTCGAGGGCAGGCTGCCCGACACCACCACCGAACCAGCCGGCACACGGCCGTAGGTCACTTCGCCGGTCTCGCGGTTATAGATCTTGGTCGACTGGCCGATGTACACGCCCATCGAGATCACCGAGTTCTCCTCGACGATCACGCCTTCGACGATCTCCGAACGCGCGCCGATGAAGCAGTTGTCCTCGATGATGGTCGGATTGGCCTGCATCGGCTCCAGCACGCCGCCGATGCCCACGCCGCCCGACAGGTGCACGTTTTTGCCGATCTGCGCGCACGAGCCGACGGTGGCCCAGGTATCGACCATCGT
The DNA here is from genome assembly GCF_004614195.1 of Massilia horti. Lineage (GTDB taxonomy): Bacteria > Pseudomonadota > Gammaproteobacteria > Burkholderiales > Burkholderiaceae_D > Telluria > Telluria horti. The sequence continues at coordinate 29,502 of NZ_SPUM01000126.1, read as the reverse complement.
GCCTTCGTCGACGTAGGCGCCGATGTTCACGTAGGACGGCATCAGCACCACATTCTTGCCGATGAAGCTGCCGCGGCGTGCCACCGCCGGCGGCACCACACGAAAGCCCCCGCGCGCGAAGTCTTCTGCGGTGTAGTTGGCGAACTTGGTCGGCACCTTGTCGTAGAACTGGGGGCTGCCGCCGAGGCCGCCGCCAGCCATTACTTGATTGTTCTCCAGGCGGAACGACATCAGCACTGCCTTCTTGATCCATTGATTGACTACCCAGCTGCCGCTGTCTTTCTGCGCCACGCGCAGGCTGCCGTCGTCAAGGCCGGCAAGGACGTGGGCGACCGCGTCGCGCACTTCGGCGCTGGCGCTGGTCGGGCTGATGTCGGCGCGCTGTTCCCACGCGGTGTCGATGATGGTTTGGAGTTGTTGAGTCATGATGGTCTTGGGTTGAAAATCAGTGTGCGCGGGCGCGGGCGGCGATGGTTTTGCAGAACTGGACGATGCGGTTGGCCGCCTCCAGGCCTTCGTCGACTTCAGCCACCAGCGCCATGCGGATGCGGTTGTGGCCCGGATTGGCCCCGTGCGCTTCGCGCGCCAGGTAGCTGCCGGGCAGGACCGTCACGTTACAGGCCGCGTACAGGCTGCGCGCGAACTCGGTGTCCGACAGGCCGGTGCGGCGCACGTCGGCCCACAGGTAAAAGCCGGCGTCCGGCAGTTCGACGTCCATCACCTGCTTGAGCAGCGGCGTGATGAGCTTGAACTTTTCTTTGTACAGCGCGCGGTTTTCCTGCACGTGGTGTTCGTCGTTCCAGGCTGCGATCGACGCCGCCTGCACGGGCGGCGACATCGCGCCGCCGCAGTAGGTACGGTACAGCAGGAATTTCTTCATCACTTCCGGGTCGCCGGCGACAAAACCGGAGCGCATGCCAGGTACGTTCGAACGCTTGGACAGGCTCGAAAACACGACCAGGTTGCGGTACGGGTGTGCTCCGCCGCTGCGCCCCGCCTGGTGCGCCGCTTCGAGCGCGCCCAGCGGCGGCGCCGAGCCGTGGTAGATCTCGGAATAGCACTCATCCGAGGCGATCACGAAACCGTAGCGGTCCGACAGCTCGAATAGAAACCGCCAGTCGTCCATCGACAGGATCGCGCCGGTCGGGTTGCCGGGTGAGCAGACGTACAGCAGCTGCACGCGCGACCATACCTCGGGCGGCACGCCCGCGTAATCGCAGGCGAAATTGCGCGACGGGTCGGAGTTGACGAAGTAGGGTTCGGCGCCGGCCAGGTAGGCCGCGCCTTCGTAGATCTGGTAGAACGGGTTCGGGCACACCACCAGCGGCGCACCTTTGGACGGGTCGATCACGCACTGGGCAAAGCCGAACAGCGCCTCGCGCGAGCCGTTCACCGGTAGCACCATGGCCGCCGGGTCCAGGGGCGGGACGGCGTAGCGGCGCTCGATCCAGCCGGCGATCGCGGCGCGCAGCGGTTCGCTGCCGTGCGTGCTCGGATAGTGCGCCAGCCCCGTTACGCTGTGCGTCAGCGCCTTTTCGATGAAGGCGGGAGTCGCATGTTTCGGCTCGCCGATGCCCAGGCTGATGTGGGCATAGTCGGGATTGGGCACGACGCCGGAGAACAATTGACGCAGCTTTTCGAACGGGTAGGGATGCAGTTTCTCGAGGTTTGGATTCACGACGGTACCGGTTAGCGCATGGCGAATAGTGCCAGTATTATAGCTCCTCCATCCGATGCCGCAGGCTCGGGCGCAGCCGGATCAGTGGATTTGCAGTAAGATGGCAGCAGCAGCAGTCCACCCATCCGGAGCGCCAGTCGTGCCGATCAACTATGCGCGAAGCCTGACCGGGCATCGCAGAACATCCATCGCCAACCGCCACCTTGGCCTTGCCCTCGCTTTCGTGGCCGGGGCCACCAACGCCGGCGGCTTTCTCGCGGTCCAGCAGTACACCTCGCACATGACCGGCATCGTGTCGGCGATGGCGGACAACCTGGCCCTGGGTGGCTACGCCACGGTGCTGGAAGGCGCCGGCGCGATCCTGTCGTTCGTGGCCGGTGCCGCCTGCACTGCGCTGATGATCAATTACATGCGCCGCCAGCGGCTGTACAGCGAATATGCGCTGCCGCTGCTGTTCGAGGCGGTCCTGTTGCTCGGCTTCGGCGTGCTGGGCGCGCGCCTGGCCAGGATCGAGGGGCTGTTCGTTCCGCTCACCGTCATGCTCCTGTGCTTCATCATGGGCCTGCAGAACGCGGTTATCACCAAACTGTCGCACGCCGAGATCCGCACCACGCACATGACAGGCATCGTTACCGACATCGGCATTGAGCTGGGCAAGCTGCTGTACTGGAACGCCGATCCGGGCCAGCCCAGGGTCGCTGCCAACCATGACCGGCTGCGCCTGCTGTCCGCTCTGCTGTTGTCGTTTTTTGCCGGCGGGGTCGTGGGCGCGATCGGGTTCAAGCAGGTTGGCTACCTGTCCACGCTGCCATTGGCCGCGCTGCTGTGCGCATTGGCGATCGTGCCTGCGCTGGACGACCTGGCACGGCTGCGCCATCGGGGCAAGCGCCAGGGCGGCAACTAGAAGGCTCGAAGTGCCGCCCGGGCGGGACTAGTAAAGCCGCATGACCGAGTCGGCGCGCGCCGTTTCGCGGGGCGCGCTGGCGTGCACGCGATTGCGGCCGGCCGCCTTGGCCTCATACATGGCGCGGTCGGCCGCCAGGAACAGGGTCTCGACTGCGTCCAGTTGCGACGGGACGATGCTCGCCACGCCGATGCTGACCGTGATCACGGCCGAGCCGGATACGCCCGGGTTGGGCAAATGCAGTCCTTCGACGTGCTCGCGGATCGCCTCGGCGATGCGCATGGCATTGTCCAGCTCCGTTTCGGCGAACAGCAGCACGAATTCCTCGCCGCCGTAGCGCGCCGACAGGTCGGTCGGGCGCAGTGCGTGCGACTGCAGCGCCGCCGCCACCTGCTGCAGGGCGGCGTCGCCGGCGGCATGGCCGAGCGCGTCGTTGTACAGCTTGAAGTGGTCGACGTCGAGCACGATCAGCGACAGCGGGGCGCCGTTGCGGGCCGCGCGCTGCCACTCCTTGGCCAGCACGCTGTCGAAGTGGCGGCGGTTGGCGATCCTGGTGAGCGGATCGACCAGCGCCGCCTGGCCGGCGTGCGCCGCCTGCAGCCGCGCGCGCACCCGCACGCACACCTCGGCCATGTGCAGCGGCTTGGGCATGTAGTCGACCGCGCCCAGGTCGAACCCGGCCACGATGTCGTCCTCCTCGTCGCGCACGCTCATGAAAATGATGGGGATTGCCGCGGTATTGGGATCGGCCTTCAGGCGCCGGCATGCCTCCATGCCGTCCATGCCGGGCATCACGATGTCGAGCAGGATCAGATCGGGGCGCACCCGTTGGGCGAGCTCGAGCGCCCGCTCGGCGGAGGTGGCAACAAAGGTCTGGTAACCCTGTTGCTGCAGCAGCGCGTGCAATGCGCCGAGGTTGATTGGCGCATCGTCGACGATCAGGATGGCGGCCTGGCGCGCCGGGGCGGCTGGCGCGGAACTGGGGTGGCTCATGCTCGGCCTTGTGGGGGCGGTCGTGTTTGGCATCCAAAATGATACCGCGACGAAATCTCTCGCGGTAACTTTTGTTGCTTTTAGTCCAAGGAAAGCTGTTGTACGCCTGCAACCGGATGGTTTTCCGGGAATGTCGACCGCCAGTCAATGGGCGAGGGATGCGTGCGGGCGCCTGAGCGGCGCCCGCAGGGGGTGGTTTACAGCGCGTCCTTGATCAGCTTGCCAAGGATCGCAATGCCTTCGCGGATGCGCTCAGGCGGCACCGTCACGAACGACAGGCGCAGCGTGTTGGTCTCCGGCTCGTTGGCGTAGAACGGGGCGCCGGGCACGAAGGCCACGCGCGCGGCCAGCGCCTGGTCGAGCAGCTGCATGGCGTTGATGTGCTTGGGCAGGGTCACCCAGATGAACATGCCGCCTTCCGGGCGGGTCCAGCTGGTGCCGGCCGGGAAGTGCTCGGCCATGGCGTCGAGCATCACCTGGCACTGGTTGCTGTACAGGGTGCGGATGGTCGGGATGTGGCGCTCCAGGAAGCCGTCCTTGACCACCTCGTGCACCACCATCTGCGTCAGCTGCGCGGTGTGCAGGTCGGCGGCCTGCTTGGCCAGCTCCAGGCGGCGCACCAGCGGCAGCGGCGCGCACACGTAGCCCAGGCGGATGCCCGGCGTGAGCACTTTCGAGAACGAGCCCATGTAGATCACGCCGTCCGGGTTCATTGCCACCAGCTTGGGCATCGGCTCGCCCTTGTACGACAGGGCGCCGTAGGGATCGTCCTCGATCAGCGGCAGGCCCAGGCGGGCACAGGTCTCGACCAGTTCAATGCGGCGCTCGACCGGCAGGGTGCGGCCGGTCGGGTTCTGGAAATTGGGCAGCGCATACAGCAGGCGCGCGCCCTGGGCCAGCGCCGGGATCGAAGAGGGCACCAGCCCGTGTTCGTCGGTGGCGACCGACTGGAATTCGGGACGGTACACCGAGAACGCCTGCAGCGCGCCCAGGTAGCTTGGGGTTTCGACCAGCACGCGGCTGCCTTCGTCGATCAGCACCTTGCCCAGCAGGTCGAGCGCTTGCTGCGAACCGGACACCATCAAGATTTGTTCCGGAACGATTTTGGAGCCGTTGGTGGACAGGTAATTGGCAATCCATTCCCGCAGCGGCGCATAGCCGTCGGTCGGGCCGTACTGCAGCGCCACCTTGCCGTTGTCGGTCAGGACCTTGTCGAACGCCTCTTTCATGCGTTCCACAGGGAAGGTGGCGGGCGAGGGCAGGCCGCCGGCAAACGAAATGATTTCAGGACGCTGGGTAATTTTCAGGATTTCGCGGATCGCCGAGCTTTGCAGCTGCTGGGCGCGCTCTGAAAATTGCCACTGGATCGGGTTTGGATTTTCAATTTTCATACTAATCTCACAGGAAGGGACCGCTGGGGTGCTGGGCCATTATAAGCCACACTGGGTAAGTGGACTTTGCGAAGGGCAAGGCCGGGTAGGCCCGCCCCATTGGGTACAACGTACTGCTGTAATGCGTACTGCGATCAGGCGACTTCGACAATCATTTCGATCTCGACACAGGCGCCGCGCGGCAGGGCCGGCACACCGAACGCCGAACGGGCGTGCTTGCCGGCATCGCCGAACACCTCGCCCAGCAGTTCCGAGCAGCCGTTGGTGACCAGGTGCTGCTCGTTGAACTCGGGCGTCGAGGCGACCAGGCTCATCACCTTGACGATGCGCTTGACGCGGTTCAGGTCGCCGCCGCAGGCTTCCTGCAGCGTGCCGATCAGGTCGATCGCGACCGAGCGCGCCGCTTCCTGGCCTTGCGCCGTGGTCTTGTCCTTGCCCAGGGTGCCGGTGTTCGGATTGCCGTCCGGATTCTTGGCAATGTGTCCCGAAAGGAAGACCAGGTTGCCGGTCTGCACGTACATGACATAGGCGGCGGCCGGGGTCGCCGGCGCGGCCAGGGTGATGTTCAGTTCTTTGAGTTTGTCGTAGACGGACATGGGATTTCCAGGTTGCGGTGAAAAACAGCTATTGTACGACTTGCCAGACTGCGCTGGGATATTGCACACGCAGTTCAGGCATGATCAACCGGCTTGCAAAACCTGCCGGAATAGTGCCGCGTCCACGTTCCCGCCGGTCAGCGGCAGACCGAGGCGTCGGGCCTGCAGCCGTCTGGCCGCGCGCAGTTGCAGCGCGCCGGCCAGTGCGGCGGCGCCGGCGCCCTCGGCCAGGTTGTGGGTACTGGTGTAATACAGCCGCATGGCGGCCGCCACCTCGTCATCACTGACGGCGAGCACCTCGTCCACGTGCTCGAACACGGCGGCCAGCGAATCCGGGTCGGGCACGCGGCAGGCCAGGCCGTCGGCCAGCAGCGTCGATACCGGCGCGTCGATGCTGCGCCTGGCGTCGAACGACAGGCGGTAGGCCGGCGCGTGCTGTGACACCACGCCGATGATGCGGGTGCGCAGCCCAAGCGCCTGCCTGGCCGCGATGGCGCCGCAAATGCCCGAGCCTTGCCCGATCGGCACCAGCACCAGGTCCAGTTCGGGCTGGGCGCGGAACAGTTCCAGCCAGTAACTGGCGACACCGGCCACGAGGTCGTCATGAAACGATGGCACCATGTGCAGGCCCTCGCGCTGTGCCAACGCCTGCGCATGCTCCCGGCTTTCCTGGAAGTCCTGGCCGTGTTCGATCAGCCGCGCCCCGAGCGCGCGCATCGCCGCGTTCTTTTCCTGGCTATTGCCGTGCGGGACGACAATCGTGGCCGACAGGCCGTGCCGCCGGGCGCCAAAGGCCAGCGACTGGCCGTGGTTGCCGCGCGTGGCCGCGATCACGCCACGGGTATCGGGTTGGCGCTGCACCAGCCGGTCCAGGTAGACCAGGCCGCCGCGTACCTTGAAGGCGCCGGTTGGCGTGTGGTTTTCGTGCTTGACCCAGGTTTCGACGCCGAGTGCGTCGTTCAGTAGTGGCCACGTATATTGCGGCGTGGGCGGGACGGCGGCGTAGACCAGCTGCGCGGCGGCATCGAGTTCGGCAAGGGTGGGAAGCTGCATAGGTTTCCTGTTGGTTGATCAGTGATTTATCTGGATCCTTCGGTCTCATATCCTACCGTGGTCGGCCGATACGGTGCCAGCAATGACCAGCATGGCCTTCGCGATCCGGCTTCCGATCCGTATCCCGGCCTTGCATCGATCGTGCTATCGTTTATATCTCAGTTGGCTTGCCGCCAATGTGACTGCCGAGAAACTCGTCATGTTGCAAAATCTGATTGCTGCTTTCGATTCGCACCCAGCACATCCCGCCGATCGCCTGCGCCACGCGTTGCTGGCCTGGACGATTCAACCGCTTTCCCCAGGGTCGCTGGCGTTGGCCTTCACCGATTGGTATGTGCATTTCGCGATGTATGCGGCAAAACATGGCGACCTGGTGCTCAAGACGGCCGACTCGTGCCTGCGCCTGGCCCATTGGACTGCCCGTGAACTGCTGGGGGAACACCCTGATCCTTGTGTCGAGCCGTTGCCGTTCGATCATCGATTTCTCGACGACAAATGGCACCAATGGCCATTCAACTTTCTGTACCAGGCGTTTCTGTTGCAGGAGCAGGGGTGGCAATGGGCCACGCATGGCATACGCGGCATGCATCCGCATCACGAGAGCCTGGTGAGTTTCTTGATCCGGCAAACGCTGGACGTGATGTCGCCATCCAACTTTCTGCTGACGAACCCAGAAGTCATCAGTGCGACCATCGAGGAACACGGACGCAACCTGCAGCGCGGCATTCACGCATTTACGGAAGATGTCAGCCGTTTCCTGCGCGGAGAGTCGCCGCGCGGCACCGAAGCCTATACCGTCGGCAAGGAACTGGCCATCACGCCGGGCAAGGTGGTGTACCGCAATCACCTGATGGAATTGATCCAATATGAGTCCAGTACCAGCCAGGTCAGGCCGCAGCCGGTCCTGATCGTGCCAGCGTGGATCATGAAGTACTACATCCTCGACTTGCAGCCGGACGATTCACTGGTCAAGTATCTGGTCGATCGGGGCTACACGGTGTTCATGGTTTCCTGGAAAAATCCGGGGCCGGAAGAGCGCGATGTCCATTTCGACGACTATCGCCGCCACGGCGTGATGGCGGCATTGGATGCAGTCGGAACGATTATTCCCGGTCAAAAGGTCCACGGCGTCGGCTACTGCCTTGGCGGCACCTTGCTCACTGTGGCCGCAGCACAGATGGCGCGGGTGGATGATGCGCGGCTCCAAAGCATGACTTTGTTTGCATCGCTGACGGATTTTTCGGAACCGGGCGAACTGGGTTTGTTCATCGATCCCAGCCAGGTCGCCTACCTGGAAGACGTCATGTGGGAACAGGGCTATTTCAGTGGTGTGCGCATGCGAGAAGTGTTCTTCTTCCTGCATTCGATCGACTTGATCTGGTCGCGCTATGTGCGGGAATACCTGCTGGGCGAACCGCGCAAGATGTTCGACCTGATGGCCTGGAATGCCGATGCGACCAATATGCCGTATCGCATGCACAGCGAGTACCTGCGGCATTTTTACCTCAACAACGACCTGACCCAGGGCCGTTTCGAGATCGATGGCGAACCGGTGATGCTACTGGATATTCGCATTCCCATTTTCGCCGTCGGCACGGTGCGCGATCACATCGCGCCGTGGAAATCGGTCTACAAGATCAACCGGGTGACCCGGACCGAGGTGACGTTCGCGCTGACGACCGGCGGTCATAACGTGGGTGTGGTCAACCCGCCTGGCCAGGATCGCTACGCCTATCAAATCCATACCCGGCAACCAAGCGAGAAATATCTGCAGGCAGATGACTTTCACGCGCGCACCGAATTGCGCGACGGTTCCTGGTGGCCCGCGTGGGAGTCGTGGCTTGCGGCGCGATCGGGCGACTTGGCCTGCCCGCCTCCGCGCATGGGAGCGCCGGATGAAGGTTACCCGGTGCTCATGGCTGCGCCCGGCATGTATGTGATGGAGACTGCGCGCCTTTCAATTGAAAGGGAAACCTGATTCGAGAAAAAGCATGCGCAAAAGGGCCATCCACTTGATCTGCTTTGGCTTTAATTCCTTCAATCGTATTTTTGCGATGAGAGTAAAACCATGAGTATGAATGTGGCTCAGAAACTGATCCAGTCACATCTGGTTCAGGGCAGCATGGTGCCGGGCAAAGAGATCGGCATTCGTATCGATCAGACGCTCACCCAGGATGCCACCGGAACGCTGGTGATGCTGGAGTTGGAAGCGATGGGTCTGGATCGGGTGCACACGGAATTGAGCGTCCAGTACATCGATCACAGCCTGATCCAGGAGGACTACAAGAATCCCGACGATCACCTTTTTCTGCGCAGCGCCTGCCGGCGATTCGGCTTGTGGTATTCGCGCCCCGGTAACGGCGTGAGCCATCCTTGCCATCAGGAGAATTTTGGCAAGCCGGGCAAGACCTTGCTCGGCTCCGACAGCCACACGCCGTCCGCTGGCTCGATCGGCATGCTCGCCATTGGGACCGGCGGCATCGATGTGGCGATGGCGATGGCGGGCCAACCGTTCTTTACAAAAATGCCGCAGATTTGGGGAGTGAAGCTCACCGGCCACCTGCCGGAATGGGTGAGCGCCAAGGATGTCATTCTCGAGATGTTGCGTCGCCACGGTGTACAGGGAGGGCTGGGGCGGATCATCGAATACTACGGACCGGGGCTCGATTCGCTTTCCGCCATGGACCGGCATGTGATTGCCAACATGGGCGCCGAATTAGGGGCCACGACCACCGTTTTCCCTTCCGACCAGGAGGTACGGCGCTTTTTGCGCGCATGGCAGCGTGAGCAGGATTGGACGGAATTGCTTGCCGATCCTGGCGCGACCTATGACGTGAACGAGGAAATCGATTTGTCCAGTCTCGAACCGCTCATCGCCATGCCTTCCAGCCCCGGCAACGTTAAGCCGGTGCGCGAAGTCGCGGGGCAGCAGATTTACCAGGCTTACATTGGCTCGTCGGCCAATCCGGGGTATCGCGATTTCGCCATGCCGGCGATGATGGTGCGCGGACGGCGCATTCCAGAGCGGGTGTCGTTCGATATCAACCCCACGTCGCGAGCATTACTGGAAACGCTGATGCGCGACGGGCACATCGAAAGCCTGGTGCACGCAGGCGCGCGCCTGCACCAGGCCGGATGTAATGGCTGCATCGGCATGGGGCAGGCACCGGCGACGCATGAATTGTCCTTGCGTACGGTACCGCGTAATTTCCCCGGTAGATCCGGCACGCGTGAAGACAAGGTGTGCCTGGTCAGCCCCGAAACCGCGGCCGCATCCGCGCTCACCGGAAAAATCACCGATCCACGCACGCTTGGCATCAGCTACCCGCACATCAAGGAACCGAATGACCCAATTATCAACCGCGAGATGTTCGTCGCTCCGCTGCCGCCGGAAGAAGCGCGGAAGGTTGAACTGGTCAAGGGGCCAAACATTGTGTCGCTGCCGGTCGTCGAGCCGCTGCCCGATGTGTTGGAATTGCCCGTGCTGCTCAAGGTTGGCGACAATATTTCCACCGACGAGATCATGCCAGCAGGTTTGCGGGCGCTGCCATATCGCAGCAATATCCCGAGAATCGCCAATTTCTGTTTCGACGTGATCGATTCAACTTATGCCCAGCGCGCGCTCAAACAGGCCAGGGGGCATTTCGTCGTGGGCGGCGCCAATTACGGACAAGGATCGAGCCGCGAACACGCGGCGCTCGGCCCGGAATACCTGGGCTTGCGCGCCGTGCTGGCGAAAGGTTTTGCGCGGATTCATGCGCAGAACCTGATCAATTTTGGCGTCATGCCATTGTACTTTCTGGAGCCAAGCGAGTACGACGCGATCGAACAGGGCGATGTGTTGCGGCTGAGCGGATTGCGGCATGCCCTCGAGCACGGGCACGAACTGACTGTCGAAAACCTCACGCGCAAGCAACAATTCCGGATGCGGCACGTGATGTCGCCCCGCCAAGTGCAACTGATCTTGGAGGGCGGGCTGATCAACTGGATAAAAGATAACCTCACGCATCCCTCGTCGCACGCCCCGGCGTGATCCGCGCGTTGCCTCGTAAAAACCCTCTTTGGGCCCAGCGGCCGCCTGTTTCGGCCGCCGGGTGGCCCTTATTGCTGTAAAAATAATTTATTGTATAAAAACCCTCTTGAAAAGGTTCTTGCCAACCCTATATTGCAGCAATCCGCTTAACCCAGACCATGAGGACCAGTATGGCTGTTGTCGAAAAAGAAACCCTTGGCTTCCAGGCAGAAGTTAAACAACTCCTTCACCTGATGATCCACTCCTTGTATTCGAACAAGGAGATTTTCCTACGTGAACTGATTTCGAACGCGTCCGACGCCGCCGACAAGCTGCGTTTCGAAGCCATCAACAACGACGCCCTGTACGGCGACGACAACGAACTGCGCATCAAGGTCCTGTTCGACAAGGATGCGAAAACCATCACCATTTCGGACAACGGCATCGGCATGAGCCGCGATGAGGTGATCTCGCACCTGGGTACGATTGCCAAGTCGGGCACCAAGGAATTCTTCTCGAAGCTGTCGGGTGACCAGCAGGCCGACGCGGCCCTGATCGGCCAGTTTGGCGTCGGCTTCTACTCGGCCTTCATTGTGGCCGACAAGGTGATCGTCAACACCCGCCGCGCCGGCGCATTCGCATCCGAAGGCGTGCGCTGGGAGTCGGGCGGCGAAGGCGAATACAGCGTCGAATCGATCGAAAAGCCCGGCCGCGGGACCGACGTGATCCTGCACCTGCGCGCCGGCGAGGAAGAACTGCTGTCGTCGTGGAAGCTCAAGTCCATCATCCGCAAGTACTCCGACCACATCTCGATCCCGATCCTGATGCAAAAGGAGGAGTGGGACGAGGAGAAGAAGGAGACGGTGCTCAAGGACGAGTGGGAGACCGTCAACCAGGCGAGCGCGCTGTGGGCGCGCAGCAAGAACGACATCACCAAGGAGCAGTACGAGGAGTTCTACAAGCACGTCTCGCACGACTTCCAGCCGCCGCTGACCTACACGCACAATCGCGTCGAGGGCCGCAGCGAATACACCCAACTGCTGTACGTGCCGACCCACGCGCCGTTCGACCTGTGGGACCGCAACAAGCGCGGCGGCATCAAGCTGTACGTGCGCCGCGTGTTCATCATGGACGACGCCGAGCAGCTGATGCCGACCTACCTGCGCTTCATCAAGGGCGTGATCGACTCGAACGACCTGCCGCTGAACGTCTCGCGCGAGATCCTGCAGGAGTCGCGCGACGTGCGCCTGATCCGCGAAGGCTCGACCAAGCGCGTGCTGGGCATGCTGGAAGAGCTGGCCAATTCGGAAGAGCAGGAAAACAAGGACAAGTACACCACCTTCTGGCGCGAGTTCGGCCAGGTGCTCAAGGAAGGCATCGGCGAGGACGCGACCAACAAGGACCGCATCGCCAAGCTGCTGCGCTTCGCGTCGAGCAAGAACGATTCGGCTGACCAGAACGTCTCGTTCGCGGACTACGTCGGCCGGATGAAGGAAGGCCAGACCAAGATCTTCTACGTCACCGCCGAAAGCTACAACGCGGCCAGGAACAGCCCGCACCTGGAAATCTTCCAGAAGAAGGGCGTCGAAGTGCTGCTGCTGACCGACCGCGTCGACGAATGGATGCTGTCGTTCCTGAACGAGTTCGACGGCAAGGAACTGGTGTCGGTGGCCAAGGGCGACCTGGACCTGGGCGCGCTGGAGGACGAGGCCGAGAAGAAGGAGCACGCCGAGACCGAAAGCTCGTACAAGGAGCTGGTCGAGAAGATGAAGGGCGCGCTGCTTGATAAGGCCAAGGACGTGCGCGTGACCTTCCGCCTGACCGAGTCGCCGGCCTGCCTGGTGGCGGACGAACACGAGCTGTCGGCCAACCTGGTGCGCATGCTCAAGGCCGCGGGCCAGAACGCGCCGGAAAGCAAGCCCATCCTGGAGATCAACCCGAACCACCCGCTGGTGCAGCGCCTCAAGTACGAGGATCCGGCGAGCCCGCGTTTCGGGGACTGGTCGCACATTTTGTTCGACCAGGCGATGCTGGCCGAAGGCGGCAACCTGTCCGACCCGGCAGGCTTTGTGAAGCGCCTGAACGAAATGCTGCTGGCGACGGTTAAGTAAAAAAAGGTCCTGCCCGACGCGCACGCACCCTACGCCTCCGTAGGGTGCGCACCCGTGCGCACGCTGTACGGTTGCACAGAGTTTGCTTCCAAAGTCGTTTGCGAACGCTGCGTAACATAAGCAGCCGCAGGTCAGCATGCGATGACCGCGTGCGCACAGGTCCTCGCCGGCCGCGCGCCCCCTACGCATCCGGGCAAGCCGTACGATCAGACTCGCTTCTAGGTCTTCGGCAGCTGCGCGCAAAACTCCCACAGCATCTTCTCACCCTCCGGCCATTCGCCATAGCCGCTGTCGCCGTTGATGTGGCCAGCATCGCCGATTTCAACCAGCCTGCTGCCCCACGCCTGGGCGAACGCGCTTGCCCGTTCCCGCGTCACGTACTGGTCGTTGGCGCTGCTCACCACAACGCTCGGAAACGGCAGCTTTTGCATCGGCACCGGCGCAAAGCCGCACGCCTCGGCCGGATACCCCGGCGCTTCCGGGTCGCTCGGTGCGACAAGGAAGGCGCCCGCGACCTTCAAGGGCGAGCCCGAATTGGCCCACTGCGCAACCAGTGTGCAGCCGAGGCTGTGCGCGACCAAAATCGGTGCGCCCTGGCAGTCGGCGATCTGCGCATCGAGCTCGGCGACCCACTCGCCGCATTGCGGATTGTTCCAGTCACGATGAGGCACGCGCTTGAACTCGGGGTGCTTGCGCTCCCAGTGGGTTTGCCAGTGCTGCGGCCCCGAGTTCCACAGCCCTGCGAGGATCAGTACGTCGCAATTCATCATTCCTCCATGTGGTCAGAGTGCCGTGCGCAACGCGAACAGTTCAGGGAACAGGACCACGTCGAGCATCTTGCGCAGGTAACTCACGCCTGCCGTGCCGCCGGTGCCGGTCTTGAACCCGATGATCCGTTCGACCGTCGTCACGTGGCGGAAGCGCCAGAACCGGAACGAGGTCTCCATGTCGACCAGCTTCTCGGCCAGTTCGTACAGCGCCCAGTGGTGTTCCGGGTCCTGGTAGACCGCCAGCCAGGCCGCCTTGACCGATTCGTCGGACCGGGTCGGCTGCGTCCAGTCGGCGTTAAGCCGCTCGGGGTTGATGTCAAAACCGCTGCGCGCCAGCAGCATCACCGCTTCGTCGTAGACCGAGGGCGCGTGCAGTTCGCGCTCCAGCGCCGCGTGCGCCGCGGGTGTCTTTTCGTGCACCGCGAGCAGGGCACGGTTCTTGTTCCCGAGGATGAATTCCAGCTCCCGGTACTGGAATGACTGGAAGCCCGACGACGCGCCAAGATAGGGCCGGATCGCCGAATATTCGGGCGGCGTCATCGTCGCCAGCACGTCCCACGCATGCACCAGCTGGTCCATGATGCGCGCCACCCGAGCCAGCATCTTGAATGCCGGCGGCAGCTCGCCTTCGCGGATGCCCGTGCGTACCGCCTGCAGTTCGTGCAGCATCAGCTTCATCCACAGCTCGGTGGTCTGGTGCTGGACGATGAACAGCATCTCGTTATGGTTGGGCGAGAGCGGATGCTGCGCGGTGAGGATCTGGTCCAGGCCCAAATAGTCGCCGTAGCTCATGGACTCCTTGAAGTCCATCCTGGCGCCGTGCCAATCTGCGTCTTGTTTGTCGTTGGGGTTCATGGCGTGCATTCAGGTGACGGCGCTTCTGGCCGCGTTGATATCGTAATCCCGGCGGTCGAGGATGTCCTTCAGGATCTCGACCGCGTCCCAGACGTCGGCAAAGCTGGTGTAGAGCGGCGTGAAGCCGAAGCGCATGATGTGCGGCTCCCGGTAGTCGCCGATCACGCCGCGCGCGATCAGCGCCTGCATGACCGCGTAGCCGTGCGGGTGCGTAAAGCTGACCTGGCTGCCGCGCCGGGCGTGGTCGCGCGGCGTGACCAGTTGCAGTGGATGGCCGGTGCAGCGCGACTCGACCAGCTCGATGAACAGGTCGGTGAGGGCAAGCGACTTGGCACGTACCGACTGCATGTCGGTCTTTTCGAACACGTCGAGGCCGCATTCGACCATCGCCAGCGAGACCACCGGCTGGGTGCCACACATGGCGCGGCCGATACCTTCGACTGGCTCGAACCCGGGCGACATCGCGAACGGCGCAGCGTGGCCCCACCATCCGGTCACCGGCTGGGTGAATCGTGCCTGGTGGCGTTGCGGCACCCAGATGAAGGCGGGTGAGCCGGGCCCGCCGTTCAGGTATTTGTAGGTGCAGCCGACGGCGAAGTCGGCTTGCGCCCCATGCAGGTCGACCGGCAGCGCGCCGGCGGAATGGGCCAGGTCCCAGACGGCCAGCGCACCGTTGTCGTGCGCGTGGCGGGTCAGCGCGGCCATGTCGTGCTGGTAGCCGGTGCGGTAGTTGACATGGGTGAGCATCAGCACCGCGCACTGCTCGTCGACCGCGGCTGGCAGTTCGTCGACAGAATCGACGAGCCGCAGCGTATAGCCGCGGTCCATCCACTCGCTCAATCCCTGCGCAATGTAGATATCGGTTGGGAAGTTGCTGCGCTCGGTGACGATCACCCGGCGGTGTCCACCCGGACCCTCCGCCTGCATGCGCAGGGCGCCAGCCAGCGCCTTGAACAGGTTCAGCGATGTGGTATCGGTGACGACGACCTCGCCGGGGCGCGCGCCGATCAGCGGCGCCAGGCGGTCGCCCAGGCGCTTGGGCATGTCGAACCAGCCGGCCTTGTTCCAGCTGCAAATCAGGTCCTGTCCCCATTCGTGCCCGATCACTTCCTGCGCGCGCGCCAGTGCGGCGCGGGGACGCGCGCCCAGCGAATTGCCGTCCAGGTAGATCACGCCTTGCGGCAGCGCGAACTCGCACTTCAGGTGCGCCAGCGGGTCGGCCGCGTCGAGCTCCAGGCAGTGCCCGCGGCTTGCGATGTGGTCCCTCACGCGGCCTCCCTTGCAGGCAACGGCCGCAACACCGCCCGCACCGGACTTGCATCCATGCCGGACAGCTTCAAGGGCAGGGCGATCAGTTCATAGTCTCCCGGTGGCACGGCATCGAGCACGACGCCTTCGAGGATGGCCATGCGGTTGGCGCGCACGGCGTGGTGGGCGTCGAGCGTCTTGGAATCCTGCGGGTCGAGCGAGGCGGCGTCGGTGCCGACCAGGATCACGCCATGGCTGGCCAACAGTTCGATCGCCTCGGATGAAATGGCAGGGAAGGAGCTGTCCCAGCCAGCTTGTGGTGCGCGTTCGTAGGTGCGCAGCAGCACGCGCGGCGGGACCTTCTCGAGCTGCGCCGCGATGTGGCGCGCCTCGACAAGGCGTGCGCCGATGCAGTGGATGACGCGGCACGGACCGAGATAGGGTGTCAGGTCGACGGCGTCAATGGCGGCGCCTTGCGGGTCGTAGTGCGAGGGCGCGTCGGTGTGTGCGCCAAGATGGGTGGTCATGGTCATGCGGCTGACGTGGACCGGGCAGCCGCCGCCGATGGTCCAGGTGGGGCTGGCCGCGAACGGGGTGTCGCCGGGCCAGACCGGGAGATCAGCCGAGATCGTCGGACTGATATCCCAGAGTAGAGGAGATTGCATGCAATACCCTTTGATGGTTGAAGCCTCAAGGATGGGGGCTCAAGTGCGCAGTTTAGCAAGAAAAGGCAGGGGGTCGGCCGCGAGGGATGCAAGTCTGCTATCAAATGGAGGTGAAATTCCCGGAGGCGTACGGGAACGACGATTTTTGGAGCTAACCTTGTAGCGTGCGCACGCCTCCTGGGCGGCCTTGCACCCCTTACGCTTCGTTTGCAATCGCGGCCATGTTGATTTCCTGACTAAATTACTTGGTTATTCAAAAATATTTTCGGACAACCCTAAAGTTCGCGCTGGCGTTGCCGTAAAGCTGACTGAAGACTGTGAATGGGGCCAAAAATTTTTTTGGAACAACCCTAAAGTTCCCCAAAAGCTTGACGTAAACCAATTCAGATGCACGTCAAGGCGCTCGCAGCCAGTGTAGTCAGCACCGTTTTTCACACCGCTTCTTCGTCCCCTTTTCATAGGGGCGCCACCACGATCCGGCAGGGTTTGTCAGACAAACTCCTACGGGTCGACTTCGTCTTGCGCGGACGAAAAATACAGATTTCCCCCTATACCGCAAAAGTTTCCAGACAGTCAGAATGTATCCCACTGGCAATATTGATTCAGGGCCAGATTTCCAAAACGGTTTCAATGGAGAGAAGGAAAATGACTGCGAACGACATGATGGCTGAAATTCGTGATGCTAATCTGAGCTACCTGATGCTCGCGCAGCAGATGATCCGCGCCGATAAAGTCACCGCTATTTTCCGTCTCGGGATTTCGAGCGAGATCGCCGACCTGATCGAAAGCATGAGCAATGCCCAGATCCTCAAGCTCGCCGGCAGCAACATGATGCTGGCCCGTTTCCGCTTCGACGACACCGCCATCCTGTCGATGCTCACCAACTACAACAAGGACCGCGCGCTGGCCCAGTCGCACGCGGCGATCCTGATGGCCGGCCAGCCGGTGGAAGAGATCGCTTAACTTGTTGTCGAGGGAGCGGAAAATGAGCAAGAAAAGCGTCGTGTCGGAGGCTCAGGAAATTCAGTTGGCCATCGAACTGATCCAGCTTGGCGCGCGCCTGCAATTGCTGGAGACCGAGGTGTCGCTGTCGCGCGAACGCCTGCTCAAGCTGTACAAGGAGCTCAAGGGAGTCTCGCCGCCGAAGGGCATGCTGCCATTCTCGACCGACTGGTTCCTGACCTGGCAGCCGAATATCCATTCCTCGTTGTTCATTAACATCCACAAATTCCTGATCGAGCACGCGGGCGCCACCGGCATTCACGCCGTGATGAAGGCGTATAAGCTGTATCTCGAGCAGATGCCGCCCGAGCCGGGCGAGGAGCCGCTGCTCTCGCTCACCCGCGCCTGGACCCTGGTGCGCTTCTTCCAGAGCGACATGCTGGGGTTGACCAGCTGCGAGGAGTGCAAGGGCAAGTTCGTCGTCAATGCGCTCGACCTGAACCAGGGCTACCGTTGCGGCCTGTGCCACATGCCTTCGCGGGCCGGCAAGACCCGCAAGGCCAGGGACGCGGCGGCCCTGCAAGCTGCCTGAGCATGACCATCTTCACAGGGAAGGGCGGGGATTGAACCCCGCCCTTCGTCGTATCCGGACTGCGCCTGCGGTCCGGGCTTTCCTGATCCAGTTTCTTGCCTTTCCGCTGATGCTGCTGACCGTGTTCGTCACGGCCCGGGCGGGAATTGGCGTCGGCTACGTCCACGTGGCCTTGCTGCAGGGGCTGCTTGCCGCCGTCATCAGCTGGCCGCGCCTGGCGCGCTGGTGGCTGCCGATCCAGTTCCTGTTCCCGCTGGCGCTCGTGGCGGCCCATCGGCTTGACCTGCCGCCGTCGGTCTTCATGGCCGCCTTCTTGTTGCTGCTGCTGGTTTTCTGGTCGACCTTCCGCACCCAGGTGCCGTACTACCCGTCAAGCCGCGCCGTGCGCGACGCCTTTGCGCGCCTGTTGCCGCAGGACCGGCCGCTTTGCGTGATCGATATCGGCAGCGGCCTGGGTGGTCTCGTGCTTGACCTGGCGCGGCGCCGTCCCGAGTCGAGGGCGAGCGGGATCGAACTGGCGCCGCTGCCGTGGCTGGTGAGCCGGCTGCGCGCCGCCTGCTCGGGCAGCCAGGCGGTTTTTCTCCGCGGCGACTACGAAACGCTCGACTTCGGCCAGTACGACGCGATCTTCGCCTACCTGTCGCCGGCCGCCATGGAGGCGCTGTGGCGCAAGGCCGCACGCGAGATGCGCCCGGGCTCAATGCTTGTCAGTTACGAATTCCCTGTGCCAGGTCATGAGCCAAATCTTTGCGTTGTACCTACAGATGGTGCTTTACCTCTTTACGTATGGCACTTTTAGGCGACAATCCCGGGGTTTCCTCTTGCCGCTAAGTCATTCTCAGGCTAGAGTAGTTCCTTACGTAAATATTTTCTAAATTCAACGTTTTTGGATTTGCCGGGTTTTGCCGTAACCGGATATTGCATTGGGAGTGTGAGCGCTTGTTAGTCATTATTGGATACGTCGTCGTCCTCGTGGCGGTATTCGGTGGCTTTGCCTGGCAGGGCGGGCACCTGGCCGCGCTGTTTCAGCCGAAGGAACTGTTCATGATTGGCGGCGCGGCACTGGGCGCTTTCTTCGTTGGCAACAACGGCAAGGCGGTCAAGGCGACGCTCAAGGCGCTGCCCACCGTGTTCCACGGCTCGCGCTACACCCGTGAGCTGTACATGGAGCTGATGGCGCTGCTGTTCGACGTGCTGTCCAAGGTGCGCAAGGAAGGCCTGATGTCGATCGAAGGCGACATCGAGGCCCCGCACGAGAGCCCGGTGTTCTCCAAGTACCCGGCGGTGCTGGCCGACCACCACGTGGTCGAATTCATGACCGACTACCTGCGCCTGATGGTATCCGGGAACATGGACGCGTTCCAGATCGAGAACCTGATGGACAACGAGATCGAGACCCATCACCACGAAGGCTCGGTGCCGGCGCACGTGATCGCCAAGATCGGCGACGGCCTGCCGGCGTTCGGCATCGTCGCCGCGGTGATGGGCGTGGTGCACACGATGGAATCGGTCGGCATCCCGCCGTCCGAGCTGGGTATGCTGATCGCGCACGCGCTGGTCGGCACCTTCCTGGGCATCCTGCTGGCCTACGGCTTCGTCGGCCCGCTGGCCACTGTGCTGGAACAGAAGCTGGAAGAGTCGAGCAAGATGCTCCAGTGCGTGAAGGTGACGCTGCTGGCGAGCCTGAACGGCTACGCGCCGGCGCTGGCGGTCGAATTCGGCCGCAAGGTGCTGTACTCGACCGAGCGCCCGAGCTTTGCCGAGCTGGAAGACCACATCAAGAAGGCGAAGAGCAAGTAAGCACGATGCTGCACCCGAACCGATTCGACACCCGAGGTCACCATGGCAGATGAAGGCTTGCGGCCCATCGTCGTCAAGCGCATCAAGAAGGGCGGCGGCCACCATGGCGGCGCCTGGAAGATCGCCTACGCCGACTTCGTCACCGCGATGATGGCGTTCTTCCTGCTGATGTGGCTGCTGGGCTCGACCACCAAGGGCGACCTGCTGGGCATTGCGGAATACTTCCGCACCCCGCTCAAGGTGGCGATGTCGGGCGGCTCGGGCAGCGGCGACAGTTCGTCGGTCATCCAGGGCGGCGGCAACGACCTGACCCGGCGCACCGGCCAGGTCAAGAAAGGCGACACCCCCGCCGAGAAAAAGACCTACGACCTCAAGGCGGCCAAGGCCGCGCTCGAACACGAGGAACACGTGCGCTTGCAGGCGCTGCAAAAGCGCATCGAGGCGGCGATCGACGCCAACCCGATGACCCGCAAGTTCAAGAACCAGCTGCTGCTCGACATTACCAGCGAAGGCCTGCGGATCCAGATCGTCGACGAGCAGAACCGCCCGATGTTCGCGCTCGCCAAGGCCGAGCTGCAGCCGTACACCCGCGATATTCTCGACGTGCTGGGCCTGGTGCTCAACGAGGTGCCCAACAAGATCGGTTTGTCGGGCCACACCGATTCGACGCCGTACATGAGCCAGACCGGCTACAGCAACTGGGAACTGTCGGCCGACCGCGCCAACGCGTCGCGCCGGGAACTGGTGCGCGGCGGGCTGGCCGACGACAAGATCCTGCGCGTGGTGGGACTGGCTTCGGCGGTGCACCTGGACAGCAAGGACCCGTTCAACCCGATCAACCGGCGCATCAGCATCATCGTGATGAACAAGCGCACCGAGGAGGCGATCCGGCGTGACAGCTCCACGCTCGACGTGCCCGATGTGCAAGGCGCGGCCGCGAGCGCGGGCGCGCTGACGGCCGCCGCGAGCCAGGCGGCCAAGTAGAGGAGCATTCTCATGAAAAGAAAAAAAATTCTGGGATCGCATGTCAAGCGCCTGCTCTCCGGCGTGTCGGCGCATGGGCGCCGGCACCTGACCGAGGTCGAGACCGACCTGCTGCAGACCGAGCTGCTGCTCGAGGAGGCGATCGACAAGCTGACGGGCAGCTTCATGGCGATCCATAGCGTGGTCGGCGCGCGCCAGGATGCGATCAACCGCCTGCTCGCGGGCGGCGTACCGAGCGCGGAGGACAGCGCCCAGCTGGCCGGCATGTCGGGCGAGATCGGCCAGCACGTGAACACCGCCATCACCAGCATGCAGTTCCAGGACATGACCAGCCAGCTGATCGACCGCACCTTAAAGCGCGTGTCGGGCCTGCGCGAGTTCCTGTGCACGCTGGACGAACATGGCGCCGACATCACGCTCGAATCGGGCAACGAGGAGATCATCGACCGCCTGGGCAAGGTCAGCATGGCGCTGGCGATCAAGTCGCTCGAGCTGCGCAGCGTGCTGCGCAAGTCGGTCGAGCAGCGTCACCTTGAGAGCGGCGACATCGAGCTGTTCTGACGCTTGGACGCCAGACAATGACAACACCCGGACCGATATTCCAGAGATAAAACAGCAGGAGCATACGATGGCAAAAACAATTCTCGCAGTCGACGATTCCAGTTCCCTGCGCCAGATGGTGGCCTTCAGCCTGAAGGCTGCGGGCTACAACGTGGTGGAGGCGGTGGACGGCCAGGATGGTCTCGACAAGGCGAAACAGCAGACCGTCGACCTGGTCCTGACCGACCAGAACATGCCGCGCATGGACGGCCTGCAGCTGATCAAGATGCTGCGCGGCCTGCCGACCTACCAGAAGGTGCCGATCCTGATGCTGACCACCGAGTCCTCGGACGAGATGAAGGCCAAGGGCCGCGCCGCCGGCGCCAACGGCTGGCTGGTCAAGCCGTTCGATCCGCAGCGCCTGATCGAGGTGGTCAAGAAAGTCATCGGCTGACGCGTGCCGCGTGCCGCGTAACAGGACAACATCATGACCATCGACATCAGCCAGTTCTACCAGGTCTTCTTTGACGAGGCGGAAGAACTCCTCGCCGAGAAGGAGCGACTGCTGCTGGCCGTCGATATCGCATCGCCTGATCCCGAGCACCTGAACGCAGTGTTCCGCACCGCCCACTCGATCAAGGGCGGCGCCTCGACGTTTGGCCTGAACGACATGTGCGAAGTCACGCACGTGCTCGAATCGCTGCTTGACCGCATCCGCAAGGGCGAAATGGCGCTCACCGCCGCGCACGTGGACGCGTTCCTGGCGGCCAAGGACATCCTCAAGATGCAGCTCGACGGGCACCGCATCGGCACCGCCGTCGACCAGGACCTTGTTGCCAACGTGCGCATGGTGCTGCACGACCTGGCCGAGGGCATCATGCCAGCCGCGCCCAGCGTTGCGCCGTCGTTCCTGCACGCCGAGCCGAAGGCGCAGGCCCATGCGGAGGAGGGCGCGCACCGCTACAAGATCGAGCTGCCGCACCTCGAACCGCGCGACATCAATGCGCTGGTCGACGAGCTTGGCCTGTTGGGCCGGGTCCAGGTGACTCCGCTCGAAGGCGGCCGCAGCGCCCTGATCATCACCACCCACGAGAGCCTGGACGACCTGATCGCGATCTGCTCGTTCGTGCTCGACCCGGAAGACCTGAAGATATTCGAAGCGCCGGCGCTCACCCCCGAACAGCGGGCGATCGAGGCCCTTGAGCGCGCACGCATCGAGAACCAGCAGGGCTACGGCTTCTTTGATCCGCTCGACGAGACGCCGGCCGCGCAGCAGGCACAGTCGGACGACGAACGCGGCTACGGCTTTTTCCAGCCGATCGAACAGATTCGCGCCGCGGCCGGCATCGCGCCAGCCACGCCCGCCGCCCCGAATGCCGCCGCGCTGACCGAAGCCCCCACGCCTGACGCCAGGGCGGCCAGGAAGGACGACAAGGCGCAGGCGGCCAGCGCCGCGCACGCCGCCCACTCCGAATCGTCGTCCATCCGGGTGTCGGTGGAGAAGGTCGACCAGCTGATCAACCTGATCGGCGAACTGGTGATCACCCAGGCCATGATCGAGCAGCGCAGCAGCACGCTCGACCCGATGGCGCACGAGCGCCTGCTCGGATCGATCAGCCAGCTCACGCGCAACACGCGCGAGCTGCAGGAGGCGGTGATGTCGATCCGGATGATGCCGATGGACTTCGTGTTCTCGCGCTTCCCGCGCATGGTGCGCGACCTGGCCGGGAAACTGGGCAAGAAGGTCGACTTCATCACGCACGGCGCCGCGACGGAGCTGGACAAGGGCCTGATCGAGCGCATCGTCGACCCGCTCACGCACCTGGTTCGCAACAGCATCGACCACGGCATCGAGATGCCGGCCGCGCGCGTCGCCGCCGGCAAGACCGAAGCAGGGCGCCTGTTCCTGTCGGCCGGCCACCAGGGCGGCAACATCGTGATCGAGGTGGCCGACGACGGCGGTGGCCTGAATCGCGAAAAGATCCTGGCCAAGGCAAAGCAGAACGGCCTGCAGGTGCACGAGAACATGACCGACGCCGAGGTCTGGCAGCTGATCTTCGCTCCCGGCTTTTCGACCGCGGACACCGTCACCGACGTCTCCGGGCGCGGAGTCGGGATGGACGTGGTCAAGCGTAACATCGCCGCGATGGGCGGCTCGGTCGATATCCGTTCGGCCAAGGGCTTCGGCACCACGATCTCGATCTCGCTGCCGCTCACGCTGGCGATCCTGGACGGCATGTCGATCCGCTGCGGCGACGAGATCTACATCCTTCCGCTCGGCTTTGTCGTCGAGTCGCTGCAGCCGGCGCGCGACGACATCAAGGACATCTCCGGGCGCGGGCGCGTGATCAAGGTGCGCGGCGAATACCTGCCCCTGATCCCGCTGCACCAGCTGTTCGACATCGAGCCGCGCTTCACCGACCCGGTCGACGCGATCGTCGTGATCCTCGAAACCGAGGGCCGCAAGGCGGCGCTGTTTGTGGATGAACTGGTCGGGCAGCAGCAGGTCGTGGTCAAGAACCTGGAAGCGAATTACCGTAAGGTGGCAGGCATTTCGGGTGCCACCATCCTCGGCGACGGCGGCGTCGCCCTGATCCTGGACGTGGCGGCGCTGTTGCGCTCCTCGCGCCAACTCGCCGACGACGCCGTCGTCTTATGAATCGTTTGACATCAACAAAAGGAACTGAAGAATGTCCACTCAACCCACCACCAAGCCCGACGCGCGCGATGGCGCGGGCAGCGAATTCCTGGCCTTTACCCTGGGCTCCGAGGAATACGGCATCGACATCCTGAAGGTGCAGGAGATCCGCGGCTACGAAGCTGTCACCCGTATCGCCAATGCCCCCGAATTCATCAAAGGCGTAATCAACCTGCGCGGTATCATCATTCCGGTGGTGGACATGCGCATCAAGTTCAACCTGGGCACCCCGACCTATGACCAGTTCACGGTGGTGATCATCCTGAACATCGGCGGACGCATCATGGGCATGGTGGTCGACAGCGTATCGGACGTGACCACCCTGACGCCGGACCAGGTCAAGCCGGCGCCGGAGATGGGCACCGCGTTCAACACCGAATACCTGATGGGCCTGGGTACGGTCGACGAGCGCATGCTGATCCTGATCGACATCGACAAGCTGATGTCGTCCAGCGAAATGGGCCTGATCGACAAGATCGCGGCGTAAGCAGGTAGTAGGCACGAGCAGCGGGGATCGCGGCCAGTGCCGCGCGCTCCGAACAGGAAGACGAAAGTAGGGCAACGTGCCGCAGCAAAAACAGGAAACGGTCAAGGAATTCGAGTTCACGCGCAGCGACTTTGAGCGCGTGCGTTCGCTCATCCACAAGCGTGCGGGCATTTCGCTCGCCGACAGCAAGCAGGAGATGGTCTACAGCCGCCTGGCGCGGCGCCTGCGCGCCACCGGTATTGCGGCCTTCACCAGCTACCTCGACAGCCTCGAGGCCGGCCATATGCAGGATGAATGGGAGGCGTTCACCAACGCGCTCACCACCAACCTGACGTCGTTCTTTCGCGAGGCGCACCACTTCCCGCTGCTGGCCGACCACGCCCTGGCGGTGCGCCAGCGCGAAGGCGGGCAGCTGTCGATCTGGTGCTCGGCCAGCTCCACGGGCGAAGAGCCGTATTCGATCGCCATGACCATGTGCGAGGCGTTCGGCACCTTGACTCCGCCGGTGCAGATATTCGCCACCGACATCGACACCAACGTGCTGGCCACCGCCAGCGAAGGCGTCTATCCGATCGAGCGGGTCGACAAGCTCGAGCCGGAGCGCCTGAAGCGCTTTTTCTTGCGTGGCAAAGGCGCCAACCAGGGCATGGTGCGGGTGCGCCAGGAGCTGCGCCAGCTCGTCACCTTCCGCCAGCTGAACCTGCTGGAGGACGGTTGGCAGATCAAGGGGCCGTTCGACGCGATCTTCTGCCGCAACGTGATGATCTATTTCGACAAGCCGACCCAGCGCAAGATCCTGTCGCGCTTCGTGCCCCTGATGAAGCCGCACGCGCTGCTGTTCGCCGGCCACTCCGAAAACTTCCTGTACGTGTCGGACGCGCTGCGCCTGCGCGGCAAGACGGTTTACCAGCTCGATGACCGGGCCGGCTAGCCGTTTTCACGAAAGCGACCATGAATTATGAATAGCCACTTCGCCACCAACGTCTACTACGACCGCACTTTCGATTGCGACGCGGCGAAGATCCTGCCGGGCGAGTACTACTACACCGGGCGCGACATGCTGATCGTGACCGTGCTGGGCTCGTGCGTGTCGGCCTGCATCCGCGACCGCACCACGGGCCTGGGCGGCATGAACCACTTCATGCTGCCCGATGGCGGCGACTCGGGCCCGGTGTCGGCCTCGATGCGCTACGGGACCTACGCCATGGAAGTGCTGATCAACGACCTGCTCAAGTCCGGCGCGCGGCGCGAGCACCTGGAAGCGAAGGTGTTCGGCGGCGGCGCGGTGCTGCGCGGCTTTACCGCGATGAACGTGGGCGAGCGCAACGCGCAATTTGTCACCAGCTTCCTCAAGACCGAGCGCATTCCGGTGATGGCCGAGGACCTGAACGACATCCACCCGCGCAAGGTGTACTTCTTCCCGCGCACCGGCAAGGTGCTGGTCAAGAAGCTGATGCAAACCCATAACGATACGCTGGCGCGGCGCGAGCTCGATTACGCCAAGCGTCTCAAGGTCGAGCCGGTGGGCGGCGAAATCGACCTGTTCTAGGAAAGGGACAAACCATGACAATCAAGGTAGTGATCGTCGACGATTCGGCCCTGATCCGCAGTGTGATGAGCGAGATCGTGAACTCGCAGCCGGACATGGAGGTGGTCGGCGTCGCGCCCGACCCGCTGGTGGCGCGGGAGCTTATCAAGAAGACCAATCCCGATGTGCTCACGCTCGATGTCGAGATGCCCAAGATGGACGGCCTGGACTTCCTGGAAAAGCTGATGCGCCTGCGCCCGATGCCGGTGCTGATGGTGTCCTCGCTGACCGAGCGCGGCTCGGAGATCACGATGCGCGCGCTGGAACTGGGCGCGGTCGACTTCGTGACCAAGCCGAAGCTGTCGATCCAGACCGGGATGCGCGAGTACGCCGAACTAATCGCCGACAAGATCCGCGCCGCCAGCCGCGCCCGCATCAGGCCGCGCAGCGTGCACCAGGGTCCGCAGGCGCCGGTGCTGCCGGCTTTGAGGAGCCCGCTCACCTCGTCGGAAAAGCTGATCATCATCGGCGCCTCGACCGGCGGCACCGAGGCGATCCGCGAATTTTTGATGCAGATGCCGTCGGACTGCCCGGGCATTCTGATCGCCCAGCATATGCCGGAAGGCTTCACCAGTTCGTTCGCGCGGCGCCTCGATTCGCTGTGCAAGATCAGCGTGTCGGAAGCGGTGGGCGGCGAGCGGGTGCTGCCCGGCCATGCCTACATCGCGCCGGGCCATTCGCACCTGCTGCTCGCGCGCTCGGGCGCCAACTACGTGACCCGGATCGAGCAGACGCCGCCGGTGAACCGCCACCGGCCGTCGGTCGACGTGCTGTTCCGCTCGGCGGCCGAGGCGGCCGGCAAGAACGCGGTGGGGGTGATCCTGACCGGCATGGGCAAGGACGGCGCCGCCGGCATGCTCGAGATGCGCAATGCGGGCGCACACAACTTCGCCCAGGACGAAGCGTCGTGCGTGGTGTTCGGCATGCCGCGCGAGGCGATCGCGCTGGGCGCCGCGCACGAGGTCGCGCCATTGACCGCGCTGCCCGGGCTGGTGCTGGGGCACCTGGCCGCGCATGGCGGCCGCGCGTTGCGCGTTTGATCCGCGTCCTGTCATTTCCCCGCGGTTTTATCGCCGTAGAGCAACAAAAATGCTATGCTTAAGCCTGCTTGTTTGCCATTTCAAACCATTAAACCAGAGTAAGAGAATCAACGGAGTATTTCATGGCTGATCCAAAGTTGCGTTTTTTAGTTGTAGACGATTTCTCGACGATGCGCCGCATCGTTAAGAACTTGTTGAAAGAACTTGGTTACGCCAATGTCGACGAGGCAGAGGACGGCGTCCAGGCACTGGCCAAGCTGCGCAGCGAATCGTTCGACTTCGTCGTCTCGGACTGGAACATGCCGAACATGGACGGCCTGACCATGTTGCAGAACATTCGCGCCGATCCCGCGCTGGCCAAACTGCCGGTGCTGATGGTGACCGCGGAAGCAAAGAAAGAAAACATCATTGCGGCAGCGCAAGCCGGCGCCAACGGCTATGTCGTCAAGCCGTTCACGGCCGCGACGCTGGACGAAAAGCTGAACAAGATTTTCGAGAAAATGGAAAAAGCCGGTGCGTGACATGGGTGAGCCAACTGCGCCAGCCAGCGGGCATGACGAGGTGCTGGGCCGGATCGGCCACCTGACCCGCGCCCTGCATGACAGCCTGCGCGGCCTGGGCCTGGACAAGCTGATCGAAAAGGCGGCCAGCGACATCCCGGATGCGCGCGATCGCCTCGATTACGTGGCGCGCCTGTCGGAACAAGCGGCCAAGAGGGTGCTCGACGCCACCGACGCCGCCAATCCGCTGCAGGACGGCATCGACGCCGCGGCGGGCGAGCTGGCGGGCCAGTGGCAGGCACTGCTCGACGGACAAGGCGGTCCCGATGCCTGGCGCGCGCTCGCGCAGCGCACCGTCGGCGCGCTTGGCCAGTCGCGCGAGGCGGCCAGCGCCACCAAGGGCCATTTGATGGACATCATGCTGGCGCAGGACTTCCAGGACCTGACCGGCCAGGTGATCGGCCGGATCACGGGCATCGCCCAGAACCTGGAGCAGCAGCTGGTGCAGGTGCTGGTCGACTTTGCGCCGGCGGAGATCCGCCGCGAGTTCGACAACGGCCTGCTCAACGGCCCGCAAATCAAGCCAGAAGGAAACAGCGAAGTCGTGGCCAACCAGGGCCAGGTCGACGACCTGCTCGACAGTCTCGGCTTCTGAGAAGTATCGCAACACCCGCCTCGCAGCCACGCCAATAATGCATCAAACAAACTTTATCGTCCGTGAACCGTTACTCAGTCCGCAGCAACGGGTGATGGGCTATGAACTGTCCTGGCAGCAGCACGACAGGCAGGTCACGGACGCCGATCTCGAATCGCTGGTCGGATTCGTGGCCGAGCATGTGCTCGACGAGGAGCAAGGCTGGCTCCTGCGCGACAAGATCCTGTTCCTCGACGCGGTGCCCGCGATGCTGTCGCTGGACGCGCTGCATGCGCTGCCGGCCGAGCACACGGTGCTGTCGCTCAATGTGCGCCACCTGGCCGATGCCGACATCCGCGCCGCGGTCAAGGGGCTGCGCGCCGGTAACGTGGGCATTTCGATCCGCGGCGCCGACCTCAATCTATTGAGCCGCAACCTGAGCCCGGTCGCATCCTGGGCCGAAGTGCGCTTCACCGGCGCCGATGTGCCCGCGCAGGCGCGCGCCTTTGCTGCCGCCAAGAACTCGGCGGTGCGCATGGTCGGGCGTCCCGTGACCACCTGGGCCGATTTCGACGCCTGCGCCGCGCTTGGCCTGGACGCGTTCGTCGGCAAGCTGCACCTGACGCCGCGCCCGGGTAGTCCGGTGGCGGGCATGAACCCGGCGCAACAGATCATCCTGCAGCTGATGCGGATGGTCCAGAACAATGAGGACGTGCCCAAGCTGGAGGGCGTGCTCAAGCGCGACCCGGCGCTGACCTACAAACTGCTGCGTTATATCAACTCAGCCAGTTTCGGCTCGGGACGCGAAATCCAGTCGATCCGGCAGGCGATCGCCATGCTGGGCTATGCGCCGCTGTACCGCTGGCTGACGCTGCTGCTCGCCACCGCCAGCACCAGCGGCTATTCGCCGGTGCTGATGGAAACGGCGGTGGTGCGCGGCCGCCTGGCCGAGCTGCTCGGCCAAAAATTCCTCGCGCGCGGGGAGGGCGAAAACCTGTTTGTGGCGGGCATGTTCTCGCTGCTCGACCGCCTGCTCGGGCTGCCGATGCAGGAAGTGCTGGACACGATCCAGCTGCCGGAAGAGGTGGTGCGCGCGCTGCTCACGCGCGAAGGCATGTACGGCCCTTACCTGGCGCTGGCCGAAGCGTGCGAGCTGAACTCGAACCTGGTGGCCTCGCTGGCATTGTCGCTGGGCATCAGCCCGCTGGACGTAAACAAGGCGCACCTGTCGGCGCTGGCGTGGGCGCAGAGCGTGACGACCTGAAGCCCTTCGTATCGGCACGCGGCGCGTAAACATGCGTAGGGTGCGCGGGGCCGCCGAGGACCCGTGCGCACGCGGTTCGCGAACGTAATGTGGTGAAGACGCAGCCGCAAGTCAGCATGCCGTGACCGCGTGCGCACAGGTCCTCGGCGGCCCCGCG